>JAJCYG010000073.1 GCA_029263055.1 Actinomycetes bacterium
AGATGTAACGGGAGTGGTTCAATTACCAGAAGGTGTTGAAATGGTAATGCCAGGGGATAACGTAAGTGTAACAATTGATTTGATCTGCCCAATCGCGATGGAAAAAGGTTTACGCTTTGCTATCCGTGAAGGGGGTCATACTGTTGGAGCTGGATCTATCTCCGACGTTACTGAGTAGAAATATTGTAGAGGTTTTCAAATTTTGGACCTCAGGGAGTAAAGCATGCAAGAGTTAATTACCCTAGCTTGTACAGAGTGTAAAGATAGAAATTATCACTCAAAGAAAAACAAGAAACAGGTGCCTGAACGGTTAGAACGTAAAAAGTTTTGCCGGAAGTGTAAAGGGCATACATTACATCGGGAAACTAAGTAATGATTAAAAAATCAACACAATTCCTAAAAGAAGTTGGCGTTGAATTAAAAAAGTGCGAGTGGCCAATCCGAAAGGAAAAGACACTTCCTTTTTACGATCGAATTCGTGAACTAGTTGATTCGACCGTGGTGGTTATTGTAACGATGATTATGTTGGCTGTCTTTGTTGGCTGTGTCGACTTTCTGTTATCTAGAGTAGTGGAATGGGTGCTAAACCGATGAGCGAAGAAATAATTAAAAACTGGTACGTGGTCCATACTCTTTCAGGACTAGAGCAAAAGGTCAAAAACACATTAGAGTCCAAGATTAAAACGGACGAGATGAATGACTTTATTTCTCAAATTTTGATCCCGACTGAAAATGTGTCGGAAGTTAAAGCAGGTAAAAAGACCATCACAAAACGGAAGTTTTTTCCTGGTTATGTGTTGGTTGAAATGAGCTTAACAGATGAAGTTTGGTACTTCATTAAAACAACTCCAGGTGTGATTGGATTTGTGGGTTCAGGTAAGCCTGTTGCTTTAATGCAAAAAGAAGTTGATGAAATTCTTTCTCAAATTGAAGACAAGAAAGAAAAAGTAAAACCAAAAGTTCTTTTTGATAAAGGTGAGACCGTTAAAGTTAATGATGGTCCATTTGTAAACTTTACAGGAATGATTGATGATGTGAATCCTGAAAAGGGAAAATTAAAAGTGATGGTTTCGATTTTTGGTCGTGCCACACCAGTTGAATTAGAATACTGGCAAGTAGAACGCCAATAAATCATATTTGCCGCTGAGCGGCGTTGGAGCTGACTTTTAAAACCTCGATGTATTTAACTATACATCTCGATTTTAAAAGTCAACTCCGTCTTGCTCAGCAACAAATATGATCTATTGGTAGAGAAAATAGAGTAAGGAGCTAGTTCAATGGCTAAAAAAGTAGTAGGTCAAATTAAATTACAGGTGCCAGCAGGCCAGGCAAATCCTGCACCCCCTATTGGTCCTTCTTTGGGTCAACATGGTGTGAACATCATGGAGTTTTGCAAACAGTTTAATGCAAAAACTCAAGATAAAGCAGGTTTAGTGATTCCTGTTGTGATCGATGTTTATCAGGATAAATCATTTACATTTATTACAAAGTCTCCTCCGGCAGCTGTTCTTTTAAAGAGAGCCGCTGGTTTGGCAAAAGGTTCTGCAGAGCCAAACAAAACTAAGGTGGGTAAAGTAACTTTAGATCAAGTTAAAGATATTGCGAAACAAAAGATGAAAGACTTAAATGCTGACTCTGAAGAATCTGCCGCTCGTATTATTGCAGGAACGGCACGCAGTATGGGAATTGAGGTTGAATAATGAAAGCTAGTAAACGTTTTAGTGAAAACAGTAAAAAAGTAGATCCTGATAAAATTTTCAAACTCAAAGAAGCTGTTGAGTTGATCAAACAAGAGGGTCCTGTAAAGTTTGATGCTTCTGTAGACATTGCTTTTAGTTTGGGTGTGGACGCGAAACAATCTGAGCAAATGGTGCGTGGAACAGTTAGCTTGCCACATGGAACCGGTAAAACAGTTAAGATTGTGGTTTTTGCTAAAGAAGCTGATGCTAAAGCAGCAACAGAAGCAGGCGCAGACTTTGTTGGTTTTGAAGACTTGCTCGATAAAGTGGGTAAAGGTTGGGTTGATTTTGATGTAGTTATTGCCACACCAGAAACCATGCGTGAAGTTGGAAAGCTAGGAAAAGTACTTGGGCCAAAAGGTTTGATGCCTTCTCCAAAAGCTGGAACAGTCACTAAAGATGTGGCTAAGACTGTGAAAGATGTTCAAGCCGGTCGTGTGGAATTTAAAATGGACAAAGCAGCTAATGTGCACGCGCAAGCGGGTAAGGTTTCATTTAGCGCAGATCAGTTAAGTGACAATATCAACACGTTGGTTCAAGCTGTGCTAAGAGCAAAGCCTATTTCATCGAAGGGACAGTATTTAAAAAATCTTTCTGTTTCTTCTTCAATGGGCCCTGGTATCAAGCTTGATTTAAAAGAGTTTTCGCTTTAGGAGGTTAGAGATGCGCCCCGAAAAAGGATTAATGGTTGAAGAAATACGGGACCGGATTAAAGGGTCAAGTTCAATGATCTTTACCCAATATAGTGGTTTGGATGCACAAACCATGGACCGGTTGAGAAGTTTGTCTCGTTCAAAAGAATCAAACTATATGGTGGTTAAAAACACGCTTTTAAAACGTGCCGCTGAAAAAGAAAAAATTGAAGATCTAGGAATTGATTTTAAAGGAAGTACCGGCGTTCTTTTTGGATCCGGTGATGCAGCTGCTTTAGCTAAAGCGTTTGTCGCATTTGAAAAAGAAGCTGAAGCCTTTCAAGTTGCGGGTGGTTATTTAGATAACAATCCACTTTCAAAAGATCAAGTAAAGTATTTGGCAAGCCTTCCTTCTAGAGAAGAATTGATTGCTAAGTTAGTCGGTCAGATAAATGCACCTATTTCAAACTTTGTTGGCGTGTTGTCAGCATTGCTTAGAAATTTAGTTGGCGCATTGAATCAAATTAAAGAACAAAAAGAAAAAGCATCTTAAAAGTTAGCCGTTAAAGAGGAGAAGAAAATGACAGAAACAGCAGAAAAAACAGCAGAAAAGAAACTCGATCCAAAATTGGAAGGGGTTTTAAAAACAGTTGAAGAACTTTCAGTTCTCGAATTGGCTGAGCTTGTAAAAGCTCTTGAAGACAAATTTGGTGTGTCTGCCGCAGCACCTGTAGCCGTAGCTGCAGCCGCTGGTGGTGCTCCTGCCGCTGAGGAAAAAGATTCCTTTAATGTTGTCTTGGTTGGTGCCGGGGACAAAAAAATCCAAGTGATTAAAGAAGTTCGTACTATCACAGGACTTGGTTTGAAAGAAGCCAAAGACTTGGTAGACGGTGCTCCAAAGCCAGTCAAAGAAAATGTGACTAAAGATGAAGCCGAAGAAATGCAGAAAAAGTTAGAAGCTGCTGGCGCAAGCGTTGAATTAAAATAATTCAAAAGTAGTCTTTTTTCTCCTTTATGGCACCTGTATCTGATGATACAGGTGTCGCATTTTCTTATTTGACCATAGACGTTTTAGGAGAGTTGAATCCTATGAGTGACAAGACAAAAGATCGTATTAGTTTTGGTAAGGTAAAAGAACTTTTACCTCTTCCGAATCTTATTGAAATACAGACCAAGTCTTTTGATGAATTTTTGCAGTCAAATACACCGCCTGAAAACAGGAAAGATATCGGTTTACAAACGGTATTTAAAGAACTCTTTCCTGTGCTGAGTTACGATGAATCAATTCATTTAGATTATACGGGCTATTCTTTTGGGGTGCCTAAATACAATATTGAAGAGTGTAAGCGACGTGGGTTGACTTATGCCGCTTCTTTAAAAGTACAACTTCGTTTGAAAGAAAATAATTCAGTCAAAGAAGAGACTGTCTATTTTGGAAACATTCCTCTCATGACTCGTGAAGGAACGTTTATTATTAATGGTGCAGAACGAGTCATTGTGAGTCAGTTGCACCGTAGTCCTGGAATTTACTTTGAAGAAGAAATCAATCCACGTGGAATTCAAATCTTTTCTTTCCGTGTGATCCCTTATCGTGGATCTTGGTTAGAAGCCCAGTTTGATTCTAACAGATTGATTTATATTTATGTGGACCGTAAAAAACGTCGCCGTAAGATTTTGGCTACGACATTTTTACGTGCACTTGGTTATGGCACTAACGAAGAAATCTTAGATCTTTTTGGTGGAAGAGAAGAGATTAATATTTCTAAAAAGTTAGATGCTTCTGAATTGGTTGGAAAACTTTTAGGCGAAGATGTGATTGAGCCTGAAACCGAAGTGATTGTGGGTAAAGTGTCACAGCCCATCACAAAAGCAATGGTGAAAAAATTTGAAGAGATGAAATTAAAGAAAATTTCTATCTTGAAAATTGTCGATGAAGAGCATCCTATCCTAAAAATGCTTAAAAAAGACACCACTGATAGCCAAGAATCAGCTTTAAAAGATATTTATAAAAAATTACGTCCTGGAGATCCAGCAACAATTGCCAATGCACGCGCATTGATCAAACGCCTTTTCTTTGATGTGAAGCGTTATGACTTGGGTCGTGTGGGACGTTACAAAATTCATCAAAAACTAGGATTGGAACTTTCCCAAAAAGATTTAGACATCACTACTTTAGCTAAAGAGGATATTGTTAATTCACTTCGATACCTCATTAACTTGCTAAATGGTGAGGGAACAGTTGATGATATTGATCACTTGGGTAACCGACGTGTTCGTTCTGTAGGTGAGTTGTTACAAGCACAATGCCGTGTGGGATTAGCCCGTATGGAAAAATTGATTAAAGACCGTATGAATCTTTATGACATGAGTGCTGAAACGTTGTCACCGCACAAATTGGTTAACCCAAAAAGTTTTTCTAGTATCATTCGTGACTTTTTTGGTCGCAGTCAGTTGTCTCAGTTTATGGATCAGACCAATGCCTTATCTGAACTCACACACAAACGTCGTTTGAGTGCGCTTGGACCGGGTGGTTTGTCACGTGAACGTGCTGGTTTTGAAGTACGGGATGTGCACCCTAGTCACTATGGCCGTATCTGTCCGATTGAAACTCCTGAAGGACCAAACATTGGTTTGATTGCTTCGCTTTCAACCTATGCCCGAGTGAATGATTTCGGATTTTTAGAAACGCCTTATAGCCGAGTTGAAAATGGTCGTGTTACAGAACAGATCGATTATTTGACTGCTGATGATGAAGAAAAATATATTGTGGCTCAGGCTAATGCCGCTATTGATGATAAAGGAAACTTTACAGATCCTCAGGTGTCAGTCCGTTACCGTGGAGACTTTTTGCTTGTTTCTAAAGAGCAAATTCACTACATGGATATTTCCCCAAAGCAGCTTGTGAGTGTGGCTGCAGGATTGATTCCGTTCTTAGAGCATGATGATGCCAACCGTGCTTTGATGGGTTCGAACATGCAACGTCAAGCTGTGCCTTTGTTAACGCCTCAAGCCCCATATGTGGCAACAGGAATGGAACGACGGGCAGCGATTGATTCTGGAATTATGGTTGTGGCTGATGAAACAGGTACTGTTCTTTCCTCAGATGCAAACCGCATCATTGTGAAAGAGAAAAATAAAACACGTGAGTATTTCTTAAAGAAGAACTCTCGTTCTAATTCAGGTACCTCTATTAACCAACGTCCAATTGTTTTAGCCGGAGAAAAAATCACTAAAGGCCAAGTGTTGGCTGATGGTCCTGCTACTGACAATGGTGAGTTGGCATTAGGCCGTAATATCTTGGTCGCGTTTATGTCTTGGGGTGGTTATAACTTTGAGGATGCGATCTTGATTAGTGAAAAGTTAGTGAAGGATGATGCCTTTACTTCGATTCACGTTGATGAATTTGAAATTGGAGCTCGAGACACGAAATTAGGTCGTGAAGAAATCACTCGAGATATTCCAAATGTTGGGGAAGATGCTCTTAAAGACTTAGGTGAAGACGGTGTGATCCGTATTGGTGCTGAAGTCAAACCTGGAGATATCTTGGTCGGAAAGATCACCCCTAAAAGTGAAACAGAACTTTCTCCTGAAGAACGCTTGTTACGTGCGATCTTTGGTGAAAAAGCTGCCGATGTTCGCGATGCTTCTTTAACTGTTCCTTCAGGTTCTGAAGGGATTGTGATGGACGTTAAAGTTTTTGCCCGTAAAGAAAAAGCAAAAACAGAGAGTGATAAACTCGAAGAACGTCGCCGCATGCGCGAAATTAATGCTGAGTTCAAAGAAAAAATGCAAATGGCTATCGATGAAAAATCTGGCCTCATTAGTGATTTGTTACTCGATAAAACATCTTCATCTGACATTGTGAACAGCAAAACAGGTGAGGTGATTATCAAAGCAAATAAAAAGATTACTGGGGGAATGGTTGAAAAGTTTGAAGCCATTGATCCTAAATATATTGAGATGGAAGAGAGTGCTCTTCGCACAAAAATCAAACGTATCTTTATGGATTTTGAACATGCGGTTGAAGAAGTGGAAACAGTTCAAAACCTCAATGTTGAAAAATTGAAAAAAGGGGATGAACTTGATCCAGGAGTCATCAAACAAGTAAAAGTTTATGTCGCCAGCAAAAGAAAGCTTTCTGTTGGAGATAAAATGGCTGGGCGTCACGGTAACAAAGGTGTGATCGCTAAAATTCTTCCAGAAGAAGATATGCCTTACTTGCCAGATGGAACACCTGTTCAAATGGTTCTGAACCCATTAGGGGTGCCATCACGTATGAACGTGGGCCAGATCTTAGAAATTCATTTGGGCTGGGCCGCACATGTCTTAGGTATGAAGTTTGCGACACCTGTGTTTGATGGTATTTCTGAAAAGAAAATTAAAGAGCTTCTTGTTGAAGCTAATTTGCCAGTCAGTGGTAAGTCACAGCTTTATGATGGCCGAACAGGAGAAGCGTTTGACCAAGAAGTCACTGTTGGGCATTTATACATGTTGAAACTGTCTCACTTGGTTGCTGATAAGATCCACGCCCGTGCGGTGGGTCCATACTCATTGGTGACACAACAACCATTGGGAGGTAAAGCTCAATATGGTGGTCAACGATTTGGGGAAATGGAAGTCTGGGCCTTAGAAGCTTATGGCGCGGCTCACACCCTGCAAGAGTTGCTCACAGTTAAGAGTGATGATGTTCAAGGAAGAACCCGTATATACGAGTCGATTGTTAAAGGAGACAACTCCTTACAAGCGGGAACACCTGAATCATTCAACGTGTTAATTAAAGAAATGCAGAGTCTTGGTTTGGACGTTCGCGTTCATAAAGCTTCTGACAATAACGAATCTTAGAGGAGGTCTTTTAAATGTCTATTAAAGAAGAGACCCTTAATTCAAATGTTTTAAAAGAAGTGGGTGGTAACCAGTTTGATAACGTTACTATTCATATTGCTTCTCCAGATGTGATCCGTAGTTGGTCGCGTGGTGAAGTGAAGAATCCAGAAACAATTAACTACCGTACATTTAAACCAGAAAAGGGTGGTCTGTTTTGCGAAAAGATTTTTGGACCCACCAAAGACTGGGAATGTAACTGCGGAAAATACAAGCGAATCAAACACAAAGGTGTGATCTGTGACCGTTGTGGTGTGGAAGTGACTCAATCAAAAGTGCGTCGTGAAAGAATGGGTAACATTGAGTTAGCTGTTCCTATCTCTCACATTTGGTTTTTCAAAACCATGCCAAGTAGAATTGGTAATGTCTTGGGTCTTTCAACTCGTTCATTAGAACGTGTGATCTATTATGAAGATTACATTGTGGTGGATCCTAAAGAAACGTCACTTCAAAGAAAACAGCTTTTAACCGAATCTGAATTCCGCGAAGCAGGCGAAAAGTATGGCGATGAAAAGTTTGATGCCCGTATGGGTGCTGAAGCGATTCGCGATATTTTAGAAACAGA
Source organism: Actinomycetes bacterium (assembly GCA_029263055.1). Classification (GTDB taxonomy): domain Bacteria; phylum Auribacterota; class JAJCYG01; order JAJCYG01; family JAJCYG01; genus JAJCYG01. The sequence continues at coordinate 7,818 of JAJCYG010000073.1, forward strand.
AGATTTGGATGCGCTGGCTAAAGAATTACGCGAAAAAATGGCTAAGACCAAATCCAAACAAACACGTCTTAAAATTTCAAAGCGTTTGAAAATTACTCAAGGTTTTCAACAATCAGGAAACAATCCTGCTTGGATGGTTCTCGAGTCCGTTCCTGTGATTCCACCAGACTTACGTCCGTTGGTTCCTCTTGAAGGGGGTCGTTTTGCCACTTCTGACTTAAATGATCTTTATCGTCGAGTGATCAACCGTAATAATCGTTTGAGAAACTTATTAGAACTTAAAACGCCTGAAGTGATTATCCGAAATGAAAAACGGATGTTGCAAGAAGCTGTGGATGCGCTGTTTGACAATGGTCGTCATGGACGTCCAGTTGTTGGTGCAGGGAATCGTCCATTAAAATCACTTTCAGATATGCTTAAAGGTAAACAAGGTCGTTTTCGTCAAAACTTATTAGGAAAACGTGTTGATTACTCAGGTCGTTCAGTGATTGTTGTGGGGCCTGATTTAAAATTACATCAATGTGGTTTGCCTAAGAAAATTGCTTTGGAACTTTTTGAGCCATTTATTATTCGTGGTTTAAAAGAAAAAGGGTATGTTCATACAATTCGTAGTGCAAAAAAGATGATTGAAAAAGGAATTCCAGAAGTTTGGGATATCTTAGAAAAAGTCATTAAAGGTCACCCGGTTATGTTAAACCGTGCGCCTACATTGCACAGATTGGGAGTTCAAGCCTTTGAACCTAAATTAATTGAAGGTAAAGCTATTGAAGTTCATCCATTGGTTTGTACGGCTTTTAATGCTGACTTTGATGGTGACCAAATGGCGGTTCACGTTCCTCTTTCAACAGAAGCTCAATTAGAAGCCAAACTTTTAATGTTAGCTTCTAACAATATTTTTTCCCCTTCAAGTGGAAAACCTATTGTGACACCGACTCAAGATGTGGTTTTGGGAATCTACTATTTAACTAATGAAGCGCGTGTGCTTGATAAAGAAGCAACTTTGCCTCTTTGCCGTGATGCGGAAGAAGTTCTTTACGCTCATACATTAGGAAATTTACATATCCATGACTGGGTTAAAGTTGGCATGGATAATACGATTATAGAAACCACTGTTGGACGTGTCGTGTTTAACGATGCGTTGCCTGAAGAGTTAGAGTTCCAAAACTATGATGTTAATAAAAAGAAGTTGAGTGAAATCGTCATGCGTTGTTACCACTTAGTGGGACATGAGCGAACAGTTGATGTTCTAGACCGATTGAAAAATCTTGGTTTTGATGAAGCAACTCGAGCTGGGATTTCAATTGCAACAGATGACATGATTGTTCCTAAAGCCAAACCTAAGTTTATTGATGCGGCTAAAAAAGAGATCGCTGGTGTGGAAAAGCAATACCAAGGTGGAGCGATCACGGATGGGGAACGTTATAATAAAATTATTGATATTTGGACTCATACAACAGATAACGTTGCAGATGCCATGTTTAAAGAGATCCACTTAAATGCGGGTCGTGGCGGCGTCAACCCAGTCTTTATTATGGTTGATTCTGGAGCGCGGGGTTCTAAGCAACAAATTCGTCAGTTAGCTGGGATGCGTGGTTTGATGGCCAAGCCTTCTGGTGAAATTATCGAATCTCCAATTATCGCTAACTTTCGCGAAGGTTTGACTGTGTTGGAATATTTTATTTCAACTCACGGTGCGCGTAAAGGATTGGCTGATACAGCTCTTAAAACAGCTGACTCAGGTTACTTGACTCGTCGTTTGGTTGATGTGTCTCAAGATGTGATTATCACTAAAGTTGACTGTATCACCATGAACGGAATCACAGTTCGTCCTATTTTTGAAGGAGATGAAGAGGTTGTTTCTTTATCTGAACGTGTATTGGGACGTGTGGCACTTGAAGATGTTCGCGATCCTCACACACGTGACGTGGTGGTGGCTGCGGGTGATATTATTGACGAAGCACGTGTTAAAACAATTGAAAAACTTGAATTGCAACGAATCAAAATTCGTTCTGTGTTGACTTGTGAAAATGCATTTGGTGTTTGTGCCATGTGTTATGGCCGTAACTTGGCTACAGGTAAAATAATTGGACAAGGGGAAGCTGTTGGAATTATTGCAGCTCAATCAATTGGAGAACCCGGTACGCAGTTAACAATGAGAACCTTTCACATTGGTGGAACAGCTTCTCAGGTCTTTAAGCAACCGCAAATCATTGCTAAAAATGATGGGCATGTGAAGTTTGAAGATTTAAAAGTTGTGAAATCCCAAGATGGAAGTTGGGTTGTTTTAAACAAAAACGGTTTTATCAGTGTTCACAATAAAGAGGGGCGTGAACTTGAAAAGTATAATGTTGTTGTCGGAGCTGTTATTAACGTTCCAGATGGTGGTGAAGTAACTAAAGGAACATCCTTTGTTAAGTGGGATCCTTATAACTTACCGATCTTAACTGAGTTTGACGGAATTGTTGAGTTTCATGATGTGGTCGAAGGGGTCACTATGAAACAAGAAGTCGATGAAGCAACTGGTTTGATTGGAACGGTTATTATTGATCACAAAGAAGAACTTCATCCGCAAATCGTGGTGTGTGATGCTAAGACTAAAGAAGTCTTGGGTTACTACTCGATTCCTGCTGGAGCTCATATCGTGATTAACGCAAATGATGTTGTTAATGCGGGTTCTGTGTTGGCTAAGACACCACGTAAAGTGAGTAAGACTAAAGATATTACGGGTGGTTTGCCACGTGTTGCTGAGTTGTTTGAAGCACGTAAGCCAAAAGAAGCAGCTGAAATTGCTAAAATCGATGGATTAGTTGAGTTTGCAGGTACCTTTAAAGGGAAACGTCGTTTAATTGTTAAAGATCCTGATACAGGTGTTGAAGAAGAACATTTGATCTCTCATGGTAAACACCTTGTGGTTTATAAAGGTGACCGTGTGAAAAAAGGTCAACAGTTAACTGAAGGACCTATTATTTTACAAGAAATCTTACAGGTTTGCGGACCAAAAGAGTTGCAAGAATATTTGGTGAACCAAATCCAAGAAGTTTATCGACTTCAAGGTGTGGAAATTAATGATAAGCATATTGAAATCATTATTCGCCAAATGTTAAGAAAAGTCCGCATTACTGAGCCTGGAGATTCTACTTTCTTATATAGCGAACAAGTTGATCGTTATCGTTTTAAAGAAGCGAATCAAAAGCTTATTAAAAATAAGAAAAAACCAGCAGAAGCAGCACCGCTGCTTTTGGGAATTACGAAAGCGTCTCTAGGAACGGAAAGTTTTATTTCGGCTGCTTCCTTCCAAGAAACCACTCGTGTGTTGACTGACGCTGCAGCAATGGGGCGTGTTGACAGATTGGTTGGTTTTAAAGAGAACGTGATTATGGGGCACATTATTCCTGCAGGAACAGGGTTTGACGAACACAGAAATATTAGTGTGGTTCCAAACTTACCTGAAGGGGCAGTGCTAGCAGAAACACCTAAGACAGAAGTCGAGCCCGCTCAAACTGAAGAAGTCGTTGCGGATGCTGAGCCCGAACAAGACGAAAAAAAATCAAAAACTAAAAAGAAAAAACAATAGGAGAGGTGGCCGTGGCACCAACAATTAATCAACTTATTCGTAAAGGACGAGAGAAAACTAAGGTAAGGTCTAAATCACCTGCTTTAAAATCATGTCCACAAAAACGGGGTGTTTGTTTGCAAGTTAAAACAATGACTCCCAAAAAACCTAACTCGGCTTTGCGAAAAGTCGCACGTGTGCGTTTGTCTAATGGAATGGAAGTTTCAGCATATATTCCTGGTGTTGGGCATAACTTACAAGAGCACTCGATTGTCCTTGTTCGTGGCGGCCGTGTAAAAGATTTACCTGGTGTGCGTTATCACGTTGTTCGTGGATCACTAGATACTGCTGGTACAGAAGGTCGAAACCAGAGTCGATCCAAATATGGAACAAAACAAAAAAAAGATGCTAAGAAATAGGTGTTTAAATGTCACGTAGACGACGAGCTAAAAAAAGAAAATTAATTCCAGATCCAAAATTTAACAGTGTGATGGTATCCCGTTTTATTAACGGACTCATGCTTTCAGGAAAAAAGTCTGTTGCTCAAAATATTTTTTATAGAGCCTTGGACATTGTTGCCGAAAAAACAGGCGAAAGCGAAGTGATCAATGTTTTTTCTAAAGCAATTGAAAATGTCAAACCGATGTTAGAAGTGAAATCACGTCGAGTGGGTGGAGCAACTTATCAAGTTCCTATTGATGTTTCTCCTGATCGTCGAACAGCTTTGGCCGTTCGTTGGATTGTTCGTTTTTCTCGCGATCGTAAAGGGAAGCCAATGGAAGAGCGTTTGGCAACTGAGATTTTAGATGCTTATAACAAAACAGGTTCCTCGGTTAAGAAGCGTGAGGACACTCACAAAATGGCTGAAGCCAACAGAGCTTTTGCCCATTACAAGTGGTAATTTGACGCCCCCTTTTGGCACGGAACGGCGTTAACACTTTTATTTTGAAGCTTCGACGTATTAAAATACGCCTCACTTCAAAATAAAAGTGTTGCCTTGTTCCGCACTCAAAATGGGACGTCAAATTAGGTTAAAGTAATTTTAAAAAAATACAGAAGGATAGGCTAAACAAAATGGCTAGAACAATACCTTTAAATGATTACAGAAATATTGGGATTATGGCCCATATTGATGCGGGTAAAACCACAGTGACGGAACGTATTCTTTATTATACAGGCCGTTCACATAAAATTGGGGAAGTCCATGAAGGAACAGCAACCATGGATTGGATGCCTCAAGAACAAGAGCGTGGGATTACGATTACTTCTGCGGCAACAAGCTGTAGTTGGAATGATATTCGCATTAACATTATTGATACTCCAGGTCACGTTGACTTTACTGTAGAAGTGGAACGTTCCTTAAGAGTGTTAGATGGTTCTGTTGCTGTTTTTTGTGGTGTTGCAGGTGTGCAGCCTCAATCTGAAACAGTTTGGCGTCAAGCAGATCGTTACACTGTGCCGCGGATTGTTTTTATCAATAAGATGGATCGAATGGGAGCTGATTTTTTTGCTGCTGTTAAAAGTATTGAAGATATGCTTGGAGCCAATGCGCATCCAGTTCAAATCCCTATTGGTTCTGAAGAAAATTTACAAGGTGTGATCGATTTAGTTGAACGAAAAGCATATGTTTACCACGACGAAGAATTGGGTGCGAAGTTTGATGTGGTTGATGTGCCTGAAGAGTATAAAGAAAAGACTGAAGAGTGGCGCCATAAATTGATTGAAGCGGTTGCTTCAGAAGATGAAGAGCTTTTAGAGAAATATTTAGAAGATGAAAATTCATTAACAGTAGAAGAAATCAAAAAAGGGATTCGTAAAGCGACTCTTTCTTGTAATTTCTTTCCTGTATTTTGTGGATCAGCTTTTAAAAATAAAGGGGTTCAACCTCTTTTAGATGGTGTGGTTGCTTATTTGCCTTCACCACTTGATGTGCCTGCTATTAAAGGGGTCAGCCCTTCAGATGAATCTGAAATGGAACGTCATCCTACAGATGAAGAGCCTTTTTCAGCATTAGCTTTTAAAATTATGTCAGACCCTTATGTCGGTAAATTGACTTACTTCCGTGTTTATTCTGGAGTTTTACCTAAAGGTTCTTATGTACTCAATGCCTCAACAGGTAAAAGAGAGCGTGTGGGTCGAATTTTAGAAATGCATGCCAATACGCGTGAAGACCGAGAAGGTGTTTGTACCGGTGATATTATTGCAGGTATTGGTTTTAAAGATGTTTCAACAGGAGATACCCTGTGTGCTGAAAACAGTCCTGTGATTTTAGAATCAATGCACTTTCCCGAGCCTGTTATTTCAATGGCAATTGAACCTAAAACAAAAGCAGATCGTGATAAATTGCAAGTTGCTCTACAGCGTCTTGCTGAAGAAGATCCCACTTTCCGTGTGGCATCCAACCAAGAAACAGGCCAAACCATTATTTCAGGTATGGGTGAGTTGCACTTAGATGTGTTGCGTGATCGAATGATGCGTGAATTTAATGTGCAAGCTAATATTGGAACACCGCAGGTTGCTTATAAAGAGACTATTACTAAGGCGGCTAAATCTGAAGGAAAATATATTCGACAAACAGGGGGTCGTGGGCAGTATGGTCACTGTTTATTAGAAATCGAACCAGGAGAAACTGGAAGCGGAATTGTTTTTATTGATAAAGTTGTTGGGGGTGTGATTCCTCGTGAATATATCCCTTCAGTAGAAAAAGGGATTCGTGGAGCCGCAACTTCAGGTATTTTGGGTGGCTACCCTACAATTGATATTACCGTCACTGTTTATGATGGGTCTTACCATGATGTGGATTCCTCAGATATGGCTTTTCAAATGGCGGGTTCCATGGGCTTTAAAGATGGAGTTCGAAAAGGGGATCCTATTCTCTTGGAACCAATTATGAAAGTTGATATCACGACTCCTGAAGACTATATGGGGGATGTGATTGGTGACTTAAATAGCCGTCGTGGCAGAATGAAGGAAATGACTGATCGCGGGAACGCAAAAGTAATTAGAGCAGATGTTCCCTTGTCAGAGATGTTCGGCTATGCTACAGTGGTCCGCTCGATTTCAAGTGGGAGAGCTAGTTATTCAATGGAGCCTTCGCACTTTGAAAAAGTACCAAAGAAAATCGAAGAACAAATTTTAGATAGCGCCAATAAAGATAAGAAATAGGAGAATTTCGAAATGGCTAAAGAAAAATTCGAAAGAAAAAAACCACATTTAAACATCGGCACAATTGGTCACGTTGACCACGGTAAAACAACGTTGACTGCTGCGATCACTAAAACTCTTGCAGCAAAGGGTCAAGCAGATTTCCGTGCGT
>JAJCYG010000074.1 GCA_029263055.1 Actinomycetes bacterium
TTACGTTAAAATTTTTTAAACAATTAGGCATCAGTGAGCCCATTTATAAAGAAGCCGCTCGTCCGCTTTCTGGAATTCGAATGGTCCACCCTCAAAAAGGAACTTTATTAGAGTTCAGTCAACAAGAGTTCCGTCAAAACCATATGCCACCTCATTTTACAGATCCAGCTAAGACACGCTCTATCCTTATAGAACAAGCCTGTCAACTTGATTCAGTTGAACTCATCCATAGTTTTGAAGTAACAACACTTTTAAAACAAGATGATACAGTAATAGGAATAAGTGGGAAAAAAGAAGGCAAAGAAATTGAGCTACACGCACCGATTGTGATTGGAGATGACGGAGGCCGTTCTATTATTCGTCAACAAGCAGGGATTTCTCTAAAAACAAAAGAACTCCCATTTGTGTTTGTCACAACAGCAGGCCCACTCCTTCCAACAATGGAAAAGACCATAGGACAAGCATGGGTCCAGCCACACAATATCAACAAAGGAATTTTAGGGGCTGTCTTCATGCCCTTACCACAAAACCGAAATGCCACTGTCTTTTTAATGAAAGAAGAGTTTTTTAATCTCTATCAAGTGAGCCCTGGTCTTTTTTATGAACAAGCAAAAAGACTTTCTCCGCTTTGTAATGATTTAGAAAACCAGTACAAGTTCCCACATGATTTCGTGATGATCCATCGTCCTTTTGGACATGCTTCTACTTATGTTAAAAATGGGATTGCCATTATGGGAGATGCGGCACACCCTGTCACACCTGTTGGAGGCCAAGGAGCTAACGCCTCGGTTTCAGATGCCATGGTTTTAGCAGAAGTCATTCATGCCGCTATTGAAGAAAACAACTTTTCAGCTAAACGCCTTTCAGAATATGAACAAAAACGCCGTCCAGCCAACAAACGCTCACTCAAATTCAGCCAACGCGCCAACCTTAACTTTAGCCTAATGGAAAAATTTCCCTTTTTAGAAAACCTACTCGTTCCATTGCTACAACACTTCAACAAAAACCCAAAGAAAAAAAATAAATTCCTTCAAACCGTTTCAAAGGGATTTCTTTCTTACCCTTAAAGATCAATCTTAAAGGCTTTAATCCATGATGTAATATTTTTTTCATCAAGGTCGCCTTTAGGCACTCCTAAACCAAATTTAATTACCTCATCATTAGATGCTGTTAAATCATATCCGTTGAGCATTAACATCATGTGAAGAGAAGCAAATCCTGTTCGTTTATTTCCATCAACAAAGGGATGATTCTTCACAATGGAATGGCACAAAACAGCAATCTTAGAATCTAGATTTTTGAATGCATCTTCTCCAAAAACAGTTGTTTTAGGTCTATTCAAAGCAGATTCCAAAAGATGTTGATCCCGAATACCATGGCTTCCACCATATTCATCGATCAATTTTTTATGGATAAAAAGAACATCTTCTAAGGTTAGATATTTCATTATTTTGCAAGTCTAGTGTAAGCCTTATTATATTGCTTCATACTTTTATCTAGTAGAGCAGCAAAATCATCATTTACCCCTTTTTTTGAATGAGTCTTTTGCAACTGTTTGTAATACTCATCTAATAAAACAATCGCCTTTTCAGTCAATTGACGAATAGTTAGATGAGTTTGATTATGTAGCTTATCTAATATCTTTTTCTTCTTTGGATCGATCCGTGTCGCTAATTGCACAGTCATATAAATCCCTCCTCTGTTAATACCAATATACTAGATAATACTAGATTTTTCTAGCATTATCTAGCATGGAGATTGCCAACTATAACTCTGAGAGAAGCATAACAAAACCCACAAGGAAGATTTTTAGTCTTTTTCGTAGAGGTCTAGATTGAGAATATAGCCGCGGAGTGCTTTGATTTGTTTTTTAGCACTTCCACCTAAGACGTCAGGTAATGGGCTTTGGAGGTCGGGCCAGTAGCCGGGCATACGGGTTCCTGGATAATATTTATCTGGATTGACTAACCATTTGATGACCCAACGAGGTTTCAAACGATCGTGCGCTAAACTCAATTCAGGGGCTAGCTCTGCTGGATTACGGTTACCAATATCTCCAGCCACGTGACATTGAAGACATTTAAAGGTCTCGAAAATTTCTTTACCAGCTTGCCACTCTGCTTTAGAAGGCTTAGGAATTTGATCTTCTTTTCCGCGGTAGTTTAATTTTTGTTTGTCTAAAGACTCAAAATAATGAACTAATGCCGTTGCTTCTTTATTGCTAAATCCATAAGTCGGCATACGCACATCTAACCAATGACGGACTGTGGATGGTTTCTTTAAAAAGCTATGCAACCAATCCCCCCAAACTTTTTCGCCCTCTTTAATTAATGGAGGAGGATTCATGCCTTCTGGTAAAGTTTTAGCAATCTCTCCACCCTTACCTTCAATTTGGTGACAGCCAGCACAGTTAAGATCACGCACCATTTGGCGTCCTTTTTCAACCGCTTCTTCACGTGCATCCAGGTTGTCTCTCTTATCAGCAGGGATCTCTGATTTTCTCAATCCTAATAAGAAGGTCGACAATTGTTCTGCTTCTTTATCTGTGAATCCAAAGTGTGGCATTTTAGATTTTTCTAATCTGTTTTTAATTTTACCTTTATCAAAAACCCGTGGATTAGAAAGTTTTGCTTGGAGCCAATCTTGTTTGGTGTGATCAATGTCATGTACATTTCCAAATTCAAAAGTGTGGATATTGCGTGAGCCAATTCCATTTAACTCAACCCCGATTTTTCCTGCTTTTTCAAAACCTTCAATCGCGTGACAACCAGCACAACCATAATGATTAATGGCCCGCTCACCCACATAAACTTGTTTTTCTTGATCAGACATTTTTTCAAATTTTCGAAGCCCAATAACCGCACCATATTGAGAAGTCAAATACTCTAGCGCCATTTTATCCATTGCTGATTCCGTTGCTTTAGGTGCTGGCATTTGATCAAACTCTTTGTTCTTTAATGTCATCAAATAAGCAGTCATGTCAGCGGCTTCTTGATCACTCAAACGCAAGCTAGGCATGCGTGTCTCTTTCCAATAATGCTTTGGATTTTTAACCCATGAATAAAGCCACTTAGGTTCAACCTTGCTTCCAATTCCATTTAAGCTCGGACCATGCTCAGGCTCTTTCCATTCGCCCACAGAGTGACAACCCAAACAACCTCGGTTATCGACCAATTCTTTTCCTTTTTCTGCATTCCCTTCAGGCATGGACTTGGCCATTTTTTTAAATGGTTTGGATTTTTTGTACAGGTATTGAGTGATTCCTTCAATTTCAGCCAAACTCTTTTGCTTGTCTTCTTCACTACTTGTGTTAGAAAGATCAAAGAATTGAGGCATTTTGGTATCAGGTCTAAACGTACGTGGCGACTTTAACCATTTCTCAGTCCACTCTTGAGATGTCTTAGAGGCAAGGCGAGTTAAATCTGGACCTTTCTTTTCAAAGTTTTCATAACCTTTAACGGCATGACACGCATAACAACTGCGTTCTTCAAAGAGTTCTTTACCCGCATTTAAATTAGGCGCTTTCGGAATATCTACTTTTTTACCGTCTGCGTTATGACATTGGTAACAAGAAGCTTCAACCAGATTTGCAGGAAGCATGTTCTCTTCAACGTAAATTTGAGGTTTCCAATTATACTTTTTTTGCCACTCTTTCTTTTGTTCTTCAGAACGAGGCGTATGAGCGGCATCATAAAATGTGATAGATTGGCCACTTCCATTATGACAAACCGTACAACCAAATTTATCAACTGGGTGAGACGAATCTGAAGCAACAAACAAATCTAATTTAGGATGGGATTTAAATGGCTGTGGCGCATCTTTCCACTTATTACTATCAATGCCCAAGTGACAGGTCATACAACGATCCACTCGGGGAACTTGAGCAAAATGATAATCTTCGGTTAAATCTTCAACGACCACTTGTTGAACTTTTCGAGTCGGCTCAATAAAGTCAAGCATTGGCAAGTTAAGGAGCCAGTTGATCAGACCTGGTTTGACTTTAGCTAAATTTTTCTCAAGACGCTTCACCCCTTTAGTTAAAGCCTCTTTCTTTTTAATGAGTGTTTCTTTCTTAGCCGTAAACTGTTGAAGTTCTTCTTTTTTAGATTTGATTTCAATATCAAATTGTTCTACGTCTTCTTTATGCTGGGCAATAATCGCATCTTCTTTTAAGACAACTTTTTCTGCTTGTGCTGCTTTATCATCTTTATGATGGGCTTTGGCATCTTCATATTCATATTTGGCCACAGCATAACGTGACCGAGCAAATTGAAAAGATTGGTTAGCTTTGTAACGTTTGGCTTCTAAAGCTTTTAGCTCTTTTTTAACAGTGCCCACTTCTTCATCTTCTTCTTTAAGTTCTTTTTTAGCTTTCTTAATATCTTTTTTGAGTTCATCAAGTTTGTGGTGATCGACTTTACTTTTAGCCTTATCCAATTTTCCTTGGGCCTGCTCTGTCTCCATACGTGCAAACTCACGCTGATAACTTTTCCATTCACGGATATGGTCATCTGCCAACATCAACACAAACGAAATCAAGAGCAATATTGCCCCTACGCCAAAAATGGCATTTAATTTCGATGAGTTTCTTAAGTAAGTTCCGCCTCTAGCCATAATTAAATATTAAAGAAATACTCCGGAATCGCGATGATATATTTAAGGTTAAATGCCCAACGAAGAACCATTTTGATTGGCATGGTCATCATCGTTAAAAGAAGAAAGACCATAATGTTAAATCGAAACAATCCTAAGCTGAGATACATCTTCTTTAAAACAGTTTTTGCCAGTAAGAGGGGTGTGATCGCAAAATAAGCCAACACAAGAATGATCCCCAAAAATTCACGCGTCAGCCAAAACTTAGGCAGCCCTGTTCCCAACCACTTTATATAAACAAACTCTGACAAGTTCACATTCACAAGTGATTCCACTTTGTACGGATCCCAATATTCAAATGGACCAAAAAAGTTCCAGTTAGGACCGCGTAAAAATGTTCCAAAAATGATCAGCACAATCCACAAAATAATAAATCCAAATGAAAACGTGATGATCGCAAATTTTCTTTCTTTAAATGTGTAGTACCCATTTCCTTTTGGATTGTTGTCAATGTAAGGAATCGCCATTAATCCAAAAATAATCAGACCAGGCAACACCACTCCAGCAATCCAAGGATCAAAATAGACCAACATCTCTTGCAAACCTAAAAAGTACCACGGAGCTTTGGATGGGTTTGGAGCCGCTGCAGGATTAGCAGGTTCTTCTAATGGAGCTTTAAGCAGAATCGACCAAACAAGCAAAAGAACAGTCAAACCGATCATACAAATCATTTCAGGATAAACAAGGTCAGGCCATGAAAAAACTTTTTCTTCTTTTTCACTTCTTTCAATAATCGGCTCACCTTTTTCTGTACGCAAATCATTAATCACTGCTTTACGAAAAGCAAGCCATGTAAAAAAGCCGAGCAAAAAGAGCATTCCAACAATCGGCACGTTATCAGGCTTGGTCACAATGATAAAAAAGTTTTTATCAGTAACAGCAAAAGCCAAAAACCCAACTGTAATGGCTGTTAAAATTCCAGCCACGAGCGGACGGGTGAAAAAACGAACAAACGCAAAGAAGAGCCCAAACCCAACTACCGAACCAATAAAAACGGTAGAAGGGGATGAGAAAAATGAATCGATGAGATGTTTGAAGCCTTCGACTGACATCTTACCCTTTATCTCCTAAAGCGGACCACTGATGCCGCCATCTTTTCTCACGCGCCAGAAATGGATCGCAATAAGGAAAGCAGCTGCTAATGGAATAAATACACAGTGCAATACATAAAAACGGAGCAGCGCTCCAGCACCCACAAATCGTCCACCCAACAAAGCAAAACGAACATCATCACCTGCGTGAACTAATTTGATATCGCCTAAAGATAAGAAAGCCGCACCCGGTCCTTCACTCCCTAGAAATGGAGTGGCGCGCGCCATGTTAGAACCGACTGTGATAGCCCACATAGCGAGCTGATCCCATGGCAACAAATAACCTGTAAAACTTAAGAGAAGTGTCAACACGAGCAAGATCACACCGACGTTCCAGTTAAACTCACGAGGGGGCTTGTAGGAACCTGTTAAGAAGACGCGGTACATATGGAGCCAAACAGCGATGACCATGGCATGTGCGCCCCAACGATGAAGCTCTCGCATAATCCCTAATGGCACGTGCTCACGTAGCGCAATAATATCGTTATAAGCATATTCCACTGTAGGACGGTAATAAAACATCAACAACACACCGGTCACTGTTAAAGCTAAAAATAAAAAAAAGGAGATCCCACCCATACACCAGGTGTAACTCAAACGAATACCAGAAGTCCGTGTTTTAACTGGGTGCAAATGTAAGAACACATTTGACAACACAATTAACGAACGGTTTCGATCACTCGAAGGATAACCGTGACGAAACACAGATTTCCAAACTTGTGATTTTGCAATTTTGTCAGTCCACTTAGCCATTTTGTCCTCTACGCTTTTAAGAAACTATCCGGGTCGCTCCATTGACCCTTTTCAAATAAATAGGTTTGACTCTTGTCAATTTGGATTTGCCCATCATCTGCTAATGTAATTTTAAAACGTTCTAAAGGTCGTGGAGCCGGACCTTCAAAGTTAATGCCATCTTTGTAAAAACCACTTCCGTGACACGGGCATTTATATTTTTTTTCTGCAGGCTGCCAATTAGGAATACACCCTAAGTGAGTACAGACCGTTGAAAGCGCATAAAAACCTTCTGTGTTACGGACAATCCAGACACCAAATTTATTTTTATACCGCTCATCCACACGCCCCACTAAAAAGTCATCTGGATAACCTGCTTTAAACGAGGTAGGGGGCTCAAATAAGACATTTGGAAAAAGATAACGGACAAATGACATCACAGCTCCACCGGTTCCAGCGGCAAAGGCAATCCACCCTACTGCTAACCAGGAGATAAAACTACGGCGAGTGATCTCTTTTACCGGAGCTGCAGGCTTAGCCACAGCAGGCTTTGGAGCAGCTGGAGCAGCCGGTTTTGGCGCTTCAGAGACTGGCTTTGGAGTCTCCCCAGGCACACCGGTTTCCGGCTTTTTTTCTTCAGGCTGATTTGGTTTATTTTCTTCTGTCATCTGGCACTTAAAAAGTTATAAGAATTAGTTAAATTGTTAAAAGTTTGAGTTTAGTGGCATATTTCCCTAAACAACTGCAGGAGTTTAACAAATAGAGGCAAAACATCAAGAAAAATTGAGGGTCATTACATTGATGCCCCTAGGCTAGTTTGACGCGGTAGAAGCTCAGTCAAAACCATGAGCTGGCCCAAAGCTTTATGCCTTCGAGTTTCCCGGTAAGATGGCTGAGAAAGATCTTTATCTTCGAGAAAATCATTCAAATTTTCTGTGCTCACCTCACCATTAGAATCAATTCGGGTGAATTTAAGCCGCATTGGAACAGGGATCGTCACCCACCGGCCAGCTGTAAAATAGATTTTGACACGTGATTCGGTTGCTTCCAATATTTTTTGAAACTGGGACATAAACAACATATCGCCATAATGATAATGGCCAATCACAAACTTTAAAACGGTTTCATCTGGTTTGGGCGTTTTTACTTCCCTCCACAAACGCCGTAAATTATAAATCCACCAAAAAGGCTTTATAATTCTTTCAGCAAACACTCCATAGACATCTGAAATCTCAGTCAACTTCATCTCTTTTCTAAGATAACGAATTCGAACATCCATTAATAAAAGCTGTACAAACAACGGCACAAATAACACGAGCTTGATCCAATTAGCCCATTTGATCCAACCCACACTGATATCCACATTGTGTTCACTTCCCAACTTATTCACACCCCAAATAATAAACTTTCCAAACGCCATAAAAGGTTTTTTGTATAAAGGGAGATTCTCACCAATATGATGCCACCACCAATCTGTATAGTGACCATGTTCAATATGAATTATTTTTCCGTTTTGGCGAATACTTAATGAATTCACGAATGAAATATTTTTCCACCGCTTCCCTTCCAATACTTCAAATTCAGCATCATGATTACCTGCTAAATAAAAGACACGTTTAATCTTTCGAAGTTTGGCATAAACTTCTTTTAGTTTTTTAACAAGCAATGTCTTAGGCATGTGGCCTTCAACAATGTCTCCATTTAAAATCAACGTCCCTCCCTCAACAGCCACCTTATCTAAAAAAGCAAGCAACTGAGTGTATTTCCATTCAGGCAAACCAGCTAAATCTCGCGGAGCAAGGTGCACATCTGAAAGCACAAAAAGCTCGCCTTCAATCGAACTCAAATCAGCCTCAGGCAAATCATCAACCGTCATCCTATCTTCACCTGATTCGTCTAAAACCAAAGAAACGCCTAAATCATGAATCTCTTCTTTGATTTTTATTTTATCAGGGACCCGATAGAAAGAAGCTGAACCAGATGAAGCAAACGTTAACCAATTCAACCCTCCCTTAACAAATGGGATTTTTGACCGCGGAGCTAATTTGTTTGATTCAAAGATAGAAGGATTAGGTATAGCCAGAGAAAGGCTTAGTGTAAAAGTAAGAAAGGACGAGATAAATACCGATTGCAATTTGCCCAGAGACGATCTCCTTTGTGCTCAATCAATGCAGGTACTCCCCAGGAATCGATCTTTAAACTATAGCAAAAATTAAGAAGAGAGACGAGCCCATTCTTTTTTGTGGAGCTCTTTGAAATCTTCTGGGTCTGGAACAGATGGGGAAACTTTTTTGCCATGTAAGTGGGCAAAAAGTTCTTGAGTAATTAAATAAAACGAAGGAGTTGCTTTCACATGTTGAAAATGAAGTTGCTGGGTATCTAAGCGAATCATTTTACGTGGAGCTGTTGCTGGCAAGGTCATGAGTTTACGGATCTCTTTTACTTCATTGGCCGACTCTTGCGAATCACCACAAATCCAAGTCACCGGAATATTGATCTGCTGCATTTCGCGCATAGCATCTTCAAATGAAGCAAGATTATTTTCAACCAGATCTTCATTTAAACGATCCATATTCACCAGCGAATCAGAAAAGGAGACGATTCCTTTTCGAATACCTGATTGAAATTCACTTAATAAATCATTTCCATCAGAAAAACGACTAAACCAATCAGCAGGGCTTGTCACACCAAAAAAGTTTAACCACAAACCAACTTTGTCTGAAACCTCTTCAGTTAAAACTCTTCGCACAACAGGTGAAGCAAAACAAGATGAGAGCAAAGTAATATCAGACACATTAAAGTAAGAATTCTCCTCACCAAACTGAATCGCTGCTTTAATGTCTTCAACCGCTTGAGAAAAAGTAAATGTCAAATACTCAGAACCTTCGTGCTCCCCTTCTTGATCCGTATAACTTTCGCCTACTGTTCGCGTGAAATCAAATCGCAAAACAGCTAAGTCTTTACCTTGTTTGATAAAGGTGTGAATTAAAATTTGTGCTAACAAAGCAGCTGATTCTTTGCGCTGCCCATAACCCGGAGGAATAATCACCAAAGGAACAGAATGGTCTACTTTTTCGCCAAAAGTGGTATTTAGTAGTCCTGCTAAGGTCTCCCCTTCATTGTTTTGAAACTGAACAGAAAAAGGAGAGGTTATTCCGTTTTGTTGGGACTTTAAAATACCATTTGAAAGCTCTGTTTTAATCTTCTTTAAGTCGATTCGCTCAACTTGGCAATCAGGCCGTTGAGGCTGGCTTCCCAAAGAAATCCCCACTTTAATCAAACGCTTTCCATTCTCTTCAGACATTGGAGTCAAATGACACACCTTTGCAGGACCTGTATGAATAGTCTTTGCTCCACCCCGAATCACGCCATCTTCAAACTTATGACCTTTACCAAAAAGGATCGGCACACCCATATTCGATTCAAAAAGAAACGAAACACCATATTCTGATTCATCTAAAACTTTGCCTTTGATTGGCCCCAACTTTCCTTTTGAGGAGAGTTCAATCGTAAATTCTGAATCTACTTGCCGGCGTTCTGCCACACGCTTGTTTGAATACGGACTCACAACTTTGTTTCCATTTAAAGAAACAGTCTCAACTGGTTTTTTTTGAAAAAAAACATTTTCTTCTAAAGTTTTACCTGAACACAATTTTAAATAAAAATCTTGAAGATATTTTTGTGAAGACTTTTCTGAACTCACTAATTTCAAACCAATAAAACGGTCTTGCTGAAAAACTTTTTGAGTGATCAATTCAACAGGAGTGCTTTTGCCAGGAAACAAAACTTGAATTTCGATTAATTGTTTGGGATCAGAAAAAGGAGCTCCTGTTTGACTGATCGCCCCAATTCCATTCAAACTCAAATCAGAGATATGATGAATGCCATACTTTGTTTGAGTCTCTTCTGAGACAGGCAAAAAGCATGTCAAACGCGGTGAGCGACGTTGCTCAGTATAAGAAAATTTTAATGTATTGACTGAAGAACTCATGACTGGTTTGCAGCCCCCTTATTTTGAAACTTTTCGACGATCAAACCGGGGGAAATTTAGCGGAATTACTTTAAACTGTCAACAACCTTTAAGATCTGCTCTTGTAAGGCTGGACGGGTTTCAGTTTTGGCAAGTTGTTGGAGTAACGGAAGCGCCGATTGATCCTTTAATAAAATGACACCCTTTAAAGCCGACTCGATTACAGCAACCCTTTGGGGCTCGCTCATATTTTGAAATTGGCCTAAATAAGTCGGGTCTAATATTTGCTGAATCACTTGCAAACCAGAATCATCATTTAACTGAGCTAAAGCCAAAGCAGCGTTCCATTGCACATCAGCAATAGGATCTTTTAGTCCTTTTTTAAGCAAAGGGATCGAACTCGAATCACCTAATACACCTAAAGAATAAGCCGCGACTTTTCTTAAAGCAGGATCTTCGTTGTTTAAAAAGGGCCGAATCAATTCAGCATTATCACTGTTTTTTAAGGTACCTAACCCCCAAAGCGTGTAG
The DNA here is from genome assembly GCA_029263055.1 of Actinomycetes bacterium. Classification (GTDB taxonomy): domain Bacteria; phylum Auribacterota; class JAJCYG01; order JAJCYG01; family JAJCYG01; genus JAJCYG01. The sequence goes on from JAJCYG010000074.1 coordinate 10,978, forward strand.
ACCACCACATCAGAACTGCTATCCTTAAGCGATTCCACAAATACTTTTTCTGCATTCGGGCTACCGAGTTCAGCCAAACAAAGAATCGCATATTGGCGCAAACGAGAGTCTTCTTCATTGGCTTCTTTAAAATAAATTTCTGACAAGGTCGCAACGACTTTGTCTGCTTGCTTTCCTTTAACTCTGCTTTGTCGAACTTGTTTAGACAATTCATACGCAGCTTGCCAGCGACGGTTAGCACTTCCACCTTTGATTTCATCTAAATAATCATCAATTGTTTTCTTATCATGTGCAAGGGTGCCAAAGAAATAAAAGATTCCCACACAAATCAAAACAATGGTTAGAGGGATTGTAAAAAAACGGGAGACTAAACTTACAATTGATTGATGCTCTACGGCTTCTTCTGTGGCTTCGGGTGAGTTTTTCTTTTCAGTCATGGTCTTAAACAGCCTCTGATTGCTGAATAATGTCAACAATATCATCTGCTGTTTGCGCTTGGTTCAACCCATCCCGGGCAGAAGGATTATTCATAATGCGGGCAATGCCTGCTAAGGTTTTAATATGTTGTTGGTACTGATCCTTAGGAATAAGCATCAAAACTAAATGCTGAACAGGCTGGCCATCAATAGCTTCAAAATCAATCGGTGCTTTTAACCGCGCATACACACCTAAAACTTGTTCTAGCTGGTCGCAGGTAGCATGGGGGATCCCAACACCTTTGCCAATTCCTGTACTCATTGATTTTTCTCGATCTAAAACAGAGGCCAAAATACTATCTCGATCACATGTTTTAAGTTCGTGGTTAGAAACCAATAAATCGACAATCTCTTCAATGGCTTCCCATTTATCCGAAGCATTCAAATCAAGTTTAACCGTCTCTGGACGAATCAGCTCACCTAACTTCATAAAAATTAACCTTTCTTAATCCGCTTAAGACGAAACACATCTTCACGTTCACGCTCTTCTAAAGCATTTCGAATAAACTTTAATTGCGCATTAAGTTGAGGGATCATACGTTGTTCCAACGCATTCACACGACGATTGGTTTTTTTGATTTCGCGGGCCAGTTTTTTGAATTTAATCTCAACCGAGGCCATCTCAATCACTAGCTTCACTAACTCTTCATATTTTGCAGCTGTCTCATCAATACGACTCGACACACCTGTTGGCGAATACCCTCGTGAAAGTGAACCCCGTAAGATATCTCTTCCCTTTACTTCAGGCACATCTACGCCCCACACTTTTTTCAACGCCACATCGAGCTGAATTTCTCGTCGAGCAGCCATGGCCACAGAACGAAGTGCTTCAACCCCATCAGTTGCTTTAGCAGTGATCAGAGACATAAACGCTTCTTTAGAAGAATCAGAAATCTTCTCACGAAAAGCAACCATTGGCCGCATCAAGTTCATAAACTCTTGAAGCAGCGCGTCGCGCTTGCTCTTTAAGAGTTCTGCACCCTCTTTGGCCAATTTAATTTGCGCTTTCTTTTGAAGCGCATTATTTCTTGTTGGACTGACATTTTCCATGATTCTTAGCCTTGATAATATTTATCGATCAGTTTTTGAGAGACTTTCTTTAATTCTGATTTAGGAAAGATCGACAACAATTTCCAACCCAAATCTAAGGTCTGCTCAATATCACGGTTTTCTGTTCCTTGATTGATCATTTGCTGTTCAAAGTCATTAGCAAATTTCAAATATTTTTGGTCCATTTCAGAAAGAGAATCTTCTCCAACAATGGCAACCAAACGTCTCAAGTCCCGACCGGTTGCGTACGATGCATACAATTGGTTGGATAAAGGACGGTGGTCTTCACGTGTTTTACCTTCTCCAATCCCGTTGTTCATCAAACGAGAAAGTGATGGCAAAATATCGTTAGGAGGAAAAATTCCACTTCGGTGTAATTGACGCGAGAGCACGATCTGCCCTTCTGTAATATACCCTGTTAAGTCAGCAATTGGGTGAGTGATATCATCATCTGGCATTGACAAAATAGGGATCTGAGTCACAGAACCTTTTTTACCAATAATCCGACCGGCACGCTCATAAATAGAAGCCAAGTCAGTGTACATGTAACCAGGATAACCACGACGACCTGGAATTTCTTCACGAGCTGTTCCCACTTCACGCAACGCTTCACAATAGTTAGTCATATCTGTAATGATACAGAGCACTTGCATGTCGCACTCATAAGCCAAGTATTCTGCAGCAGTCAAGGCATAACGAGGTGTTAAGATCCGCTCAATAGTGGAGTCATTAGCCAAGTTCATAAAAATAACCACTGAACTTTCAGTTTCACGAAAACACTTTGTGAAGTAAGAGGCTTCACGTTGTGTGATCCCAACAGCAGCAAAGACCACCACAAACTGCTCGTCTTTACCCCGCACTTTAGCTTGCTTTAAAATTTGACCCGCCATTTCATTAGCCGGCAAACCTGATCCAGAAAAGATCGGTAATTTTTGTCCTCGCACCAATGTGTTAAAACCATCAATGGCACTCACACCGGTTTGAATAAAGGAATCTGGTTTTTCACGCGAGACAGGGTTGATCGGACTTCCATTAACATCAATCCGCTTTTCTGCCACAATCGGAGCCAATCCATCAATAGGATTTCCGGCCCCATTAAAAATACGACCGACAATATCTTTTGACACACCAAAGCGAACCGCTTGGTCACGCAATTTAATGGTGGTTTGTGGCACGTTCAAACCTTGGGTCTGTTCCAACACCTGAATCACAGCTTGTTTGTTTGAAACTTCAAGCACCTGACCTGATTTCTTTTCACCGTCCGGCATAATAATATCGACGATTGAATAAAAAGGCAGATCTTGAGCATTATCAACAAAGACCAATGGGCCTTTAATCGCTGTAACTGTTTTAAGTTCTTTTGTGACTAAACTCATTGTTTCACTCCTTTAAATTAAGCAGGTGTTGCTGCAGCTGCAGCTTTTTGCTTCCCTTTTAATCCGTCCATTTCGACTTGCACCAAACCAATAATAACTTCAACCTGTTTATCAATATCTTCTTCAGGAATCTCTTTCATACGTGAAATAGATTCTTTTAAAGGAAGTGCTAACAAATCTTCAATCGAAACACCCCGTTCAAGCGATTTGCTTCCTTGGTTGTAGTAACTCAAGATAGCACGAAGCATTCCAAGCTGTTTGTTCATGGAGCAAGAAGCATCAATATCTGAAAACGCATCTTGTTGCAAAAAATCTTCTCGAATCATTTTGCTCGATTCTAAAATCAAACGTTCTTTGTCTTGAAGCGCATCAGGGCCAACCAACTGAACCACTTCTTGCAACTCACCATCTCGTTGCAACAACTCCATGGTTTCTTTGCGACACCCTTTCCAATCAGGAGAAATATTTTCATCATACCAATCTTGAAGAAAGGGGAAATAAAGTGTGTAACTCAAGTTCCAGTTTACAGATGGAAAGTGACGACGGTTTGCTAAGCTCGCATCTAAACTCCATAATGCACCGGTCACTCGCATTGAGTTCTGCGTCACAGGTTCTGAAAAGTCACCACCTGGAGGTGACACCGCACCCACAGCTGTAACCGAACCTTGACGATCATCTTTTCCTAAACAAGTTGTTCTTCCGGCACGTTCATAAAAACCAGCCAAACGACTCGCTAAATAAGTAGGAAACCCTTCTTCCCCTGGCATCTCTTCCAAACGAGATCCCATTTCACGCATGGCCTCAGCCCAACGTGAAGTTGAGTCATTCATAGTAGCCACGTTGTAACCTTGATCACGAAAATATTCAGCTAAGGTAATTCCTGTGTACACAGAAGCTTCACGAGCCGCAACAGGCATGTTTGATGTGTTCACCACTAAAATAGTTCGCTCCATTAATGGCCCCCCTGTTTTAGGGTCAGTCAATTCTGGGAACTCACGTAATACTTCAGTCATTTCATTTCCACGCTCACCACAACCGACATAAACAATAATGTCAGCTGAAGAATATTTAGCGAGCATTTGTTCCACAACTGTTTTGCCTGTTCCAAAACCACCAGGAATACAGGTACTGCCACCTAAAGCAATTGGAAAGAGTGCATCTAAAACACGTTGCCCTGTAATAAACGGCTCAGTTGGATCTAAACGTTTTTGAACAGGACGGGCTTGTTTAACGGGCCATCTGTGCATTAATTGAAATTTAGTGCCGTTATCCAATTCAGCAATATCTTCAGTCACAGTAAACGCACCTGATTTGAGCGACTTTAGTTTACCTGGCTTGGTTTTAGGTGGAACAATAATTTTATGAACTGTGCTAGGCGTTTCTTGAACCGTTCCTAAAACATCTCCAGGACCAACTTCGTCCCCTTCTTTAGCAGAAGGTTGAAAATCCCATTTTTTATTACGATCTAATGTAGGCACCACAAGTCCACGCGCAATAAAAGCACCAGACGCTTTTTCAATTTCAGCTAACGGACGGCCAATCCCATCCAACACATTTCCTAAAAGACCCGGCCCCAACTCAACGGACAAAGGAGCCCCTGTATCTTCAACAGGTTGTCCCACAGTCAAACCTGAAGTATCTTCATAAACTTGAACAAAGGCGGTATCGCCTTCTAAACGGATAACCTCTCCGATCAATTTATCGTCTCCAACCCGAACCATGTCTAACACTCGAATCTCAGGCAAGCCCTCGATAATCACAAGCGGTCCAGAAATTTTCTGCACTTTTCCTTTTGTCGCTTCAGTCATTGCTACACTCCTTTAAAATTAATTAACCTTAATCTGAAAGCCAATGGCTCTTTTAATTAAATCAGAAACATATTTTTTATGGTCTTCTTCAGTTTGTTCAAAGTTGACTGTATCTGGCAATGTCACCAACATAGGTGAAACCGAATCATCTAACTGATCGCGTAAACGTTCAGATAGTTTTGAATAAAAGCGTTCCGCTAAAATAAGTACAGAAGCACTTTGAAGATCTAAAATAGATTCAATCTGATGACTCACTTCATTTATACTCACCAACTCCAATACATTCATTCCAGAAAGACGCAAACCAGGGCCAACGTCTGGCGGAACAATAGCAATTAATCCTTGGTTCTCTATTACTGTTTCCATATTCAATCCAATATTTTTATAATTCTACTCTGGTTAATCGTTCTTTAATCAAATGCGCTGGCATTTTGTAAAACAAGCCATTGGCAATCATTTTCAAATTTGTCACTTCAGCCACTTTCATCCACAAGAAACCAATCAACACACCCAGCCCTAATGGATCACGCAAGTAAAGCTGAAGCGCTTTGTGCAACAATTTTTCTTCAAATTTTTTCTCAACAATCGAAAGATTACCGTGCTGAAAATAGGCTGCTGATGATTCTTGAATCACATTTTGGTATGGCGTTTCAACCAAACGCTCAAAAACTTCTTCTGTTTTTTTCTCATGTAAGAGAGAGGCTAAAAAAGAAAGAGATAAACGGCCACCCAAAATAAAGAATGAAGCGGTATCGCCATTTAGCCCTGCTTTATGCGCTCTTAAAAGCGTTAATAAATTAGCCTGGTCAATTTCAAACTCTAATGTTTGTTGAAGCGCGCTACCTGATTCGCCTAAGGCAACATGCAAACCACGTTCAAAATAATAACGGTCTAAATAAAGTTCTGTTTCTAAAAGGTCTTTACGTTCTAAATAAGCTTTTAACCCTTCACGCAAAGGACGGGCAAAATCAACTTCCCACGTAATTAAAAAATCGCAAACTTCTTTCACATCTTTTGCATTGGTTAAAGAGTGCAAATGAGCTTGCGTTAATTTCCCCACAGGAATCAAACTCAAATCTAATTCTTTAGGATCGCTATTTGCATGTTTGCTTCTTAGGATTGTCTTAACATTAAACAAATCCCAACGTTGAATTAAAATATCAACTAAGGCTCCAATGGTTTGAGAATCGCCATCTAACTTTGAAAGATACTTTTTATCTTTATCCCAAAAGAAAGCAGACTCACTCTTGGTCCCTTCACCAGAAAGACGCGCCATGTTTCTAATTTTACGCGCGGCTAAAGAGAGATCTTCTTTTAAAGCCCACTCAACAGCTTCTAAACCTTTAAAACGAGTGGTACTGCTAGCTAATGCTTCACCATAACCAGGCAATGAAGAGAGATGACTTTCAAAACTTTCAAAGTCTTTGATACGAGACATTTCTTGTAGTGCTGATGCACTAATCAGATTACCTCGCATGGCCCGTATACGCGCATTCACATATTCATAACTCATGCGAACAGGTCCTTTCCAATCTCTTCTTTAAATACTTCTAATGCTTTATAAAAGCGAGACTCTAAGCTGTTGTCTAATGAAATGGTTCCATCCAAACTCTCTAAACGAACCCCACCCCAGCCTTTTTGATCTCCAACAACCCCTAAATCACTGCGGCCCAAATCAACTAATACTTGTTCTGTTAAAACAACATCAACGCTGCGAACATGTACTTTAATGGGAACATCAATTAGTTTTAGCGCTTCTTGAATCAACTGTTTCAAGAATGCTTTATACTCAGACTTAGAAGCTACTGCTTTTAACTCTGTTGAAGTTTTTTCTAAAAATGCCTGAACAATTTTTTGCTTTTCATCCGCATTTTTGGTTTGTGCTTCAAACTCAGCTTGGCGAATCAGTCGCGCACGTGCTACTGCCCCACGCTGATCAAAAATAGGCGTGTTCGAATGAACAGAACTATCAACCTCTTCTTGAGCTTCACTCACAATACCTTTAGCTTGGTCTTGAGCCTGCTCAAGAAGAAGGCGACGTTCTTGATCTGCCTCTTCAGCAATTATCTTTATAACAATCTCGTTAACACTCATGCTTGATTAGCCAACCAGCATAGTCATCATCATAGCTGCAACCACAAAACCCAAAATAGCCATGGTTTCAGGGATAGCAATCAACACAATGACCAACACTTTCAATTCTGGTTTTTCAGCCATAGCACCGACACCCGCAGATCCTATTTTTGCTTGAGCAAAACCAGTTCCAATAGCACTGATACCAAAAGCCAAACCTGCACCAATAGCCAACAGACCTTTTCCTGTAGAAACTTCTTTAGCTACAGAAACAGCCCCTTCAGCAGCAAAGGCATCGCCTGACAAAAAGGCAAACCCGGCTAACATCAAAAAGAGGCCAGTCCATACTAACCCTTTGATTGCTAAAAACTTTTTCAACCCACGTGGTAAACTATTCATTATATCCTCCGTCTTTTATTTTAAGTTTAGATGTCTAATATTATTAAACTGATTCCTTCATACTAAATGGATCGTACTGCTGACCTTCAGGTTTGTAAAACTTTGAGAAAAATTCAACATAGTGCAAACGCAAAGACTGAATGGTTGGGGCAAAAACCCCTAGAGCAAAATTAAGCGTGTGCAACACTGTAGCCATTAAAAGCCCCAATACCACATTTCCAAAAAGTGTCACAAACTTATTGGCAATCACTGCCATAATCACTGAGGCTAATCCAATAGCCATCAAACGTGCATATGAAAGCATATTTCCAATTGTAGAGATAATTTCAATGGGCGCCATTGCCCCTTCAAGGTAAGTGATGATCGGAATCAATACAGCTAAAGCCCACAAACAAGGCTTCATTAATGATTCAGGTAACACACCCATCATAGCTCCAATCACAATCAACACATCTATGATCGTAATGGTAAAAGCAAGGTGGGCCCAAAACCCATGGCGATCCCCAACTTTATAAGAGAGAAAAATACCTAAGAAAAGACCCAGTAAAATATGCGCCACACCAATCATAATCGCCACAATCATTGAAAAGAGAATATCGAGCTCACGGTTATAGAGATACACCTTCATATGAAAATAAAGATGGCCCACATCCCCTAAGAATTCACCAAACAAAAAGCCAAAGAGGATAGTCCAAAACGTACAGGCATAATAGATTTTTAAAGCTTGGGCCACCACTGGTTTGTCACCCATCTTCTTCTTTATAATGAAGCAACCCAAAGCCATCAGCATTCCATAAAAAACATCACCTAAAATAAAACCAAAAAAGATAGGAAAGATAATTCCAATTAATGCCGTCACATCCATGGTTCCATAAGTTGGAGGGGGAAATAACTGCATTAACAATTCAAATGGCTTAATCATTTTTTTGTTTTCTAAATTAACAGGGACTTTTTTGTAATCACGACGGCCTGGCTTCAAGCGGTTCACAGCCACATCATCGCCAAACTGTGCTTTCATTGCTTTCTGAAACGAAACTAAATTCTTTTCTGGCAACCAACCGGCAAGCACAAACAAATAGTGTGATTGGGCTAATTTTTCAATCACTTTAATCCGTCTGACCTGACCTAAAGTCCAATGGCGTAAGTTAACAAACTCAAACCCTTTTTCTTCGTAATAATCATCCATTTCTAATTTGAGTTTGTCCATTTTAGAAGGAAGATTTTTTAATCGTTCATCTAAAGCTTTAGCAGATTCTAAAATAGGTTTGTCTTCAAAACCTGAAGGAAGTTTGATTTCGCTGATCCCTTGATCCAAAATCAATTCTTTAATTTTTGCTTCATACTCAGGAGGAAACGTCACCAGGGCAACAGTTGACTTATTACCGGCTTCACCTTTAAACAACTGAACTTTACCTTCGGTGATTTTGTTTAATTCTTCTTCTAAAAATTCAATTGCCTCTTGCTCTTCTCGAGCTAAAGTCAATCCAACTGTATGGTAATTTTTAATTTTTGGAGACGCTTCTATTAAAGGAAGTAATGTTTTTAAAACTTGTTGGTAATTTTCTAAGACTTGGTGCTCTTCGTTAAGGGCAGTGCGGCGTTGTTCAAATTCTGAGGCTTGGTGTAAAATTTCTTTTGATTTTTCAATCACTTGTTCTAAAGCTAACGTACAAGTTGGCTGCTTTCCTTTAGACTCAAACTCGAGTTCTAACTTTTGGTGCTGTCCTGAATCAAGCATGCGAGCGACTTCGTTAAAATTATCAGCTGCTTTTTCAAGTTGAGACCGACGCTCTTCTTGCTCTTCTGTTAATGGAATACGGTGCAATTCAAATTCTTCAGGCTTAGGCGAGACTAAAGGAATTTCATCTACATGCAAAACGCCCAATTCTTGAACCTGCTCTAAAACTTCTGAAAGTCGTTTTTTACTGCCTGCGACTTCTATTTTACACATGCGAGAGATCATTTAAGCATCCACCTCTAGGACCCGTTTCACCAAGTTTGCTACAGCTTGATCCACGCGGGGTTCCCAGGTTTTAATATTTTCTGTAAGTTGTTTTTCTGAATGGATTTGAATCTCTAGTGCTTCTTTTTGACCTTGAGCAGATTCTTGCTCTAAAATTTGGTTTTCTAATTCATTGAGTTGCTCTGGCAAGCTATCAAGACGCGTCTTTGCATCCAGCTCAGCTGTTTCAATCATACGGTCTGCTTTTAATTGAGCTTCGTTTAATGAATGCGTTTCTTCAATCTCTTGAACAGCTAAAGGCTGTAAAAGGGACGCTTTATCCACTTCAGGTTTTGCATTGAACTCAATTGCATCGTGTGACATTGTTTTCCTGTTCTTTCCTTTTTAAGGGACGATAGAAAGCTTGTTATTTTAGCCGAGTTCCGCCATTTGTCAATAAAAAGAGGATGAAAAGAGGACCGTCGCTGAAAAAGAGGCAAAATTAAGCTGAAGCAGGTGACTTTGCCGCCACTTTTTCAACTACTTTTTGAGCGATTTCAGCAAAGATTTGCTTTGCTTTAGAGTCTGATTCTTGAATCACAATCGGCTTTCCGCTATCGCCACCTTGGCAAACCGCAGGTTCAATGGGTATTTGACCCAAAACAGTCGATCCAATTCGTTCTGCCTCTTTTTGAGCGCCCCCTTGACTGAAGATCGACTCTTCGTGAGAGCACTTAGTACAGGTGTAATGGCTCATATTTTCAACCACACCTAAGATTGGAGTATTCACTGTCTTGAACATTTCGTTGGCTTTAATCACATCAAGCAATGCAACGGCTTGAGGTGTTGTCACAATCACCGCACCTGACAAAGCAACAGACTGAACTAAGGTTAATTGTATATCTCCTGTTCCTGGAGGAAGATCTATAATAAGGTAATCCAACTCACCCCACTCAACATCTTGCAAAAATTGCTGAACCACTCGCGAGACAATCGGACCACGCCAGATAGCTGGAGCATTTTCATCAATTAAAACCCCAATTGAGATCAATTTAACCCCATGCGCTTCTAAAGGAATAATCTTCTTATCTCGGGCCATTGGCTTTTCAGAGACTCCCATCATCATAGGAATCGATGGGCCATAAACATCTGCATCCATTAAACCAACCTTATGTCCTTGAGCATGAAGAGATAAAGCAAGATTAACAGCCACGGTTGACTTCCCAACCCCTCCTTTACCACTTCCTACAGCAATGACATGCTTCACACCTGGGATGCTTTTTCCTTTTTGCGAGCCCGGCCCTGCGGCCCCACCTGGACCTGCTTTAGGTGCTATCACCTCAATCGCCACATTCACTTGGTCCACACCTGGCACTGCTGAAACAGCTGTTTTCACATCAACTTCAATCTTTTTAGGGACATTAGCATCTGAACTGGTTAGTTTGAGCTCAATCTTGACCAATCCCTCACAGAAGGTAATCTTCTTCACCAGTCCAAATGAGACAATATCGCGGGAATAACCTGGAAAATTGACTTTTTTCAGCAGATCTAAAATAGTTTGTTCCGTTACTTCTGTCGGCATTTGCAACTCCTTTTGAAAAGGGATATGCTAACAGACTATGAGAGCTCGCTCAACAGAATTAGAACTGATTGATCTTCCCCCCACTGCCTACTCTAAAGAGGAATATAGACAGTTTTTAGCTGAAATGGCCAAAATAGGAAAAATCTCAGGAGGTGATCGGGCAGGACTCAAAGCCTTCAAACAACTAAAAAGAGATCCTACCTCTATTTTAGATGTGGGCTGTGGCTCAGGCTACTTTACACATCAGCTTGCACAACAATATAAAACCAGCGAAGTGATTGGCAACGACACTCATCCTCAAGCCATTGCTTATGCTCAAAAATACTTTAGAGAAGAAAACCTTTTATTCCAACACCTTGAACAACCCGAACTCAACGAAAAAGCGCAAAGCTTTGATGTGGTTACTGCCACATTGGTTTGTCATCATTTAAACAACAACATCTTAATCGACTTTTTAAAACGCGCTCAAAAAGTATCCCGCCAAGCCATTATCTTAAATGATTTACATCGAAGCTGGATTGCCTGGATTTATTTCAAACTACGCGCGCCCTTTCATTTTAAAAGCCGACTAATATTAAACGATGGGGCCATTTCTATTAAACGGAGTTTTAAAAAAAGAGATTGGACAAAGCTTTTAACACAAGCAGGTTTTGAAAAAGAATCTTATACCATTAAATGGAACTGGCCCTTCCGCTGGACTGTCACAATCGACATTGAAAAAGCCCGAAAGAAAAATCAAACCTATGTCTGCCACTAAAAATATTATCATCATTGGTGGAGGGATTTCAGGATTAGCTGCAGCTAACAGGTTGGCAGATTTGGGTGTTGAAGCAACTTTAATTGAAGCAGGTGAATACCCGCAACACAAAGTGTGTGGAGAGTTTTATTCGCCTGAATGTGTTTCTATTTTAGATGAATGGGAGATTCCAACACCTGTATCCATTAACGAAACTCATTTTATTTCTGAAAATAAAATCTTAAAGTACAACTTTCCAAATCAAGCACGGGGTGTTTCTCGGTTTGAGTGTGATTATGCGTTGATGCAACGCGCTCAAAGGAAAGGAATACAATTTCTCACAGGAACAACCGTTCAAAAGATCAAATCTAATTACACACTCACACTCTCTAACGGAAAAACCCTAAACACAGAACAACTTATTTTAGCAACAGGCCGTAGATCAACCTTAGCAGAGTCTCATTGGAATCACTCGACTAAAACCAAAACACCTTTTGTCGGAATCAAAGCTCATTTTGAAGGACTTGACTTAAAACATCGGCTGGAGATGTACTCTCTTCCAGGTGCTTATTTAGGCATGTCTCAGATAGAAGGTCATAAGACAAACGTCGCTATGTTGGCTAAAACAGATTGTGTTCAAGCTGCAGGCGGAGCAGACAAATTTGTGGAACAACTTTTAGAACAGAAACAAAGTAAGAAATTAAAAGAACGACTCAAACCAGGAAAACGTCTATTTAAGAAGTGGCTTACTTGTGGCGTGCCTAAGTTTGGCAATCGCTCGGTTGCGTCATGGCCTTCAGCTTATTTAATCGGAGATGCCAATGGCGCCATCACACCAGTTTGCGGAGATGGCATTGGAATGGGACTCACTTCAGGGATCATGGCAGCAGACTACGCATTACAGAAAAAGAGTGACTCTTTTCAACTTGATTGGGAAAGACGCTATCAAAAACGATTAAACTGGGGAGCACTATTACAAGGTATTATGTTAGAGCCAACATTTGCACAACTCTTAATAAAAACAGCACACACTTTTCCTAAAATAACGGATCTTTTTTTTAAAAAAACACGAGAATAAACCTAAAGCAAGAAGGCTCTTTTATAGGTAATAATCTCGGCTAATTTCAGGCTTCACATCAGTGTCTCCGAGGTCATTTTCAATTTCAGGAAGATCGTCAGAAGAATACATATAAAAGTTATCTTCCATCTCAGCATCACTGGCATTGTAACGCTTAACCCCTCGTCGAGAACTACGCTGTGTTTTAGCTTTGGCAGGCTTTCTTTTCTTCCGCGCGGCTGTACGTCCCATCTCTTGCTCCCCCTCTTACTCAGAACTTTTTTAATAGAACTACATATCAAAAATACCATCTTTCCCCACGAATGTCAAGATCAAGCCAAATATGACACACAGTCTACTTTTTACAGGGATACACAAGATATTCAGAGCTCAGAAATTCAAATGGCCGAAGGCCCATTTGAGCGCCGGAAGTAAAACATTGAGGGGGATAATTTGAAATGCTGGCGGTGAGAATTTTCGAGCTTCAAGGAAGTAAAACAAAAAATGGCCGAATGGCTGGAAATAAATTAAAAGGATTTTTCGTTTAGAAATTATTAAGCTGCAAGGCGCAAACCAATATTTTTTGCGAGGCGTATCTTAAAATACGTTGAGCGAAAAATCTTGGTTTGCAACGCCGCAGCTTAATGATTTCTAAACGAAAATGGCGACCCCAGCGGGATTTGAACCCGCGCCGCAGCCGTGAAAGGGCTGTGTCCTAACCGGGCTAGACGATAGGGTCGCTAAAATAAATGTGGGTCGTGATGGGCTCGAACCATCGACACCCGCCTTAAAAGGGCGGTGCTCTACCAACTGAGCTAACGACCCTTTAGGATTAAGTAAAAAGCTCATCTGCCGCGTTGCCAAACAAAATTGTTCTTCAACGTATCTATTATACGCCTCGTCACAATTTTGTTTGGCGTCTTGCAGCTGAACTCTTTACTTAACCCTAAAGAAATCTAATTATAAAACTAAAAATAACTAAACTGTTAAAATCTCTTGTTCTTTGTGTTTGAGGAGATCGTCCACGTGTTTGATAAAAACATTTGTTTTATCTTGGACTTTTTTCTCTCCACCAAACTTTTCATCTTCAGTAATCTTTGAATCTTTTAATAATTTTTGAATGGCTCCATTCACATCACGGCGAATGTTTCGAAGTGCGACGCGCCCTTCTTCAGCCATCTTTTTTACCACTTTTGCTAAATCTTTTCGACGCTCTTCTGTTAGTTCAGGCAAGTTTAATCGGATCACTTTTCCATCGTTTGATGGAGTGAGTCCTAATCCTGAAGCTTGAATCGCTTTTTCAATTGCAGGAATTTGCGTTGGGTCCCAAGGTTGAATCACAATCCCACGAGGCTCAGGAGTTGAAATTCCTGCTAACTCCTTTAGACGCATCAAACTACCATAACAATCAACTTGCAAACCTTCCACTAAAGCTGGAGAAGCTTTTCCTGTACGGATTGTGGCTAGCTCGTGCTGCACCACTTCCACACTCTTCTTCATCTTGTCATCACAATCTTTGATAATGGCATCTAATTCCATACTCATACCCTTTATAATCTAAGTGGTCACTAATGTTCCAACGCTCTCACCGAGCACTGCTTTTTGAACATCATCTCCCTTAAGGAGGTTTAAAACAATAATCGGAATGTTATTATCCATGCAAAGTGAGGTTGCTGTTGAGTCCATCACTTTTAAACGCTTATTCAACACATCAATATGAGTTAATTGATCGTATTTCTTAGCATCTTTATTGGTCACTGGGTCTGAATCGTAGATCCCATCAACCTTTGTTGCTTTTAAAATCACTTCAGCTTGTATTTCGCTAGCTCGTAAAGCAGCTGTGGTATCGGTTGTGAAATAAGGATTGCCTGTTCCACCCACAAAAATAACCACACGCCCTTTATCTAAATGCCGAATCGCACGACGACGAATAAACGGCTCAGCTAACTGCTGCACTTCAATCGCTGTTTGAACTCGAGTAGGGACCTCGTTTTTTTCTAAAGCATCTTGCAAGGCCATCCCATTCATCACTGTGGCCAACATCCCCATGTAATCAGCAATGGTTCGATCCATTCCATTGACACTTGCAGCCAGACCGCGAAAGATATTACCGCCACCCACCACAATCGCAACTTGTACACCTAATTCAGAAACAGCTTTAACTTGTTTGGCAATAAAATCAGCAATGGCAGGATCAATGCCATAGCCTAGCTTACCTTGCAGAGCTTCCCCACTTAACTTGAGTAAGATGCGTTTGTATTTTGATTGTTTTTTTGTGGGAGCCATTTTTTAGATTAGTATGGTTTAAATTTCTTCGCCCAATTGATAACGCGTGAAGCGTCGGATAATAATATTTTCGCCAAGTTCAGCAATTTTATTTTTTAGTACTTGATCAATCGTTAATGCTGAATCTTTAATATAAACTTGTTCTAAAAGACAGATTTCTGAAAAGAATTTATCTACTTTACCTTGAATAATTTTCTCAACCACATTATCAGGCTTGTCTTTAATTTGAGATTTGTAGATCTCTTTTTCTTTTTCAATTAATTCAGCAGGAACTTGTTCACGATCTAAGTATTGAGGATTTGCTGCAGCGATCTGCATCCCAATTTCTCTAACAAATTCTTGAAAGTTTTCATTGCGCGCCACAAAATCAGTTTCACAGTTCACTTCAACCAAGACACCAATTTTTCCACCCATGTGAATATAAGAGTTCACCAAACCTTGGTTAGCAGCTCGGCCTGCTTTTTTAGCAGCAACTGAAACGCCTCTTTTTCTCAACAATTCAACAGCTTTGTCTAGATCACCCGAAGCTTCTGATAAAGCTTTTTTGCAATCCATGAAACCTGCATTGGTTTTTTCTCGTAATTGTTTAACTTGTTCTGACGAAATAGCGGCACTCATTGTAAAACTCCTACTTTTTTTCTACTTTTTTATCTGCTTCAGCAGCAGGTGCTTTTTCAGTTGTTGCTGCTTTTGCTTCAATAGCAGGTGCTTTTTCAGCAGGGGCTGCTTTTGCTTCAACAGCTGGAACTTTTTCCTTATCTGCAGGAGCTTCTTCTTTTTTAGGCTCTGGCTCTGCAGGAGGAACATAAGCTTGTTTGCCCGCATTAATGGCTTCAGCCATTTTAGCTGCAATCAAACGAATCGACTTTATCGCGTCATCATTACCCGCAATCGGATAGTCGACTTTATCAGGATCACAATTTGTGTCTAAAATAGCAAACACAGGAATGTTTAATTTGCGTGCTTCAGCAATGGCAATCTCTTCACGCTTAGTATCAACAACAAAAATACCAGCAGGAACTTTTTCCATTTCTTTCACACCAGACAAATTTTTGTCTAATTTGGTTTTTTCACGTCTTAAAGCAGCTTGCTCTTTTTTAGCTAATTTTTTAGTTGTCCCATCTGATTCCATTTCTTCAAGAAGAATCAAACGCTTCACACTTTTACGAATGGTCTGGTTGTTGGTTAACATTCCACCCAACCAACGCTCAGTCACAAAAAAAGCGCCACATTTTCCAGCAGCTTCTTTAATAGACTCTTGAGCCTGCTTTTTTGTGCCAACAAAGAGGAAATTTTCACCCTTAGAAGCAAGTTGTGTCACCACGTCACAAGCATGTTGGAGTTGTGTCACTGATTGTTGTAAATCAATGATATAGATTCCGTTTCTCTCTTCAAAGATAAACGGTTTCATTTTAGGGTTCCAACGACGGGTTTGGTGCCCAAAATGGACCCCTGCTTCTAGTAGTTCTTTAACTGATACAGCCATTTCCACTCAATTTCCTCCTGTTAAGTCAATTAGACAAAAAGTGGCAGAATTCTAGCTAAAACATCTCAGAGACGCAAGAGAAATTATTCCCCATAGACAAAGTTTTTTGCTTCTTGAGTTGTTTCTTCCATTTCTGCTCGAAAAAGCGCCTCTGAAGGGGCTAAATCAGACTCCTCTTTAGGCACATAAATAGGCTCTCCAAATGAGAGAGCAAATCGGTTAAAAAAGTACGGCACCTTCATCCTATCCCACGATGAAAGCCGCTTTTTACGCTTAACAGAGATCCCACACGGCATAATAGGCACCCCTGAGAGCTGAGAAAGCTTAAACACGCCATGTTTGGCACAAAAAGGGGGCCCTTTAGGCCCATCAGGAATCATTCCCCCGTCATACCCCTCTGAGCTCATTCGACTCGCCATTGCCTTTAAAGCAGCCACTCCGCCTCGAGAACTAGACCCTCTGACCGTGTCATCCCCAAACTGTTCCAAAATTCGAGACATAATCTCCCCATCTTTACTCCGGCTCACTAAACAGAGCAATTTATCGCCGCCCACAGCATAATGATAAAGATAAGGAGCCAATAACAAGTTTTCATGCCAGAAAGCAAAAATCACTGATTTGCCTTCTGACTGATACTTTTTATAACGATCTAAGTGAATAACTTTTACTTTAGAAGTGGCCCCAAAGGCAATAAGAATCCATTTGCAGATCCAGGTCAAAAAAGTAAGAAGAAATGGAGGCAAGCCTTTCATCAACTAAAAACTAAACTGGAGTTCATACAACTTCTTGTACAGACCTTCTGATTCAAGAAGCTCGCCGTGGTGTCCTGATTGAACCACTTCACCGTTTTCTAAAACAACAATACGATCAGCATGCTGAATCGTTGATAAGCGGTGAGCAACGACAAATACGGTTCTATCTTTCATTAAGTTATCCATGGCTTGTTGAACCAATCGTTCAGACTCTGTATCTAAAGCAGAAGTCGCTTCATCTAAAATAAGAATTTCTGGATCTTTAAGCACGGCGCGCGCAATTGAAAGACGTTGCTTTTGTCCTCCAGAAAGTTTGGTTCCACGCTCTCCAATAATGGAATCATATTTTAACGGCAACTGCTCAATAAAGTGATGGGCATTAGCTAACTTTGCGGCATTAATCACATCTTCGTCTGTTGCATCAATACGACCATAAGCAATATTGTTTCGAACCGTGTCATTAAAAAGAATGGTTTCTTGAGTCACCACTCCAATCAAACTACGCAAATCTTTAAACGAAATATCTTTGATATCAATACCATCAATCACAATTTTTCCGGTATCAGGATCATAAAAGCGAAGCAATAAGTTTAAGAGCGTTGTTTTTCCTGATCCTGAGGGCCCAACAATGGCAACAATCTCTCCGATTCCTGCTTCAAACGAGACATTCTTCAAAACAGCTTCATCTTTTCTGTAAGCAAAAGAGACTTTCTTAAACTCAACCTGACCATTCACTTCTTTTAAAGGAACAGGATTTTCAGACTCTTTCACATCAGGCTGAACATCAAACAACTGAAAGATGCGCTCTAAGGACCCGCCCGCTTTTTGCCACGAAGCACTCAAACGAGTTAACAATTTGACCGGGCGCAGACAAGAGAGAAGCGCTCCAATAAAAAGCATTAAAAAGCCCATGGTTAATTGCCCTTTAATCACTTCGCGAGCCAAGTAATAAAGGATAAAAATAGCTAAGATGATACCGGCCATTTGTGTAATCGGAGAAAGGATAGCGGAACGCCGCACTACTTTAATCATCATCTTAAAAAACTTTTGATTTTCGTTTCTAAATTTTTCGTTCTCATAGCCTTCCATAGAAAACGCTTTAACAATACGAATCCCTGAGATGGTTTCATGCAAAATCGAATTCATCCCGGCAATTTTTTCTTGAGAACGCTTGGCTGATTTTCGAATTTTACGCCCAAAAAACGTCACAGGAAAGATCAATAAAGAAAGAACAAGCACCGACGATATAGCTAACTTCCACTGCACCAAAAAGATCACACCAATATAAACAATCAGCTGACTTCCTTCTAAAACAGCACCAGCAAATCGTGCTGAAAATATCTGTGCCACTTGCGCCACATCACTTGTGACACGCGACATCAAGTCTCCAGTCTTTTGATGAGAAAAGTAATTCATGGAAAGATCTTGAATATGAGCAAATATCTTATTACGAATATCACGCACCACACTCTGCCCAACTGTTTCAGTCAGCACGCGCTGAAAATAATAAGAGAGCTCTTTAATAATTAAAGAAAAACAAACAAAACCAACAAGCAGGTTTAACAAGTGCGGATAACGCTCAATTGAGTTAAGCCACCGCACCGCACCTTGAATTTGTTCATAAAAAGGAAAGGAAGAACTAATATTTAGAGTGATCTCTTGACCGCCCAAAACCTTATCAATGAGAGGAATGATCGACATCAAGCTCACACCATTAAAAATAGTGTAAAGAACCATAAAAAGGAGAATAAATAAAAGCTTTCCCTTATAAGGGCTAGAATATCCAATTAATCGTAAAAAAAGTTTCATTAAATACCTTTGCTAGTCACATTTGTCTGCCGAATAAAAGAGGCGACTTCTTTAGCTGCTCTCACACTAGCCCCTTTTTCACCAATGGCATGACGTACTTTTTGTAATTCTTCTCTCATCTTCTCAGATTTATCCGGGCAGTTCAATAGAGAGAGCGCCTCTTCTGCCACCTTAGATGCTTTTGCTTCAAACTGAATAAATTCAGGCACCACTTTTTTACCTCGAACAATATTCACTAACCCAATGTAAGGCAAGCGAACAACCAAACGACCTAATAACCACGTAAAAAATGATACTTTGTAAATAACAATCATTGGCACCATTAGGGCACCACATTCTAAAGTGGCTGTTCCTGAAGCAACCAGCACTAATTGACACTCGCGCGTTACTTCAGACAAACTTCCTTGCAAAACTTTTAGAGGCAACTTTACTTTGCTTGCCATGGCTTCAATCTTACTTTTCAAAGTCGGATTTGCTGCCGAAGCAACAAACTGAATTGACTCATCTTCTTGAACCATTTTTTCTGCAGTCTGAAGCATTAAAGGAAACAACCGTTCAATTTCATGCTCTCGACTTCCCGGCAACAATCCAACAACTTTTTCTTCAGACCCAATACCGCTCACATCTGGCACAGATTCAAATGAAAGTTGTAACTTATCTGCTAAAGGATGCCCAACATATTCAACATCCAAACCTGTCCCTTTATAAAAGTTTTTCTCAAAAGGAAAAACCACCAACATTTTTTGCACACGGCTGGCAATCACAAACCGACGCCACCTTGCCCAAGCCCATATTTGCGGGCTAATATAATAAAGGACTGGCACACCACATTTTTTAGCCACTTTAGCAAAACGAACATTAAACCCGGGATAATCAACTAATATCAGAGCTGCTGGCTTCTCTTTTTTTAAGACGTCAGCAAGATGATTAAATATGCGTCTAAAATGAAGATACTTTTTTAGAACTTCAACCAATCCCAAAACAGCTAAATCTTTTAATGAATAAAAAAGGTTCACGCCCTCTTTTTTCATTAAAGGGCCTCCCATGCCAAGAAACTCAGCTTGAGGAAGCTCTTTTTTTAATTCATGCACTAAGGCAGAAGCATGGATATCACCCGAAACTTCGCCTGCTAGAATCATGATCTTCATGAAAGTGCGTTTTGCCTCACTTCTTGAATTTGACGAACAATTTCCATCCCCACATCTAAAGCTCGTTTACCATGCTCTCCACTCACTAATGGATCTTTTTGTTCTACCACACACTCCACAAATGATTTTAATTCTAAAACAAGCGGCTCATCTTTTTCTAATGGAATAGACTTGTTAGTAATTTTTCCCTCTTTTCGAAGATAAATCACACCATCTTGTTTTTTATAATCTAAAGAGATGTAGCAATCGCGTTGAAAAAGACGGATTTTACGCATCTCTTTATAAGAAACTCGACTGACTGAAATGTTTGCGACACATTTATTTTCAAACTCAATACGGACATTGGCAATATCTTCATGCTGCGTCAGCACATCGACTCCAACCGCTTGAATTAATTTAATTGGAGAACGGACTAAGTGCAAAATAATATCAATGTCATGAATCATCAAGTCTAAGACAACGCCGACATCGGTTCCACGAGGCTGATAAGGAGCCAAGCGATGAGACTCAATAAAACGAGGATCATCTAGTAATGGATAAAGTGCGCGTATGGCAGGGTTAAAACGTTCAATATGCCCCACTTGTAAAACCAAATCCTTTTTAGCAGCAAGCTCCACTAATTCTTTAGCTTGCTCTGCAGACTCTGTAATCGGTTTTTCAATAAGAAGATGCTTCCCTGCACTTAAAAGTTTTTTACCTAACTCATGATGTGTCGGTGTTGGAGTCACAAGACTCACCGCATCCACCAAAGGGAGCAACTCGTTAAAATCAGTATAAACAGAGACATTAAATTTTTTGGCAACCTTTGAGGCTAATTTCTCATCCAGATCAGAAACACCAACAAGCTCCACATCTTCTAGCTCGTGGTAAACACGCGTATGATGCTTGCCTAAATGCCCAATTCCTATGACGCCAACTTTTAATTTTTCCATTATTCAAATGCCACTATTGATATTTTTGCTTTATTTGCTTCGTAAATAATTTCTTCTTTTTCTAATAAAAGTGTTTTTTTTGCTTCAATGGCTAAAACACGTGCTTTGGCTTCAATCATTGTTTCAATGGTTCGCATGCCAACAACCGGCACATCAAAACGCATATCTTGATTGGGCTTAAACACTTTAACCACAATCACATCTTTTTTTCCGAGCTCTCCACCACGGGCAATTGTGGCATCGGTTCCATCAATTCCTTCAACAGCAATCACAGCTTTATTTTTGACTACCACTGTTTGCCCAATATCTAAACGACCAATCTCTTTTGCAATGCCTCGGCCAAACTCAACATCTTCTTCTTCTTGATTAGTCAGCTTTCGCTTGGTCAAGAGCCCTGGCTCTGGAAGATGGTCGCTCAAAAAGATCGTTGAATCTAATAAAGAAACACCTTCTTTTTGAAGTTCATCTGCAATCGCACCAAATATAGTGTCGGCTTTTCTATTTTTTAAACGGGCCATCAGCTTAACCATGCGCCAATCAAACCGTAAATTCTTAAACATCACCGTCGGTGTTAACTGTCCTGCCATCAAGGCTTGCGTCACACCAGCACGTGTAAACGTCTTAATCAGCTTGCCCAGCTCTCCAACACGAATCCAAACAACTTCATCCACTAAATCTTCAATTTCTTTAGAGGTGTCATCATGAAAAGCAACAGCCACAATTCTTTCAACCCCAGCATGGCGTGCGTTTTCTGCCACCAATAGGGGAAATTTACCATTACCTGCAATGAGTCCGAGCAATCGTTCTTTCATGAAATTATTTTAAGGCTTACTTATGCCTCGTTGAGAAGTGGAAATAAATTCGATCAACTTTTCAACTTCTTTGGAGTGAAAACCTTGCTTTTTAACTTCAGCAAGAGCATTAGATGTGTTGGCACCTGATTTATAAATTGTTTTAAACACTTGTTTGATCTCTTTTTGAGATTCAGAAGCAATTTCTCGACGCTTTAATCCAACTAAGTTCAGACCACGCACCACAGCAGGATGTCCATCGGCCATCATAAAAGGAGGAATATCTTGAATCACTTTGGAACACCCTCCAATAATCGACATCTCACCGATTCGACAAAACTGGTGAATGGCAACCAAACCACCAATAACAGCTTTATCTTCAACAACCACGTGCCCAGCTAAAGTCCCACAGTTAGCAATAATCACATCGTTTCCAACAATGCATTCATGCGCGACGTGCGCATAAGCCATAATGTGACAACCAGAACCCACAACGGTTTCTGTTCCTTCAGCCGTCCCACCATTGACAGTCACATATTCTCTGAGCGTGGTGTTTGCCCCAATCTTAACTAATGTTTTTTCACCTTTAAATTTTAAATCTTGCGTGTCACCACCAATAGAAGCAAAAGGATGAATCCGACACCCTTCACCAATAGTCGTCCAGCCATCCACAACTACATGAGAATCTAAACGAACGTTTTCGCCCAACTCTACATTTTCATGTACCACGCAATAAGGACCAATGTCAGCTGACTCGGCTATTTTTGCTTTGGGATGAACAATGGCTGTTGGATGAACCGGCATCTTAGCTATCTCCGATGGCAAACATTAAGTCAGCTTCGGCCGCTATTTCATCCCCCACATAAGCAATACCACGAACTTTAGCAATACGGCTACGCACTTTTACAGGGACTACTTCCAAACGCAATTGATCTCCAGGAACCACCATTCGGCGGAAACGAGCATTGTCGATCGAGGTAAAGTAAGCCAAGCTTCCTTGATGCTCTACCTTACGCAACATCATCACTCCCGCGACCTGAGCTAAGGCTTCAATAATAAGCACTCCTGGCATCACGGGTTGCTGTGGAAAGTGACCATTAAAAAATTCTTCGTTTGCCGTTACATTTTTAAGTCCGACAATTTTTTTGTCTTCTTCAATATCTAAAATGCGATCAACCAACAAGAAAGGATAACGATGCGGTAAGATTTTTTTGATTTCATTAATATTTAAAACTTTGTTTTCATATTCGGCACCAATCCCTAAAGGCAATGCTTGAGCTTCTAACTTTTTTGCATAATCTGAAAGGGTTCGCGCTAATTTAATATTGTGTTTGTGTCCTGAACAGACAGCCACCACGTGTGCCCGGAGTCGATGTCCCAAAAGAAACAGGTCACCAATAATATCGAGCATTTTATGGCGCACAAATTCGTTTGGGAAACGAAGTGATTCCTTACTAATAATTCCTTCATCACCAATCACAATCGCATTCTCTAAACTTCCACCTTTAATCAAACCTTGATCCATTAAGGCTTCTACCTCACTAAAAAAACAAAAGGTTCGAGCAGGAGCAATTTCATTTGTGAATGTTTCTTCATTAATATTTAAAGATAAGAACTGAGCATCCAGACCAATCTTATTTTCTGGAAACTCAATCGTGTAACTGACTCGAAAATGAGGAGAAGGTAAAGCAATCAATGTCACGCCAGGTTCATCCACCCAAATAGGTTCTTTAATAATCAACTCGCGTTGAGGCGCTTTTTGAGTGACCACAACCCCTTCTTTGAGCATATCAATAAAGGGGAGAGAACTTCCATCTCCAACCGGAGGTTCATTGGCATCCATTTCAATAATTAAATTATCAATACCAAAACAGTGCAATGCAGCGAGCACATGTTCAACCGTATGGACTTTCACATCCCCCTCAGAAATAGTTGTTCCACGCATGGTTCCTGTTACTTTATCTACATGAGCAGGAACTTCGGGCACACCAGGAAGATCAATCCGCCGAAAACGGATTCCATAGTTTTCTGGAGCAGGGCGAAACGTGACCGTACAACGGTTACCTGTATGAACACCTATCCCTGAAAAAGAGACTGACTTCTGAATCGATTTTTGTAACAGCATCTTAACCTTTTTTATCTTCTTTGTTTAAATCACGGATGATTTCATCGGTTAAATCTAAGCCGTCCATTTTATAAAGAAGGGCTTTATCGTCAAAGATAACGGTGTAGTCTTCTTTTTCGGCTTTCTTTTTAACAACCTGACGAATCTCTTCGAAAATATCTTTCCACATTTCATTCCGTTTTTTGACCAAACTCTGACGACTAATTTCTGTGAATTCTTTAAGTTCTCTAATTTTAATACGGATCGATTCTTCTTTTTCTTTTTTAGATTCTTGGCTTAAAAGCTCAGCTTCTTTACGCATTTTGTTGACTTGATCAACTAATTTACGTCCTTCATCTTCTTTGGCTGATTTTTCTTTAGCTAAAATCGCATTACCTTCTTTGGTTTTATAATACTCGTTAAAGGCTTTTTCAAAATTAACATAACCAATTTTTATTTTTGTAAACTGACGTCCTTTATCCTTACTTAATCCTTCATTAGGAAAAACAAAAGTAAATAATGCAACTAAACTCAAACTGACTAAAGACCCCAATAAAAACGGACGTTTCATATTAAGTAACTTCCTTTCATTTATGATTCTATTAAAAAGCTAAATTAGAATTGTGTTCCTATATTAAATGAGAACCGGCCATCTTCATCCTCTGTAAACTCGTCGGTAATAACAGGATAACCATAATCAACTTGAACCGGACCAATAGGCAAATTCACCCGTACACCCACACCCACAGAGCCTGAAAGATCACTCAGAGTAAAATCATCTCGATCTGCATACACATTCCCCACATCAAAAAAAGTGGCCCCTCTTAAACGAGGAATAATAGGAAAGGTATATTCAACTGTTCCAGTAACAAAAGCTTCCCCACCAATCGGCTCATCATTTTCATCTCGTGGACCCACATCTCTAAATTTAAAACCACGAATGGTGTTTCCCCCTCCTAAAAAGAAGCGGTCAAAAATAGGCACCACTTCAGTATCTTGAAACCCTTCAGAAACCCCGCCCGAACCTTTTAACATCAAGATATGACGATCGAAAAAAGGAAAAAAGACTGAAGAAGAACCAAACACTTTTACAAAGTCAGCATCTCCACCGAGTCCTGCAACCTCTGTTGTGACTGAAGTACGAGCTCCTTTACTTGGCAACGCAATACTGTTTCGTGTGTCACGTGTTAAAGTCATGGCCACACGACTCACAACAAGATCCCCTTCTTGAGACTTAATAAAATCTGAAGCATCATCATCCACACTAAAGATGTCGACATTTTCTAAGGTATATTTAAAATCAGCTCGCATAAACTGACCCACAGGAACTCCTAAACGAAAACCTCCACCTTTACGGTCTTCATCATAATCACGGCTCAAAAATTCTCGGCGACGGCTAAAACCATCAATACCAAAAGCTAACTTACGATCAAAAAGAAAAGGCTCAGTAAAACTTAATGTAAAGTCTCGTCTAGAAGAACCTAATTCTGCACGAATCCGCAGCTTTTGACCGGCTCCTGTAAAGTAAGGAAAATCTTTAAAGTCAAAGTTGTTTTGGCGTAAATCAATAAATCCAATAAAGTCATCAATCGAACTAAAACCAGCACCAAACCCAAGCTCACCGGTTTTTTGTTCTTCAACTTTGATCACAAGATCTTTTTTGCCTTTTTCATCTGTCGGCTCAATACTAAAATCAACTTCTTTAAAGTAGCCTAAGTTTTGCAACCTCTCTTGGCTTCGCTCAACTTTAACACCATCAAAAATTTCACCTGGCTGCACATTCAACTCACGACGAATCACTTTATCTTTAGTTCGTGCGTTTCCTTGAATCTCAATTTTCTCAATACGGCTTATTTCGTTTTCAACAAGCGAAACATTAATGTCTAGTGTGTCCGGCTCAGCTGAAACAGATGTTTTCCCTCTTACTCGAGCATCAATGTAACCCCGTGCAGAATAGAAACGTCTAATGGCTTCTAAATCACGACGTAATTTCTCTGGTGAATAAACTTCACCTGATTGGATTTTAATTAAACTTTCAACTTCTGCGAGCGGGAATGTTTCTACCCCTGTCACTTGAATGGCGACAACCTTATATTGCCCCCCTTCACTAAGAGCAATCTCAATATTGAGCCATTTTCCATCTTCAGAAAGAGTTTGATTCACACTTTCAACTTTAAAATCAAGATACCCTTTTGATTTATAATAAAGAGGCAAACGTTCTAAATCTTCTTCAAAGACATCTTCTTTCAAAATCCCAAAACTTAAAAATCCTTTAGGTTTTGTTTTAAAAACCTTCATTAGTTTTTTTCTATCAAAGTCTTTGTTTCCAACAAAAGTTAGAGACTTAATTCTTGTTTTATAATTTTCAATGATTCGAAAATAAACAATTGATTGTCCTGTTTTTTCATCAACGCTAACTTCTGTATTAACTTCTGCTTTTTGAAAACCTTTGTTTTCATATTTTTTAAGAATAGCGAGCTGATCTTGTTTTAATTGCTTTTCATCTAAAATTTCGCCCACTTTAACTTTAACTTCTCGGGTTAATTTCTTTCGGCTAAAGGAACGGTTTCCTTTAAAAATCAATTCTTTAATAATAGGCTTTTCTTTCACAAAGTAAGTCACTTTGATGCCGCCAGCAAACTCTTCGATATCAATCGAAATATTTGAAAAGAAACCTAATTTATAGAGTCGTTTCAAATCTTCATTAGCTAATTTCTGTGAAAAAGGCTGACCCACTTTGGTGCGGATCTTACTCAAAATAACAGTTTCACTTGTATTGTTGTTTCCTTGAATGGAAACCTTTTTTACTTTTTGTTCTTGTTGGGCAAATGAAAAACTGGACACACAAAATAAGAGGGCAAAAACAAGCCCAAGACCCAAGGATTTAAATTTAAACATTTGTTTCGCTCCTATTCTTGAAATTCTGAATCAGATTCATACCCACCATCATTACTCTGATTACCTCGATTATTAGACGAGTAATTATCAAAACGGGTATACCGATCATTAAAGGTTAAAGTCACATCGCCAACAGGGCCATTCCGTTGTTTTGCCACAATAACTTCTGCGAGCCCTTTGACGTCTTCATTTTCTTTTTCATAATACTCACGACGCATTAACAACATCACCACATCAGCATCTTGCTCAATGGCTCCTGATTCACGTAAATCAGAAAGCATAGGACGGTGATCTGGCCGATTTTCAACAGCTCGGTTTAGCTGAGACAACACAATCACAGGGACAGACAATTCACGTGCTAATGATTTTAATGAGCGAGAAATTTCAGAAATTTCTTGCTGACGATTTTCTTTTGAACTTTGTGGCCCCTGCATCAGCTGCAAGTAATCAATGATAATACACTTAATGTCATGCTCTGCTTTAAGACGCCGCGCTTTTGCACGTAATTCCATCACAGAAATACCCGGTGTATCATCAATAAACAAAGGTGAGGCTGCCAACTTACCTGCTGCGTTCACCAATTGCGGAAAATCACTTTCAGCTAAAAAACCTGTTCGCACTTTGTGTGCATCAATGCGTGCATGCGAACAAAGTAAACGCATCACTAATTGCTCTTTCGACATTTCCAAACTAAACAAAGCAACAGGGTTTTTATCTGTAACCGCCATATGCTCTGCCACATTTAATACAAAAGCTGTTTTTCCCATTGAAGGACGTGCCGCTAACACGATTAAATCTGCAGCCTGCAAACCTGAAGTCATCACATCAAAATCAATAAACCCAGTTGCGATTCCTGTAATATATTGCTTGTGCTGGTACAGTTTTTCAACTGTCTCAATGGTTCCTTTAATAATATCTTTAATGGCCACACAACTATCACCACCTTTTTTCTGAGTCACTTCAAAAACTTCGCGCTCCACTTCATCTAACAACTGTTCAATCTCTTCAGTCTGTTTATAACACTTAGAGATGATTGATGTTGAAGTGGTTATTAAAGAACGCAATAACGCTTTGTTAACTACAATACTGAGGTAATGATTAAAGTGAGCGGTAGAAGAGACCATCTGCATGAGCTGCGAAAGAAACGAAGCGCCACCCACGGCATCTAGTTGTCCCATTGACCGAATCTTTTCAGTTAAAGAAATAAGATCAATGGGCAAAGTATCTTCATACAAAGCCGTAATAGCCTCATAAACAATGCGATGAGCCGGGAAATAAAAATACTCCGACTTCATTTTTTCTATAGCACTGTTTATCAGATCTTTTTCTAAAAGAATACAGCCCAAAACAGCCATCTCTGCTTCGCTGTTTTGAGGCATAACTCTTTCTAATGCGGGTTGCTGGACTCGGACAGCTTCCTTAACGGAACTCATCTTCGTTACAGGAATTTCCTATACTTGGTTATGTTCGGTTGGTAAAACTTTTTCACTCGGTTTTTCAGAAACCTTGACTTTGATCTGCGTTGTCACATCGACAGACAACCTAATATCAACTTCATGATCTCCAACCGTTTTAATTGGTTCTTTAATATGGATTCTCTTTTTCTCCACATCAAAACCAGCTTCTTTTAAAACCTTTGCAATATCAGTAGCCGTGATTGAGCCAAACATTTTTCCCTCTTCACCGATCAAGACTGCAAGCTCCACAGGAACTTTTTGAATTTTTTCGGCAAGACTGCTCATCTCTACACGCTCTTTTTCTTCAATGATTTCTTGTTTCTTTTGAATTTTAGCCACTAAGGCTAAATTCTCTTTAGAAGCCAATAAAGCAATTTCTCTAGGAAGCAAGTAATTGCGGGCATAGCCATCTTTGACTTTAACCACATCTCCTGCTCTACCTAAAGCTTCGACAGATTTATTTAATATCACCTGCATGATCTACTCCTTAATACTCAAATCGTTGTTTTGTTTACACTGCCACAGTAGGCATAAGCGAAATATAACGAGCTCGTTTAATCGCTACAGCTAACTGGCGTTGACATCGCGAACAATTACCTGTGATCCGACGTGGAATAATTTTCCCCCGCTCAGTCACATTACGTTTCAAACGAACCACATCTTTGTAGTCAATGTGTCGAACTTTCTCCACACAGAAACGACACTTTTTCTTACGAAAAGTACGTGGTCCATTAGTACGTTTTTTAGTAAATCCTGTCTTAAAAGCCATACTGGTACTCCTTCCTTAAATACTAACCGAAATTCGGTCTTTAATATAGATTTCTTTGGTAGAGAAAATTACTGTTTTCTCTATATATTAACCCTAATGTTATTTAGCTCTTTTACTTAAAATGGGATGTCTTCATCTGGGTCTGCAGACATTGGAGGAACATCTTCATTCCCACCCGATCCAGCCCCTTCAAAAGCAGGTTTCTGCATTCCGCCACCGCCACCACCGGCTCCATCTTTTTTGCTCCCCACAAACTGAATGCTTGAAGCAACGATTTCAAGTGTGGTTCTCTTTTGCTTATCATCTGTCTCCCAAGAACGGCTTTGCAAACGCCCTTCCACAAAAAGAGCAGAACCTTTAGTCAAATATTGACCGCAGATCTCAGCTTGACGGCCCCAAGCCACCACACGCACAAAAGTAGCTTCTTCTTTTTTCTCGCCACTCTTATCTTTATAAACCCGGTTCATTGCCAATCCCAAATTAGCTACAGCGGCCCCACTAGGTGTGTAACGTAATTCTGGATCACGGGTTAAATTTCCCATTAAAAGCACTTTATTCAAACTAGCCATTAGTACCCTCCAATTCAAATTCGCCCTTACGGCAAATAGAGTTTACTCCGGACGAGGAGCACTCGTTGATTCCGAACGGTCCCGATCCGAACGATAAGAACCTCTCGACTCTGAACCATAAGAACCTGTTGATTCCGGACGCGAAGAACTCAAAGCTTCCAAATAAATATTTGTTTCTTGCTTTAGCTCTTCAGTTGTTGCCAAAAGCATGGTACGAAAGAGACGCTCTTTCAAACGATACTTTTGGGTGAGGTTATCAATTTTAGGTGGATCAATTTTAAAATAGATCACCAAATAATAACCATCAGGTTGTTTGTTAATAGAATAAGCCAAACGCTTTTTACCAACATTTCGGGTTTCTAAAATTTCACCCTTTTGTTTTTTAATCTCTTCTTCAATTTCAGAGATTAAAGCTTTTAACTCATCCTCTTTTAATAGTGGATCCAATATATACATACCTTCATATAACTTCATGTGAACCAACTACCTCCTTATTTAGATTTTTTTGTTAAAACGATTCATTGTTTGAGGCAATCCTTGTTCAATCAAACAATGAACTAACTCTTTAAATAAATCTCTTACTTCATTCACAGTTTCAACTTCACTCGACAAAAAATTACTCAACACATAATCTGCAGTATCTTGTTCTTTTTTCTCACCACATACGCCCAACCTTAGGCGAGGAAAATCATCGGTTTGAAGCAATTCACTAATCGACTTCAATCCGTTGTGCCCTCCTGAACTCCCTCGTTCTCTTAATCGGACCTGACCTAACTTCAGGTCAACATCATCGACAACAACGAGCAAATCTTGGGGCGTCAACCCTTTTGACTTAAGGACTGACCTAACCGCATAACCACTCAAATTCATATACGTTTGCGGCTTAACCAAAACCAACTTCTCACTAGCTAAACGCAATTCCGTTACCAAGCTTTTAAACCGAATTTTTCTTTTAAATTCAGCCTGTTCTTCTTGGGCCAAAGAATCAAGCGCCATAAAACCTATATTATGCCGCGTTTGCGTGTATTTTTTTCCGGGATTCCCTAATCCAACAATCAGTTTCATATTGACTCAGACTATTCTTTTTTAGCTTCTTTCTTATCACTAGCTCCCTCTTCTCCTTCACCTTCTTCGTCTTTCTTCCCTTTTTGATCAACGAGTTCTGGTTCTGCTGACTCTTCATCTTCTGCAGCAGGTTCTGGCTCTTCTTCAACTTTAGGAGCAGCAACAGCAAAAACAGTCACTTCAGGATCACTTAAGAGTTCAATCTTATCTGAAACTTTAATGTCTTTTGCGTGAATCGAATCTCCGATTAAAAGCTCTGTCACATCAACTTCGATTTTTTCAGGTAGCTCAGTAGGCAAACATTCCACTTCAAGTTCGTGTAAAATGTGCTCAAGAACCCCACCCTGTTCTTTAACACCTTTAGCTTCTCCAATTGATTCCACAGGAATCATGGCTTTAATTTTTACAGCCAAATCAACTTCGTTAAAATCAATGTGGATGTACTTATTGGAGATTGGGCTCTTTTGAATTTCTTTAATCAAAACTGTGGTTGGTTTTGAATCAATCACAATTTTTACCAATGCATTTGGATGCAAACCATGACGTGAAGATTTCTTCACTTCAATTTCATCCAGTTTTAAACTAACAGGGGTTTTTTTCTTTCCGTAAAGAATCGCAGGCACTCCACCTGAACGACGCATCCGTCTAGAATTTGCAGTCCCTTTTTCATCTCTCACTACGGCATTAAATGTAAGTTCGGTTGACATTTTTTTACTCCTTCTAATTTAACGTTTTAAACAAATAATGAACTGACTGACTCGCTTCGGTGAATACGAAGAATTGCTTCACCTAATAAATCAGCCACACTCAACACTTTTATTTTAGGACACTCTTTTTCATTAATTTTTAATGGGATCGAATTTGATACAGCTAACTCTTCAATGGGCGATTCATTGATTCGTTCTAAAGCAGGGTCACACAAAACAGCATGAGTAATACCTGCATAAATTTTCTTAGCCCCATTCTTTTTGATCGCCATAGCTGCTTGGGTTAAAGAACCTGCCGTGCTTGTCATGTCATCAACAATAATCACATTTTTATCTTTAACATCACCCATTACATTCATCACTTCGGTATTAGCCCCATCAATGCGGCGCTTATCAACCCCACCAAAAGGAACACCCATGCGATTGGCAAGAGCTCGAGCAGACTTAATTCCACCCACATCAGGTGACATCAAGACAAAGTCATCTAATTCTTTTGATTTAAAGTAATCAATAAAAACTGGAGCCGCATACAAATGATCCACAGGAATATCAAAAAATCCTTGAATCTGATCAGCATGCAAATCCATGGTTAACACACGGTGCGCTCCGGCACCTGTAATTAAGTTCGCAACCAACTTTGCTGTAATCGGAACACGTGGCTGATCTTTTCTGTCTTGTCTGGCATAACCGTAATAAGGAATCACTGCTGTGATTCGTTCTGCAGAGGCACGACGGGCCGCATCAATGGTAATCAACAGTTCCATCAAATTATCGTTTTGAGGAGGACATGTTGGTTGAACAATATAAACATCTCGGCCTCGAATATTTTCTTTAATTTGAACAGAGATTTCGCCATCGCTAAAGCGCTTAACATCAGCCTTACACCGACTCACTCTTAAAAAAGCGCAAATGTCTTCAGTCAATTCAGGATTTGCTGTTCCAGAAATAACTTTGATGTCATCAACCATTATTTAAAATCCTCACGCATTTACTTTTTTCTTGATCAATTTTGCAGGCACCCCAATAACGACCCCGTTATCAGGAACATCATGCCCTTTTGTCACAACCGAACCCGCGCCCGTAGTCGCGTTCTTTCCTACTTTAACTGGAGCCACAATCGTGCAGTTACTTCCAATAAAAGCCCCATCTTCAATAATTGTTACGTACTTTGCTTTACCATCATAATTGGCTGTAATGGTACCGGCACCAATATTGACTTTATCACCAATCACGGTGTCACCAATGTAACTCAAGTGTTTAGCTTTTGTGTTCTTGCCTACTTTTGATTTTTTAACTTCTGTAAAATTCCCAATCTCAGCCCCATCTTCTAACAAGGTTCCTTGTCGAAGCTGTGTAAACGGGCCCACATGACAATTTTTCTTTATCTTCACTTCCCCTTCAATATAAGTGAAAGGGTAAATAATGGTATCAGGTTCAATGGTGACACGTGAATCAATGTAAATTGTGTCAGGGTCCATTAACGTCACCCCATTTTCCATATGAAACAAATTAATTCTTTTTTGAAACGCTTTTTCAGCTAATGCCAAATCCATTCTAGAATTAATACCCAAAACTTCAGACACATCATTTACCGTCACACCATCAACTCGAGCACCTTCTTGAACAAATACCTTGATCAAGTCAGGCAGATAATACTCTTTTTGAGCATTTTCTTGGCTCAATTGATTTAAGCCTTTAATTAAAGCATTTTTATCAAAACAGTAAGCGCCTGAATTAATCTCTTGAACGGCTTGCTCTTTTTCAGTCGCATCTTTGTACTCAACAATCTTTTCAATAGAGCCATCACTACTGCGAATAATGCGACCATAACTTGCTGGATTGTCTAAAATCCCTGTTAAAACTGTGCAAGCAGATTCATTTTCTCGTTGTGATTGAATCATATCCTCAATTGATTCAGACCGAATCAAAGGAGCGTCCCCACACAACACTAAAACTTGATCAATCTCTTTTTCTTTTTTCAAATAAGAGACGGTTCGCTTAACCGCATCGCCCGTACCTAACAACTCTTTTTGAAAAACAAATTCAATTTCTTCGTTAGCAAATTCTTTTTTAACTTCTTCTTTTTTGTGTCCAACCACCGCACAAATCTTTTCGACTCCTGCACGACGAACCGCGTTAACTACATGCGCCAACAAAGTTTGACCCGCCGCCTTATGCAAGACTTTCGCCTTCGCCGACTTCAACCGAGTCCCCTCACCCGCCGCCAAAATAACCGCCACCGTATTTTTCATATTTTGTTCTCTGTCTTTAGTGCTACACATTTTCATCCGTGTAACAGAAATTTAAATATGTTTCCCCCTCACCCGGAATTTGCAGCACACTGCGCAAAAAATTTTCGGGTGAGAATGAACTCACTGCGTCTCTGGTCCGAATGGCTTCGCACATTCGGCGCGAGACTCCGTTCAAACACCAGTCTCACTACTTTCCGAAAATTTTTTGCTCCGTGTCTGCGGCAAATTCCTTGAAGGTTCGGGTGAAACATATTTAAATTTCTTCCCGAGAGCCAACAAAGTTCCCTTTTCGAAAAGCACATCTAAAAAATATCAAACATCAAAACTCCGCTGACCAGAATTGCTTAGTTTGGTGCAGAGCAAGGCGGAACAAATTTTTAAAGCCGAAGGCGTATATTTTCATACGTCGAGGTTTTAAAAATTTGTTCCAACGCCGCTCTGCGCCAAACTAAGCAATTCTGGGCCGGGAGGACTCGAACCTCCGAATGCAGGTATCAAAAACCTGTGCCTTACCGACTTGGCGACGGCCCAAATTAAGAATTCAGAAACATGAATGTAAAACTAAAATGACAACTCTGATTTATTTCTTCACTCTTAAAACATACTAAGGTGTGTGCCGGGTGAAATCATGTTGCTTCACCAATTAAAAGATCTCGGACAGCAAAACACCTAATCCAACAAATTTATGTTCTATCTTGGAACAACTAGTGCGGCAGATACATTAGCCAAACAGAGGTCAAATGTCAATATTTTTATACCGAAGCGTGCTTTTTCTTAGCCTCTTCTTCGTAGGCACTTAAGACTTTTGACTGAATATAATCCCGGGTTTGGGCATTGATGGGATGGGCAATATCGCGGTGTTCTTCTCGAATTGCCTCTTCTGTCTCTGGCTTAGAGGGTTGGTCTATTTTATTTCCACAATCATTACAGAATTTGCTGCGAATGGGGTTTTTCTTCTTACAGCTCGGGCAGGAGACCATGACTTTAATGCTCGGCATGGCCACAAAGAGACCTTTTTTTCCGTCGATCACTTTAAGATCGCGTACAACAAAGGTGTTATCAAATGTGATGGTTACAAATGCTTTTAGCTTTGCATCCCCGGTTTCAACTAGATTAACTCTGACCTCGGTAACATCCATGATGGCACTCCTCCTCTTACTTTAGAAAACTTCCCCCCCTTTGAAACAACAGGAAAAAAAAGAATAGTTTTCAGGTAAAGAGCTGCGCATTTCCTCTATTTTATCGTCGAGGATTGGCAAATTTTGAGTAAGTGCAAATAGGGTAGGTCCACTTCCACTAACAAGTGGTTTTTCAAATCCAGACTTCTTTAATAAGTCCATTACCGTCGTTAAAACTGGCAATTTTTTAATAGCAGCACCTTCTAGATCATTGACTAAGGCCTGATTCAAGAGCCCCAGGTCGTGAGTCTCTAATGATTTAATAATCATTCTAGAGAGCTCTTGAGGATCTGTCAACAGCGTTGTCGTCGAAGGATCTAAACTTTGGTACACCTCTTTGGTTGATAATGGAAGACCAGGATTGATTAAAACAAGGCCAAAATCAGCAGAAGAGGCAAAATGCTCTACCTTTTCACCTCGCCCTTCACAAAGAGCGGTCCCCCCTTTTAAAAAGAAAGGGATATCCGAGCCTAACTGAGAACAGATTTCATGCAACTCTTTGTATTCCAAAGGATTGTCAAACAGCTGATTCAAAGCAACCAGCGTGTTAGCCGCATCACTACTCCCTCCACCTAGCCCGGCAGCAGTTGGAATACGCTTCTGCAGTTTTAAGCCCACACCCTCTTGAGTCCCTATCTTCTCTAAAAAAGCTAGAGTGGCTTGAACCATTAGATTGCGTTGATCTGTTGGCAACTGGGCAGAATCAGTCTCTAATTCAACCGATCCTGATTTTTTCCAAACCTCAATGTGGTCGCACAAATCAATCGCCTGCATCACAGTCACAAGTTCGTGAAATCCATCTGCACGTTTACCTAAGATTTTAAGGAGAAGGTTAATTTTGGCGGGGCAATCACGTTCAACTTTTTTCATGAATTAACGACTAGCAATTTTTGCTTGAAGAGTTTTGTTTTCAGGATCGAGTTTAAAAGCTTTTTTCCATTCACTAAGAGCTTTTCGTCTCATTTTTTTTGCTTTATACGCATCGCCTAAATGTTCATGAATAACAGGATCATCAGGAAGAATCTTAATTGCTTTTTTCAAATACTTAATGGCTTTAGCATAATCTTGCATCTTAAAATAAGTCCAACCCAACGTGTCAAAGTAAGCTCCATTTTCAGGCTCTAACTCTAAAGCCCGCGTCACTAATTGCAAAGACTCTTCTAAGTTGATTCCGTTTTCTGAATACATATAAGCTAAATAATTATAGGCAGCGGCATTGGTTGGATTCAGTTCTATTGTCTTTTTAAAGAAGAGTTCTGCCTCGTCGATCTTTCCCAAACGCTCATAAGCAGCGGCTAACTGAAAGTAAATATAATCCCCTTCTCCACCCAATGTAATCGACTCTTCCAAACTCTCAATCGCTTTTTCATATTGCTCTGTTTCGCCATAAGCAATCCCTAAAAGATAATTCAATTCAATAGAAACTACTTTTAGATACCTTGCTTTTTCTAAAACTTGAATGGAATCAAGAGGCTTCTCTAATTGCAAATAAACATAACCCAATGCAATATAATTTGTAGGATTCTCTGGTTCTAGATCAAGCAGAATGTCGTAGTAACGAATCGACTTCTCATACTCTTCTTCCACTTGAAACAACTTTGCCAAACGTCGGTTTACATTAATATTTAATGGATTCATTTTTAGAATACTTTCATATTCTAAAATCGCAGCAGGCTTGTCTTCCATCACTTCATAAGTAATCGCTAAACCAAGGCGGGGCTCTAACCACTTAGGCCGCATTTCAATTGATTTTTTAAACGCACCAATGGCTTTTTTAAACGCTTCTTCTCGGCTATAAAGAAGCCCTAACTTAAACCAAATCACTCCGAGAATAGAGGTACTGATATCTGCTTCGACGATTTTTTCATAAACCTGAATCGCTTCTGGAATTTGTTTTTCTCGAACCAACATTTCAGCCAAGGTTAAAGAGGTATTGGTATCTTCGGGGTCAAGATCAACAGCCTTACGATACTGTTCGATGGCAAGTTCTGGTTTTTTAAGCGTGTAATAAACAGAACCTAATAAGACATAAGAATCAATAAGAGAGTCATCGATCTTAATTGCTTTTTCAAGCAACTCCACCCCTTGTTCAAAATTTTGTTTCTTTAATTGAAGAGCGCCTAATTTTTGATAAATCAGGGCAATGTCAGGATCGATCTCTAAAGCCTTATTGTATTCAACAATGGCTTCATCAAGTTGCCCTTGTTTTTCTAACAATGAAGCTTTTAAAAAATGCGAGTAGGCTTCGCCTTGAACTAAGGCTGAAGAAGGGACCTCTTGAGTCGAATCATTAGGGATTGGATCTGAAGGAGAAACTTTTCTCCCTTCAACCGCAGCCCCCAAGGACGACACAAAGATAAATAGGAATAGAAATGTAAATTGAAATAGTTTCAAAGTAAGTGACTACCTTTTGCGTTTCTTATGGCGGTTCTTACGCAGTCTCTTTTTTCTTTTATGCTTACCAATTTTTGATTTACGGTGTTTACGTCCACACGGCATACTTCTATTCCTCCTTCCTTATTAAAATATAACTTTATTTAATGGGTATTCAATAATTCCTTCAGCTCCTGCTTCTTTGAGCTTTGGAATCATGTCTCTAACAACATATTCATCAATAATGGTTTCAACAGCAACCCAACCTTCATCACTTAACTTTGAAACAGTTGGCTTACGTAATGCTGGAATTTGTTCTAACACTTTAGAAAGCCCAGCTTCAGGAACATTCATTTTAATCCCGACTTTGCTATACGCTTCTAAAGCTCCCTTTAATAAGAGGGAGATCTTTTCAATCTTCTTTTTCTTATCTTTATCTTCCCAAGCTTTTTTATTCGCAATCAGCTTAGTGGTCGATTCCACAAGTGTATCAATAATACGGAGATTATTCGCCCTTAAAGAAGAACCCGTCTCAGTTAGCTCCACAATCGCATCAACTAAGTTAGGGCATTTCACTTCAGTGGCACCCCAAGAAAACTCCACATC
>JAJCYG010000075.1 GCA_029263055.1 Actinomycetes bacterium
AAATCTACCAAGAAATTTAGTTTTGAATCTGACTCACCTTATCAAACAACATGGCCTCTCCCTTGGTTTTGACTTAGTGGGTATTACCAATGCCGACTCCCTTCCCAAAGAAGAAAAATTTATGGAGCAATGGTTAGAAAAAGGGTATGCCGGTAAAATGGAATACTTAAATCGCCACGCTCCTAAAAAAGGGCATCCTAAAGCGTCGTTAGCTGAAGCCAAATCAGTGATTGTTTTAGCTCTCAATTACTACTCTGAGGATAACCAAGAAAACAACCACCCCACTCGCGGTAAAATATCACGCTACGCACGCGGGGTTGATTACCACGACATCATTCAAACTAAAATAAAAGAACTTGAAACATTCATTCATGAAAAAACAGAAGCTGAAACATTGGTACGCCATTACGTTGACACCGGCCCCCTTTTTGAAAAAGCTTTAGCGCAACGCGCAGGCCTTGGTTTTATGGGCAAGAACACACTTTTACTCACCAAAGAATTTGGATCATGGATTTTCTTAGCCGAACTTTTAATTAATATAGAGCTCGACACCGATCCCCCTTTTGTTGGTTCATGTGGTCAATGTCAACTTTGTATTGAAGCGTGCCCCACTGACGCACTTAATGGCGATTACACCATGGATGCAAGCAAATGCATCAGCTACTTAAACATTGAATTAAAAGAATCGATTCCTGAAGAGATGCGTTCTAAAATGGGAAACCTTTTATTTGGCTGCGACATCTGCCAAGAAGTTTGCCCGTACACACGCCGCGCCAAAGTCTCTTCTTTTCATGAGCAGAGTACCTCCCCATTTAAATCAGGCTCGATTGATATTAGAGATTTATTAACCATTGATTCCAACGAGAAATTTAAAACCCAATTCAACTCCACGCCACTTTTGCGTCCTAAACGCAAAGGAATCTTGCGTAATGCGGCTGTTGTGGCAGGTAACAGCGGTGATAAAGAACTCCTTCCCCTTCTAGAAGATAGAGCAAACGACACTGAACCCCTCATCAGTGAACATGCCCAGTGGGCTCAAGATAAGATAAGGGGACACAATATTAATTAGGATTACGCCGCTGTTTCAATTGGGCTGTTGGGTTGAGGGAGGTTGGGAGGATCGTCTAAGCTATGGGGTAAAAACTCTGCTGAGGGAACTCTTGAAACCTGATTTTCATACCAGCGTTTGATTCTAGAACGGATATCTGAATTTAATTTTCCAAGCCTTTCTAATAGTTCTGCTTCAGTTTTTGGGTTTAAAACCAGTTCATCTAAAGAGGGGTAAACTCGATCTTCATATTGAAACGGCAAGATCCATTTTTTATCTACTTGAAACGCTAAAATAGAGCGCCATTTTTTTTGAGCTTCAGTTGTTTTATCGCGCTGAAGTATAGAAGCAATAACTGCTCCCTGCTCATTTAAAAATTGTGGGTCTTTAATAAAATGTGAAAGGCGCTC
Organism: Actinomycetes bacterium; assembly: GCA_029263055.1. GTDB lineage: Bacteria > Auribacterota > JAJCYG01 > JAJCYG01 > JAJCYG01 > JAJCYG01. Next base: position 1,459 of record JAJCYG010000075.1, read on the forward strand.
AATAATCAGTCTATTTGATTTATGAGAGAGCTTATTCACAATAAACAGGGCCATTTTTTCTAAGTAATCTTGATTACTGCTTTCGACATAGTTTTGAAAATGTACAAGCTCTCTTAGTAGTTCTTGCTCATTCCATACGAGCACCAATCCTTGGTGATTTCTTTCCTGCTCAAGTGCTTTTTTATAGATGTTTCGCATCACTGCTACAAAGGCTTCAATGAAAGGGTCTTCTATCTGTCTTAGATTAATTTCATTGATTGATTCAACTTTGACTTGTTGATCTAAAAGAGAATCGTGGTCTTTAGTGGAAAACGTTAAAAGAGGGTAAAGCGACTTATCGACTGTTTCTAAAGAATAGAGTGTTGGATTGTTCACCCATTCTTTATGTGGAGGTAACCCGGGAATAGAGAGCTGCCCCTTTTCATACAGATCTAATGCCCAAATAAATAAAAGCGTTTTAATGTGGTCTTGATAAGAGCTGGGTGAAGAGAGCGCTGTTCGAGAACGAATCACAGGTGTGCCTGAAGGAAAATTAATATTTAGTTTTCGCTCAATTAAAAGTTGTTTAAGCCAATAGGGAATGTCAGCAGAGCCAAGCAAATCTTCTTCAATTCGACTCACATAAAGATGGTTCACACTCACACGTTGAAAACCATAAAGGTCTTCAGTCATTTTAAGGAGTTCGATTTTGTCTAATGTCTCATCAGGATGAGGTGTTGAGGCAACCACATTAAAAGGTTCATTGATCTTTTTTCCATTCCAGGTCAAATTAACATTGGGCAATGTTCCACAATACTTTTGTAAGAGATAGCGTATAAAACCGTTTTCAACCATGGCATTGGCCCGGCTAAGATGGCGTCTTCCTTCAGAATCTATCTCGCTCTTGTCACCTAAATCATTAATCCACTGAACGGTTGTTCCTTTGTAATTTCCCTTATATGCTGTGGCAGAGATCAGCCGAATATCTTTAATGTTTTCTTCTTTATCATAAATGGGCTGAAGTCTAAAATCATAAACCTTCCCATTGATTCCGCTCAACACACGAATTTGGCTTGCACTGGCAAAACCTGTAAAAAAACCTTGGCCAAACATCCCATCAACCTGTTTTTGATCCAAGGCTCTATCTCTTTTGGTAGAAGCATCTGGATTTAACAGATACTGAACAATTAAAGAAAGGTTCATGCCGACAGGATCTGAAACCGAGACAATCCATTTTCCCTCTTGAGTAAAGCTACGCATCTTTACTTCTTGAGTTTCTGTCTCATTCTCAATGACAACATCTCTTGCATTTTGTATCCACTCTCGTATCCAGAGTCGGTTTTTCTTGTCTTGTGAAAAAACAGTTTTAACTAATTTCACCTGGTTCTTTGATTCATCTAAAGAAGTTTTTGCGCTATCCAATTCCATTATTTCACTTTTAAGAGTTGCGTCTAATTCGCCAAGATCAGTGAGTTGCCTCTTTTTGTTTCCAATCACTAAAAGTTTTGCTAAGGAGCGCTCAGGATCAGAGTCTAAAAGAACTTCTTCTTTAGAGAGTAGGGTTGATTCTAATGCAGGGTCATGACTATATGGACTTTCTTCTCGAAGAATAAACTCTTCATGTCCCTGCAAGATTCGGATATAAACTTGTTTTTCTTCACTTAAACCTTGTAAAAAAGACTCATCGGCTAAAGCGCTAAAAAATCGCTCAGCTTGAGCATTCCTAAAATTAGGTTCTCCCCAATCACTAGTAAACTGAATTTGAGCTAAAATTGTTTCTTTGGCCTCTCTGGGCAAACGTTGCCAAGTTTTATAAATCTCTCTAGGATTTTTTACTTTGCTGATTAAAATGTGTGACATGACCCAGTATTCTTGTTGAGCCACTCGATTATCTCTTGTCAATAACAGCTGTTTTAACTGATTTTCCCAGTCATCAAGGAGCTCTTCATCACTCACCAGATAAATTCTATAGGCTGTTGAAAAATGAAACAGGTTCCATCTTGGGGTTTGTGATAATTGAATGTCTAAAATACTTTTTTCAGTTTGAGAAAGGTTCGAAAAAAGAGGGCTATAATTTTGAAACTTTTTAAGATTTTCAGATAGGTTGATGTGGCTGGTTTCAAAAAGGACTGATTGCCCGTTTTGAAACAAACGAAACCTTAGAGGCTCCCACTTTTTCTTGATCCAACTAGAAATGATATCTTTTCCATTCATATTCTGTTTATGAAGCATAGGCGCTCTCTCCAGGCTAGCCCCTTTTCCAAAACAACGTTCAACGACATTATAAGGAGGTTCGTCTTTAGGAAGAGCAATCAAATGATAGGGGGCAATAGCCACCTTTTTCCGAGAATAAAGTGTTTTATACTGTTTAAGGATAGATAAAAAAATAATCGCAAAGAAAACAACAAAGATAAGATAGGGGCTAACTGAGAAGACAAAGACACTAGTCGTCGTTGCTGTTAACGCAATAAAATGAGTCATATTAACATCCGAGAAAAAATCAACGATCAATTTATATAACGGGGGAATCTCTCGAAAAACAGTTTGTTCTCGATATAATTTTACATAAGGATTTTCGCCATAAATGAGTTCAAACGTCCAATCTCCATCTAAAGGGGGAGTGAGTTTGATTTTCTCATTCTCTTTTAGTAGGAATAGATGGCTCTGAGTCTCTCTTTTTCCAAAGAGAAGGTTGATATTAACTAAAACCCCATATTCTCCATCTGGTAATTTGATGCTTTTGATTTGATGGACTTTGATTGTGGGCTCTGGCTTGTCAGCAGGGAGATTCAAGTCCTCTAATCCTACGCGAGTATGGGAAACTTTCTGGCTAGACAAAGAAAGGATATCGGCTGATGTGGAATCTGTAGAATATCTTGTTACGTGTTGATTGCCAAGATCCTTAACGTTAGCACCAAAAGAAAAGACTTCGGGCTTCTTCATATGTTCACGAGTCTGTCCCTTTAAATCAAGACTCTTAATCATGTCTTCAGAAACATAGTAAAGTCTCTCTTTAAGAACATAAACATCAGAGTCTATTCCATTAAAAAAACCAGGAATCTCTTTAAAATGGTTGTTCCCTTGATAGATAAATAAACTTTGATTATCGTCACTACTGTTTGATCTAAAAAAAGAACTAATGCCCTCTCCTGAAGGATAGGGTAGATTAGAAAAGCTGTCCGTGTTAAATCTTTCATTGCTTTTTTCAACGGTTAGGTCTGGCTCTTTAGGTAAATAATCTGATTCATCTTCAAACTCAGGTAAGCGTTCTTTTAATTGAGGGAGTAAGTCAGATCTAAATTCAAAGTCTAAGGGAAAGTCTAATTTTTTAATTCTTCCTAGATCATCGATTTGAATAATGTCCCAACCTTTAGAGCCATCTTTTCTAAATATAGGCAGAGCATAAAATAATGTATCTTCTTTAATTAATGGACCTTCAGTCCCTCGTAAGAGAGCTCCGTATCTTTTATCCACAACGCCTTTTTCAGAAGAAACCCCTCTGGCAAAAGAGACCACATCCCCTCCATCGTGATAAAAAAGATATTCATTGCGTGTGCGATAAACTAAAAGAGGCTTCTTTAATTTGGGTAAACCAACGACCCATTCTAAAGCCATTTTTTTCTCTCGTATGTCAAGGTTAGGCTTTAACCTACGGGTGACGGTCCCGTCAGGGTTTAAGCGAACTAGAGCTGTTTGTCCCTTTAATGTGCCCGTAAGATAAGCAGGTGATGAGAAGTCGACTCTTCCTTGATCTACGTCAAATGTTTTTGTTTCTTCTAGTATTTGACTCAAATCATGTAATTCAACTTTGTCTCCTGATGAATTGAATCGATAGAATTTAGAAACGCCTGTTGATATTTCTAACAGAGACGCAAAAACAAAAGAGTCGACATTAAAAACTTGTATTAAAGATTCGTCCTCGTTTAATGGATAAAGCAAAGTCCCTTTTTTATAAATTCCGCGGAGTGGAGTTTTTGAAGTTTTGATATCAACCACTAAAAGGTCTTGTTCTGAAGTTTCTTGAAAGATCTCTTTGGGGATCACTCTATGAAAGCTTTTAATAAAAGATTTAATTAAAAATATGAAAAAATAGAAATTACTAATGATGAATTTTAAAAATAAAGCTGCAAATATAAAAGGAAGAATCATCAGTATAATTTTCAATAAAAGCAGAGGAAAACCGTGTTTATGAGAACGTATATATTTTTCAGAGGTTATCTTTTTTAGGTAATAGAAGGCTCCACCTAAATCGCTATTGAGAAAAGAGTCGATCCACCTTAAGCTACTCGGAAACGTCTTGGATGAAGGGCCTGCCTTATCAAAGATAGATCTAATATTAGCTTTTGGAATCGTTGCATTTTTAGTCGGAACAAGGGTGGTTGTTTCTATGATTTCCCATTGCCCATTTATTTTAATACTTGCCTGTGTATGACCTACTTGATCTGTATAAAATCCTCCATCCTTGTTATTTAATGTTCCTAAATGGTAAATGACCTCTAATCCTAAGCTATTGCCTGCAATAAGTGGAAAGAGAGTGGTTCCATTACAGACAAGACCTGCTCGACCGTCATCATCTTTGGGTAATTGAGCAAAGGTTGAGCTCCAGCTTTTTCCGTTATAGAGGTATGGAGCCGCAGCATCATAACTAAACAAGTTCCACATCACCTGATGAATGGCTCGAAAGCGAACCATTTCATCTGCTTCTCTTAATTGTTCTAGAGTTTTCCCGGTCAATCGTAAAAACTCTGGCCCAAAGAAACGTTCAAAGTCAGCGAGTTCAGACTCAGGGATTCTTCTTTCTCGCTCAAGCTCAATATATTTGTAAAAGGTTTCATTTAGTTGAACCTTCCATTTCATCTGAAAATAACCTGGTTGATCAACACTGATAGATTGACGGTTGCCTCTACCTTCTTGAACCATTTCTCCTTTTTTATTGAGTAATTCATAGCCCGCAACATCGCCATTAATGGGGAAAATAATCGGAATGTCATCGTCTTCATTGACATCAAAAAAACCTGAAGTCAAAACCATTTCAGCGATCACTTTAGTGCCATAGTTGTACTTAGGTTTACGGTTCAAAGCTCCATTAGCTTTTAATTCAACATACGATTGAGTCACAAAAAATGTTTTGGATGATAGTGGCAATTCTCTCTTTGAAGTGGCTCTGCTTCCTGAACCCTCATATCTCTTTCTTGGAAGAGGACTAAAATTAAATTGAATCTGTGGCAAGCTCATTCCTTGTTTTATACTTGTTCTCGCGCTATCTTGCACCAGTCCAA
>JAJCYG010000076.1 GCA_029263055.1 Actinomycetes bacterium
GGCTCTTAGTTGCAAGCAGTTTTGTTTTTATAATGCAAATCGGTTTTTTATGTTTGGAAGCTGGTTTGACCCGATCCAAAAACGCGATTCATGTTGCCATTAAAAATCTAACTGACTTTGGCATTTCAACCCTCCTCTACTGGACTCTTGGTTTTGGAATTATGTTTGGCCTCTCCACAAATGGCTTTTTCGGAACAAGTTATTTTTTAACTCCTGTGGGTCAAGGCAATGGTTATCTATCTTCCTTTTTTATTTACCAATTAATGTTTTGCGGAACAGCTGTCACCATTATATCAGGAGCTGTTGCAGAACGAATCCGATTCACTGCTTACATGATTGTCGCAGTCATTGTTTCAACAATTATTTATCCCTTTTTCGGACATTGGGTCTGGGGAGGAACTTTAGAAGGTCCCTCAGGCTGGTTAAAAAATCTCGGCTTTATTGATTTTGCTGGCGCCACAGTGGTTCACAGTGTTGGAGGCTGGGCAGCTTTGGCTGTTTTATTTATTGTTGGCCCTCGAACAGGTCGCTTTCCCTTAAAAGGACCTTCACAAAAAATTCCAGGTAATAATCTTCCAATGGCCATGCTCGGTGTTTTTCTTCTTTGGTTTGGTTGGATTGGTTTTAATGGCGGATCAACATTTGCCATGAATGACCAAATCCCTGGCATTATTGCAAACACCATGTTAGCAGGCTCAGCTGGCATGCTTATAGCTCTTTTTGGAGGCTGGATTCAAAAAGGATACCCTGAAGCAACAGTTGTCATGAATGGCGCTTTAGCAGGGTTGGTTGCTATCACTGCCAACTGTTTTGCTGTAACAGCCTTTTCAGCGATTATTATTGGTGGTGTTGGAGGACTCATCATGTTAGGAGGCTTATCACTTTTAGAAAAATTTAAAATAGATGATGTGGTGGATGCCATTCCTGTTCATGCAGGAGCCGGCATTTGGGGAACCCTTGCTTTAGCCCTATTTGGAGACCTTAATTTAATTGGTACAGGACTTTCTCGTGTAAACCAATTTTGGGTCCAATTACTAGGAATTGTTGTCTGTTTTGTCTTTGCCTTTGGCTTAACTTTTCTTCTTTTAAAAATCATCAACAAATGGATTTTCCGTTTGCGAATAGATCCCGAACAAGAAGTTCTTGGTTTAAATATCGTAGAACATAGAGCCTCAACCGAAATCTTGGATTTATTAACTATCATGGAAAAACAAAAAAATTCACAAAACCTCAGCCTTCGGGTTCCTGTAGAACCTTTTACAGAAGTGGGTCAAATAGCCAAACTCTATAATAGTGTGATGCAATCATTGGAAAAGGCTGTTACTCAAACGAAAGAGATTGTCAATAACGCTAAAGATGCCATTATCACTTTTTCTAGTGATGATTTATTAATTAATTTTGTTAATCCTATTACTCAAGATATCTTTGGTTATTCTAGCAAACATATTCTTGGCCAACCTGTTACTCTCTTAATTAATGGTACAGAAACAACAACTCTTTCCAGTAATAACGCCGAGCAAACAAAAGAGACTTTAAATCAACTCATTAAGGTAGATTCTATAGAACTATCTGGAAAAAAGAAAGATGGATCTATTTTCCCTATAGAAATAAAAATCAGTAAAGCAATAATAGGAAAAACATCATTTTTTACTGGAATCATTCGAGATATTACAGAAAGAAAAAGAGCAGAAAAAAATTTAAAAGAGAGTGAAGAGCAACTCCAACAAACCCAAAAAATGGAGTCTATAGGCAACCTTTCAGGTAGCATTGCTCATGACTTTAATAACTTATTAACAGTTGTTATTGGATGTGGCGATCTTTTATCTGATGAATTAAAACAAAACCCATCTCTCTATCAACTTACTGAAGAAATAAAAAAAGCAGGAGAAAAAGGAAAAGGTCTGACTGAAAAACTACTCGCTTTTAGCCGAAAACAAGTTGTAAACCCTGAAGTTTTAAACCTTAATGAATTTGTTAAAGAAGAAGAAGCTATTCTAAGGCGTTTGATTCCTGAGAGCATTGACGTTATTATTTTACTAGAACCAAATAATAATAATAATGTAAAAGCTGATAAAGGACAACTAAGTCAAATTCTTATGAACTTAGCTGTAAATGCAGCAGATGCCATGAAAAATCTAGGAAATCTCATCATAGAAACACATACCGTAGAACTAGTCCAAACCTATACAAGCATAAACAAAGAGGTAAAAAAAGGACATTATATATTGCTATCAATCACTGATACGGGTGAAGGAATAGATAAAGAAACCCAAGCCCAAATATTTGAACCGTTTTTTACAACCAAAGAAAAAGGAAAAGGGACTGGCTTAGGGCTTTCTACAGTTTATGGGATTGTGAAACAACAAAATGGTTATATTTTTCCTTATAGTGAAATAGGCCATGGAACCACCTTTAAAATTTATTTCCCTATAGAAGGAGAATCCAATAAAAAGAGACTTCAAAGAAATGGGAATGAAAAAGATCTCTCTGGAACAGAGACAATCTTATTTGTTGAAGACGATTTAATGGTACAAAAAACAATTGCTGGAATGCTAAAAAAATTAGGCTACAATGTACTTGAAGCACACGGCCCCAAAGAAGCCTTAACTATTTTTTCTAAAAACAAAAACAACATAGACTTGCTCCTTACAGATGTGATCATGCCTGAAATGAGAGGATCAGAGCTATCAGAAAGAATTTTAGAACAAAAACCAAATCTAAAAACACTTTTTATTTCAGGTTATACAGACCATTCTTTAGACTATTTAGTTGAAAGAAAAAAGGGCATCAACTTCTTAAACAAACCCTTTTCTTCACAAGCTCTTGCCACCAAACTTAAAAAAGTTCTTCACCCAACAACTAAATAAAAAGCAGCTTAACCCCTCTCAATCCCCCCTCAGCATCAACTTTTAGATATAGGTGCAACCTCAAAACACCTATATCAGTTCAAGTCCGGCCTCCAGCACCACTTTACATCAATTACCTAAAAACACAACTCCCGAAAACGTACCAATAATGTACCAATTTTCTTTTCCAAGAAAGACTGGAGGAATCATCGACAATAAATGCGACACATGCCATGAAGAGCACAGCCCCTATATTACCTGTGAGGAAAGGGAAATAGTTGATAGGGTGTTTGGGATTACTAACTTAATGACAGGAAGTTGATTCTTACTAGCTACTCGCTTCAGCAATATAATCCAGCTCAAAATAGTTTTCCCAAAGATTAGACTTAAAATTAAATCTATCAAAAAAACCATACATGCCTAATATAGCTGGCATGATAGCTTCTTCTTCTAAAAAACCAACTTTTGTCTCATACTTCCAAGTATTCTTTTTATCAAAATGACTCGTATCTCGATATATGTTTATATTTACTTTATGGAAATAAGCTTTATTTTGTATGCCAGAACCACCCACACCGTGTAAAGCTTGGCTTTCAGAAGTATCCGATATATCCTTAATACCAATTACTTTTGCCACACTTGGACCGAACAAACAATATTGACAACCAGTATCAACTAAAGCTTCTGTTGGAAACCAATTGCCTCCAATATCTACAGACATCTTCACCAATGGCTGTATAGAATATTTAATCTCTGGAGCAGGTCGTTGGTAAGTTTTATAAGCTCTTCTTGAGTATCTAAATTTCACAAATTTATAACGCTATGGAAATATCGGCAGGAGGAATAAAATTAACAAAAAAGATCTGACGTTTTTGTCTCAAAGCTTCTTCATAGACTTCTTCCATTGTATCGCCAGAAAAAAACACTTCATTTTTTTCATCAACAGCAATCCATTTGTTTTCATACATTTCATATATTTCGGTTAAATCAAT
>JAJCYG010000077.1 GCA_029263055.1 Actinomycetes bacterium
GTGCGCAGTAGTGCTTTGGCAGTTCGACACGAGGTCATCGAGAACATTGTGCGCCTCGCTAAAAAAAGCGCCCGCCCGTCCCCGGCTCGCGGCGAGCCGAGTCGTGATCTCCGCTCTAGACATCGGGTGAATCAAGCACAAGGCATGCGGGATGTTGCTGTTTCCCTCGTAATCCCGGCATCCAACTGCGCTGAGTTTATTCAGGATTAGATCCGAAGTGCGTTGGACCAGGATTACGAGAATAAAGAAATCATCGTGGTGGATGACGGTTCGACCGATGACACACCTGCGGTGTTGGCATCGTTCGGCGACAAGATCAAAGTCGTTAGGCAGCAGAATGCCGGCGCGCCGGCTGCTCGCAACCGGGGCATCGCAGAAGCCCGCGGTGAATGCGTTGCGTTTTTGGACGCTGACGATGTTTGGCTTCCCGGTAAGCTGACGGCGCAAGCGGGCTATCTCGCCGCTAACCCTCATGTGGGGTTGGTCTACAACGCGTGGATTGTTTGGCGGGCGGATTCCAGCGGACGATTCGTCATGCCGGACAGCCCGGAGCGGACCGACCACCATAAATTGGAGTCTAAGAATTCCGGGTTCATCTACAACCAGCTGCTGCTCGACTGTCAAGTGCACACGTCGACAGCGATGCTGCGACGCTCAGTCATCGAGACGGTCGGTAACTTCGATGCCGATCTTCTCAACGGTGACGACTACGACTACTGGTTGCGTGTATCGCGGGTGACGGAGTGTCACAAACTGGCTGCCGTGTTCTCGCGATATCGGATGGTCGATAGCGGAGTGTCGGCGACATCATGGCACGCCAACTACGAGTACGAAGTGATCCGGCGAGCTCTGAAGCGATGGGGTAGGGTCGGACCGAGCGGAACGCGCACACCCCGTCGAGTGATCAGAAAACGACTGGCCGGAATTCTATTTGGGGTTGGGTTCGCGAATCTTCGCCGAGGTCATTCGCGAATCGCACGCCGGCACCTCGCGCGCCAGCTTCTCTACTGGCCGTTTTCGAGCAAGGCGTGGATGTGCCTGGGGTTGACTTTTGTCCCCACGCGAATGCACCCGAGACGCTGGGCAGCGAAGCAGGCGATCCCCGACGGACCATAACCGGTTAGCACTCAGCCCCAAACAGCTCAGTCGACGAGATTGCGGATGTTCGCTCGGATCCGCTCCTTCAACCCGTATTGTGGAACCTGCACCGTCGCCTTGTGAATGGTGCCATACATTTCGAGATATTCTTGCTTGAGGTTCGCGAGGTCGTAGTTTTCCTCGACGATTCTCCGACCTTCCGCACCGAGCGCTCGAAGATCCAACCCTGAAAGCTTCTGGATCGCCTCCGTCAGGTGGCCGCTCTTTTCCATGTCGACGAAGGTCCCCTTCTTCAAAATCTGTCGCTGGTTCTGATGGTGCGTCGCAACGACAGGGACGCCCATGGCCATCGCTTCGATGTAAACGATACCGAAGGTCTCGAACACAGAGGCGAGTGCGAAAATATCCGCGGCACGATAGGCCTCGGGGACCTGGTCATGCGGCAGCGAAAGGAATTGGACCCGCTCCCCCATCAGCTCCCGACCGAGCGCTTCGATTTCCGGGGAGTCCACGCTTGGCTCTCCGACGATCAGAAGGCGCGCGTCGGGAATGGGAGCTACCTCTCTGATCAAGTAATCCATCCGCTTGTGCGAGTAGCACACCGTCCCAACACTGAGGACCATCAGCGCGTCGTCTGGAATACTGTGCCTCGCCCGAAAGTCGGTTTCCGGTTCCGGATCAAATGCGTTCAAGTCCACTCCATGAGGGATCAGAAAGCTCTTCTCGTGCGCGCCTTGCTCCAAATTGAACTGAGTATGTTCCTGCACGAAATCGCACTTCGGCAGCTTGTTCCTCTGGAGGGCGCCGCCATTGGAGAAGACGAATCGAGGGACCTCTGGAAATAGGGCTCGGTGTTCGTACAGCGTCTCGACGACTTCGTTCTCGGTGCAATGGACGATGTCATAGCCGCCCACCAGCAAGTGCTCCAGCACCGCCCAGGTAAAAGTCGACATCTCCACGGAGAAGCGCGTCTGCTCCAAAATCGAATTTCGCCATTTCGGAGACGACATGATGTGAATGCCGTCCAGAAGCGGTGAGCTTCTCGGGATGTGATTCACGACGACTTCGTTGGGGAGTGGTTCACCGCCTCCCTTGAAAAGCGTGATATCGACGTCGTCTTTGAGAAGATCGAACACCGAACGGACGAAGCTCTCGTGGCCGCGGCGCACATTGCCCAAGCCGGTGCAGAGCATCGCAATCTTCATGCTGTCTATCTCCTGAGCCGACGAGTCGCCCGGGACTCCGCGATGGAGTCGCGCTGCGAGGTCGGAGCGTTTCTAGCGCCGAGTCAAGATTCGCATACTTTCGCGCTGCCATCCACCCCCGCATAGCCTCGCGTCAAGATGATCGCTCTGTCATCCTCACGAACTTTGGTCCGGGTGAGCCTATCGGATCATCGCTCGACCGGACTCACCGGAGTAGTTGATGAACACGGTTTTGAGCTCAGTGAAGAAGTTCAAGCCTTCTTCCGACATTTCGCGATCCCCCACTCCGGTCGACTTGACGCCGCCAAACGGCAGCTGGGCCTCGCCTCCGATGGTCGGCTCGTTGATGTGCACCATGCCAGTCTCCACGTCATCGATGAAACGCATGACATTGTTCACGTCGCGCGTGAAGATAGACGTCGTCAACCCGAACTCGACCGCGTTCGCGATTTCGAGCGCGTCGTCGAAATCTTTGGCCGTAGCAATCGAGAGCACTGGACCGAAGACCTCTTCCTGGAAAATCCGCATGTTCGGGCGGACCTCGTCGAAAATCGTCGGTTCGACGAAGTAGCCCGAGTCGAGACCTTTCGGGCGGCCACCGCCGGTCACGAGTCGCGCACCTTCGGCCTTGGCGATCTCGATATACTCGAGATCGGTCTCGTACTGACCTTTGTCGACCGCGGGACCCATGTCCACGGTGTCGTCCAATCCGGAGCCGACCTTCATACCCCGCGCCAACGCTTCGAGTCTTTCGACGAGCTCGGCCTTGACGGACTCCATGACCACCACGCGCGACGTCGCGGTACAGCGCTGGCCGGTGGAGCCGAATGCACCGTCTCTGATGGCGACTGCGGCTTTGTCGAGATCGGCGTCTTCCATCACGATGAGTGCGTTCTTGCCACCCATCTCACACGTCACTTTCGCACCGCGCGACGCTGCTTTGACATGGAGCGCGCTTCCCACGCCGTTCGACCCGGTAAACGAGATAATCGGAACTTGAGGCGAGTTGACGAAGACCTCGCCCACTTGCGATCCGGACCCGACGACGACGTTGAAGACACCCGCCGGAAGTCCTGCCTCCTCCAGTACCTCGGCGAGCACCGAGGCGGTCGCGGGGGTGATCTGAGCGGGCTTGAAAACGACCGCGTTTCCCGACACCAGCGCGGGCATGGATTTCCACACCGGAATCGCCCACGGGAAGTTCCAAGGAGCGATGAGCGCGACGACCCCGACGGGCTGTCGGATGGTGTACGTGAACGTGTCTCTCACCTCGGAGGGAAGCGTCTTTCCTCCCATCCGGAAGCCGGCGCCGGCGTAATACTCCAT
>JAJCYG010000078.1 GCA_029263055.1 Actinomycetes bacterium
ATTGAGGCTCTGGATGCAAGCACGTTGGGGTGGTCTGGGTTGGACCTCCCTGAGGAAGCGGCTACGACGGCGCCTCTTTCGGAGATACCCACGCTCCGCACCCTGGTGATCCAAGGGAAGAACTGCGTGTCGGCGCTCAATGAGTACGCGCAGCAACACGGTGTTGAGATGCCGCGTTACGACCACTTTGGTGCAGGTCCGTTTCAATGCACCTGCTATTTCGCTGGTCGCGAAGTGGGCTCACAAGAGAACCAACGAACGAAGAATGATGCGAAGCACGATGCAGCGGAACAGATGCTGGCAGTCCTGCGGGGGCAACAGTGAGACGAGTGATCCTCGAATCCCCCTACGGCAGCGACGACCCCGATGTTGTCGCTGAGAACGTCAAGTACGCTCGCGCGTGCATGCAGGACTGTCTCGTGAACCGCGGCGAAGCGCCATACGCCAGCCACCTGCTATACACCCAGGATGGCGTCCTGGACGACCGCGATCCGGAGTCACGTACGCTCGGCATCGAGGCTGGCTTGGCGTGGGGAGAAGAAGCCAAGGCCACCGTGGTATACACGGACCGGGGCATCACGGATGGCATGCGCAAGGGCATCGAGCGCGCGAAGAAAGAGGGACGTCTGGTAGAGTACCGCCAGCTTTGGGTGCGCCCTGACTGCAACCACGACTGGCAGCCCCTCCCCACTTACTACATGTCAGATGCCACTGAGCGCCGCGCCGTACCGTGGGAGTGGTGCTTCAAGTGTGGGGCCGTCCACCACGATATGCTGGGCGACCGTAATCCAGAACCAAAGGAAGGCAACGATGGCACGTAAAGGAACCACTCGACGCAGCGTGAGCGTCAAAGGCGTCACCTACGCTCGCATGAAGATTCACGCGGTGGATACCGGTCGCTCTGTATCCGACCTCGCAGAGGAATGGGCCAACGCGGAGATGGACAAACTCGGCATCCGTACCTTCACCAAAGAAGAGGCCGAGAGCATGCGCCCGAAGAACGGCGGTGCACCACTCGTCCACCCTCACAAGCGCGCCAATGCGGTGACACCGAAAGCCGCAGCACCAGTGGCTGCCCCCGAGAAGGTGACGCCGAAAGTACCCACGCCGAAAGCAGAACTCCCGAAGAGTGCTGGGGTAGTTGAAGCTCGGGCAGAAGAGGTGGACGTTCCGCCCCGCAAGGCGCGTCCAGCGAAAGAGCCCACCCTGGCTCCGGCCCCACCCAAGGAGCCGCCCCGCGGCGGAGGAGTGCACTCGTTTTGATCGAAATACCCATCTCAGGTGACCGCCTGAAAAATGCCCGCGTGGAAATATCCATGCTCTCCGACGATGCGCTCGTCTACCTACTCGGCCTCGCGGTGATCTCAATCAACGAAGCGGTAGACGGCGAACAGTCCCCAGACGCCAAGAAGGAACTACTTCTGCTGACGGAGTGCCTTCAAGGGCCATCCCCCGTTATGCCGAGCCATGTCCCACCCGAGATGATGCAGAAGGCGCTCCACATTCTCTCATCGCTCCTCGACCACGTCCCCAACAGGCACCAACCAACATGGGCCCAGTGAGTTTACCTTGCGCAGTGCGGCATGAAGGCGACGGAGTAGGCATGGCACTTCGGAGTCGCATGGAAGTCGGTGGCACGTGGATTGTGCTACCCGGTATCGAGGTGGAAGAATGGCTCGTAGAATGGCCCGACGGTTCGCGAACGTGGGAGAAGCGTACGGAACTGAGGGTGTTGCAGTGAGCGCGTCGTACAGCACGTCGAAGATGGACGCGGTCGAGTTCCTGCGGCAGCTACCCGACGCCTCAGTGGACCTCGTGGTGACCGACCCGGCGTACGAGTCGCTGGAGAAGCACCGCAAGGTGGGCACCACCACGCGGCTCAAGCACAGCAAAGCGTCCAGCAACGATTGGTTCAAGATCTTCCCGAACGACCGCTTCCCGGAGTTCCTCGCCGAGGTGTTCCGGGTGCTGAAGAAGAATCGGCACTTCTACATGCTGTGCGATCAGGAGACGATGTTTGTGGCCAAGCCCATGGGGGAGGAAGCCGGTTTCAAGTTTTGGAAGGGCATCGTGTGGGATAAGCTCCGGATTGGCATGGGGTATCATTACCGGTCCAAGCACGAGATGATCCTGTTCTTCGAGAAGGGCAAGCGCAAGCTCAACGACTTGAGCGTTCCGGACGTGGTTCCAGTCAAGCGCGTCCACGGTGGGTACCCGACGGAGAAGCCCGTGGAGCTACTCCGCATCCTCATAGAGAACAGCACGCAGCCGGGCGAACTTGTCGTGGACCCATTCATGGGCTCGGGCAGCACGGGCGTGGCTGCGGTGGGGACGGGGCGAGACTTCGCCGGGAGCGACATCTGCCAGGAAGCCATCGACATCACGGAGGACCGTTTGCTGCGGGCGTCTCTCGGGGAGGTTGGGTGATGACCCCGGAGTACATCACGACGTACGAGTTGGTCACCAACGGTGGACTCTTTCTCGGGGCCGCCGTCATGTGGGTGATGGAACGACGGTGGCGGTGCGCAGCGCAGAGACGCGAGAAGACCGAGTTTGACGCGCGCCTTGAGTTGGTGGTCGAGAAGAACTTGGAGATCGGCATTCTCCGCAAGCGCATCGAGGGACTGGAGGAGGCCCTCCGCGGACACCCCTACTCCTCTCGAAACGCTCCGGCCGCGCCAACGACATGCGACCCTCTCGCTACGCGACCGACGGGGTATGGGTACGGTGGTGCGCAACATCCCCCAAACGTGACTCCTCCGCCGCCCACCATGAGGTTCGATGGGTGACACAGAACCCAAAGAACATTCGTGTTGCGGCGCTCGACCTGCGGTTGTCGAGGGAGGCGTTGGGCTCGCAGTCGGGGAAACCGACGGGAAAGAAGTCTCCCTCATTGTCACCGTAGGGTGCCATGAGGGCACGATGTTTTTATCCGAGGAAATGTGGCGGGAGATTGGGCGCCGTGGTGGCTGGACTGACAAGACTCAGAGGATTCGATAATGGGCTTTATCGCACTCACGCCTCACGCCCTCGAACGACACCGAGATTATTGGAGTCGCTGTCGCTCTGCGAACGCCCTCGTGGGGTTTCCCCAGGATTTTGGGATTCCGAAGGAAGGACGTCCGCGCATGTTGGTGCGCGTTCCTCTTGGCGCAAACTTAGTGGTTCGCACACAGTGGAGGCTGCACTGACAGGGTGCGGGTAACAGGGTTTATGTCACGCACTGAAAAGATGCGCCTGGAAGAGGCCCAGCAACACCTCCTCCAAGGCCGAGAAGGTCTGTTGGAAGCGCTTGACCGCGTGCGAGGAGAACGCGGCGGGTATCGTGGGGGAGTGCGCGAGAAGATCATCGGCGCGATGGAGTCAACCGACGACGCGCTCAACACACTCCTGCAAGGCGCCGCGCGTGAGGGCGCGCGGTTGCGATAACTGTTCTTATCGCACCTAGGTTACGAAATGGACTTCATCGCACCCAAGACAAAACGCCTCCGAGAGGGCGCCCTGGTAGTAGGTGCGTTTATTTGCGGGTTGCTCGTTCCAGATTTCGGAAGCCCCACAGATTTTCAGGAGTGTCGTCAAAAGGCCATCGCGGATTACCATAGCTGCGCTGCCCTTCCACTTGGGCGCATGTGTGACGTGACGGTGCGGATGGACATTGAAGCGTGCGCCTACATCTATCACGTCGGTGAGCCCGAGGAAAAACCACATGACTGACTCCAAAGAAAAACTCGAATCGGAATACCCCGAGTGCGACAAACTACTTGCTGCCCAGGAAAGATCTCAAGCCTGCGGCGACTTCATCGAGTGGCTCCGGGACGAGAAGAAGTTGGTACTGTGCGAGCAGATCCCCCGTCGTGGGTTGCCCACGGTGTACCGCCCTGCGTTCAATATCACGACCGAGCAGATACTCGCGGAGTTTTTCGGGATCGATTCCAAGAAGCTGGAAAAGGAACGGCGGGCGATGCTGGGCGCACTACGAGAGGGGAAACACCCGTGATGCCCACCAAAGCGCCTCGTGGCTGGACCTGGCGCCACTGTTGGTGGTGGGAGCGGATACCCCGCTACAAGCAGAACACTCCTCGCACTCCGGCCCTGCCGTCTCTACAGCCTCACCAGAAGGCGCTCATGTGGGCATTCGTGATTGGCGCCATCTACTCCCCACTCGTGTGCTCCATCGTGAGGCTGCGCTAATGGGCTTTATGTCAACCAACGAAACTAACGAAAACAACCGGCCTCAGACGATGCCAGCGCTTTTGGAAGACGCTTTGGAGCGACACAAAGGGGAGGAGAGCGGTCGGGCACATTTCATCGAGCGCGAGGGGGACGCCGACATTTGCCGAGGGTGTTACTGCAAAATCGGCCCCGGAAAAGCTATCCCTTTTTGCGAGGCGTGTCAGTTTGACTGCAACGATGTTCGGTACGCCCTGTGTGCCGAGGTTTTGCGTCTGCGCGCTCTTGTAGACGAGGCAGACAACCTGCTCACCGAGTGGGATGGATTTCCTGGCGTAGATGCGTGGCGCGACAGGGTGCGATAACAGGGCTTATGTCAACCAACGAAAAAGAACTACTCGACCGTGCGGCAACCATTCTTGATCGGGAGGTCCCTAGCTACGGCCGCGATTACGTGCTGGCCTGGTTTCAGGATTACTGGCGAGCGGGAGGTCAGGTCGCACGCCCCGAGCCTGGAGATCCTCTGTTTACCGTGGGACAGGATGATCCCAAGGTGCGGTAATAGTTCTTATGACACCCAGCGAAACCCAGAAGCCCGCGAGCGATCTTAGCCCCACGATGCTGCGGCTGCTTGTCGAGCAGTGCCGCCGAGGATGGTGGAGGTGGGAGCCAGCGGACCGGCCCCATCTCGCGACGTTCCGCTCCTTGGAGGCGCGCCGGCTTGTGTGGAGAAAGAATGTTGTGCCCATGTTCAAAGACATCCCGGGGGACCGCTACCCCATCTCGTTCGCCACCGAGGACGGCTGGGAGGAAGTTAAGTCTCTGGGGATCGTCACCGGATGGAGCCGCCGTCCATTTTCGGAGTGATTAGGGCGCCGATGAAACACACCTGCCACGTTCCGGGCTGCATCGCCTCATGTCCGCCGCGACATTTGTTCTGCGGGCCGCACTGGGCGATGGTCACGAGCGGGACGCAGCGCGAGGTCTACCGGACCGTGAAGCTCCGGGACAAGGGGCGCGTCAACGAGACGTGGGCACCGTGGTGGCGCGCTCAGGCGAAAGCGACGGACGAAGTGCTCGTCAGGTTGTACCCTGGAGATCCCTGGGTGCCGAAACGTCTCGCCAAGGAAATGAAGTTCGCAGACATTTTGGAAGCGACGACCCCGTGAAACTGTTCGACATGTTCCGCCCCCGCAAGAACATCGGGCCTTCGGAGGTCCGTATCGGCCACCGAATCCTGTGCTCCGACGGACGCGCGCGTGAGGTGCATGTCCTGGACTACACGCGGCGCGCCGAGGGCATCTACCGGTTCATGTTCACCGACGACCACTGGATCGAGTACGGCCCCGGGCAGACAGCAAGGGTGATACGGTAGCCCCATGCCTGCAAACTACGCCCCCTGGGTCGCGGCAGGGTTAGCCCTGGCCGGCGCCACCTACCTCCACATCGCCTTCCGGAACTTGGCTCGGAAGTAGCTTGGCTCCCGGCGCCGGGGCCACCCAGAAGTGTCCTTACTCCGGCTGAAGGCTGCTAAATCCTCAGTTGGGGGCGCCAACCTACCGGAGGTCGAAGTGCCCTGCTACCGTAGGTGCGGTCATGGCGAACGTAGACGTACCGGCCCAGCTTCTCAGTGACTTCATGAACACTCTGCCTGCGGACGTGGACGCGGGAACGGAGCAAGATTGGGGCGGACAGTTCGTCACGAACGGCACCAAGTTCCTCCAGTACAGTGGTGCTAGAGCGTGGAGCGATTTCGGCGCGTTGGTCCCCCAGGTTGGCCCCGCTGAAGAGTTGCTTCACGGTGAGTGGAGCCCGACGGACGCAATCCGCACGTTTCAGAATGCGCAGAACTTGGGTGAGGCCATCGGTGCTGTCTCGGAAGGAATGCTCGACCTTATGGAAGCGGCGGCGGCCATATCCGGCGTCGTTGAGTCCATCCCCATCATCGCTGTCGTCGCGAAGGTCGGCGTGGCGGTACAGAATATTTTCTGGAAACAGTGGGGCGCGAGCAGAGCCGCTAAGGAAATACATCCGAACGCTCCGGGGTGGTTTTACAACAAGGAGAGCGACCAGACGCACCAAAATCAAATGCTCGCCGCCGTGGCAGCCGTAGATTGGAACGGCATTTTCATGCCGCGCACCACGGTGGAGGAGTTGGGTATCTTGCGAGTCCCCGCCAAGACGGGCAAGAAGAAAGACGAGTGGCACCAAGTCATAGTGCACGGAGATACTCAAGGCTTGGGTGTCACCCCCGGGACCGACTTGCTCACCCATGGATGGGAGTCTCTCTCACCGTGGAGTTCCTACCGACCTGGCGTCACTCAGTCCGCGGTGTTGCTGTGGGCTCAACTCATGGGGCCGACCCGTGTGCGGTACCAGGTGAACTACGAAGTCCTCTCGAAAGCGTGGCTGGAGTACTGGGGAAAACTGGAGCAGATTGCCTACGGCATCATCCCGGTTCCAGTCCAAGCGGGCGTCAACTTGCACAAGGACGACCCCGCGCGAGCACAAGCCGTTGTGATGTCGGGGCTGCGACCCATCCATTCGCCTGGGGGGATGACCAACGTCCCACAGATTCCTATTCAGGAGGTGCCCCAGAAGTACTGGACCGAGGCCTACGGTAACACTCCCTTCCAGCCTACGATGAAGGGGTTTACGCAGTGGAAGTTGGAGACCGTGTTGTACGCGTGGCAGCAGCAGGGTCTCGGTACGACGTTGTGCGCATACGTCTCCGAAAGTGACCCAGCGTTTCAGTCACAGAGTATAGTGGACAGCCCGTTGTTCACGCTGCTCAAGGAGCGACGTAAGCAACTGCTCGGGCGCAAGGACGTGCTCAAGACCATCGAACTCAGTCAGGTGCCCGACCTGGACTTCCGCCAAGAGATTGAGACGCGGCTCGTGGGCGACATCACTCTCCCACCACAAGGTCCCCAACCCGCTTTGGTGAACCTGGGAGATCTCCCTGGTACCACGACGCCCACCCCGGGCGGCACTATCGCCGCGTTCCCGAACGTGTACACCGAGACACCGGAACCGTCATGGTTGGAACGATACGGCCCGTACATCTTGGGGGCCACGGCTGTCGCAGGTGCCGGCTATTTCGGGTACCGCGCTTACAAGCGCCGGAAACCCAACGGTTTGTACTTGCCCCCAGGTGAGGGCTAGAGCGCTTCGAGGACGGCGCCTTTACCGGCGCAACCGCCGCTGATACGGTGAACGCATGCCGGTCAGTCCTTGGCTCGTGGGTTCCCTCGCAACGGCGGGCATCGCTGCGCTCGTCTATTACACGCGGGACGGGGACGACTACACGCCAGCGGGAACGCTGCCGGAACCTGAAGACCCCGGTTTCGATCCGACACCAGAGGAGCCTCCCGGTCCGCCCGAGCCGCCCCCTCCGGGTCCGGAGGGCCCGGGTGAACTCGCCCCCGGACCGCAACCCGAAGTACCCGAAGCGCCCGAGCCTCCCGGTGGTTGGCAGACCGTTCTCACTCCAGCGGCGGCTGCAGGCGCGCTCAACACGGTCAAGGATGCTGCTGCCGCTTCCCCGGTGAGTACCTGGGCCACCGCCGTGAGATTCGCGCTCATGGAGGTGTTCCCCAACAACACGTGGGGTGGGCTGCTTGGGGGGTGGAAGGACGACGCTCGGGCCTACATGATCCAGCAACTGGATGTGGTGGCAGACAGAGCCCACTGGCCTGGGGGTGACGCTGCCAAGGAGGCGGCTAGAACCTTCTGGTTGAAGTCGTCCAAGGCTATCGCCGAGTGCAAAGGTTACAACCTCTCGGACACCCAGCTTGCGACGTGCATCTGTGAGTTGATGTTCCCCGCCAGTAGCTGGCCCGCAGCCGGCACCGCTGGTGAGCCGTGGGAAATAGAAGTCTGGAATCGCACCCTCACCAAAGCTGGGATCGTCTAAATGCCCACCGGCGGCGAATACGTTGCGACGCTGAAAAAGCTGTTCCCGGACCCGGTCGCAGCAACGCCTCAGGACATCTACGTCCTACTCAATGCGCTCCAAAAAGAGACGGACACGATCCGGGAGAAGATCGTGTTGCAGTTGTCGTTGGAGGCC
This sequence comes from Actinomycetes bacterium, assembly GCA_029263055.1. Classification (GTDB taxonomy): domain Bacteria; phylum Auribacterota; class JAJCYG01; order JAJCYG01; family JAJCYG01; genus JAJCYG01. Next base: position 8,243 of record JAJCYG010000078.1, read on the forward strand.
CCGGTCCCCACTCCGGGGCTCACGCAACTTTGGAGTGACATAAAGGCGTGGCAGAGCTTGTTGAACTACTACAAGATCACCACTGGGAAGGCCATTGGCGACGGCGTCGGTCCGGTAGACCCGCAAGGACTCCCCATATTTTACAAACGCGTGACGGGTCCGCTGGTAGACGGCCAGTGCTACCTCCCTCCCAGTTGCAACGAAGCTGCGCTTCTGCAACACACCCCCCTTGCTATCGCGCCGCGTGCGACGGTGCCGTTCCAGATCGCCGCGGCGTTGGAGGCGGGAGACGAAGCGGCAGCCGAAAACTTTCGGCGCCTCATGGAGGATGTCGCCATCGAGATCGGTAAACCTCTGGAGTTCGTGATCGATGTTGCCAGCGACAGCATCCTCAAGCCGCTGGCCTACGCCGCCGGAGCGGTCCTCGGTCTCGCGACTCTTTTCTGGCTCTCGGGCCGACCCAAAAAGGCTGCATGAACGGACTCGTCATCTTCACGACAACCACCTGTGGCCCCTGTCGGAACGCCAAGGCCTGGCTGCAGCAGCACCGGGTCCCGTTCCAAGAGGTCAACCTGGACCAGCGACAAGACCTCATCCCCTGGATGCACCGGGAGACCGGGCAGCGGACCGTCCCTCAGTTCTTCCAGGACGGACAGTGGGTTTCCGGGGGCTTTCAGGCGGTACAAGCCCAGTTTGGATGACGGCCTTGGCTCTTGTGGTAATCTGAGCGTATGTCACGCAACAGCGGATTCAACATTGGTGGTAAGCGCAAGCCTTCCGCACAGCGGTTCACTCCGACCATTCGAGGTGCGTCGGGGGGTACCGCTGCGGTAGCGGGTGGCTCTCGTTCGCCCCTTCCTGGGGTACGTAACTCGTCGCGCTCTGGGAAGCGCGGGGACCGGCACACTCCAGGTCTTCGGGGTGCAGCCGCGAAGAAAAACGACCGACTGGGGCCTGCACGAGGGCAGGTCTTGTCGGATGGTCGCGTCAACGGCATTCACGTTCGAGTGAGCGCCCCGCTCGCACCCAATCCTGACAGGGGCGCAACCGCCCTCATCGACACCAAGGCGCGCGAACGGGACGTCTCCATGCCCATGGACCCGGACATGATGGCGTCACGGTCCACCCAGATGATCGCCGGGTCAGAGCAACCTGGGAGGCGTCGTGGGGCTGGAAGGCGTCCGCGTGTGCAGCAGCTTCCTCCCGACCCAAACGTGTTGGAGGTTGAAGCCGTGGAGACGACACCGGTCGTTGAGGTGGAGCCCAAGCCTGAGTTGCCGCCGGGTGCGTACTGGAGCGACAAGTACGATCGCTACGTTGAGCCGGGGCAACCCGAGTACTCGGAAGAGACAGCGCAGCGCATGGGCGCTGCGTAAGGGGCCATGGGAGCAGTCCCCGCCAAGACCTGGTGGATTCTCGGTGGGGCCGCAGTGGCGGGTCTCGCTGTGGGTGCACTGGTAGGCGGGGACGACGATGTTCCGGCGAACGGTGTAACTACTGGGACGGGCCAGTGGGTAGACCCTTCCGCTCCTGCACGCATCGGTTACTACGCAGACCAGGTTGCCTCGGTCACGGGGTGGGGGCCCACGCTTCGTCGGTACCTCGTGGCCGTTGCGTACTGGGAGAGCAGAGGAAACTCGCTCGCATGCCAGGAGCCCTGCGAGGATGGGTACAGCAGAGGGTGGTTCCAACTTCGCAACACATCGAAGTGTTTCGAGTGGTCGGGGCTCACGCCTGACCAGTTGCTCTACAACGAGCGAGCGCAGGTCGCTGTGGCGGCTTGTCACGCATATCGCCTTGGCACCGTGTACGACAACGCGGGGCAACAGGTGCAGACGCAGGACGTGCGTAGAGGCTGGTGGAAGCCTCACCTGGTGGCGTCCCAGTACCGGACCGACCCCGCCGTGGAGTTCAAGCGGGAGAACTACCGTGAGGCGTTGGCGGCCGTGGGGCAGCCCGAGAGCTTTATGGACGCTCCCATGTTCCCGCCTGGGTTCCATTGGCCTGGGTTCGATATTGTGATGGGGGCCGTCGATGCCTGAGTGGGGGAAGATCGCTGTCTACACCGGCGTTGCCGTCGGAGCGTATTTCATCGCCCGGACTGTGTTCGCAGGACGCGAAGAAGAAAGCGTTGGAACACTGGTGCCGGCGGGGGTACCTCCGGTTGGTCCGTGGGATGACACGTTTCCGCCGCAACCTATTTACGTCGGACAACGAGGTGACCCCGAACTGGAGTCGCTCTTCCAGGAGATGGACGACTACTTTCGGTCTTATGGTATTGCGCTCGGCACAATTAGCGCGGCCGAGGTGACCGAGATGCGGAAAACGAATGGCTACTACGCCATTCCACCGCGCGAGTACTGGCCCCGAATGGCGGCGACGATCCGCTACGTGTTTATGCCCATTCGAGCAGCGGTAGCAGGTCCTGTAACGATCACCAGCGCTTACCGGCCCCCGGATTACAATGAGGCGGTCGGGGGGACGGCTGGTTCCCGGCACCAGTTTTTTGAGGCATTGGATATGGTGGCGCCGCAAGGACTGGCAAACACCCAAGCGCTTGCTGCTGCGAAGATCTTCAACCGGTACGGTGAGTTGCTCCGCATGGGTTTTGGTGTCTACGGGTCTCCGGGACAAGCGTCCAACATCCATGTAGACACCGGGAGCAGGGAACGCACCTGGGAAAATGCAGACTACTGGGCCGAGCAAGCCATCGCATGAAAGGACACGAACGATGAATCCCTACATTCTCCTCGGACTTCTCGCAGCCGGCGTTGGCGCCGCGTGGTACTTCGGCCAAGAAAAAGAGGCCTCGGCTTCAGGCGGTCCGGTTTGGAAGTGGTCGGCCACCAACATCACAGAGCAAGGGCCCGGTCCTACTTGGCAGGTGTGGATTGAGGAGCCGGGTGCTGCCGACCAATACGTCATGGGTGGAACGTTGGAGTTCCAGACGTACGATGCTGCCAAGCAGGCTGCCATCGCCTTCATCCAGTCTAGAGGTGGTACGCCCGTCGAGTTCACCGCGTGAGCATTTCGCTAAAACGCGTTCGGAACGAAGTGCAGGCGATCCTGGTGGAGGCTGGATTGCCGGCGTATCCGGTGGTGCAGTTCCAGCCGTTGGACGTTGAGCATGCTCGGAATCCGCGGCGCTACGCTCAGGTTCGGACGGGCGAAGATCCCCGTATGGAGGTAGCGGGAGCGATACGAGATCTTCCTCCCGAGCAGCGTTTGGGCCTGTACTCCCACGAGGTGGGACACTTCCTGTGGCCGGCGGGAGGGGAGGATGACGCGGACATGGCCGCGCAGGGCCTGTTGGGGGTCCACATCGGATACGACCGTAGGTGGCCCGGGAAGGGACTTCAGACAGCGATCTTGGCTCCCAAAAAGCTGTGGCGTATCGTGGGGGAGCCCGTCGGCGCTCGCATCCGTGCTGCCAACGGTTTCCCCCGAGGTTGAAACCCATCATGGCCATCCCCTTCATTCCACTTGCAGTCCTGGCACTCGGCATCGGCGCGGCCGTCTACTACACCCGTGAAGCCGCAGCGTCGGAGCCGGCGCAAGATACAGGCCCACCTTCCAACTTCGCCACGGCGGCTACGGTTGATGAGTACAGCCAGTTGCTCGCGAGACTGAACACGCAGGCGAAGCCGATCGTGTTTATCGTCTTCAAGCCGGGACAAGTACCGTTTGAAGCGATCCAGTCAGCGGCGATGGGACAAGCTAGAGCCTATCCGGAGATCTGGGTGGTTATGGTCACACACCAAGCGGCCGTTGATGGAGGGGGAGGCGAAGGTGTTGGGCGCAACTGCGGCCCCAACGATGGCGGCTCCGTGGCTACGGCCCCGTATGGTGGAGGGCAGGGGAGCGAGATTTACGTGGCGTGTTGGCCTCAAGGTGCTGACGCCGTCACGGTGAAGCAGAATATCAACATCGCCGCCATCGAGGCGAAGAACCTCGCGGCGATGACCCCGAACGCATAATATGTTCGGGTTCAATCTCCAAGCCCTCCTTCACTTCCTGCGCATCCAGGGAGACTGGAGCGATAGAGAGGAAGCTGAACCTGAAGATGAGGTTCTGGACGAGATCCCCAAGGCCACTGTGGCCGCGGTCTCAGCCACTCCCGCTCCTCTAGTGGTACCGCCGCCGCCGACTCTCGGCACGCCTCCTCCTCCCACTGCCAGCATGCCGGGTAGGGTGGTGCTGGACGATGGATTCTTCGAGTCCATCGTAGACAACCGGGACATCGCGCCCAAGGACAAGCGCAAGAAGCGACGGAAACTGAGCGACATCACGGCGGTAGTGCTGCACCAGACCGCAGCGCAGCGGAGCCAAGAGAATGCGCTCCGCAAGTCCAAGAACGTCACCTGCCACATACTCATCACGCCCGGCGGGAACGTGTGCCTCAACCATCCATGGGAGGCGTACCTATACGCGGCGGACTTGTTCAACAGCTTCTCCATCTCCATCGAGTTCACGGGGAACTTCGAGGGCCACCCTGGGAAGGGCGACTGGTACAAGCCAGAGAAGTTCGGCCGGGGCGAGCCCACAGACATTCAGATCCTGCGTGGCAAGCAGGTGCTTCAGTGGCTGATTTACGAAGAGAACCTCGGCATCACGATGGTGCTTGCACATCGACAGGCGCGGACCAAGAGGAAGAACAAGAACGGTCGGTGGAAGGTTGCCAAAGTGCTCGACCCCGGCTGGCGCATCTACAGCACTGTAGCCATGTGGGCCGAGAGGGTGCTCAACCTGGATCGGCGCCCCCAGTGGACGCTGGGTAATGGGGCGACGATTCCCGGGGTGTGGGAAGAGCCACCCTCGGACATCGCGTAAACGGAACGAACCATGGCAACTATTGGCCTAGCCCTTCCCTTCATCCTCGGCGGCATCGCGGTCGTCGGAGGTATTGCGTACTTTGTCGGCAAGGAGGAGGAAAGCGGTCTTCCTTCTCCGTACCCTATCCCACCTCCTGCGCCGCCGGCGGGGAAGGACGATGCCGACGAACTTTTCGGAGCTTTCGGTGACAAGCTCCCGGAGAACGTGTGGATCTCCGTGGGGGGCGTAGATTGGGGGGCCGACCCAGATATAGGTACGCCACCAGGTGCATCCGTCGCTCGTTTTTACGTGACTGGCGGAGGGGGCGTATCGGCTCTCGAAGAAGCGATAGAGGTCTACGAGCAAGTAGTCCTTCCTGCTGCGATCACGCACACCGACATGGGGTTTCAGATCATCGGACCCGGCTCCCTGGGAGGCGAGGAAGGCGCTGTGTACGCGTTCACCATGGATTGGAAGGACCCGAGATCCATCTCGGGTACGGGACCGCACTACGCGTCCTACAATAAGCTTGTCTACGGGATCAAACAATCGGAACTCGCAGAAGCTCGGGCCACGTTGACGATATGGCCCGACCCAGTGGTGATCGAGTTCGGCAAGGCGCTCCAGAACGGCATCACGGAGAAGATGAAGTTCGATGCGTTCCCGCTGAGCAGCAACAAGATCCTTGTTTCGTCTCAGTGCACGGCGGTGGTGGAGGGGGACATGTTCTGGCCGCGGTGGCCTATCGCTGGAATGGGCACTCCAGGGCCTAATAACCCGTGGCCCCAGGTGAGCGTCAATGCGGTGGAAGCTCCGAGCTTATCGCAGGTGCTCGCTGTCCCCAACAACAGCGCTATCGGGTACGTTGACTACGTGATCGCGAACGACCCAAACGCCTCTGTACTCGGCATCACGAACGACATCATCGACCAGGCCGCACAGATGAGCGGCACCCTGTGCCCAAGCGTGAACTACATGTCCGAAGGGATGGTGGAATACTTCAACTGGCTCAAGTGGCGTGTGCAGCACGAGGCCGATATGAGCGACCCAGGGATTCCTTTCGCTCCGCCTAACCCGTAAAACAAGCATGGACGACGACCTCGCGCAGAGAGTGACCCGCCAACGTCGGATTGCGGCAGCCCTGTGGATTGGGCTGGGGACCGCGTTGATCTACGCAGTGGTACGGAGCGCACGCTCATGACCTTCTCCGAAGCACTCACCCTCCTCGATGAGGGACGCTCGCTCGCCCGGGAGGGTTGGCATGGTAAGCACTGCGTGGCCCGTTACGAGCCGGGACACGACACACCGTTCACCGGACCGTTCCTCGTGATTCAGACGGAAAAGGGCGACTACATGCCCTGGCTGGCCTCTCCAGCCGACCTCGTTGCGTCCGACTGGCACGTTCTGTAGCCTGGAGCAGTGGTCAGCAGACTCCGCTCCATCGTGCTCATGTTCGCCGTCGCCGTTGTTGCACTCGGCGGCTGTGCGAACGCAGCGGCCGTCTACACCGAAGGGGGCCTCCGTGCCGGCGCCGGTGCATGGGACGCGGTCTACAAGGCCAAAGCCACTGAGTGTGAGTCGAAGCATGAGCCCGCGACCCCTGAGATGGAAGGGTGCTTTGGGGCCTACTTCGACGCGGACGCCAAAGTCGGGACTGCCATCGAGGCCGCGGTCGCCGTACTCCGCACCTACTGGGTTGCCCGAGCCGCTGGTGAGAAGCCCGACGTGAAGAAGCTCGCGCAGCAGTTGGCCGACATCATCGAAGACCTGCCGCCGGAGGCGAAAGAGTACTTCGACCGGGTGAAGGGGTTGAAGTAGATGGCCTCCACCATGGGCAGTGACGAGTTTGTAGAAGCAGTTCGAGCGAAAGCCGATCTCGGTCAGGGCTACCTCCGCACGAGCACCTACAACAACTTCAACAAAAAGCACGACTCCGCCCACATTACGTTTGTCAACGTCCCGTCGGACGTGGGGAGCGGTGGCGGCGGAGCAGTGGCCGCGAACAACCGCTTGCTGATGTTCGTGGACGGTTTCGGCGCCGGCAAAGACGAACCACCCCCGACCGGCAAGGTGAAGTTCCGTGTCGGAGCAGCAGAGCTTCTCTCCCGGGACAAAAGACCTCGTGGAAAAACCGCCACGCCCGAGCGCATGGTGGACTACGTCGCAGGCATCATCTCCGAAGCGTCCAAGCAAGCTCCGAAGCTGAATCCTGAGTCAAGCGGGCGTCGGCCCAACCCAGCACCTGCCACGAGCGATCTCGTGCGGAAGTTGAAGTTTTGAGTGAGCGCGACTCTCAGCGACTCGTCTTTGTTCGAGATATGGAACGACCTGAGCGCGGAGACGCAGTACGAGCTTGTCCACATCCCGTGGTGGAGACTCCGCTGGAACAAGTGGAGCCGCGCAGCGAGACGTGAGTTGCGAGACGCCGAAGTTATCGACGCTGATGGGAAGATCACCGCAGCCGGTTTCAAGTTGCAAGACTTCGGTAGTAGCCGTCTGCTACCTTACGAGAATCCTGGGGTCGTTCCCCAGACTACGACCAGCCTCGTGCGAGAGTTGAGATTCTGATGGCACGCTTCCTCATCATGCTCGACTACACCGACCCCACAGAGTGGAGCGTCGGTGCAGTTCCTACGTTCGAGAAAGGCGCCGAGGCCACCGGGCCCGAAATCGCCAAAGTCCTGCGCGAAGCCGCCGATCAAATCGACAAGTGGGAAGCTGAGGACGGCAACGAGATGAAGCTCCCAGTCAAATACCTGGTCGAAGGAGTCGAAGTAGCATGAGCGCAGCCGCAGTCGTGGGACCCATCCTGTCCATCGCCGCCAAAATCGCCGAGTGGGTCGATGAGGGCCTAGATAACGATGCCATCCGTAAGAGGCTGGCCGACCCGTCGCATGTGGGTGACGACCTCCTGGACGGCGTTCGCGAGCGCCGGGAGATCGGTGAGCGACTGCTGGGGAGAGGACCCGGGTAATGCACGCGAGCAGAACCCAACGCATGATGAATCCGGGGATGCCGCTCAGCAGACCCGAGCCGGTGCGCCCGGCGCGGCCTAAGACCGCCAACCCCTTCGCTACTCCGACCTCGTCAGCCCCCTGGCACTGTGCGGAGTACTGCGCTCAGAAGTGGTCGCAGCCCGGGACGTTCCCCGAGTACCAGAACTGTCTGGACACCTGCCGACGCAAGTGGCCTTCACGGTTCACTTCGGGACTGCCCCCAGTTGACCCCGGAGGTCACACGTTCACTCCCCGTCCGGCGTGCCCCCCGGGGCAGTACGCTCCATGTGATGGGTTGAAGAACCCATTCATCCCGGGGGACAACTGCTCTGCGTGGGGCCCCTGTGCACCGCTGCCCATCGCTATTCCGCGCTCGCCCGCGCGGGGTTGGCAGATTCCGCGTGCAGCTAGGGCGATGAGACGATGAACGGTCCCCAACCACTTCCGCAAGGCGGGGGGACTCCGCTCAAGAAGCTTCAGGCTGTCGCCAAACAGATGATCGAGCGGTTCACGCCTACGAACCACACTCAGGACATCATGAGCTACGACTACCGCGAGGTACAAGGCGTAGTTCCGGCTGGGATTACGGCCACACCCCACGGGCTCCAGGTTCCCAACGCACGCAAGTTGGGGAGACTGGAGGTCTGGAGCGTGGTAGCTCCGGGGGTGGGCGAGAGCACGATCATCCGTATGTTCCGCGTGCGAGGAATCGGCGGTTTCTCGTTCACGCTTTTAGCCCCCGCGTTCACGTTGAACGCAGCGAGTTTTCCTGGCGCCGGCATTCCGCTCGATCTTACGGACACCATCTTCCCGAACGTGGCGTTCCTGGAAGGGGACTTCATCGCTTGCTCGTGGGAACACAGTGGTCCGCAGGTGATGCAACCCCTGAACGTCAACTGGAACACGTCGTGTGAACGGCCTGCATCTGGACCGGCACCTACGGCTGTTCCCACTATCTGGCCCATACCCTGAGAGACACCATCATGAATGTGATCAAAGCACTGTTCGACAGCAAGAAGTTCATCGTGTTCCTGACCGGAACGATTACCTCCGCGGCGGTGTTGTTCGCTGGGATGGAGGAAGCTCAAGCGGCGCAGCTTGCCGACCGCATCATGTTTCTGACGGGCACGTATATCGGTGGTCAGGGTCTTGCAGATCTCGGGAAGGGCATTTCTGGGAAAGGAAAAAGCACCGATGCCAAGGCGTAGAATCAACGTACCCGCTCCGCTTACCGTAGGGGTGATCCCTTCGGGGGAAGAGGTCGAGTTCCCCACGCCGACGCCACAGCCGCAGAGACCGAGTGGTGGTCTGAGTCGCGCGACGGTGACAAGCATGATCCGCCGGTTGGCTCGTGGAGGTGCTCCGGTTCGAGCGATTCTCCCGGTGTTCGACATCGTGACAGACCCCGGTCCACCGGGGCTCGCTTACAAGGTGGCCGTGGGGGACGATTTGGGGAGCATCGTGATCTTGGGTGAGAACCTCACGGGCATCACGACGGTGGACGTAAGCACAGATGTGAACGTCGGAGGCAATGGCAGCCCGCCACCCGTGGTGGGACCTCTCACGGTGACCGATACATCGATCCTCGTTCCGATTGATGCCTCGGGGTCTCTGTTTGCTGGAGACTTCTGGGGCATCATCCTTCGAGATGCTGCTGGCAACGTCTACGGCGCGCCATCGCCCCTCAACATATTCGCGCAGTTGTAACGCGCTCGTAGCGCACTCGGGCATGATAGGCTCCGGGCCATGCGATGGATTTGCGCGCTGGGGGTCTTTCTATTCACCTGCGGGGGCGTAGCTCCGGAGGCCTCAGCGCCCTCCAGAGCGCTCAATGAGCCCCCCGCCATCGAGGTAATGACGTTGGCAGAAACGCCGACTGAGAGGGTGTCCCAGAGCGCCTCGGAGGCGCCAGATCCTTACGAGGGTTGGGCGTCGTGGTGCGAGCCCCTGGACTACGACCACTCGTGCCAGAGCCACGAGGAGTGCGCCACCGCGCACCCCAATCACCCAGCACAGCGTCCGATGCGGTGCTTCAACCCCTGGTACGCCAAGATGCGACCCGAGTACAAAGTATGCGCTCCCGGCCACGCTGGGAAGCGCGAGCGAGGCTGGCGGGAGGACCGACTGCGCGAGGTCATCCGCCAGCAGTACTTCAACGAGGCAGAGATCTGCGGCCCCGACGACGGGCGCCCCCTGTGGCGCCACGGCTGGCGTTGCGAGAAGGCGGCGGCCAGGGGCGACAAGCTCCTGGCGTTCCTGTGGGTCGGCTACATGCGCGAGACCACGGCGCGCCCTTGGAAGCGCCACAGGCTCGACGCCGATGTGAAGGCGAGCAGGACGGCATGGTTCAAGATGGCCGACCGCTACGGGTGGACCATCGAGACTGCCCAAGGTGAGGTCGCCTCCATGACGGCTGGTCCGGGCGCCAACCCATACTACGGCCAACGCTACCGGTGGCACTTCGGCCTCGGCCCCATCGGCCAGAACGCTCCGCTGTGGGTGCACAACTGGGACCCCCAGGCGCCCCCGGAGATCCTTTGTCGTGAGGTCGAACCGTTCGAGGCCTACCTGCGTCGCGCTCGCGATGCCCTCACGACTCTGCGTCACGGCATCCGCTGCGATGGGGAGTACTACGAGGACAAGTCGCCCACCTGGGAAGTACTCCATCGCGCTGTCAATTTGGGCAGCGTGTGTCCCCCCAGCAACGCTCGGCACCAACGGGGGCTCGCCCGTTTTCGTAAGCACGCGGAGCGTCACGGGCTCAAATACGATGAAGTGGTGACCGCGGCCATGCTGGGCGAGCCCATTCCGGTGGAAGCGCAGAACGAACGTGCTGCGGAGATTTACGCCGTCCTGGAACGCAAGCTCCCGAAGATGCAGTGAGCGTGGTACACCCAACTCCATGAAACGAACGACGGTTTTCGGATTCTTCTCTGGCCTCATTGTGGCGTTCGCTTGCACGCCAGGGGATTGCATTCGCAACTCGGACTGCGACAGCAACATGTGTGTCTCAGGTGAGTGCGTAGATCCTGGCGGCACCGACGGCACCGACGGGACAGACAGCGGCACGAGCACCACGGCATCCACGGATAGCGCCGGGGGCACAGATGGAACCTGCCTCCTGCATTGCTTCGCGGCGGCAGAGACCTACAACTTGCCATCACCTTCGACTCCGTTTCCGGTCGGTACCACTTGTCCAGGGGGCATTGGTGACCTGTCGGAGCAGGACTCGGTACTGATCCCCATGCAGGCCATCGCGTCGGTGTGCCCCATTGTGGACCAAGCTGGCGCTCAGACGATCATGGATGCTTGCGGTTGTGGGATGAGCGGAACGCCCCCCGTGGACCCAGCGTGGATTGAGTACGTCACCCTGTTCACGGCGGCACTACACGACGCGTGCGTGGGCGCCCTGAACGTAGCCTACGGTTGCAGTATGGGCGTTCTGGAGACAGCGCAGCTTTGTGACGACTACCTGGTGAACGAAGTGACGCAGCGCATGCTCAACGAGAGCGTAGACGGCTGCCTTGATGACGGAAACCAGGGTGCGACCGTTCCGTGGACGTGTGACCACGAAGCTCTCACCTGTGGGTGACCCCTGGCCCTCCACTACCGGAGCGTGTATTGTCGTGGCATGAAGGAGGGGCGTCATGCGTTCGGGGGGTAAAGCCCCGACCTCAACGTGAGGAACGTACAGCGCACTTCTGTCTACTTTCGGGCCTGATTTGGTTTCGACGGAGGACACGAGTAAACGGTTGCGTGTGCCGGGGCCTCTACCGCCGGCTCAAAAACGGATGAGGAAAACACAACTGCTGTCAACAGCAACGATTACGGCGTCGCTCTCGTAGCGTAACCGTCCAGCCCAACCAAGGGTCCACAGTAGGGGACGGCTGGTCATTCACAGTGGATAGCTTCTCAGGGTGTCCAGATTCCGAGTCGCGAAACGTACTGGAATCCAAGCCGAGCAGGGTTGTCCCCGCACCAACCGCTCGGCCCACGTAAAGAAGGGGGGAATACACACGTAGACGCCGTTCACAACGGTCAGCCGGACCCGGATTCGATTTCCGGCGGGTCCACCCAGACCTCGCTCCCTTTCGGAGCGGGGTTTCGTTTTGAGAGAGGAAGACTCCCCTACATGCCACAGCAGGGGGTCTCCTTTCTCGCGAGCTTCGCGACGCTCACACGACCATCCGGGATCGATCCTACCCCATGGGCTGGGGCGGGCTCTGCGGATCTACCCCCTGGCGGGAGGTTGTCGCACCGGGACTCTATCAGGTTTTGAGGGCGGGCCTCACCAGGCGCCACCCTGGTGAGATACCCACAACGCTCGCGGACCCGGCCGGACCCGCACGACCACCCGCTGGCACCAGCGCCTGGTGGGGCGCACAAGGTCGGGCACTAATCCTCTTGGCAGAGGCCGTCGCGCTTGGAGCGTACCATAAAGGTGACGACCGGAGTGTAGAGCCCTCCGGCCGCCAGGAGCATTTCATCTCCCACCTCCGCGTTTTGGACCCGGTTCGGAGTATCGCCGGGAACAACCTCAAGTCCGTGTACCCCCTGACTTGAGCGTCCAATGGGCGGCGGCACCTACCCCAAGTTCGCGATGAGGTCGCGCAGCTTCGGAGCGAGAGCCCACATGAGCGGAGCGCTGAAGAAGTCTTTCATGGCCACGAACACATTGGTCTCCGGAGGAAACTCCTGCACAAGCACCTCGGTCTCATCGCGGATGAGCTTGAAGGTCCACCAGTGCTTGTCGCCGCTTGTTCGACGCTCCGCAATGAACGTGCCCCCCTCTGGGGGGAACGTCTGAGCCAGTAGGGCGCCGTCCATCTCTACGTGGGCGGACTTGTCCCCGTAGAGCGTGGAAGCGCGGAGGACCCAGATGCCGTCCTTCTCTGGGTGCGGGTACGTGTGCAGGCGCAGGCCTTTGTCGGCCAAAGGGGCCAAGATGACTTGGATCGGTAGCATGGTGGTCTCTCAGGTGGTTGGAATGGTGGTTGCACCACCGAGGATCGGTGTCGCCAGCATGTAACCGCGCACGACGGTCATGGACCCAGGACGTTTCACAGCGTCCTCTCCCGACAGAAAACCTTCGCGTTCGAGGTAGCGTGCAGCCGCTCGAAAAGGACGAGGGAGTGGCGTGGGAATGCGGGGGTGCTTCGGGTCGGAGAAGAACGTCCGTAGCTGGGAGATCTTCGGGCCGTACCGTTTCTCAGTCTTGGTCATGGGTACCTGTGGTTGGGGTATTTTCTAACACGTTTTCCTGTGGGCTGTCTCCGAAGGCCTCGCGCAGGTACACGGTGTTCACCAGGTAATCGCTAGGGCCCCGACTGATGCGCTTCCAGGTCTCTCCTTGGTCCCGGCTTACGTGCCACACCCGGTGCTCGTAGGAGAACCGCATCTATCGAATGCCGTCCAGGACAGCGCGGAAACGATCTACACGAGCGGGACCTTCGGAGGGTACGTTGGGGCGATCGGTCACGAAGTTCTTCACATGGTGGGAGAGGTTATCTACGGGGCCATCGTTGGCGATGCACAGGTCCCAGGGGAGCTTGTCCACGTAGGCCTCAGATTCGTGGACTTCCCCCTCAGGTTCAGTGTTGGGGCGAACGATCTTGACGAAGTAGGCGCCAAGGGAGAGGAGATGGTCGGCTTCGTTTGGAAAGCGCAGGTCATCTACCACGACGTTTTTGTCTATGGGGGTGGTGTTGGCCCACGCGCGAATCCACAGGTCTTTACACATGAGGTCTCTACCCCACTCTTTGCCGAGTGTGGTCATCGCATCGCGAGCAGTTTTCCCGTCCAGCGCTACCAAAGGCTTCTCTTTTTCGCTCCCCCACAGTTGTTCCTGAGTGAGGCCCAGACCAACCTTGAGCATCTCCTTGAGCGGAGCGGCGATGGGGCGCCGGATGAAGTTGTGAAGCTCGAACCGCTTCGCGAGCGCGGACTTGCCGGAGCCTTTGTAGCCGAAGATTGCGACGATCATGGGAGGTTTCCTGGGGGCGCGGGCGGGTTGGACGGGGGTTGAGGCCGTTGGCTCGATGTGGAGCGGAACTCACCACACCAAGCCTTGGAGGATACGCTCGGCCAACATGTGTCGGCGTCCGGAACAGGAGGATTACGCCGGCATTGGCCCGCAGTAGCACCCCCAGGCGCCCCGACATCCCCCACCATCATGGAAAAGTAAATGCAGTCGGAGCAGGCTGCGAACGTACTCAAGTGGCGTGTTCGGTTTTCGTCAGGCATCTCAGTCCTCCAGAGGTGGTTTGCGCGCGATGGCGGCGTTGGCCCACCTCATGGCTTCCTCCAGCTTGGTGATCGCCAGCGACTGCTCGCGTCCCGGAGGCGTGTCGTAGAGAACACCTTGGGCGGCGGTGAGGCAAGCGTGACGGACGCTTTCGTGGCGCATCGCTACTGAGTCATCGGCTGGCTCGTGGTAGGAGAATCGGTTCTTGAGGTCTTCGGGTGTGATTGGCATGTTGGTCTCAGTTGTTGAAAGAGGTAGAGGAGAATGAGGATGGCGATGAAGCTCAGCACGAGCCGCAGCATCCAGTAGTCGGCGTTCACGCAGCCTCTTCCTCTTCCTCTTCGTCCTCGTCTATTTCATCTGACTCGTCGGGGTCGTTGTTGAACAGCGAGAGCGAGAACCCGTAGCGAAAGGTATCACCATCGGCGTCCTCGGTCTCGCACGCGAAGTGGAAGATGCCGTCGGAGTCTACTTCTGTCGTCATGCGCTGGAGCGAGGGTATCGCTTTCACCACCGCAGTCTCGAACTCGTCACGGAGACCGGACGTCTCATTGGTGTCGAGATCGATCCAGCGAGTGATAATCCACTCGCATAGTTCGCGAAGGATGACGTTGCCGGGGTATTGGTGGTCCATTTTTACAGCTTGTGTTTGTTGGTTTTGAACGACCCGAGTGCGTCTTTGAGGGCTCGACTGGCTTGACGCGACAGGTGGCCGATGAGTAATCGTTCCGCATCTCGCTCAGTCAGGTAGACCTTGACCTTCTTCCCTTGCGGCGCTCCGGCCGTGAGGCTCAGCAGGCGATACATCTTGCCTTTTCTCTTGTCTCCGTTGATGGCTCGGCTTTCCATCTTGTACCCGAGTCGGCGAAGCTCCAGGAGACGTGCTGGAAAACGCGGCCCACCTACCGAGGGCTTGGCGAGGTCAAGGTGGGAGTGCCACTGCAAGTCACGTAACGCGAACAGCACCCGGCCCCGAGCGGTTTTTTTCTCTCGTGCCCAATCAATACTCATCTACTTCTCCACGATGACGGTCTCGTCACTATCGAGGATACCGCAGTCGATGAGGTCGGCCTGCGTGAGTCCTGCTTTCTCCACCAGGAGAGCGAGCAACGCTCCGAGTCCCGGAGGATGCGTGTCCAGCATGCTGGTCAAGCGCGTCTCCAGGGAGCCGGTGTATCCTTCTTCGTCTTGAATCTCCATATTACGTTTTCCGGTAGGAGAAGATCTTGACGATCTGCTCCTGGGTGATGGGCATGAAGATTTGGTACGACCGGGTTATCGGTTGGGTGCAGTAGCCGGTATTGGTCTGTCCGGTGAAGTCGCCGTACAGGGGCTGACCTTCGCTCTGCTGGCTCTCCCACACGGAGACGACGTACCCAGTTTCGTCGTCACCCAGCACTTCCACGCGACGGAAGAGGCCACAACTGGACTCCTCCACGAGCGTCTTCCACAACGGCATGTCGGGTTGGGGCGGCGGGTAGTAGGGCCGGGGCTCGTAGCCTGGGGGGTAATCGTCGGTCATCGTCTCAGCCTTTCCTCAATGCGCATGCGCTCGGCCCGCATAGAATCTTCTTCCTCTTTCCAGCGATCTGCCATCTGTCCGAGCGGGACGACAATGGCAGCCACGTAGGCGACCACGACCACGACGGAGAAAATGATGAAGAGCACGGTGCCCATCACAACCACCCCAGTAGATCGAGGATGAGAGTCCCCACGCCGTAGCACAAGCCTACGACGACTGCGAGGATACCGATGCCGAGCCCGTAGACCCAGTCCCCGGGCCCTGGCTCCACGTAACCGGTGACGACCCACATAATCGTTCGACCGAGGAGCGCCAGGAGGAAGAAGAACACGAGGCCGACCGCCAAGGCCAATAGGGCGGCGGGCATGAAGGAGAGCGCAAGGATGGGGAGCATCACGTACCTGCTTTCGCCCGCAGCTTCTCCAGGGCAGAGCGCATTGTCTCCCCCGAGTAGTTGTCCGCGTGGACCTCCTCCACCGGTATGGTGTTGTAGGCGACGATGATGGCCGTCAGGAGAAAGTCCGCTTCCTCCGTGGTGAACGCGGTCGCGCGGCTGCTGCGGACGGTGGCGGCGATGGCGTCGTCCAGCACCTCTGATATTGTTGCTAGCGCGGGATCGAGTTCCCGGCCCCACTTGTCGAACACGGGTGCGCCCGCCTGGGGATGCTCCGCGTCCACGTTGACCAGCACGCCGTTCTCGACGTGCCAGAACCGGTCCGACAGGTTGTATTGGACACTGTAGGTGAGGTGGCCGTTCAGGCTCGGCACCGTGTCCCCCTCCGCCACGAGTTGGAGACAGGGCTCATCCCAGCATTTTATTTGGTCGTCGGCGTTTTCTGGAGCGCCTACGATAGTGTCGTACATGCCCATGGGCTACTTGCCTCCCCCGAGCGTCTCGCCGTTCTCCGGGCGCAGTGGGCACGACTGCAAGAGGCGGAACTGGAGATCTGTATGCCATACGGAGGAGATCACCACCAACTTGTCTCGCTCCCGGGACTCCTGACCTGGAAACATGAGCCGGTACTCGCGACCGTGCTCTACCAAAGCGATGTTGACGACTCGGTAGACCTGGTTTTCCCACACCACGATGTCCCCTGCCAACACGGCTGAGTGATGGATCACGGTTTCCCGCTGCTCCGTCATTTCTTCCACCACCTGGTCGCGAACGGCGGACACGACGTTCCGGATGGCGTTGGCTATGTCTTCGGCGCTGTGAACGCCGGCCCTGCTCACGAGGATGACATCGGCCAGCGCAACGATGGCCTCGTCCACCTTGGGTGGGATGGTGCGTTCGTCTGACATCACTTGCCGCCTTCCACGAACAACTCCCACGTGCGCGGGAACCGGGTTTGGATGAAGTCACCTACGGCCACTGCGTAGACGCGGATTTCCTCCTGGGCGTGGGCGTCCATACGGAGCGTGAGGAAGGCGAGCCAGTTGCGGAGGTTGGCCGAAGCCCGCATTTGCGAGTACCGGGCCACTGGTAAGTGGATGCGCGCCAGTTCCTTGGGGACCCCAGACTTGAGCGCCGCCTGGTAGAGGCTCTCCTGCTTTTCGTACATGAAACGCAGGGAGTCTCGGAACGCCCCGGCCTCCTCTTCGGTCAGGTCCCCGGCGCCTCGCGCTTTGCCGGCCTGCTTGTTCTTAGTGGAGTTCACCATGAGGCGCTCCACGGTCGGGATGTAGTTCTCGTCGGGTAGCGGCGTGTACCGGGCGCTCATCTCGTTGTAGCTCTGCGTGCGGTGGCGGTGCCACTGGCGGAACACGAAGATGGGGGCTTTGATCTCCACGGTGAGGCCAGCCATCTCGAACGGCGTGGAGTGCTTGTTCTCGTAGAGGTACCGCAGCAGCTTCTCATCACCAGGAAACAGCACACGTCCACATGAGGCGCAACGAGGTTCTCCCACCGTGCTTCCGGCCAGCCATTTGGGGTTGCGTCCTACCCCGTACCCACAGTCCCGGCATTCCCAACCCCATCCCCTGAACCCTTTGCCCGTACTCATCCGGGCGGCTTCGATGATGCCCTCGTCGCTCCCCCAGGATTCGATGAAGCGGGCGTAGCCGTGGTCGAGTACGGGCGTAGTAAGGCGGGTGCTTTGTTGAGTGGTCATGGTGTGGTTGCTCCTGTGTGGTTATTCGGGGTTGAAGACGCCGCGTTTTTCCGCTTCGTGAACTCGTCGCACAAACTCTTTCCATTCGCCCTGATTTTCCAATGTGACCTCGATGCACCCGGCGTTACCGGCTGCCTCCAGTACTTTCATACCCACGTCGTATGGAGCCCACAAGTCTTCCGGGTTGATGTGGAACGAGGTGGTTCCTCCACCGGGACCCGTCATGCTCACCTGGCCAGTGGGCTTGAAATGAATCTCCATCGCACCCGCGTAACGCCGGACTCCTTCTAGCGCTTCCCAAGGTACGCCGAGGTCGTGAAGTTGTTGAGCTAGATACGCTAGGCGTTCGCCGGGCTTCATGTTCTTGGTGTCGGTCATGGCGTGGTTGCTTTCAGGGTGATGGTGTTGTTCTCGAAAGGTAGCGGGTGACCCATGGAGGGGTACTTGGGAAAGGCGCTCCCGAACAGTGCCATGAGTTCCCACAAAGGCATCGTGAGGCGGTCGCCGGCCCGCGCGGCTCTCATCTCGCGGCCCAGGTGTTGTGCTCCAGCTTCCGTGAGGACGACCGAGACCGTGTCGTTGACGTTCATGGTGTTCCCGGCCCCCTGTGTGCGTTGGGACTTCACGGGTCCTATGGCTTCCAGCGCGATGCGAGTGGTCTCGTTCGTAATCTCCCGCTGCCGCGCGGTGATAGCTTTCATGCGCTTGTAGACGTCATCTTCTGCTACGCCGGGGTGGATGGCTTCGTACTCGGCTTGAAGCGCAACCCACTCAGTGTGCAGTGCGTCTAGCTGGTCGGACGGGGTCATCGTAGGTAGCTCCCGGTGGTTGTACTCAGGCGGACAAGTTCGCGGTAGGCGGCGTCACCTTCCACCGTCAACTTCGGTCCATCGTGCCATTCGATGAGGTCGAGGTCCATACACTGTCCCCGGTACTTCTGGGGTATGACGTCCCAAGACTTGAAGCGACCCACGCTCCACACGCAGCGCCGCTGGGGATTGGTGAGATTGGTGACATCGGTCATCGCAGGAGATTCCAGTAGTCAGGTATCGCGAGCACGCGCGCGAGCAAGCGCAGTTCCACGATCTTTGGAGACGTGATGTCGTTTTCCCACCGCGAGACTGCGGATGCTGAAACTTCCATCGCCGCGGCCACCTCGGCACCCGTCATGCCCACGGCTTTTCGGTGCCAGGAAAGTACAGATCCCAGGGAGTCGTTCACGGCACCCCCGGTGGACGACGGACCCACCACGGCCGCTGCCGTACCCGCGACAGGCGTGCGGAGCGGTGGCACCAGTGGGGGTTGGCTCGGTAGGCAAAATCCAGCATGTTCAATCTGCCGCGAAGGCCTGCAGCGTGAGAGTGATGACGTAGTTTCCCGGTTTGTCCGATACGAGTTCGATGGTGCCGCTCTCGTGGGCGATGGCGCCGCAGGTTCTCATCTGGAAGCCGTCATTGAAGTGGGCGATCACGCCTACCGAGCAACCGGCGCCACTCCTACGTTCCAGTTCTACGGATATCTTCTCACCGTGGAACTCAGGGCCCCGAAAGTGCGTTACCTGCTCGCCGGTGTCAGGGTCTTTGTACGTGTGCCACTGAGCTTCGTGGGAGAGAAAGGAAGCGGGGCACCCATCGGGTGCCGCTATGTGCTCCGGTTCGTTCGGTGTGCTTACCTGGAGCACCTGCCAGTTGTCGAGTGGATCTGGGATGGTGGCTCTCATCGGTCGGCTTCCGGGGTGTGTTCGAGGCAGCGGTCCATGCCGTTGATCGTTTCAGAGTCCACCGCGCCGCAGACATCACACGCATGACATCCACAAGGCACACACAGCCGCCGGTCTACAACGAGCATGGACTCGGTGACCACTTCTCCGCACTCTTCGCATTTAGTCGGCCTGGGTGTCTGTTCCAAAAACTTGCGGATGCCTGCGCCGATACACCTGGCGGTACGGTCGCAGTCCACGATGAAGTTGCGGCACACGATGCACTGGTCGTTACCCCACGGGCGCGAGACATCCTGGAGAAGAGCTTTGAGGGCGTCCCACTCCAGAGTTTCGGCCCTGTCGCTCGAAGCGTCCCAAGCCTTCCGCGCCATCTCGAACGCGTATCGCTCTTGGTCGTTGGCGGGAGGGTGGCCAACTTCGGCTACCCACCAAAGGTCGAAGGTGGTCATGAGAGCATCCCCTTTGCTTTGAGGCCTCGCCGCTTCATCTCCTGGACAACAGCGGCGTGAACTTGCCAGAACGAACTGCCTTCACCCGCGACGGCGGCGAGTAGACCGTTACCGAGATACACGGCTACCAGTTTCTCGTCGGTCATCTCAGCCACGGCGGTGGCGTGCTTGTCGGAGACTTCCACGGCCATCCAGTCATCGACGGTCATGCGTTTGGGCGGTTCGGTCACACCGGTGTGCTCCCGGTCGCGTGAATCCAGCAGTCGGAGATGGCGGCGCCGGGCTGCTCCCGGTGCTCGCCATGCCACACGAACGTCTCGCCGACCCCCGCTGGGTGAGGAGTTTCCGAGTCGGTCTTGGCTGCCTGCCATCCTTGACCGCCGACCAGGACACCGTAGCCCAGGGGTACTGCGGCTCCGGGGACGAATCTGAGTGGGGCGTGTTTCATTGCTTCCACTTCTCCTTGAGCATCACAATCCCGTGTTCGACCTCGGCCTGCTCTTCCTCCGTCATGGTGTCCCACAGTTCCGCGTGGGTTCCAGCGATCTCGCCCTCGGTGTCTTGGGACAGGGGGCCGAGCGCACGTAGCCCGAAGAGGCCGTCCACCAAGGTCAGGTAATGCTGAACGCGTGTGGGCTCCGTGGTCACGCACTCACACTTGCTCTTGAAGCAGCGGGTACAGCAAATACCGGTCATGGTGCCTTCACTTTCTGAGCCGCTCGGAGTTTCTCTGCTGCTGCATGGTCGGCGAGGATCTGGTCGGCCTTCTCCTTGAAGCTGTCGTCTCCTTTATAGGGCCGCACGTCGAACGTGAACCGGGCCCATACCTGGGGGAACGCCGTGCGTGCGAGGGCCACCGCCTCCGCGAAGTCGTACGTGCCCCGGAAGAAGAAGTTGGAGTTGCAGCCGAAGCGGGTGTCCACCGACCGATCCCAGAACGACAGGGCGGTCCACCCATCCTTGTGGTGGACCAGGGCTTCCCCCTGCACTTGGCCGCCCTCTTCGGGGGGCAACTTCCCGTCCTCACCGTAGCGCCCCCATGGCATGTCGCCGACATCGCGGACCGACCGCCCGTGGGTGTTGAACATGTAGTGCCCGATGTCGCCGATGCACCCGAAGTAGAAAACGTCACTCATGGCTGCCCCCATGGAGGACCGGCGGGTACACCTCCCCGCATATTTTCACCTCGCGCTCCAGCGCCTGTGCGCATGCCTTTTCCCTCGCGGAGTACCAGTTGAGGCACGACACATGGTGCTCGAACGCAGTGGTGCGGCACTCTTTGAACTGCGGGCTCAGGAATGTTGGGGCCCCGGCCGGCGGGGCGAGGTAGACGATGGCGACGATAGCCACCGAGGCGATGGAGATGACGAGGGCGATGAAACGGTTCATGTGGTTGCTTTCCTTGGTGGTCATGGTGGTTACGTGGGCGGCTCCCCCTCCGGGAAGTTCATGAGGGTGAGACCGTCGTAGGAGACACCGATCTGGTCGCCGTTCTCGCGACAACGGAGCGACGAGCGCGAGGAGCATGACGGCGATGCCATTCATTTGAGCCAGCCCTCGGTGACGTATTTCAGGGAGTTCTCGAACGCCTTGTCGAGATCTTCGTGTGAACCTTGTGACCACCGCCCGTCGATGTGCCGAAGCTCCACCTCGAACTCGTTGGTGATGTCGTTGTGCCTGACCTCCAATCGAACCGGCTCTACCGCGGTCTTGATCAAGGTGGCGATGCGTTCGAGTGCAGGGCTCACGAGATCCATTCCTTCGCCTCGGGGTCCCACGTCTCCATCACGACCGCGGGGTTGACCTCGTGTGTGCCGTCGTCACGTTCGAGGATCACGTGGTTCGCGATGAGGCGCGAGAGCACGGCCGCTTTTCGACCCGAACGCGGCTGGTACGTGGGGTGCGTCGAGATGTAGTGGACCATCCGTCTTTGGGCCCTGGTCAGGCTCCCGAACGCAGGAGGTGCTTGGGGGGCGATTCTAGCCATTTATCAATGCTTTGCGCTATTCGCGCTACAGCTTGCCAGATACCTCCAAATAAGGCAAGCTCCGAGGGTGTCCAAGAAGAAGGCATTATCGGCCAAGCACTTTTCAGGTTTGGGATGACAACCGACAACCAGTAGTTCGTTCTCATGACTAACTTCAGAACTTCCCGGGATTTCTTGGCAGCTAACGGTCGAACATTGCGCGATCTGGTGGACACCAATCCGTTAGGGTGTCCTATCCCGGGTCTGGGGAAAGGTTGTACGGATGCCGATAGTAGCTACATCCACACTCTTCTTTTGCAGCGTGGAGTAGGTGCTACCATAATCGACGCACGAAATGGTTTGTTCTCCGTTCGTTGGGTCGAGCAGGGGTGTCCTGTTTTTTCTCTCACGGAGGGGCTCGCGGCCAAACTTCTTTTGACCGATCCGTCTGGTATTGATGGGGGGGACATACGACTCCCATTTCCTGCGTTTCTAGTGGAGGTGCCGGATGGATACTTCCGGGGCGTTTTTGGTGGGGTTGAGAAAGATCTTCCTTTCCTCGCGCTACACGATGTGGTTCGGTCAGACGTGACCAAGCGTTCTATTGGGAGTTGGGACACCCTTAGAGATATTCAGGAAGCCGCGATCAAGAAAGGTGGGATTGATTGGGAGATATTTTTATTGGCGCGTAAGAAGCCCTTCATGTTGACTGGTGCGGCCGAGGCTCCACCTTCAAGTGGCTCCGTTGCAAAATGGCTAGATTACACCGAGAAGCAAAGCGTTTACTCGGACATGAAAGTAGAGGACAAGGATAACAAGACGCTGAGTGCCGCCCGGCTGCTTGTCGCCAATTTGGTACTCTACTTGGGGTCCCTTCCCAAGCTCCCACCCCCGCATCGGGTGAAAAGCAACCCACGGAAGGGTGTCGTAGGTGGAGTCTCACGCTATGAGCTAGGGGGAGACATAAAACTCAGCGCTGAACTTCGGGCGGCTGCAAAAGATCGGGGGGCTGCCCACATGCGGACGGGGTGGAAGTTACGCTCTCGATACGTAGTGCGGGGCCATTGGCGCAGTCAGCCGTGTGGCCCAGGTCGTGCCGAACGGAAGCGTATTTGGATCGCACCCCACTGGAAGGGGCCTCACGGAGATGCTCTTCGCCGCGAATACGAGGTCTTGGAATAGTGGCCAAGAAGCGCACCAAAGCTCTCGCCAAGCGCCAGCCCTCCGACATCGCGGAGCGCAGGAAGCTCAACCGTGAGTATGCCTCGAAACTCGCCAAGGCGGCCAAGGCTGACTCCACCATGAAGGCGTACGCGTCGGACCTGGCGCAGTGGGAGGAGTACGCGGCCGAGAACGACCTGTTGCTCTTCCCAATCTCGGTGGAGGTGCTCGCTGAGTACATCGGAAGTCTGGCGCGCGCCTCATACTCCATCTCTACTATCCGTCGGCGCTGTGCTGCTATCGCGTACCTCCACAAAGCGAGCGACGTGGAGTCACCCACGTGGAGTCCGAAGATCCGCGAGCTTCTTCAGGGGCTCGCCAAAACGCACCGCAAGAAAATCGACAAGAAGAAAGCCCTTACGGCCGACCTGGTGCGAGCGATGGTAAAGAAGATCGATGAGACCTTCTTCACTGTAGGCCTTGATCATGAAAAGGAGTGGCGAGCGCGCCGGGACCGAACGATATTACTCGTGGGCATCACCGTCGGCATGCGCCGCTCCGAGATCGCCGCTATGGAGTGGGACCACTTGGAGTGGTTGGACGATGGGGTCACCGTGTTCATCCCAGACTCCAAAACCGACAAGAAGGGGGAGGGCCAGTACGTCGCTATCCCCCGTGTTCCCGACGCTGTTCTTTGTCCGGTTGTGGCCCTGGAAGAATGGGAGACGTTTCTCGACGCCCAGGGGGAGGACGGTGTGTCTGTGTTCCATTGTTCCGGCAAGACCGTCAACCGTATCGTGCAGCGCCGCGTGGCACAGGTGCTCGGGGAAGACGAGTCCCTCGACTACGGCGCGCACTCGTTCCGCTCGGGGTTCGCCACTGAGGCCTACCGCAGCGGGGCCCGTTTGGACGACATCATGCAGCAAACGCGTCACCGCAGCCGTGACGTAGCCCAGGGGTACATCCAACATCTGGAACAAGGGAAGAACCCGGCGGTTCATGGGGTGCTTCAGAGATTGCAGGGCGCCCCAGACGAGTAACTACTTCCGATCCCACCAACCACGAAGCAACCACACCATGACACTCAAAGAACTCATCGACGCCCTCCGCACGCACCCGCCGAAGCAGCGCGTGGCCAACGGCTTCGCTCGTCCCCACAGCTACCGGGGGTACTACTCCGAGCTTGCGTTCGAGCCCGAAGCCAACACCACCGTGGGCGCAATGCTGGCTGCGGCCGAGGAAGCGCTGGGCTCCACGTACACCGGCTATAAAGGTGGCGAGTACACGATGGGTGACCACGTGGACTGCTACCTGGCCGAGGAGGGCAACACCGGCGAGGAGATCGGTCTCATGGCGTTGAAATACATGCTCAGCGTCACATCCCAGGTCCCAGCTTTCACCGGCCATTTGCAGTTTGGCAACGAGGACGAAGGCGTCGCGTTCGAGGCCGACCACACAGGCATGTCGATTTTCCCGTGTCGGCTCACCGACTACGGGCTGTCCCGGGAAGAGTCGTTGCGACTCTTGGACTTCCTGGTCACGGCGTTGGAGCCTGACGGGGGCGAAGCTGTCGGAGCCAGCGACGCAGAGCGCGAGGAAACACATCCCGGTCTGACTGGTGCTACCGGGCCAGCAGGTTCTCCGGTTGGGCCCCCTCGTGCGCCTCTGTCTGAGGAGATGCAGTCTCTGGCTGCCCCACGGAAGAGCCTCGCGCACGAGGCTGACGGCAGCGGTCGGGACATCACTAACGCACGCACCTGTAGACTGTGTGGCTGCCGGTTCGTAGAGAGAGTCCCCGGCGTGTGCCCCGGGAAGGTGTACTCATGACCCCCGTACTCGAAGCGACCAAGCGAGCCATGGACCTCAACTGCAAGGTCAAGCTCACCCACACCTATGATGTCCAGAGCGGGACGGCGTGGCTCGTGGAAGCGTGGGACTACTCGCGACTCTCACAGAAGGACGAGCGCGTAAACCTAGGCTACCTCGTTGCCGCGCACGTCGAAGAGGTGAAGGCTTACGCCGAGAGTCTCGGGCGTCCGTTCACCTCGAAAGAACGCGACTCCAGACCCTGGGACGTGTGGGTGCCCGCGAAGGTGCAAGATTACCGACGACCCCGGAAGGTAGGACGAGGATGACCGACACCAACGAACGAACCGGCGGCATCTGTGTCGATGCGCGCACCGTTATGACGCAGGACGGCCCGTCGCGAGTGGAGGGGACTCCCCATCGCGGCCCACCGTTGGACGACCCACCTGCTGGTGGGTGGGCGCCTGGCTACCCGCTGAGGAAAGAGCCGCACATGTGCAATCAGTGCCAGTGCATCTTCATCCCCGGCGAGCCGGGGGCCACGTCGCCCATCGGCATGACCGCCACGCCACGGAGGGACGAGGGGGACGAGGGGGACACGGTGGCCCTGGCGTTGCCAGGTTTCTGGGGAGTGCGCACGAGGGAGGGCACATACGACATCGTGCTCGTGGCAGACGGTGGAAAGATTTACCTCCACGGCAGTGATCGCCCGGCTTTACCCAACCGGGTGGAGGAGTTCCTGAAGTACCTGGGTGACTCGAAGGGGCCACAAGAATGAACAACCTACCCACCGTCCCCTGTAGAGTCTGCACGGAGCCCACGACTGCGACGGCGATCAAGATCTGCGCTGGATGCTGGGCAGTCGAGAGCGGCCTGGAGGGCTTCCTCATGCACGAGGAGGGGCGCCGCATCGTGGAGGATGCGCTGCGTCCATATCAGGAGGCGCTACGTGCCATGAGCACGGTCCACGATTCCGTGACCGTAGGGGAGGGGGACGATGCAGTCCACGGGGGCGCCCTACGGAAGTCAGTCGGGTTGCCGTACGAGAAGGACATGTCGAAAGCCGACTACATCGCGCGTCTTCCAGAGCCCGCGAAGCCCTTCACGTTCCGTCCGAAGCCGGCGGACTACGAAAGCCAGTGGCCTCCTGCCGGGGCCCAGGCAGGCATCTGTGGGCAGTGCGGCGAGACGGGCGTTGTCGTTGGTGGGAGTCACCCCCATGCCGAGTGCCCCCGCGGCCACCTGTTCCGTATCTCCGTAGCCGAGGACACCGGAGGGAACGACTCATGAGTCCAATCTCCAAACAGATTCGATTCTTCGGTCAGTCGGCCACCCTTGCGTGCGACGGGAAGTGTGAGAAGGCGTGGGGGATCAACACCCGGCCGCGTGTTGACCTGGACCCGAACAACCCCGACGATTACTACTCGCTCTCGGACGACGAGCTTGGTGAAGCTCCGGCCGACCCGGGGACGTACGAGGGGGGCCACGGAAAGCCGGACGCCGACAACAAGCTGGAGTCCAAGTGGTGCGCTCGGGAGTGTGAGCGCAGCACACTCAAGAGACCCGGCGAGCCTATCGTGCTGCGAGACTTCACCCAACGGTTCTACAACATCCGACCGCATGCTCGGGAGGGCGCATGACTACGCAGAAACCTCTTCTGTCGTTCAAAGAGCGAGCGCTACGCCAGGCGGAACGACTTCTTGAAGCTGGCTCCGAAGCAGCGGAGGTACTCGTTCACCTTCAGGCCAACCCCACCCCCGCGGGGTTTCTCGCCCTCGGCTTGCGTGCGGCATCCGCCTACCGTGACGCGACAAAGAGCGAAACTGTTGCCGCCTTCGCTCACTGGCGGGAGTTGGACCGGTTGCGTAGTTTGGACAAGTACCTCTACGAAATGTGCAAGAAGCATTTTCCAGTCGAAGTGCTCAGTGCTAACACCGACCAAAAAGCGCTGGTGTTTAGTGTGCATGGAGCCCGTATCGGCTGGTATGTCTCCGATGGGTCGGCTGAGTTTGGACCGGTAATCCCTGAACAAGACAGTGACGAAGAAGCTTTCGCGGCGCTCGGGAGGGCCGTGTGGGAGGACATGGGGGGCTCGTGCTGTCGCGTGGTGGTGGACGACGATTCCAAAATGCGCATCACCTCGGAGGATCTGGGTGACGCTCTTCCTTCAGAAACCGCGCGCCACGTGTTGGAAAGGTGTGAGCGGTTTCTCAGCCACGGGTTCCACCGTTCGGTTATGTTCTACGGGGAACCTGGCGTCGGGAAAACTTGCATGATGCGTTGGATGGCGAGCCAACGGCAGGGCTTCGTCATGCGACTCTCGCTTGACGACATTGAGGAGGAAGGGGTCGTCGGTGTGGCCCTTCTGCTACGTCCTCGCACGATGTTGATTGACGATATTGACCGTCTCGCAGACGGTGGCGCGTCCATCCTCACGACCTTGGAGCGCCTGCGGGATTTTGTGGAGCTTCTCCTGGTCAGCGCTAACGATGTCGATAGCCTCGATCGCGCCCTAATCCGCGCGGGTCGTTTCGACGACCTCATCGAGGTAACGCACCTCGACCCAGACCTCGTGGCTAAGTTGATCGGGAATGATGTCCCCGCGGAGCACACGGAGCGCCTGAGCCTTCTACCCGTGGCCTACCTGGAAGAGTTTCGGAGACGACGTGAGGTGCTTGGGATTGACCAAGCCGTCGCTGAGATTGAAGAGTTGGCCGAACGAGCAGATCAACTCACCGGCGCGTACGAGGAGGCCGAGGATGAGTAACTTGGAAGCCCGTGTGGCCCACCTCGAAAACAAGGTTCGACAGTTGGAGGTCCAGGTGCGCCGGGGAGCCCAGCGACTGGCCACCGTGGAAAAGGAAGTGGGCCACGCTCTCGGGCGTCCGCTCCCCATTCTCACTGAAGCGCAGATTCAAGAAGAATGTCCCTGCTGCGGAAGGACCGGCTCGTGAAACTTCAGGTCTTCGACGGCCCAGGACTCGTTGCCGGTGCCCAGGAATGGTTCGGCACCTTGGACCACTGGCCATCCATCCCGCCGCACCGGATGGCTGGGGCGCTCATCCGAGCGAAGCATGTCAACAAGACCGAGGTCACCGACACGCCGTACTTCGGCATCCAGGCGGCGCTCCTCATGCTCGTCAAGGCCCACAACAACGAGTGGCCGCCCATGACCCCGCAAGCGTTCGCGGCAGACCTCCATCGCGTCGAAGACCAGATTCTGCGCTACGCAAAGAACATCATTCTGGCGGAAGCCACGAGCCCAAGGAAGGATGGAACGCAGGATGACAGACCGTAGCCTCCAAACTGTCGCGTCGCGGGGTGAAGAGGCGGTGCGCCGAGAGCGTCGCCAGGAGATCTTTCTAGGAGTTTTCGGCGTCGGGGTGGTTCTAGCCGTGGCCTATTTGTGGGCACCGCCCAATCCGGCGGCCGCCCTGCTCGTAGGTATTGCTGTTGGCGCCGCGGCGGCTTTGAGTGGCTCCGCGATTCTGCGCGCAGTTGAAGCTCGTCGTCGCAAGAAGGAACTACCGGAGGGCCCCTACCGATGAGCATGCAACGACTCACCACGCTCCTCAAGAAGCGCGTGGAGGGAAGCGACGCCCGAAACGAGAAGCGTCTGTGGGTGCATGAGGAACGTCGCGACTCCGCGCGTGCGCTCACCAAGGCGGACTACCGTCGCCTCCTGCAAAGCAAGTCCATGGAGGCGGCCTCGCGTCCCTCAGCGTATCCCCA
>JAJCYG010000079.1 GCA_029263055.1 Actinomycetes bacterium
GCTGAAAAAGAAGGGGCTCGCCCTAAGATTAAGAAAGAACCGACTTCTTTTTCCACATTGCTCCATGCTGCTTTGCCTGAAAGAACCACTCAATTAAAAGCGTTAAAACAACCTTCTAAAGCTGAAAAGTTAGTCCCAAAATATATTCGAAACCTCTCTTACTTAGATGCACAGACTTCTGAATTGATTCAGGCTCTTGCTGAGTTGATTGCTAATGGTCAAGACACTCACATTGAAACCTATTTAGGTGAAAAGGGGCAGACGATTGGACGTTTTGGGTTAGGTGCGCTTCAAGTGTTTGGTGAATTAATTGAAAAGGATTCAGATGGGGAGCTTTTAAAAGAATGTTTTCAACGGGCTGTTATTTTAGAAACCCAAGTCAAAGGGACAAATCAACTTTCTACATTTATGTTTTACCTTAATCAGAAAGGTGAGATTGTTTTTAATCGAATGCGCGAAAAGGTCTCTGCAAAAGAGCCTCCTTTTAGCACTCGTATTACAGTTATTCGCGATCTTTCAAAAGCAGAGATTCAAGAACGAACGGACTATTTAAAGCGAGTCTTTCATCTCAATCGGCGTGTGCCGATCAATATCACTTCTTATGCCAATTCAGAAGCTGTGACAACCTCTCAAATTAATGCACAAAATGGCTATCAGGTTTTTAGCGAAGGGCCACCTCCTGAAATTGATTCACGTCTTCAAGATCATCCTGTAGAAGTGTTGTTTGATGTGAGTGGTTATCAGGTTATTGACCAAGGACAAGGAATGTCTGAAGACTTTATTCTAAAAAAGTTTTTAGACCCTAAGGCAGGAAGTAAGTCTGTTGAGAATGTTGTGAGTGATGAAGGGGAAACCGTTGTTTCATCTCCGTTAGTCTATTTTAAGTTGAATGACATTAATGAGGAGAAGCCTCAGTTGGGGATTTGGTTAAATGGTCGTTTAATTGTTCAAAAGCAACTAGATGATCGAGCCAAAAGTTTTTCTGAAATTCATTTTGTTTTTCCCCACAATGCCAACACAACTGAAGATTGGTTGAGTCTTGCTTTAGATGATGTGTCGGTAGCTGCAATTAAAAAAATGATGGCTCGATTGGTTGACCCTAATCAAGAAATAGAATCTCGTTTTTTATTGATTCAAGGTTTAGTTGATTTGATTGAGCAGCTTCAACCAAACGGGGAGTTTGGTGCAGAGGGAGATCTGCTTGCTTATTTTGCTGAGCAGCTGGAACCAGAACTTTCCGTGCTGACAGAAGTTTCTGTTTATCCTAATGAAGCTGTTTGGGCTCAGCTTAAACGTTCTGAAGAAGCTGTTTTTCTTTCAGCTAAGTTAGTGTCTCAGACATCTGCACTCTTTACTGAGATGAGACGACTGAATGAAGGGCAAAGCAGTTCTCTAGCAGGAACAGGGGTGCGTATCTATGTGGCTCCGTTTAAAGAGAGTTCAGAAGAACCTCTTTTTTATGGTATCGATGAAGCAGGGAAATGGATTGTTTTAAGCGAGAAAGTTTGGAATCAAAATAGTGAAAGTAATTTCACTAATTTAAAAAAGATTATCCGACCGATTCCTTGGCCAAAGCAAGAGGTTCGAAAGAAGAAGAAGGTAGAAGAACCTGTCAGAGTGAATAGAAACTGGGTGCGGTCTTCATTAGTTTTAGCGGTCACCATGTTGTTATTGTTGCTTCCAATTAGTTATTTCACTGGTTCTAAAATTGTTGATGCTTCCTTAACTCCTGAAACAGAAATCGCTTCGGTTGATACGTCTCAAAATCCTTTTGATTTAGAGGGAAAGACTCCAGTTGTACCACCTACTTCTCAACCAAATACTAGTTCAACCACAACTACATCATCGAATAATCCTGATTCTCAATCTAATACTGGTTTAGTGACTCAACCCAACACGGGAGACGGTAGCGTAACCGATGGGTCAACGCCGCAGCCAAACGTGGGAGAAGGCAATGCAACCGATGGGTCAACGCCGCAACCCAACACAGGAGAAGGTAACGCAACCGGTGGGTCAACAACGCAACCCAACACAGGAGAAGGTAACGCAGCCGGCCGTTCGACAACGCCGCAACCGACCCGAACTTCTAATGCAATTACAGGAAGTAGTACCTCAGCAGCAGCTCAACAAGAGCGAAGAGGAGGGGGTTCTGGAATTGATTTTTCTCGTACCCCTCGTAGTCCCGGTTCTTTTTTTAGCCATGAGGGTGAATCAACCACATCCTGGAATCGAGCGGAACAACTTGATTCGGTTCGCACTTCTTTTAGCAGTGCTCGGACAAGAACCCCGGTTATTTTAATTGATGGGGATGTGTCCCGTATTGAACGAGCCCCTTTTATTGTTCAAAGTTATGATTTGCAAGATGCTCAAGGACGAGGAAGGATCTCTCCTTATTTAAGCAAAGCATCTGATTCTTCCAGTTACCTTGGAACGGTCAGAATGCGGTCACAAGTCTTCTTAAACGTCGAAGAGGGTCAATCGCTTCGTCTACTTCTTCCTTGGAATGGTATGCTTTGGTCTGTCAAGATGATTGATCGAGAGGGGCGTTTACAAACGTGGTCTATGAACGGTCGTGATTCGAATCTCTTTACAATGCCACGTTCAGGTGAATATCGATTGGAATGGACTGTTCGTCTTTATTCTTCGGTTCGCTGGACAACAGGGCCGGGTCAGTTGTCTGATGCAGAAAGAATTGCTTTTGAGCTCGCGTATCATGATATTTTTGAATCTCAGGTAGGGCGTTCATTAAGTTCGTTGCGGCTTGCTTCAGAGCAAACTCGACTTAATGCTGTAATCCGAATCATGGAACAAAATTTTGCGTATGATTTGGGACAAGACTATGAATTTGATGGCCATAGTTGGTTTAGTACGTTCCGTACTCTTCGAAGTCAAAACAGCGATGGTCGAGCTCATGTGGTTTGTAATGGGACGGCTCGATATTTTTATATTATTGCGCGTGCGCTAAATTTAAGAGCGATCTATCATGTGGCAGAGACAGTTGATGGCCATCGGTTTTATGCAGATGGCCCGGGTCATGCTTTTGCAAGTGTGCGTGTGAATAATCAATGGCGCTGGATTGAAACCACGGCACTTGTTCCTAAAATAGAACCAGCTCCTCAGGCAAGAGACTCTACTCCTGCAACAAGGCGCTCCACCCCTGAGAATAGAGATCAATCTCCTTCTGATTCAAGGCCCACTGAAGAGGCGTCAACAGTTCCTGCCCCTTCTTCTCAACAAGGGCCACCAAGCAAACCTTTTTTCTCTGAAGAAACAAAAGAAAGTATCCGTAACTTTTTTAATGCGATTGGATCTGTATTAAATACCATTGGATATGGGCTAAATTGGTTTTGGGATAATGTGCTTGCTTGGCTTCTTCTTTATTTTACTCTTCTTTTTTCTACAGCTCATTTGATTAAAAACGAAAGGTTTATGATGGAGCAAGCAATATCTGATGAGTCTCCTCGTGATGAAGTAGGTCGTTTTTTTATAGATGTCATTGTTTATCTCGTTGCTTTTTTGCTTGTTTTGGAAAAAACCTCTTCGATCATGGTAGAAAGTGGCATTCACATTTTAGCGCTTGGTTTTCATAAAGTCCTTTTGGGTGTTTTGGGGGTATTATTTTTAACTCAATTGTTTCGGTATTTATTCACAATGGTTGTTGTCCTGCCTATTTTTGCTCTAAGAGCTTTGAAAAAGGCTTGGATTGAGTTTCGTGAGGCGTGGTGGTATGAGATGGTTCCTGTTGTGCAGCAAGAGGGTTTTCTTGCCATTAATCGCCCTCAAAAACAGATTGATCGAAAGGCTTCCATTTTTTTTAATGGGGCTGAAGTGACTTCACTTTCCACGGGTGATGGGATTCAGCGCGTGACTCAATTTGGTGATAGAACTTTTTTCCTAACAGAGCCTTCTAATTTTTTCTTTCGCTTTCTCTTTAAAGGAGAGTATAACGGTCTTCATCAAATTGACCAAAATGGAATTTTAGTGAATCTTTCTGACCCGTTATTAGATAGTCCCCATGGTTTAAGAAATATTAAACTCTATCAAGACGGAGCCTTCTTATTTTTTAAAGGAGAGGTTATCCATGGTTTTAGATCAAATTGGACTTCTTTTCTCATTCGGTTTTCTAAAAACGGCCAGTATCAGAAGTACACTCTCTTTCGGGGTGGAAAGCCTAAGCACTCTGACTTTATTCATAATGATGACGGTAGCCTTTATATTGTGATGGAGTTTGCAGATAGGATTAGAGTTGATTATATTGATGCTGCAGGTGAAAGTCATAATATTTCAGATCAGTTTGAGGATGTGAAATCGATAAAAGTGAATAAAGCTTTAAAGTATGGTTTTGCTCAAGTTAAAGAAAATGATGTTGAGGTTTCTTCTTTTATCTTTTTTAAACCTGAAGGTGTGATTGAGTCTTATGTCTTAGGTTCAGGGCGTATAGGAGAGGTTACTTATCATGGCAATCACAGTCATTATACCTTTCATCATTCTGAAGAAGCGATTAGTGTGCG
Organism: Actinomycetes bacterium; assembly: GCA_029263055.1. GTDB lineage: Bacteria > Auribacterota > JAJCYG01 > JAJCYG01 > JAJCYG01 > JAJCYG01. Next base: position 4,512 of record JAJCYG010000079.1, read on the forward strand.
ATATGATATTGGAATTAAAAAGAAAGAAATTGTGGTCACTAGGATTAGAAATGTAACGGTTGATGACGTTTATTCTTTAGAGCTTTTCTCTGAGAATGAAGTGGCTGCGTTAAATGCTTCTCCTGAGTCAAATAGTTTTACTCTTCAAGGGACAAATTATCATGTTGAATTAAATGGTCTAAAATTTTTAGATGAAGAAGGGAGATCGCAATATCAACCTTATCCTCTTCCTTATCTTCGGTATTTAGGGAGTAACTCTGAACACGCTTATTTTTTTGGTAGAAATGATTCCATAATTTATCCTGTTTATCGAATGAATGCTCAAGGAAATTTTGTTTTATTAGACGGTGATAATTCTTTACCGACTCGATTGGACCAAGCTACGAGAAAGGTTTTCTTGCAAAAGAAACATTCGGATCGTTTGTTTTTAGTTGTAATTGAAGATCGAAAATATACTGTTTTAAACGACCTTCTCCTTAAAAAAGATGAAGCTTTTCTTGAATTAGATATTTCTCAAGATGTTTATGGTAATAGTTTGATTTTGGCTCGAATCGCAAATGGAACAGAATCAGATCAATTTAGGCTTTATTGGAATGGGCTTCCTTATAAATTTAAAGATGCATCGGTTGATCGAAAGAAAAATAGAAAAAAACAAAAGCTATATGGGCTATTGATTGATGCTCTATTAACAGAAAGAGATCTAGGGGGGCAACTCTCTTTTCAATTAAAAAATATTAAGAACTGGTCTCCTTATCATTTATCCACTGCCTATGCTGTGAATCGTCGTAGCTTAGATTCTAAGGTGATTGCTGAGCTAGAGTCGATTCTTGAAGAATTTATGGATGATCCTGAGGAGCTGATGGCTGTTTTTCAGTTTTCTTCTAAGCTCTTGTCTCTGGGTCTTAAAGAGATGCTTATTGTGTTTAAACGTTGGCTCGCTTTCCCTAAGGATTTGCGCGATGAAATGCTTGAAAAGTTAAAAGAAGAAAATTATTTAAAAGGACTGAAAGATGCTGCTTTTTTTGACACTCTTTCAGAAGATTCTCAAATTTATATTTATCTTTTACAAGGTAAGGAAGAATATGTGCTTCGAAAAGAGGGAGATTTTAAGGGAGTCCCTCAGTTAGGCCGCGCTTTATCTGTTTCGCCTCAGAATGAGCTTTGGATTCCTCCAAATACTTCTTTAAGCCAAGTCACTCAAGGTATAGAAGAAAAAGAACGGGACTTAGAAGATGAGAAAGTACGTGTTTTAAAAACAGTGACCAATCAAGATAAAAAAGGGCGTCTTTACTTGCGAGAATTAATTCAAAATGCACGGGATGCTTCTTTAAAAGCCAAGCAGAGTAGGTATTCACGTCAGAATCCTGAAATTCATTTGCGGAGTTATTTGCGCGAAGCAGGTGAAGAGAGTCTGGAGTGGGTCTTTAGTGTGCGCGATAAAGTTGGGATTACAGGAGATGACTTGATTACTTATTTACTTAATCCCGATTCCTCGACTAAGTCGAGTAGTAAGAATGAGCTTTCAGGAGATGGTTTTTTAGGCCAAGGATTTTTTACCATATTTAACGATGCTTCTGAAGTTCAGATTCGTACAGGTAAGAATGGAACCGTGATTGAGGCTCGGTTACAACCTGTCTATGACCCTTCTTCGGGAATTTTAAAAGATATTCGTCTCTTATCCATTAAGAGATACCGAGGGCGTTATCAAGGGTCTGTGATTGAAAAAATTCATCGCGTTTCAAAAAAAGGGGGAATTGATTCAGAGGGGGTTTACTCCCTTACTCGAACAGAATCGATTTTAGAACATGCTTATTCTTGGAAGTTACTTCAAAAATATGTGGGAGCAATCCAAAAATCTATGGAAAAGGTTCCGGGTGTAAAAATATTTTGGAATGGGACTGCTTTTAATGAAAAGCGAGTTGTTTTAGCTGAGGAGAAGGATCGGGATGAGGGAAAGAGAATTGAGTTGACTCAAGGTGAGCTTCAGATTGAACGGATTACGCTCAATCATCTTTTTGTTCAAACCATTGAGCCTGTTTATCTGGCTCATAAAGATATTCCTGAGTGGTTGAAAAAACGAGTTCATGAATTAAAATTAAATTTGAATTTTCCAAAAGGGACTCAACCGATTCGAACTCGAACCGCACTTAAAAACCCAAGGCAGTATCAAGAGCGTATTCGAAACTTACTTTTTAAATGGACGATTGAAAAATATAAAGAAGGAACGCTTCATATTCCAGGGCTGCCTGACTACAAATCTTTTTTAAGCAATCCACGTCAGTATGGACCCGGGCGAGTGAATGATGATTTAGCGCCACTCCTTTCTTATCCTCGTTTTAAAGATTCACTTTGGGCTGAGCAAGAGTTAAAGAGTCAAGCAGACGCAGACGCCGCTCGTTCAAAAGAATTTGATCTTTCTTTATCAGATGTACCTGCTTTGCAAGCTTATGCTTGGATGGTCAAACAACTTTATATCCTTGTGTTAAAAGATTCTTCAACGGGAAAGCAGCTTTGGATCCGTTTGAGTTTATCTGAATTAGACCAGCGTTTAGTTGAGTTAGAATCTTTTCTTAAATCAGGTAAGCCTATTTCTTCTTGGGTAGAAGAGTTGAGTCGCATTTTATTTACAGAAAAAGAGTCGCGTAGAAAAGCATTAGGTCGACTCTTTTTATCTCAAGACAGATGGAAGCAATGGCATCAGCAGCTCCAGAGCTCGTTGGGATCTTTATCTGTGGATCAAGCGGTTCAGCAAGCTCGAGAAAAATTAGCTAAGATGAAGGAATCAGATCCTTCGCTCCAGGTTGTTATACGTTTTCAAAGAGAAGACCGTTTTCCTCATCAGTTTCCTTCTATTCAAAAAGTGGTCTCTAGAGACCCTCAAGCATTGAATCGACTTAAAGAAGCTCTTTTACAATCAACCCCTTGGGACCGAGAAGGGACTCGTCAATGGTATCATCGACAAGCCACTTCTTTAAGCGTCAGAGGTGTTCAAAGTGCTTTTTCACAGCTTGATTCTGTTGAATCTTCTCTATAGTAAAGTAACTCTTTTAATTTCCTTAAAAAGATTTTATATTAACCTCCAATTGTGCGTGCCCGCGTAGCTCAGTTGGTAGAGCAACTGATTCGTAATCAGTAGGTCAGCGGTTCAACTCCGCTCGTGGGCTCCACTTTTTCCCTGACTTGTGTGCAAGCCCCTTCAGTGGTAAGATGATGTACAGAAGTGCTTTACTGCAAACAAGGGGAACATGAAAAGGCACTGGTACCAGTTAAATATTTTTAAAGCAGTCTGCGTGACTCTTTTCTTAGTCTTGTTCTATTTTCTATTTCTCATCCGCCTCGACTTTTTTCAGCATCGTATCTTTAAATTTCAAGACAGTGTCACCAGTTGGGTCTTTAATCAAAAGTCAGTTCATGTACAGGCAGATCCTATTGTGTTGGTGACCATTGATAATGAAGACTTTAAGCATGTTCGCAAATGGCCTTGGCCACGTGCGCTCTTTGCTGAGTTTTTAACAAAGTTGAATCAGTATGACCCTAAAGTTGTTTTCTTTGACATTATTTTTCATGGCGAGAGTCCGAGTGGAAATGAGGATGACCAACCTTTTGTCGAGGCTATTGCTGAAAAGGGGAATGTTGTTTTAGCCTCATTTTTTGATGAGGAAGGGCACTATCAGGTGCCTCATCCTAAGTTTACAGATGTGGCCTTTGACATTGGTTTTGTGAACAAACCGCGTGATTTAGATTTAGTGGTTCGCCGTTCTCGAGGTTTGGTTTTTGGTGGGGATGGTGGGGTGATTGATTTAGGTGCTGAGATTAAAGTCATTTGTAAGTATTTGGATATTTCCTTAAATGAAATGTATTTGTTGCCTGACTTTGAAAATCCAGAGCTGATTGAGTTGCGAAGAGAGGTTGGAGAGCCTATTCGTATTCCTATTGATGATCGTGGCCGATTTCCAGTCAATTATACTTTTTCTAAGGAAAATGTGACGACGATTCCTTTTTGGAAAATTATTCAAAATAAAGTTGATCCAAGTCTTTTAAAGAACAAGATTGTGTTAGTTAGTATTACGAGTTCCGCCTTTCATGATCAATTCAATACCCCTACGCATGAGGATCAACCAGGTGTGATCATTGGTGGGAATGTGATTCAAATGCTTTTGAATAACTCATTTTTAAAAGAAATTCCTCAAAAAAGTGTGGCGTGGATATTGTTTTTTATTCTGGTCTTGCTTTGTTGGTTAACACTTCGTTATTCTTTGTGGGTTAGTTTTAGTTGTTCTCTGTTATTGATTTTTATTTGGACTGGGGCTGCTTATGCTTTACGCATTCGGCTTTACGAAGTCGATTTATTTACGCCTCTGTTTTTAATCGCAACTACTTTTACAGGGACGACACTTTACAATTATTTTCAACTCTTAATTCGAAATTCTAAATTAAGACAATTGGCTATTACCGATGGTTTAACCGGTATGTATATCTACCGTTATTTAGTGATTCGATTGAAAAATGAATTAGAACGTGCAGAGCGTTATAAATTAGACCTTTCTTTTTTTATTGCTGACATTGATCACTTTAAAGATTTTAATGATACTTATGGCCATGATGTCGGTAATATTGTGTTGAAGAACTTTGCTGATATTATGAAAAAAAATTCACGTAAGACAGATTTTGTGGCTCGTTATGGTGGAGAAGAATTTTGTATTCTGTTTCCGCATACATCTCAAGAGCGTGCCATCGAGCTTGCTGATAAGCTGCGTGAAGCAATTGCTTCATATGATTTTCCGGGTGGTCCTGACGGTGTTTTAAAAGTAACAGCAAGTTTTGGTGTCTCCACATTTAAGCCGGGAGAGATTGATACCGTTAAAAAATTGTTTACTTCAGCAGATGCCGCTCTTTACCGTGCCAAAGAAACAGGCAGAAATAGAGTCTGTGGTTTTGACTCCAATCAAGACCAACTCCCTGAAGATGGGGGAGATGTCGAAGATGCTGATTCCTCCTTTCAAATCGACTAGCCTTATTTACCACTATATATGGTATGTCTTTTCAGATCGACACATCTTCATAAAACTAGTGTCAAATTAGTCACACTACATTGACTTCCTCCTCTATAAATGGTATATTATTAATGAAGAGTGAAGGGGATGTGGAGAAGAATCTCTTATGAAAAAACAAATCATATTTGTTTTCATTTTTATTTTGGTAATAGGGTGTTCTAAAAAGAGTGAAGAACCTCGAAAAACAGCTCTTGACTGGAGTAAAAAAGAGACTCAGTTAGCAAAGAAAAAAGTTGAAGGTCCTACCCAATCAAAACCTGATGTCCTTAAAATGGAAGTCACTGTAGTACAGGGTGACGTTGAAATTGAAATAGAAGAACAAAAAAAATCTGCTCTGCCTGGCACGTCTCTCTCCAAAGGAACAAAAATAAAAACCCGTCCTCAAAGTCAAACCGATATCAAAACAAATGACAACTCGATGCGCCTACGCATAAAAGAAAATAGTGATGCCGTCGGTGGTTCGTTCGCCTTTTTAGATGAAAAAAGAGAAGGAGCGCTTGACCTTGATAAAGGGACTCTTTTTCTTGAGTTAGCAAAAAATCAATACGACTCGTTTACAATTAGAACAGAGTCTGCAGAGATCATTGCCACAGGAACTGCTTTTTGCGTTGAGGTGTTTGGGGATCAAGGCAATACCTGGGTTGGAGTGGTTGAGGGTGAAGTGTTGGTGCGTAACTTAATTACTTCTGCTGAGACTTCTCTCGGTGTAGACGAGGCTGTAGAGTTAAATGTTCTGCAGGGCCGTGCAGATGTGATGTATCTTTCCGAAGAAGAGTCTGGATTGATTCGTCAAGAAATCAGACGGATTGGAACAGGTTATGCTGAAGATTTAGAACCTAAAGTAGAATTGCTTCTTCCTAAAAATAAGCATCGTCTCCGAACTCTTTTTAGAAGTGCGGCTGTGGCAACAAATGGCCGAGAACCTCTCAGTGTTCACCGACTTTTAATGGATTCATTGAAGTTGATGGAAGATGGTGTGGTTGAAGAAGAGAAAAAGTTTTTACTCGCTAGTATTGAAAAACTTGAATCGGCTTTACTCTATTACAACGATGTCCGTTATGCCCCTCAATTACTGATGTTTATCGGAGTCTATTATCACAACTTAAGAGAGTATGAAAAAGCAATTGAAGCGTTTGACAATGTGGTTCGTCTTTATCCAAATAATAAATGGGATAGCTTGGCGTATGCCGCTATGGCGATGACTTATGAAGAAGATTTAAAAGAGTATCAAAAAGCAGAGGAGACTTATCGGTTGATTTTGGAAAAGTATCCAGAATCATTTGAAATCCAAGTAGCTGTTGATGGCTTGGACCGAATAAGAGTGCGTCAATATGAATAAATGGTTGGTGAGGCTTAGCCTCGTCTTATTTTTGATTGGGATTTTAGGTTGGGGGATGTGGAAAGGATTGCTCCCAACTAATCTTTCAAAAAATAATCAAACCATTATCTCTGATTCTTCACGGTCTTCTTCTTCAAAAGAAAATTTAAAGCAAAAGTCTAAACGAGATACTTCTGCTGAGACTTTAATGCCTTTAATTCAAATACCTGTGTTGCCAAGTACGTTTCAACTTGAGCAAGCAGGAGAGGTACCTGAAGAATTTTTGAATTTAATTCGATATGTTGAAACCGTTCCTGGGGGAAAAGTAAACAGTGTCAAATCAAAGGCCGATATTGTTTTTGAACAAACACCTTCTACTTCATTAGATCCAGTGCAGTCGATTCAAGATGTCTACCAGCAAAGTAGCTCTTCTACTCCAGAATTAGATCCTCAGGCTTTAAAAGCTTATGACCAAAAAGTCTTTACTTCTTTCTTGCGGTACTTCTTTTTGTGGGTGAGTGGAGCAAGCATTGAACAAGATTCTAATACAAAGATCAAATCATTGGAATCTCCTCTTTATGCTTTCAGAGCTTCGTATGGAACTAAAAATGGAATGAAAGTGGTGATGCTTGAAAAGTTAAGAAAGCTCAAAGATGATGATGAAGGAGTTGGAGATAATGATTTAGATTTTGTGGATGATTCTGAGACAACGATTGGTTCGATTGTTGAAGCAGAAGAGGATAGTTTGGAAGCAACGGTTACCAGAGAAGCTGCACCTTCAACTGCTTCTGCACCTGCTGATGATTCGGCTGCTGAACCAGCACCGGCACCTCCTACAGCTGTTCCACCCACAACCATTACAGGGGCTAACATTGTGGCGGTTCCAAATCCTGCGATTGTCAATGCCAATGGAATAGATACCTCAACGGTGTTAGCCAATGTGTTTGATCAAAATGGAGTTCCCTTTGTAAATCACATTGTTAGTTTTGCTTTGGTTTCAGGGCCGACAACGTTTTCTGCTCCTGGAGGAGGAGGGGCTCCTTCATTAGATGTTGATTTGAGAGGCGACTTTGACGAACTTTTTTCTGCTCCAGTAAGTAGAGATGTGGCTGATATTTCTCCTCGCGTTCGTCGATTGGATCAACAATCACGTGGACAACAGCCTGGTTCAGATGTGCCTCCACCAACTGACGGGCCTTTTCCAGAAGAGACCTCTTCTTTTGGAAATCAACCTCCACCCCCCCCACCAGGATTTGAACCAGATGTTCCTAGCACTCAGCCTCAGCCCGATGAGCCTGGTTTTTCACCAGGGTTTGGACAAGGGCCTCGGTTAAATACATCTCAACAAGCTAATTTAGAAGCCGCTTCTTTGCAATTAGGGAGCACTCCAGGAACAAACGGTTCGGGCAATTCTGATGGAAACGGAAATTCAACTATTGGTTTGGCTGCAACCAATACAGCCGGAACAGCTGTGGTTCAAGCGCAAGATTTGTCTGTGACTTTAGCAAATGGTTCGCACCCAACAGCGTTTGCTCAGGTGATCTTTTTGCCTTTGACTCAAGAAGCCGCAGCAATTGATGTGACAGCCAATCCTACAACCATAACAGGAGATGGTGCGTCTACTTCAACGATTACAGCATTAGTTACAGATGCGGATGGGAATCCTGTTCAAAATGCCGTGGTGGTATTTGTTTTAACAACGGGGACAGGAAGTCTCTCTTCAACGTTTGCGACAACCAATACATTGGGCCAAGCAACGATTTTGTATACAGCCCCTACATTAGCTTTTTCAGCCGCTCAATTTACAGCGGTGATTACAGGAAGTGTGAACACAACAAGTGGGGTTTTATCTGATCCTGCCAATGTGATTGTGACGCCACCGACTGCGGCAGGCCC
>JAJCYG010000080.1 GCA_029263055.1 Actinomycetes bacterium
CAATAAGTGGTATTGTGGTTGCCACACCGCTTAGCAAACGAATTCGTACAATACGTGAAGAGCTGTTAAGCTGGAGTCGAATTGTAGAAGTCGTTCGAGAGTTAGGAATGGATGTTGGTATTGAGTCACCTAGAGAGTTAGTACATTTAATCAAAAAGATTCAGATTAAAATTTTTGTGCGTCAAAAAGGGAGCGATGTGATTCAAATTGCATTTCAAGGCAGAGACCCTGTTTTGGTTCAAAATTTTGTTAATACCATGACTCAAAAGTACATTGAAAAAAATCTTAAAGCCGAGCGCTTACAAACGTATAATGCGATTGATTTTCTAGAAGAACAAATAGAGTCTTATAGAAAAAAAATTCAAGAGTCAGAAAGAAACTTAGGTGAATTTAGAACAAAAAATATCTCTTCTTTAGCTGTTTCTGCAGATGTGATTTTTGAAGATATGGTAAGGAAGCAAATGGATATGGAGAGCCAGAGTTTATCTATTTTAAATCTTCAAGAACAGATTGCTTCAATAGACCGACAGCTTACAGGAGATGAGGAATTGCAAGTTTCTGACACAGTTGCTGATCTAAACCCTGTTATTGCTGAGTTAAAGGAACGCCTTAAAGGGTTGCAATCACAGTTGACTCAGCTACAACTTAAGTATACAGAGAAGCATCCTTCTGTAATTCAAACGCGTCGCCTTATTGAGCAAACAGGGAGTCAAATGAAGGTTGAAGCTGAAAAAGTCATTAATACGACTGATGTTAAAAATAACAATCCTGTTTATTTAGCTCTGGTTGAGCAAAAAAATAGACTTCAAATAAAACTAAATGCTTTGATTCAAAGGCAAAAGGGTCTTGAAGAGATTATTAATCAACAAGAAGCTCGTATTCAGACGATTCCTCGTTCACAGCAAACATTAGCTGAATTGGGCCGAGGAGTTGAAGTGAATCAAAAAATGTTTGATCAGCTTTTATCTCGATTGGAACAATCTAAAATGTCACAACAACTTGAAGCCACTGATAGAGGGGCTCGCTTTGAAATTTTAGATCCTGCCCGTTTGCCTCAATCTCCTGTTGGACCTAATAAAGTGAAATTACTTTTTGTTGGTTTCTTTTTAGGGGTTGCTGCTGGGGGAGGGTTGCTCTATTTGGCTGAGATCTTAGATCATTCTTTTCGTGGAGTAGGGGATGCTTCCCAGTTTTTAGACATGCCAATATTGGGAACGATTCCAGCCATTGCAACTCAACGGGATTTGGCTAAAGAGACGCGTGGAATGGTTTTTTTAATTTTGGGAGTAATATTATTTATGATCATTTCTACTATTGTCATGATTTGGGTTTCCCATCTCATGTTGAAATATAATATAGGGTAACGGCATGTATCGAAAATTTTTTAAATTTAAAAAATATCCTTTTTGTAATACACCTGATACAGAATTCTTTTATGAAAGCGAAAATCATACTGAAGCTCTATCGTCATTGATTTACGCCATTAAAGAGAGAAAAGGGTTTGCTACAATTACAGGTGATATTGGGGCTGGAAAAACCATTATTTCTCGTAAATTGTTGAACAAATTAGAGTCTAATGTTGAAGTAGGGCTTATTCCTAATACCTGTATAAGAGAAGATAACTTCTTGAAAGTTATTTGTGATGAGTTTCATCTTCCCACCAAAGATTTTAGTGAAGTTGAGCTTCTTTCTTCCTTAAATGAATATCTTTTAAGATCTCTAGAAGAAGATAAAAACGTGGTTCTTATTATTGATGAAGCTCAAAATTTGCCACTCTCAACGTTAGAGAAAATCAGAATGCTTTCTAACTTAGAGACTGAAAAAGAGAAATTGCTCCAAATTATTTTATTAGGTCAGTCTGAACTAAAAGAGCTTTTGAGTCAGCCTGAAAGTGAACAAATTCGTCAACGAATTCATGTCTGGTTTCACCTTAAAGCACTGAATAAACAAGAGGCGTATGAGTATATTGCCTATCGATTACAAATTGCTGGCTATAATGGCCCAGAGCTTTTTACTCAGCAAGCCATAAGTCAAATTTTCCATTTTTCTAAGGGAGTCCCTCGAATTATCAACACGATTTCTGATAATGCGTTGCTGATTGCGTTTGTCCGTGGAGTACAAAAAGTAGACCATCATATTATAGAAGAGGTGGCTAAAGACCTAGGTTATACGGCTGAAGTTAAAGAAAAACCTGTTTTAGAGTGGAAGAAAAAAAGTGCTCCTTATTATTCTTCTTCACCGGCATTGGTTTTTGCTTCTTTAATTGTGGTGCTCGGCATTTTTCACCTTTTTGATAAAGAACAAGCTTCGGTTAATTTACGCCAACATTATTGGGCGCAAACTTATTTGAATTCAGCAGAAGAAAAGGCTTTTTCAGTTGATTTGAATATGCCTGTAGAAGTATCTTCTTTGCCAGGTAAATCATTTAAAAAGTCGACTAAATCTAAAAGCCAACAACCTTTATTGGTGACACCCAAAAAAGTTAAATTTAATTTTGTTCCTACAGAAAGCGAATTGGATTAATAACCATGGGTAAAATAAGCGATGCTTTAAGAAAAGCTGAGGAAGAACGCCGAAAGAAAAGAGGCGATGATCAGCAAAGTCTTTCTACTCCAGCTCCTCCACATTGGTGGGAGTTTTGGAAAGATCGCTGGGATACTTCTCAAAAATTTCGTCGGCATCAGTTAAAAAAACGAGGTTTGACACAGCAACGCTATGTGGCTCGAACCATAGATGAAACAGGAATTGATCCACGTGTGGTCTCTTATTATGATGCCGACTCTTATTTGTCTGAGCAATATCGTTCTTTAAGAACAAACATCCTTTCGATTCAAGAAGAACAGGGATTGAAGTGTTTTGCTTTAACAAGTGCTCTTCACAGTGAAGGTAAAAGTTTGACTGCATTAAACCTTTCTTTAGTTTTTTCCGAGCTTTCAGAAAAAAAAATTCTTTTAATTGATGCAGATTTGCATAAGCCTTCTTTGCATTATTATTTGAATATTCAAGCTGAAAATGGTTTAGCAGATGTTTTGACTAAAGATTTACCCATTGATTCAGTTTTACATCAAACCAAAATAAATAATTTGACATTTCTTCCTGCAGGGAATTTATCTGATAATCCATCAGATTTATTAGAATCAACTAAAATGAAGAATCTGATAGAAAAATTAAAAACAGAATATGATATGATTTTTATTGATACGCCTCCGATTATTGTGTTGACCGACGCAGGAATTGTTGCTTCTATGTGTGACGGCGCTTTTTTAGTTGTAAAAGTGGGGAAAACAAACCGTGAAATTATAGACCGGGCTGTTCGTTTGTTAAAAAACTCTAATTCAAATATTGAGGGAACAATTTTAACAAATATTGAGTACTATATACCGACTTATATCTACAAATACCTATAGAGTTTAATGTGAATGTTTTAGTTACTGGTGGAGCTGGTTTTATTGGCTCGCACCTTATTGAAAAATGTCTTAAAAAATCTTATTCAATCGTTGCCTTAGATAATTTGTCAACGGGCTGTCGTGAGAATTTAGCCTCATTTTCTGCTTTCAAATCCTTTCAATTTGTAGAGGGTTCTGTTTTAGACACTTCTTTAGTCAATGAGCTTGTTGAGCAGGTAGATCTGGTTTATCACTTGGCGGCAGCTGTCGGAGTGCGTCTGATTGTTGAAAAACCTGTTCAAACAATTACCACTAACATTATTGGGACTGAAAATATTCTTGCTGCTGCAGAAAAGAAAAAAGTTAAACTTGTATTAGCTTCGACATCTGAAATTTATGGAAAAAGTGAAATGCTTCCTTTTAAAGAAGACGGGGACATGCTTCTAGGTCCGACTACTAATAGTCGATGGAGCTATGCTTGTTCCAAAGCAATTGATGAATTTCTAGGGCTTGCTTATTGGAAAGAGAAAAGAATCCCTGTGACCATAGCACGACTTTTTAACACGATCGGCCCTAGACAAGTTGGGCAGTATGGAATGGTTGTTCCGCGTTTTGTGAATCAAGCACTAAAGAACGAGCCAATTACAGTTTATGGCAGTGGCAAGCAGACCCGTGTTTTTTGTGATGTTGAGGACTCTGTGGAAGCTCTGATCGCTATGGGAGAAACAGATCAATCCAATGGCCAAATCTTCAATTTAGGGGGTTTAGAAGAGATCTCTATCAAAGAATTGGCTCAATTGGTGAAAAAGCTTTGTCAGAGCGAATCAGAGGTTCAGATGATCCCTTATGAAGAGGCTTACGAGGCTGGTTTTGAAGATTTGAATAGGCGAGTTCCTGATATCGAAAAAGCCGAAAAAGTGCTACACTTTGTGCCTAAAAACTCTTTAGAAATGACCTTAAATAAAATTATTAATTATATTAAAAAGTAAGAGCTTAATTTATAAGATAGGAGTAGGGATGAATTTTATTAAAACAAAATTAGAAGGGGCTTATATTATTGAGCCAAATCGTTTTGAAGATGAACGTGGCTTTTTTTCAGAGATGTATCGAGAAGATCTTTTTGAAAGCCATGGATTAAAGTCTCATTTAGTTCAATCAAATATTTCTTTTAGTCTAACAAAAGGGACTGTTAGAGGAATGCATTTTCAGGTGGCTCCTCATCCTCAAGAAAAACTAGTCCGTTGTAATGCAGGCTCTATTCATGACGTGATTGTTGATCTAAGACCTGAGTCTGAAACTTATTGTGAATGGATTTCAGTGGAACTGACTTCTATAAACAAAACCATGCTTTATATTCCTGCTGGTTTTGCTCATGGCTTTCAAACATTAGGAAATAATGCTGAAGTCGCTTATCAGCAGTTTGAACTCTATCATCCTGAATGTGAAGGGGGCGTTCGTTGGAATGATCCTGCTTTTGGAATAGACTGGCCTTTAGAGGTGTCTGTGATCTCTGATCGCGATAGAGACTACTCTGATTACAAACCAAAGGCTAAACTGGGATGATCCGACAAGTTGATTTTTCTGAAAAGAATGAATGGAATGCATTCGTAGAAAATCATCCTCAAGGACAAATAGGACATCTTTTAGAGTGGAGCGAAATTCTTCGCACTACGTATCAAATACCTACTTTTAATTTTCTCTACGCCCCAACGGACAACATTGAAGGGGTTTGTCAGTTAGCTTTTCAAAAGAGTCTTTTTTTTGGAAAAAATCTCATTTCTTTCCCTTTTTTAAATTATTCCGGAATTTTATCTAAGAGTAAAGATGCTCAAGAAGCTTTATATGAGCATTGTTTGAAGTTGGCAAAAAAATCAAAAGCCAATTATCTTGAATTTCGTCATTTGGAAAAAGAATTGGATAAGAATGATTTTCAAAGTCACAAAGTAACTTTTTTATTAAGCCTTCCGAATACGTCAGATCTTCTTTGGAAGCAACTTAAAGATAAAGTAAGAAACCAGATTAGAAAGGCTGAGAAGGAAAAGTTGACATTTAAAGAATTAAATGACGTCGGTGATTTTTATAAGTTATATAGTCGAAATATGCATTCTTTAGGCTCACCAGCACTTACAGAGAGTTATTTTAAAAACAGTTTTAATTCTTTTAAAAATAAAGCTCGATTATATGGTGTCTATTTTGAAGATAGACTTGTTGCTTCGGGATTTACTCTTGAGAATAAAAATAAAATGGAAATTCCATGGGCAGCTTCAGATAGTCGGTTTTATCAAAAAAATATAAATATTTACCTTTATTGGAAAATAATAGAAGAGGCGTGTCATCGAAAAATAAAAATCTTTGATTTTGGTCGTTGTTCTAAAGAATCAGGCACATATCATTTTAAGAAGCAGTGGGGGGGAGAGGAAAGGACCTTATATTGGTACTATTGGTCTGAGTCTCCAAAGTATGTGCCTCAAATGACGCATGCCGATAGTTTCTTGAGAAAGTGCTTAACTCAAACATGGAAAAAGCTTCCTTTAACTGTCGCTAATAAATTAAATGCGAAAATTATTAAAAACTTACCTGTATAAGTCATCTGGTTACAGATATTTACATTCCAAACTTGTCTAATTGTCAAGTGTCATGTAGATTGAATATAAGGTTAATGAAAACATTAATTATAGAGTCAGGCAAAGGGCTAAAACATTATTGGCGTGACGTTTGGGAATATCGAGAGCTATTTTTATTTTTAGCTTGGCGAGATATTCTCGTTCGGTATAAGCAAACCTTAATTGGCATTAGTTGGGCTGTTATACGCCCACTATTGACAATGATTATTTTTACCGTGATATTTGGAAAACTAGCAAAATTACCATCCAACGGCATACCTTATCCTGTACTTGTTTTTGTTGCAATGCTTCCATGGCAATTATTTGCTAATTCACTTCAAGAGTCGAGTATGAGTTTGATTCAAAATACCAACATGGTGACAAAGGTCTATTTTCCAAGAATTATCTTACCAAGTACTTCTATTATTGTTAACTTAGTCGATTTTATAATTTCTGTTATCTTATTGTTCTTTCTAATGATTTATTATCAAGTTTTTCCTCATTGGCCTCATATGTTTATTCTACCTTTTTTTGTTCTTTTGGCTTGTATGGTTGCCCTTGGGGCAGGTCTTTGGCTTTCATCTTTAAATGTAAAATTTCGCGATTTTAAATATGTGATTCCTTTTATGATTCAATTAGGAATGTATCTTTCTCCTGTAGGTTTTAGCAGCAATATTATACCAGAAAAATGGCGCTTTATTTATTCCTTAAACCCTATGGTTGGTGTGATAGATGGCTTTCGTTGGTGTTTATTAGGAGAGAATATTCAGTTTTATTGGCCAGGTTTTATTTTTTCAGTTGGATTTGTTTTTGTACTTTTTTATTCAGGACTCAAATTTTTTCAAAAAACAGAGCGTTCTTTTGCGGATGTGATTTAAATATTATGACTAAAATAATTGAAATAGAAAACTTAAGTAAAAAGTATGTTATAAGGCATCAGAAACAAAATTCTAATACGATGCTTAGGGATGTTGTGACAGAGTGGACAAAAAAAGGATGTTATAAACTTTTTCATCCTATAAAAACTCAATATGAAACAGGTAAAAAAGAAGAACTTTGGGCTTTAAATGATATTAATTTAAGTGTAAACAGAGGAGATAAAGTAGGCATTATTGGACAAAACGGCGCAGGTAAGTCTACCTTGCTTAAAGTATTAAGCCGTATTACAGAACCAACTACTGGAAAAATTAAAATTAATGGAAAAGTTGCTAGTCTTTTAGAAGTTGGCACTGGATTCCATCCAGAATTAACTGGAAGAGAGAATATTTTTCTGAATGGGGCTGTTTTAGGTATGAATCGCATAGAAATACTTAAAAGAGTTGATGATATTGTTTCTTTTGCTGGAATTGAAAAATTTTTAGATACTCCAGTAAAACGTTATTCATCAGGAATGTATGTTCGGCTAGCATTTGCTGTTGCAGCTCAATTGGAACAAGAAGTTCTTCTTGTTGACGAAGTCCTTGCTGTGGGTGATGCTGCCTTTCAAAAAAAATGCCTTGGTAAGATGGATGAGATCAGTCAAAAAGGAAGAACAATTATATTTGTTAGTCATAATATGCAGGCGGTTCAAACATTATGTAATAAATGTATTTTTATGGATTCCGGTAAAATAGTCGATTATGGTGATACCAGCTCTATTGTTTCTCAATATTTAAAGAATGTTTCTAAAGTAGTGTTAGAAAAAAAATGGGATAACAAAGAAAATGCACCAGGGACAGATAAAATACGTGTGAATAAAGTAAGTTTAATACCTAAAAATAACGATAATACTGATGAAGTAACTGTAAAAAGTTCATTTGATATTGAAATTTTCTATTGGAATTTAATACATGACACGAAATTAAATGTAACCTTACTTCTATATAATATCGAGGGAATTTGTGTGTTTATGACTGCATCTACAAGAGAATCTAAATGGCATGGACGTCCTTTTCCAAAGGGATTATTCAAAAGCACGTGTCACATACCTTCTAATCTATTGAACAATGGATCTTACAGGGCCTCCATAATTTTTGTGAAAGATACAACGGTGCCTTTATTTTCTTACGAGGATGCTCTGACATTTGATGTCAATGATGTGCCTGATAGAGGGAGTGGAGATTGGCATGGAAAATGGCTTGGAGCTGTAAGACCTAATTTATTATGGTCTACAGAAGAATATTCAAACAAATCAAATCAAGGATATTCAAAATGATTCAATCTAAAATTGGAATATTAGGCT
>JAJCYG010000081.1 GCA_029263055.1 Actinomycetes bacterium
CGCCGGCCGGAAACGTGCGTCACAAGTCCAAGTTTCGTCACAAACACCCCCCACATCTCATGGCGCGAGGCGCGCTTGGGATGGGGGAGCCAACGCGTGAAGGATAACCAGCGGGCACCCCCATGAATCCGGCTGAAATCACAACCACCGCGGCACCGGCCATCAAAGCCGATCTGTCGATACTTAGCCTTTTTCTGGAGGCCCATATCGTCGTGCAGATCGTGATGCTCGGCCTTTTGCTGGCATCCGTCTGGAGCTGGGCCATCATCGCGGAAAAAATGCTGCTGCTGGCGCGCACCCGCCGCGAGACCGACAGCTTTGAGCAGGTGTTCTGGTCGGGCCAGTCATTGGAAGAGCTCTATCAAACCATCGGCCCGCGCCCGGCCCGCTCCATGGCGGCGCTGTTCGTCGCCGCCATGCGCGAATGGAAGCGCTCGGTGGAGAGCAGCCCGAAACCGCTCGCCGGTTTGCAGATGCGCGTGGAGAAGGTGCTCGACGTGGCGCTCTCGCGCGAGATCGACCGTCTGGAGCGGCGCTTGCTGTTCCTGGCGACTGTAGGGTCGACGGCGCCCTTTATCGGCCTGTTCGGCACCGTGTGGGGCATCATGAATTCGTTTCAGGCGATAGCCGCCGCAAAATCCACTAACCTGTCGGTTGTGGCGCCTGGCATCGCCGAAGCCCTGTTCGCCACCGCGCTTGGGCTGCTGGCGGCTATCCCTGCGGTCATCTTCTACAACAAGTTCACCCATGAAGTGTCACGCCACGCCCAGCGGCTGGAGAGTTTTGCGGACGAGTTCTCCGCAATTCTGTCCCGCCAGATGGATGCGAGGAGTTAGGACCTACTGACGGAGTGAAGTGAGGCGCTGGTTTGACGAGATTGGTTCAGTTTTGAGATATGAGGACGAAGGACATGCTAGGCATATTCGAGGACGAATGGCACGAAACTGGGCCAATCTCGTCAAATCTCATCGAGACACCGCACCTTTTGCCGCTGGACGTCGCATTGAGCGGCTTGAAGGGGGGCACCCTACATCACCACTCAATGCTAACCAGCGGCAAAAGGTGCGATGCCAGCACCACACCTCACTCCGTCAGTAGGTCCTAGCCATGGGAGTGATGTTCGGCAGCGGGTATATAAGGCGGCGCAGCCGGACGGGCCGCAATTACCAGCCCATGAGCGAGATTAACGTGACGCCCTTCGTGGACGTCATGCTGGTGCTGCTGATCATCTTCATGGTGACCGCGCCGCTGCTGACCGTGGGCGTGCCCATCGAACTGCCCAAAACCGATGCGAAACAGCTTGAGGGCGACAAGGAGCCGCTCACCATTTCGGTGACCAACGATGGAAAAGTCTTTCTGCAGGAGACCGAAATCCCGCTGGGCGAAATTGTCCCAAAACTCGTTGCTATTACCGGACGCGGCTACGACGAGCGGATTTTCGTGCGCGGCGACCGCGCCACCGATTATGGAACCGTAATGAAGGTGATGGGGACCATTGCGGCGGCCGGTTTCAGGCGTATCGCGCTGGTAACCGAACTCGAGAAGGGACGATAGAGAAGGCAACAGCCATGCGCAGGGGCCTCATCATATCACTTGCACTGCATCTGCTGATCCTGTTTTCAGCTCTTGCCGTGTTCCCGTTTTCCGGCGACCGGCTCCCTGTCAAGCCCACGCCTTTGCCTGTGGATCTGGTGACACAGGCCGAGCTGACCAAAATCAAGGCGGGCCAGCGCAAGGCAAAGGCTGAACGGGACAAAGCGGAAAAGAAACCCGAACCGGCAAAGAAAAAGGCTGTGACGAAACCCAAGCCCACAAAGGTCAAATCGGTGAAGGCGCCCGCACCCAAGCCGAAACCAAAACCGAAAAGGCAAGTAAAGGCGAAACCCAAGCCCAAGCCGAAACCGAAACCGAAAAAGGTCGTGAAAAAGAAGAAGCCCAAACCCAAGAAGGTTGCGGCCAGGCCCAAAGCAAAGCCAAAACCCGCGCCTGCAAAGAAAAAGGAATTCGATCCCGACAATATCGCGGCGCTTTTGAACAAGGTGCCGGATGCGGGTCCGCAGACAACAGCGGCACTGGAGCCCAAGAAGAAGCCTCAGCCCGCGAAAGGGCGCAGTGACGGGCGCGATCTTGCCATGACGTTTAACGAAATTGATGCCCTGCGCGCCAAAATTTCCCAATGCTGGAACCCGCCCGTGGGCGGGCTCGGGGCGGAGGCCATCAAGGTGAAGCTGCGGCTTCGGCTGCGCGAGGACGGCGTGCTCTCGCGTGAGCCGGAAGTTGTCAACCGGGCGGGGTCTCCCTTCTTCCGGGCGGCGGCTGACGCGGCGGTGCGCGCGGTCATGCTCTGCCAGCCCTATCAATTGCCTGCGAGAAAATATGCGCTGTGGCGCGATATGATCCTGAATTTCGACCCCAAAGAGATGTTTGGCGGATGATGAACTGCGGAGGAACTGAAACTGTGAGCGGGTTTTGGCGCGCGGTGCTGCTGGCGGCCGTGCTGGCATTTGCGTCTCTCTGGCCCATGAGGCCGGCCCTTGCGGTGGTGGAAATCGACATCACTAGGGGCAGTCTGAAGCCGATACCGATTGCTATCCCGGTCTTTACCGGCGCCAGCCTCAACGATCAGAAACTCGGCGCCGACATTGCCGGAGTGGTGATCGCGGATCTGGAGCGCTCCGGGCTGTTCAAGCTGGTCGACCGGGCGGCCTATATCGAACGCATCGTCAATCTGAGCCAGGCGCCGCGCTTTGGAGACTGGCGCGCGATCAACGCCCAAGCCCTGCTGGTGGGGCGTATCGGCCGCGAGCCGAGCGGTAGGCTCCGGGCGGAATTTCGCCTGTGGGATATATTTGCCGGCAAACAGCTCGCCGGGCAGCAATTCTTCACCCAGCCGCGCAACTGGCGCCGCGTCGGCCATCTCATCGCCGATGCGGTCTATGAGCGGCTGACGGGCGAAAAGGGCTATTTCGACACCCGCATTGTCTATGTGGATGAAACCGGCCCCAAGAACGCCCGGGTCAAGCGCCTCGCCATCATGGACCAGGATGGCCACAATCTGCGCATGCTGACGAGCGGGCGCGCGCTGGTGCTCACGCCAAGATTCAGCCCCACGACCCAGGAAATTACATATCTTTCCTATGAGGGCGGCAAACCAAGGGTTTACCTGCTCAATATCGAAAGCGGGCAAAAGGAAATCGTCGGAGATTTCCCGAATATGAGCTTTGCGCCGCGATTCTCCCCCGATGGGCAGCGAATCGTCATGAGCCTGCAACAGGGGGGCAATGCGAATATCTATATGATGGATTTGCGCTCAAGACGCACTTTCCGCCTCACAAAAACCGCGGCTATCGATACCGCGCCCAGTTTTTCCCCCGATGGGCGGAGAATCGTCTTCGAATCGGACCGCACCGGCAATCAGCAGCTTTATGTGATGAATGCCGACGGTACGGGGCAAAAACGTATCAGTTTCGGCGAAGGACGCTATTCAACCCCGGTCTGGTCGCCGCGCGGCGACATGATTGCCTTCACAAAGCAGCTTGGATCGCAGTTTTTGATAGGAGTCCTCAAGTCTGACGGGTCAGGCGAGCGTATTCTGACCGAAGGATTCCACAATGAAGGCCCCACATGGGCGCCAAATGGCAGGGTTCTCATGTTCTTCCGGGAATCGCCCGGCGCGACCGGGGGTCCGAGGCTCTATACCATTGATTTAACTGGATATAATGAGCGTTCCATCGCCACCCCTTCATTCGGCTCCGACCCGGCCTGGTCGCCGCTAATCAATTGATTTCGCTGGATATCTCATAATTCGCCGCATCCGCGTGGATTCAGCTTGCCTGCCGGGGGGCCGGGGGCTAACTTTTGCCTATGGGGGATGAGATTCGGGCGTTGCATTTTGGCACCATGTGTTGGGAAAATAGCATCCAAAGTGCAGTCCGTCCTTGATCTAATTGCTCCACGCCACTAAACGCAAAGATGGCTTTTGCCGATTAGACAAGAGGAGAGAAGACCATGCAGGGTTTGAAAGGCGTGATCATCGTCGCCAGCATTGTGGCTACAGCCG
>JAJCYG010000082.1 GCA_029263055.1 Actinomycetes bacterium
TAACTGCGGCGCAAAGACCGAAGCTTGACCTTCAAACTTAAAAATAGAACCATACACATTGGTTTTACCTAATAACACACACGCATCATTGACTAAATATCGTGTTGGAAAGTTATCGGTTCCATCAATGACAATGTCATAATCTTTAACAATATCTAATGCATTAGCTGACGTCAGGAACTCTTTATAGATTTTAACCGTCACGTCCGTATTAATATCTTGCAAGCGTTTTGCAGCCACTTCTGCTTTTGATTTGCCCACATCGCTTGTTCCATAAATTATTTGGCGTTGTAAGTTAGAGTAATCAACCGTGTCTGCTTCGACAATTCCAATCGTTCCCACTCCAGCTGCTGCTAAATAAACACCAATAGGAGAACCTAAGCCCCCCATTCCAATTAAGAGAACTTTGCTATTTAAAATTTTCTTTTGTCCTTCGACTCCAATTTCAGGCAGAATCAAATGACGGCTATACCGCTTATACTGTTCGGGTGTTAAATCAGTTTTATTTTCCATTTCTGTCACACTCATGATTCCTCTTTATCTTAACTAAATTTCAACAAAGATTTCGTCCCCATTCACTTCAACAGGGTAGGTATCAACCTTAACATCAGGATCCTCTTCAAAGGCTCCTGTAATCACATCAAACTCCCAGCCATGCCACGGACAAATCACTTTAGTCTCTTCTAAATCCCCTTCGCCTAAAGGGCCTTCAGCATGAGGGCAGGCATTATTGATCGCATATATTTTTCCCTCAATATTAAAGAGAGCAATACAAAGCCCTTTTGCTTCAACAATGGTGCCGCGATCTTCTTCTAGTTCTGAGATGTTTGCTACTTTTACTTTTTCAGCCATGGTTTAACCATTACTCCATGATCAAACCAATTTGATACTTTTGCATACACTCTGGACAACTCATACGCAGATCAAAACTATTTTTAACTTTAACTTTTTTAGGCATCAAATAAACATAAAAGCCTTTTTCACTACTGCACTTTGGACACTTTTTAAATTTTTGAATCTCTAAACCTTTTCCCTTACGTTTACTCGTCTTAGGCTTAGAAACTTTTTTTGTCTGTTTTGGTGCCGGCTTTGCTTTTGGTTTTGCTTTTGGTTTTGTTTTTGCTCGTACCATAACTCCCCCTCTAAAATCTTTATCCCTGCGGAAAAACACTTATTGGTTTCGCCACTTCTCCATAAAATACTCTTTTTGCTTTGCCTGAAACAATGGAAGAGACAGCCATATAAGCCCATGTTGGAACAGGAATGTTGCCACACCCTTTAACTAAGACTTCTTTTCCTGCGTACTGCTCCCAATCAAGCCCTTCGACTTTTTCGCGGAAGATCTTTTCTCTGAAAAGACCCCCTTCGCACAATGTTTCAATATCAATCACTTCTAAATCAGTTGGCATAAACTCTCCCTCTTAAGTAGCAAACGAACTGCCACAGCTACATGTGTCTGTGGCAATCGGATTTTGAAATTTAAAGCCCCCTTGCATCAGGCTGTCATTAAAATCAATTGTGGTCCCACTCACATAAAGAAGGCTCTTTTTATCCACAACCATTGGAACCCCTTTTTCATCAAATTTGATATCCATTTTAGGATCAATATTTGAATCAAATTTCAAATCGTAAGAAAAACCAGCGCATCCTACGTTTTTGACAGCCAATCTTAAAGCAGCTGTATCAGGCTCTTTTTCAAATAGCCCTTTAACTTTTTTCACGGCTTTATCTGTTAAGATAATCATAAAGAGCTCTTTTTGTTAACGTTATTGAGTTTAGTTAAAAAACACCTTTAATACTTATATCAAGAAAATCTATCCCGATATAAAAAATTTATAAAATTGTGTTTACGTTATCAAACCCAGGGATCTTAGGAAAGGATTATTAAAGGACTCCAGCCCCGCCCTTTAAGGCCAGATCATAGAGAGGAGACTCGGATCGGAGGTGCTTAACTGTTGAAACCACAATCTCAATAGCTGAGAGAATGTCGCTTTCAGTGGTAAATCGACCTAAACCAAATCGAATGGCGCAATGGGCTAAATCGGGCCCCACTCCAATGGCAGGCAACACATAGGAAGGTTCAAAATTGGCTGAAGAACAAGCTGCACCAGAAGAGACAGCCAATTTCTGGCCTAATGACTTAATCAAAGCTTCAGATTCAATGTACCCAAAACTAAGGTTCAAACACCCTGGCAAACGTTCTTTAGGATGCCCATTTAAGTAAACCTCATCTAACTCATTTTGAATCGCATCTTGCAACTGATCTCGCAGCACTCGAACCTGTTCTGATTCTTGATCCATTTTTTCAACACAAAGAGAGAAAGCTTTAGCCATTCCAACAATACCGGGAACATTTAACGAACCTGAACGCCAACCCGACTCATGCCCTCCACCTTCAATTTGAGATTGCAAACGAACCCGAGGCGAATGGCTTCGCACATACAAAGCCCCCATCCCTTTAGGCCCATAAAATTTATGTGCTGAAAGAGACATCAAATCAATCTTCATTTCATTCACATCGAGGGGAATCTTACCTGCAGCTTGAGCTGCATCTGTATGAAAAAAAATTCCGTTTTCACGTGCCACTTCACCTATCTGAGCAATCGGTTGTACCGTTCCTATTTCATTATTCGCCGTCATAATAGAAATCAAGATCGTCTCGGGGCGAATTATTTTCTTAAGCAGATCTATTGATATTTGTCCAAATTGATCCACAGGCAAAAGAGTAATTTCAAATCCTTCTTTTTCTAATGATTTCAGCGAATCCAAAACCGCATGATGCTCAATCACTGAAGAGATAATGTGCTTCCCTTTTTCTGCATACATTTGAGCCAAACCCTTTATCGACAAATTATCCGATTCAGTGGCCCCACTTGTAAACACGATTTCATCTGGCTCTGCCCCAATACAACGGGCAATCTCTGCACGCGCATTTTCTACAGCTTGATGGGCAACCTGTCCATAAGCATGATCTTTACTGGCCGCATTGCCAAACTCATTCAAAAAATAAGGCTCCATTGCCTTTAAGACAAGGGGGTCCATAGGGGTTGTGGCATGATTATCTAAGTAGATCAGCTTCTTTGAATTCATATTTATACTCTATCTCACTCCAAAACAATGTATTGAGAAAGTTATAATAACCTAAAAGAGGAATAATCTAAAGGTGAAAATTGCAGGTTCTTTATTTGCGGTTTTGCCAGTAATTGTTTGATTTCTCAAGATTAAGGGGGTCATAATCTAATAGCGCTAAAATAGCCCAAGCCGAACCAATCAAACTGCGGGTCCCAGCAAGAGGGGTATTGTATTCATGCCCAATAGGAATATCTCCTTTTGTGGCATACGGAAGAAAAGCCTTCCCCTTTTTGATCTCAGCCATACTTAAAATAGAATCAAGCAACTCACTTCTCTCTCTAAGATAATATTGAGCTAATTCCTCACTCGATGCTTTTTCAGCTAAAAGCGAATAAGCAACCGCAGCTTGAAAAGTCCACTCAGGACTGACAACCAATCCTCGAGCCTTGATTAAAGGATTTTCTTTATCAACAAAATCATAACCAATTACTTTTACTTTTTTGCCGTCAGGAACTTTGTACGTCACTTCAACAAAAGAGCGATCTTTAGCATAACGCATTAATTGATCAGCTAAACCCGGATTCCATTTCTCTAATTTTTCAGGCCCAAAAGCAGAAACAGTCCAAAAGTGCGTATCAGGTGCAAACTCCATATCAGGGTCGATGTAATAACCCCGGTTCATTCTATTTTCACCTGCATTAAAACCAACTAAGCGAAGCCATTTTTCTACTCGTGCTTTAGCCATTTTGTATTTTATCTCGGTTGAAACCGAAGTAATCATATTGAGCAATGCCCAAACATCGACATTCCCCTCTGTTGAATAGATCTCAATAAACTTAGGATTACTCTCTTCCCACAAAATATGTTGGTCTTTAGGATTATAAGAAACCCCTTTTGGACCAAGAGGAACACCGCCATAGGTAGCAGACATAGGATTGTCATCTTGAAAGCCAATCAAAAAATCAGCCTGTTTTTGTGCAAAGTCGAGATACTTTTTATTACCGGTAGCTAAATAACAATGAAAGGAGGCAATGCCCAACCAAGTATTAGAACCCGTCCGAACTTGCCAATTAATTCCTTTGCCTTGTTTAGAAAAATTTAAGACCGCTTCAATCACTCCGTTTAAACGACGAATTCTCTCATTGCCCACATAAAAGTCCATGATCTTAAGCGCGCGATCATTGTCACCCACAGCTAATAATGCGGTAATGCAAACCGACGCATCATAGGTATGAAACCACTCTCGAAGGCGTGGATCGCCCTTATGACTTTCAGGTAAAGAAGTCTCAGCATTAGAGCCTGCTACAATCCCATTATAAAAAAGAAGTGCTTTTTTACGCGTCTCAGCAGAAGAGGTTTCCCCTTTTGCTGAAACAGGAAAAAGAATAAATAAAACAATTAAGAATCCAAAAAATGTTTGCTTGAGATTATTCATAGAGATAATGATATGAATTTTAGCTAAAAAAGAAAGGATTTTCTTTAAATAGAGCTATAAAGAGCTGGCAAGCAGGCGATGTGACCGAGCACCTGATTTAAACCTTAAATGTCTTCTATTATGAGACTGTTTAGGTTTGAAATCTTTCTCAAGCAAACGGACATCATCAAATGCCGCATTTGCATCAGACCCTCTACCTAAGCGATTATACAGGTGGCCCAATTTTTTAAACATTCCAATAACATAAACAGCCTGCCCTTTAGTCGATGGAAATCCTTTGACTTTATACAACAAATCTTTCATATCAATCAAAGCTTCTTCTGCTTTTCCAACTAATGCCCCATCTTCTGCCTCAAGTAGAGAATTAATCAATTCACCAGCATGAGCCATAAAGCTTTGAAATCGTTTATCGGCATCCGCTTCTTCACTATTTTGAACAATGACTTGAATAAATTCAGTTGTTAATAACGCAATCGTATTCTTAAAAAGATCAAAGGCCTTGTCCCCTTCACCCTCTCCAATATAAATATTAAAAAGAATATCAAATTCCATCACTAAGAAGATCATCTGACTCTTGACAGAAGGAAAGGAGTTAAACTTTAAAAAGAGCTCTTTAAGATCTAAAAGAATCACTTCGCTCTTCTCATCGTTTTTTAAGTCAGAAAAAGCATGCACTAAATCAAATGCATGAAACCACTCATGTCTTAGTTGCTGATCAAGCTCTTTTGAATAACGATCCGCTGGAAGCTCTTTAAGAATCTCAACTATTTTAAGAAAATAAATGTACGCTTGGTCAAAACGCTTTAACTCAATATGTGCCGTTAAAAGGCGACTGATATTCTTAATAATATAATGTACCTGATCTTCAATCTCGTAGCTATATCCATAAAAGCGCGTCCAAATAACGTAGACTTTTTCTAAAAGCTGAAACGACTGACCATATTCTTTTTCATCTATTAACTTTAAGGCTAAGGCATTGCCTAAAATCAGTATCGTCTTTATATCTGAAAATGAATGAGCAAAGTCTCTGTCTAATGAAACCAGGTTAATCATTTCGTCTATTTGATTAAAATTATTTATCGATTCTTTCAAAGTCCTGAGATCTTGCTTCAAATAAAGGTCAATTAGTGCAAGATGGTTACGAATTAAAAAAGGAAGCTGCTTTTGAACCTTACTATCTTGAGAATGTTTTTTTGCCATATCAGTTAAAAGAGCAAGCAACAGATCTAATTTTTCAAAATCTCTTTGGTCCTTGTACTTATAACCAACATTTGTCCAGCCACTTATCAACCATTCAGCCTCTCTCTGAACAACAATTGAATCAGAAAAAAGATCAAATAAGGTTTGAGCACCCGTCAATGCTTCTACAGAACCCTCTAACTGGCCTTGCTTCAAAAGAGTGGAACTCACTTGATTATAACCTGCAATCAAAAAACCAATATTTTTAAAGTCGACTATATCGTCTTTATTTTTTCTATAGAGCTCAGTCCCTAAGTTTAAAACAACGATTGCTTGTTCATACTCTTCCTGCCTAATAAATTCTTTTGCTAAACGAGTGGTCCCTCTCATAATATGTCCCCATCGCTCAACACCGATGTCAGCCACACTAAATTGATCTGCTAATTGATAGAGCTTCTTAGTTTGATTCAATGCTCCGTTCCAATCATATCGCTCAATCAACTTTTTAATCTGAAAAGTGTGATTTCCTATTTCAGATACATTTGTTCCAGAAGCAACTCTTTTAGGCGAAAGCATTCTAGGCAAACGTAATTCTCCATCCCAAATAACCCTAAACTCAGCAACCTTTTCTTCAACCTTGTCAGAACTATTTTCACGACTGTAGCTATCCAAAAACTTTTCAATTAATGTCGTGGTCAAACGATCATAAACATAGAGATTCCCCTCTTTACTTAATTTTTGAGTCACAACAACAATCTGTTTGGCAATCTGTTCGGTTTCTTCTAAATCACCTCCTCTTAAATAAGCACGGCCTAATTCTTGATAGTCTTTGATCAGAGATGAAAAGGATTGTCCCCATAGAGATTTAGTTTCTATAGAATGAGCATAGTCAAAAAAACTTCTTAAGAGAGTATGCGCTTTATCGAGTTGATTCCCCCTCATTTGATAGTCCACTAATTGACTCAAGTCTCTCAAGAGAAAGAAAACATCTTTTTTGAGCTTTTGATCAAATCCAAGAATTTTCAACAATTCAATTCTGGTTATTAATGCTTTTTGAATAAGAGAGTAATCCTCATTCCTCCAAGAGTTTTTTATAATAAAACCTAAACGAACCAACATCCCTCTTGATTTTTTTAAAATCCATGAAATTTCTTTATAAGGCTCTAAAAAAAGTATCGCGCGTTTAACTATTTCATACGACTGCTCATTATCTCTTAACGCCACTTCAAAATATTTAGACAATTGAAAATAATTTTCCAGCTGATAAACAGCATCATTTCTAATAGACTTTTCAGTTGAATATTTTTTATGGAGGCGTTCGCTAAGATTTACATAAAGTAAACGAGTTTCTATATCACTTGGCTTTACCTTTTTAGAAGCGCGCGTTATTTGAATCAAGGTTGCCTTAGCATATCCAGAAAAATCAGCTTCTTTTCGTGTTAAAAGATCAACCAACTCTTTTAAAGCTTGAGAGATTTTAGATGAATTACTGTCCACCAAATCTCTCACATTGGCCATATGTCCGCTTATATATGTTTTTAGCTCTTCACGGCTTTGAAATGAACGCTCTATGGAAGACTTTGGACTCAAGGCAAAGACTGGAAAACTCGAAATGAGTGTAAAAATAAGAATTAATGAAATTGACCTAATAGAAAACAGCTGAACCATTTAAAAAATACCTCTTTCTCATGATGTAAATAATACTTTTATCATAAAAGAAAGGCGGAGTCAATTATACGACATTAAAATAGCAGTATATTCCACTATAAGCCAAGGTTAGCTAGAGGTAAAAAAGATGCCGTAAAAGGCTTGGGAAAGGAGAGATGCGACTCCAAGCAGGAGAAATAAGAGCCCTAAGAGCTGGGCTGTTGTCATGAGGCCTGAACCAGATAAACGTTTGCGGCACGCTGTGAAGAACCAGAGAAAGAGCAACCACCCCAGCCCCATTGAAAGGCTCTTCATTAAAACCAAGTTTAAAGAGAGCTCTTCTGCTTGAATGAAGAAAAGGGATCCAAGCAATAAAGAGTGAAAAGGAAGTTTTTGCCAGAATGCTTTTTCTTCAAGGGCCCAAGAAGCAAAGAAGAGTTTGACTAAAAGTTGAAAACTCAAACAGACCAATACAACCATCACAAAAAAGATCGGGAGTAGAAAAAAATCAACCTGTTCAAATTGAAGAAACGGTTTCACAAAATAAAAGAGAAGGTTAACTGCAATTAAAAGAAGCAGGCTCACTCCCCCCATTCTCAAAGCTGTTTTCCAAGAATGCGATTGAGTGACTAAAGTTTCAATGCCTAAAAAGCCAAAAAAGAGTGCGTTCTGAATCAGTAAGCTGTAAAAAAACGGGCTCATTTTCTCGACCCCACAATCCACAAAATCAAACCGACTGTAAAAAAAGCACCTGCAGGCAGGGTCATTAAAGGTAAATTCCATTGCGGGGTAATTCCCACGCGCACAAGTGTGACACCACTTAAGATGAGCGCACTAAATAAGATCACCTTCACCACTCCAACTAAAGAAAAAGATTCCTCTTCACAAAAAGCCCAAACACAACTTAAAAAGAGTAGCCACTGATAAGGAAAAACAGATTCAGAGAGATAAGGAAAAAATATTTTTCCTGCTCCAACAATTAATGTGGTTAGAAATAAAAAAACAAGCGTTCTCAATAAGAAACAATGTTCTTGAACGACAAAAGAGGTCAGCACTTTAATAAGAAAGAAAGAGCTCAAAAGGGTCAGACTGAAGAGCGTTAAAATAAAACTGACTTGGCTCCACTGAGACGTGCAAGCCAATAAAGGTGTGAGGGCTAAAATAAGCCGAACTAGATTAATGGACATGTCGATATTTTAACTTATAAACCAATCGAATCATAACGGTATCTAAAAATGGAGCACACACATTCATCATCAGAATAGCAAACATGATCCCTTCGTTATAATTAGACGAATAACGAATCCACATAGCTAAAAGCCCAATCCCAAATCCATAAACCCAGCATGCTTTTCGAGTATGCGATGCTGTAACAGGGTCTGTAGCCATAAAAAAGGTCCCAAACAAAAAGCCTCCGGATAACAAGGCTGGCAACATAGCTTGTGCTTTTTCACCTAAAAGAAAAATCGAGATCAAAGCCCCGCATAAAGTTGAAACCACAATTTGCCATCGAGCAATCTTAAAGGCCAATAAAAAGAGACCGCCTAAGAGTATTAATATTGAAGAGGTCTCTCCCAAGCAACCCGCCACATTGCCAATAAACAGATCAATCAGACTGACACTCTCCCCCGCTGTTTTGAACTGCACCACAGGAGTAGCATGTGTGATTAATGTTTGACCTGGGCTCACCCATTGCTGAGTCATGTGCACTGGAAAGGCAATATGCAAAAAACAACGTCCGACTAAAGCAGGATTTAAAACATTTCTTCCCAATCCTCCAAACAAAGCTTTCCCAATCAACATGGCCACGACAATACCCAAAGCAACCATCCAAAGAGGAAGTGTTGGCGGTAAAATCAAGGCATATAAAAGACAACTAATTAAAGCCCCTTCATTTATTTGTTTTTTGAATACACGACAATAAACCCATTCCGTGCCTAATCCGAAGAAATAAGAAACACCTATAATTAGAAGCGCTCGAGTTTCAAATAAAAAGATAGAAAAAAGAACTATTGGAGTTAAGGCAATCAACACAAGAATGAGGTAACGCTTCACATCTAAAGGGCTTTGAACATGAGGTGGACCGACTGTAGAAGGAAGAGAAGGGCTCACTTTCCCCTCTCTTTCTTCAAATCCAAAATAGAACTGTAGACCGGTATTTTTGAAGGGCACACATAACTACAAAGACCACACTCAATGCAAGCATTTAACCCCAAAACATCAACAGCAGATGGATCCTTTTTTTCACACGCTTGAGCTAAATGAATGGGTAATAACTGAGAGGGACACACATCTTCGCAATAACCACAATGAATACAAGGTCGCGGCTCGCCGTTTAAACCTGTATCTACTTTTTGTTCAAAGTCAAAAAAAAACGGTTTAAAAAAGGGGCTAACTCTTTCTTAGTTCGCTGAATAAATGAAGAATGAATTTGATTGTCACGCGATTCAATTAACGCAATCAATCGACGGCTCGTCTTAGTCACAGGAAAATTAAACTCGGTTAAAATCGGTTCAGTTAAAAAATTCCCTTCAATCAATCGTAGTTTTTGCTCCCGTTTTGTTTGAGACATCACAATGTCATGAAATGATGTTCCAATACGCGCTCTTAAAGGAGCGTTGCGCACAAAACCGGTTCCACCTAGAGCAATAAACTGATCTATCACAGGATAACCTTCAACCACTGCTTCATAAACATGAATCACATCTGTCACATCTAATGAAACAGCCCCTTCAACAGCTTCTTTTTTCTTCTTTTTAGAGGCCCCTTTAAACACACTGTCCCACAACAAAGCTTTATGCTCTTGTGGATACTTTGGTTTGGTTGGAAGAATTTTTAACCATGGATGTTCTTTTTGATGAAACTTTAAAAAGGTCACAATGCCTTCATCTTCTGAATTAATCACCACATAAACCGGTTTGTTTTCTAAGGCAAAATGCAAGATCGATAACCCAGTTAAGAACTGATGTAAACGGGGCTTGAGAAAAACTTCATTTTTCAAAGAAAATGGGATTGAGTTAAGCGCGGTCATAACCACTCCACTCACATTCTCTAAGCTAATTGAAGAACTTTTAAATTGAGTTGGAATTCCTTTTTCACCTAAAGCAGCCGCCCCACTGCGATAGATTAAAGCTCGAATGTCAGCTGGTTTTTTCTTTTCAAAACGGGGAGAAAATTTAGAGAGGCGAATAAAATCAGATGAATCTTCTCCTTCAATCACCACACCAGCAACTTTGTTCCCTTTAGAATCAGCAACTTCTTCAAATGCAGTAATCCGACCATTGATAGTGGCATGAACAGGTGAACAAAGCTGCTCGCCTGCCCCAATCATTTGACCTGCCTGGACCTCATCCCCAATTTTGACAATCGGAAGTGTGGGCTCGCCAAAGCCTTGTTGAAGTGGAATAGTCACTCGAGTTGGAATTGAAAACGATTCAACAGGATATTGAATATCCCCTTCTAATCGTCCAAAAAAAGTGCCTCCTGAAAAGGAGCGTTGCAATCCAAACATAATTCTTACTTTCTATTTTAAAAGAATTTTATTTGGACAGAACTAGATGGAGAAAGAATCCCCACAACCACAGGAAGATTTTGCATTAGGATTGAGCAATTTAAACCCGGAGCCTTGAAGAGAATCAACATAATCAACTGTTGTATTATCTAAAAAAGTTTGGCTTTCTGGATCAGTTAAAATTCTCACGCCACGGTCTTCAATTTCAATATCATCTTCTTTTTTTCCCTCTTCATCAGGAACTAAATCATATTGAAATCCTGAGCACCCGCCCCCAGTCACACGAATCCGTAAGGCTGCGTTTGGTTTGCCCATTTCAGCAAAATGTTCTTTCATCTTTTCTGCGGCTAATTCTGTCACTAATATCATTTCTAAACCTCTAAACAGCGAAAGAGTTCAACTCTTTCTATATTAATAGCTTAGCACTATAAGACAACTCTTTCAACTAGTGATATTAAGGCTAAAGGCGGGAGGAACTAACTGCCACAAAGGGAACAACTTGGTTACTTTCATCTAAAAAATTATTTTTTTGAATAGGAAAGAGCGATTTCTTATTAAAGTTCAATATCTTCCCCCTTGCCTCCTGCAAAATCAACCCTCCAGCCGCAATATCCCAGATGTGAGCTCGATCTGAAATACAATAATCAACGGTTCCTTGAGCCACATAAGAGAGCTGTAATGCCATGGAACCAAAATTTCGAAGCTTAGCTGTGGCAACCAATTTCTGTCCCCATTGCGGCACACTCCCTTTTTTAGAGAGATTCAATGAATGTAAAACTAAAGGAGATCGGTTTTTTGGAATCAGCTTTTTCTTATTTCTCCCCTGCTTTAAATAAGCACTCTTTCCTTTTTCTGCATAATAATAACTTTGATCAAGCGGGTTATAGACAATACCGACTGTAGGAATTCCTTTTTCCATGTAAGCAATTGAGACACTAAAATAAGGAATACCGCGAATAAAGTTTGAGGTTCCGTCGAGTGGATCAATGCACCACCAATTTGACGCATCAGGTCGAGTCCATCCATACTCTTCACCCAAGACACCACTTTTAGGATCATTCTTTTCTAAATACCTTCGGATGAGCTCTTCACTTTCAAGATCAGCAGGTGTGCTCCATTCATCGGATTGGTTTTTTAATGTGGCTTGTTTTTTAGACATGTATTTCTTTTTTAAAAAAGCCCCAGATTTTTGGCTAATTTTAATGGCAAGGTCTAAGATATCTTTACGCTGTCCCACGAGAAATCCCCTTTAGATTAAAAATCAAGAATAACGTATTGAGTAAAGGATTGCCACTGATATTAGGCTTGGATAGCGAGTTTACGGCGAGCAAGTTCTAAGGTATCCATATAGTCAGAATTGATAATCACTTCTGCAGGCAAACGCAAGACCCGCATTCCCCCAACATTTTCAGCCCCCTCAATGTCACGAAGAATACTTTGTGCTTCGGTCTGCCCATCGTTAACCAATTCTTTTAAAGCAACAATCAAGCGTTCGTATTCAGCTTCGGTCAAGCGAATCGTGACCGCTTCTGTATTACGGAACAAGGTGTCAACAAAAGCTAAGGCCACACGCAACGCATTATAAAGCGCATCATTGTCAGTTAAGATACGAATGTCTTGTTCTTTGTTTTCTTGTAACAATAAAGCAACCGCATCAGCGTAACTTTGATCTTCACTCAATGCTTCATCCCGAACAACCGGAACTAAAGAAATTCGATTAGGAAATTGAAACGCACTCGCTGCAAGCTGTGATAACAAATCAACTTCGGTTGCTAAGCCTGTCCCTTTTGTTAGGTAAATTTGCACAGTTCCAGGCCGACCTTTATCTTCAAGACGTTGAAGGATTTTATTGACATAAGCAATCACATCTTCTCGTTTAGTAACAAGTTGATCGACATCTAAAACAACAGCAGGTGATTCAACTGCTTGAATCACACTTTCAAGCGCACCTAATGCAGAAAATGCAGCCACTTGATCCGCTGTTGGCGCTCCATCTTCAAGCACAAGATCAGCACCCACTTCAGCCAACCCAGCTTCTACTTCACTATCTCGTTTAGCTAAAGCAATGGCACGCGCCACACGTGAGACAGTCTGAACAATAAAAGGGGAACCAGCCTCAAAAATAGAGGCGAGTGCAACAAGGTTTTGCAATTCAAGTGAAATGTCTTGATTGGCTGCAAGGGCTAAAAAGAGAGCTGTATCTTGAGGTACTTGCCCTGCTTCAAATTGAGCGAGTCTTTCAGGAGTATCTTGAACATCCACAACAGGATCAGCTTCATGACGCAGTTCATGCACTAAAGTAGTTTGTAACGCAATTTGCAAAACAGGACGCGTCGATTCATTCTGCAAGGCATCTAACAAACCTCTATTAAATGAAATTAATCCATTTCCTAAATGATCTTCAGCAACATTTTTTGAGTTATCAACTAAAGCAATGACCACTTCTGTTTCGCCGCGCGATTGCAACTGCTTTAAAACGCCTTGCTCTAAAACTTCTCGTCCCTCTTCAGCAGCCAAAGCTTGTTCTGCTAAATCTTCAAAAGAAAGTCCGGCACTTTTAAGCGCATCAAGCAAATCATTATCCACAACAAAAGAGATCTTTCCAACAGCAACCGTTGTTGCATTTGTGCGCACTGCTGTTTTTAGAGCAGCAACCCCTTTGTTTCCACTTCCTTCTACCACCTCAACATCACCTTTTTTCGAAACAACCTTACGCAAAGCTAATTCAGGTGTAATTCCATATTGAGCAACCAGCGGTGCTGCCATCCCACCTTGAAACGCTGCAGGCCCACGCACAAAAGCTCGCGGTCGAGCATTTGGTATAGACGGATCATAATGCATAGCGAGGTCAATCAAAGCTCCTTTGCCTGCACTTAAATCAAAAAATTCAAGGTTAACTTCTTTTCCAGATCGATCTTGATAAGAAAGGATGACTCCTTGCCAAAGCCCAAAGTTTCCTCTGACTAAACTAATTTTATTCGAACTTAAAATTGATTGGTCTCCCGGCAGAGTCACACTATTGGTTAAGGCCCTATAAACAGCTCCAGCAATTTCTCTTTCCTGCCTTGGATTTACAGCCCTTCCAACAAGATTAGGCCAATTCTGTGGAGGTATGACCGTATGATTACGGACCAAAGCCCGCCCCCCTCTATTTACAATTTCAATCCTTCTTTTATCCTGTCCATACTCTAAAATGATTCGCCCATTCTCTCCTTGAACCACAATGGGTATTATTCCTGCACTTCTTAATTTTTGAGCTATTTCTATGGATAGACGTGAAGCGGGATTGTCTACTAGTGTTAAAACACTTCCTAGAGCTAAACGAGTATTCTCATCCGCACCTTGAAAAAAGGTAGGATCCAAATTATTAAACCTATCTTTACTTAATTCATAAGCTCTCAAATAATCTTCTGCACCAATAGGAGCTGTTTTTGGCGCAGGAACAGTCGCTACTTTTGGTGCTGCTGGTGCTTTTCTTGCTATCACAGGTGTTGCTCTTCCTAATACGTTAAACACTAACTTCAAAGGCAAGTTTGTCTCGCGCCTACGCTCAATTCCAATTCGAACACCTTCTACTTCTAAAACAAGTTCATTTGCACCTTGTGGTCTCTGAATAGTAACTTTACCCGATAATAAAGACTTTAAACCTGAAAGCCTAGGAGAGCTGCCAATTGGATTAAGAGACGGTAATAAAGCTTGGCCTATATTCCTTTTCTCTATTTCAGTTAAGGTTTCTAACTTATCTGCGATAGCTGATCCCTCATTCAATCTCAAACCATTAATAAGCTGATTATAAGAGGCAAGATCAAGAACATCTTGGAGGTCTGGTTCTACTCCTCGTTGAAAATTAGAACTCCAATAGTCATAAACCAAAGCTAAAATAAAAGGAGAGGTTCGATCATAAAGTTGCATCAACCCAAGCAGCACTTTAGGATTCAAAGAAACCCTTGCCTGCTGTTTTAGTAATTTCTTAAAAAGTTCAACATCCGAAGGAATTTGTTTGGCTTCAAAGATTGGCTCATTAGCCCCTTCTTGCTCCTCATTAGGAGCTGCTTCGTGGCGTATCTCATGAACAAAATCAGTCTTAAATGAAACCCGATAAAGCTCACGCAGCAAAGGATCAGTCTCACCCATTTTATCTATAGATGCCCGATTAAAAATAAGCAGGCCATCGCGAATATGGTTTCCTGCTGTACTTGAAGAACGATCCACCAAAGCTAAGACAAGAGGCTCTCCTCGTCGTTGTTGAGCAGCTTTGAGTTTCTTTTTCAGTTGAGCTGCATCAGGGTCTGCTTCCAAAGACTCTTGCAAATTCCTTTTAAAAGCTTTTAAAGAAATAGGGAGAGCATCTATAAGATCTCCATCAACAATAAAAGAGATACCACCCCAAAAGCTTACTAGCTCAGATTTTCCATTTTTCTTTATTGCTTTTATTATGGCCTGAGCCCCTTCACGTTCCCTTCCTTCAATGACAGAAGTCCCTCCTTTTTGAACCAAAACTCCCTTTTCCACTCCATACTGACCTTGTAACTCTGGAGCCAACCCACCTTGTGCACTCAATACCGGTCCACCTTCAGAAGCTGAAGGCCCAGAGTCTTCAACAAACTTCTTAACATAAGTTGTTTCTGTAATTGAAAAGTCTAAACTCTCAACTTCATCACCAGGGTCACCTTCTAAACCATACAAAGAAAACTCGAGCTCTGTACGCTCTTTACCCTGTTCATAAACAAACACAGCTTTAGAGGTTTCTTCAAACTCATTGTCACTTCTTGAAATCTTAACCCCTTGATTATCTAATGTTTCTTCAGCACGTTGGACTAATTCTGTAAAAAGAGCTTCACTAAAAGATGCTCCAACATCAAAAGTCCCTCTAAACCCTATATCACTCCAAGCTTCACTAAGGTAATGAGATCGGTCTGCTTTCAACTGCGAAAGAGTCACAATTAAAATCGCATCAGCTATTTTATCACTCTGAGGTAGATCCCCTTGAGACAACTTTTTCTCAATTTCTTCTCTTAGTTCATCAACACGACCTGCCTCAAAATTCTCATTTTGACTGTCAGACAAAACATACTTCAACCCAGCAACCTTTTTAGGAAGAGAAAATTGAAAGCTAGCATTTCCTTTACCTCCAATGGTGCGTTTAACAGTGTTGCTATATTTTGAGTTGCCTGATTCATAAGTCAGAATAATTTCATTTGAATTAGCTGAAGGACTTATCTCAATACCACTTCTTCCTAATAAACTAAGAAATTCACTCCATTTAGGATTACTTTTTATTGAGGCAAGGTTTTCCTGCACCAAAACAGACCCTATGACAATTCGTTGAACTCGACTTAGTCGCTCTTTTAATTCTTCTGCTAAGGCAGGATTAGAGGCTCTTAATGAACTGGCAAAACTGTTATAAGTCTGCAACCCATCTCTATCTGCAGGCCCCATCATCAACTCTAAATAGAGATTTGAGTTATAGCTGCCTGTCAAACGAGGTGTAATAACAGCATAGGAAACATCTTTTGACTTGAGTCGCTCAACCAACCCCTTTGTGTGAAAACCACCCGTCACAAGCACGCCTGCTTTTTTATTAGAAACTTGCCATTCTTTATAAAAATTATCAAATAGAACTGTGTCCCGCTCAATCGCATCTTTATAAAAACGTTCTGGGGATGAAATCATTTTTTGAAGAGGAGCAATATCTTGAGGCAAACTCACTTGAATACCACGTATTGCAGCCTCTGCCGTAATAAACCCTTTCCACTCAGTTAAATCAAAACTCTTTTTATCTCGAGTCAAATCAACCCACTGAGATCGAGTCAACTTTAAGTTACGAAGAGTCGTCAATCTCTCGAAACCTGTTTTGATTTCATCTAATTTTTTTTCTGCTTTAGCAGGAAGAATTTTTTGTTTGATTTCGCTAATCAACCAATCTATTTCTTGAAACAAAACAGCTGATTTAATTTTAGACTGTAAATAAGTGAGTTTGCCGTAACGCAATACTTGAGGATATTCTTCTTTTAAAGCCATCTTCATTTTACGGCCAGAATCAATCACAAAACGATAATATTCATGTGCAGGCAACTTCCCTGTTCTAAAATCGAGACCCTTTTGTATTAATCCTTTTGAAATCTCTTCGTCCTTCAATGCTTGGAGCGCTTGAATCAACTGGGTCTGTTCTTTTTGAACCACCTTAAAATCGATTTTCTTCTCTAAACTAATGGCATCTAGAACAGTTTTAAAATTAGGATGGACAGAACTACTTACTTTATGTTTAGAAGCTAATTCATCAATATAAAGAGAGTATCGGCTCAAAGAAAGTTTATTGCTCTTATACGCAGCTTCTTTTTCATAAAATTCTTTTAACTCTGAGGAAGCAACCTGATCAAGCAACTGATAAAACCCTGTTTCAAATTCTTGAAACAACACTTCTGTCTTCTTTGAAGATCGAATGGTTGAGCGAAAAGCCTCTAAGTTATCAAAATAAAGATCACTCTTTTCTAAACCAAAAACTATCGTTTCTGTATTGTAAAAAGAACTATAATATTCAGGCCCTGTTAAGAGTCCCTTTTCCATCAAATAATCATTTGTATTCTTTAAAATTCTTTTTTCCGGAACTGCCTTTAATAAATCTAAATCAACAACTCCTTTTGCCCCTTCGACACCGATTAAATCAATCTCATTATTAAAATAATTTGTATTAATATGATTAATAATTTTAGCAATGTTTTCTTGAACTTCAAAACTGGCATGCACGTCTTGAATATGAAACACCATCATCTCTTTATCAGAACCTTGATAAATTTCTTTGATCGTTCCATATGCTTCTGGAATCATTAAAGCTTGGATTGTG
>JAJCYG010000083.1 GCA_029263055.1 Actinomycetes bacterium
GTTAGTGACCGTCATGTTCAGCAAATGCTCTATCCACAATTTATAGCTAAAGAAAAAGATGATGCCATTAAAGAAAAGCATTTATTAACAGAAGGGGAAGGAGCGGTTCCTGCTGCTTCTTCAGGCGCCATTGCTTTAACACCAAAGCAAGCTGTGCAGATGGTTGCTGAATTAAGAGCCCAAGGTTCTGACGCTCAAGTTATTTTAGTGCGCCACGAAACATCTCCTGAAGATGTGGATGGAATGCGTGTGGTGTCGGGAATTTTAACTGCCACAGGTGGGCTTGCTTCTCATGCTGCTGTGGTGGCTCGTGGCTGGGGAAAATGTTGTATTGTTGGAGCTAAAGAGGTGTTGATTGAAAAAGATGCCAATGAAAACCCTATTGCCGCAGTGATAAATGGAAAGAGACTTGAAGCGGGCGATATTATTTCTCTTGATGGAAATACAGGTGAAGTGATTGCTGGAGCCATTAATACTGAAGCCTCTCCTATTGTGACAGGTTTACGAACAGATGAAGATATAGAAGAAGCTGCTGAGGGTGAAGCTAGAAAAGTAGGGGATCAACCAAGCAGAACGCGGTCTTTTTTGAAAAAAATGGCTCCTCGTTGGGTTAGAAGTATTGTTCATACTTTTAGAGGTGGATCATCTGAAGAAGCTCTTAAAGTAAAACAGGGGAATTTGAAAAAGGTAAAAATTAGAGAGTTTCAAGAGAAGCGAAGAAAAGCTCAAGAAACCGATAAATTTAAACTCTTTCAAAAAGTAATGGGTTGGGCTGTTGAAATTCAACGTGAGGGTGTTGAACTGTCTGGTAAAAAGAGAGTTCTTCAAGTGCGAGCCAATGCTGATGAGCCTCGAGATGTTCGTTTGGCTCGGTCCTTTGGTGCTGAAGGGATTGGCTTGACTCGTTCTGAGCATCAGTTCTTTGATGTGATTCGAGACTTTAGAGCCATGATTTTAGCTCAATCTACTGAAGAAAAAGAAAAGGCATTAGTTAAAATTAGAGCGCATCAAGAAAAGATGAACTATGAAAATTTAAAAGCAATGGATGGTTATGAATCAATCATTCGATTGTTGGATCCACCGTTGCACGAATTTTTACCTCATGTGTCTGATACTGAAGAGATCGCAAAGATTGCTAAAGACTTAGGTATTAGTGCGGACGAACTCAAAAATCGAATTAAAGCTCTTGAAGAAGTGAATCCTATGATGGCTAAACGAGGTGTGCGATTGCATATTGTTTTTCCTGAAATTCCAAGAGTCCAAATGGAAGCGATTACCAGTTCAACAATCCAATTGCTTGAAGAGGGGTATAAACCTGTTGCCGCGATAGAAGTTCCTCTAGCTGGATTTAAAGAAGAAGTTGAAGCGATGAGAGAAATTTATGATGAAGTTAAAGAGAGGTTGTTTAAAGAATCAACTCTTGATGACTCTTATAAAAAATATATCTTGTTTGGAACAATGGGTGAAATTCCACGTCTTAGTTTGGTTATTGATACGGTTGCTGAGCTCATTGATTTTATTTCATTTGGAACCAATGATTTGACTCAGTTTACATTAGGTGTGAGTCGAGATGATGCGCCTAAGTTTTCAGGTGAGTATTTGCAAAGAGGTATTTGGAGAGTTGATCCTTTTAATCAGCTTGATCAAGAGGGAGTGGGTAAAACAGTGCGTCAGACAGTACTTGACCTACGTGTAGCGGGAAAAAGATTAGGCAAGCATATTGATGTTGGGGTTTGCGGAGAACAAGCTGGAGATCCTGAATCTGTTCATTTCTTTTTTGATGCGGGCTTAGACAATATTAGTGCTTCAACCATGCGTGTTCCGGTTGCCATTTTATCTACGGCACAAAAAACGATCCAAGAGAGACGGAAATCTCGCGAAGGAATTATTGAGACAAAGCCTTTTACGATCATTACAGAGCAGGGCACTCGTCTAACGATTTTGTCAGGAGACCCTCTCTTTAATTTGATTTCAGCTCGATTTACAGCTGAATCTGTGGAATCAGCAATTTAATAAAAGGGCTCTTTTTCGTCTCTTTGTGTTAAGATCCTATCTTATGGGAAAATTAAATTACATTTTAGCGATTGACGAGGGGACTACTGGAGTCACGGTCCAAATCTTTAACCACCGTGAAGAGGTGGTCTCTTCTGCTTATGAAGAGATTCCGCAATATTTTCCAAAGCCGGGTTGGGTCGAGCACGATGCCACTAAAATCTGGCAAATTACCCTTAAAAATATCAAAACAGCTTTGGAAAAAGGGAAGGTTCATCCTCAGCAAATCACTGCTATTGGCATTACCAATCAACGTGAAACATTTTTGCTTTGGGACAAAGAGACGAGCAAACCGCATGGAAAAGCCATTGTGTGGCAATGCCGTCGATCGAGTGATTATTGCGATAAGTTGAAAAAGCAAAATTTAGAGCCTTGGATTCAAAAAAAGACCGGCCTTAAAATTGATCCTTATTTTTCTCTCACTAAATTAGCTCTTCATTTTGATACTCATCCTGCATTAAGAAAAGAAGCGAGAAAAGGGAATCTGCTATTTGGAACCATGGATAGTTGGTTGTTGTGGCATTTAAGTGGGGCCAAAGTTCATGCCACTGACTGGACCAATGCGTCGCGTACCATGATGTTAAACATTAACAAGCGTGTTTGGGATGATGAGATCTTAAAAAAGTTTCGTATTCCAAAAGAATGTTTGCCGCATTTGCATCCCTCTCAAGAAATATTTGGATTCACTCAAGGGTTGGGTGTGCTTCCTGACGGAATTCCTATTTCAGGAATCGCAGGGGATCAGCAAGCTGCGTTGTTTGGCCAGGGATGTGTCGAGCCAGGTATGGCAAAAAATACATATGGCACCGGTTGCTTTTTATTACAGCACACAGGGAGTAAGCCTGTTCATTCGAAAAATGGTTTGCTGACCTCAATTGCTGCATCGAATTTATCAGACCCAAGCTATTTATTAGAAGGTTCTGTTTTTATTGCCGGAGCTGCTGTTCAGTGGTTGCGTGATGGCTTACGCTTTTTTAAAGATTCCGCCGCTTCAGAAAAAATGGCCACATCTGTTTCTTCGAGCGATGGAGTGGTGGTAGTGCCTGCCTTTGTGGGTTTGGGCGCCCCGTATTGGCGCAGTGATGTGCGTGGAGCGATCTTAGGGTTGACCCGCGGAACCGAGCAAGAACATATTGTGCGTGCCACATTAGAGTCGCTTGCTTTTCAAACTAAAGATGTGTTTGATGTGATGAAAAAAGATTCAGGTGTTCCTATTAAAGAATTACGTGTTGATGGTGGAGCCACTAAGAATAGTTTTTTAATGCAATTCCAAGCTGATCTTTTAGATGTGCCTGTTTTGCGTCCCAAAAATATTGAAACCACGGTTAAAGGAGCGGCTCTCTTAGCTGGTTTAACGGTTGGCTTTTGGAAAAACAAAGAAGAGCTTGCTTCCAAAGAAAAGTGGGAAAAGACATTCACTCCCAAAAAACAAAACAAAAAAGAGAGCGCAAAACTCTACAGCAACTGGACCCAAGCGATCCAAACCCTCACCAAATAATCAAACCTGTGGATAACGGGGTCAGGCACCGCCTTGTGGATAACTTTTATGGTTGGCAAATCAATTCGCGGATGCGATCTTCGGGGGGATGTTCGTGCAGGTCTAACACTTTTTTCGGCACAGCAATGAGCTCGCCTTCTTTATCAACGCAAGCCAAGGTGGTTTGAGCTTTAGCCACTAAAGTTTTTCGATCGTTTTTCCAAACCACATATTCGTGATCAATCCGAGCTCGGTTAAATTGTGACACCCACATATCAATAGTGAGCACTTCATCATAATGAGCAGGGGCCTTAAACTTACAACTTGCCTTAGCCACCACCATATAGATACCTTCTTTTTCAATATCTTTATAAGCCAACCCAATACTTCTCAATCCCTCAACCCGCGCCATTTCAAAATAAGAAAAAAACCGAGAATGATGAACCACACCCATTGGGTCAACTTCCTGGTACCGCACACGAATCTGTAAACTAAAATCAGGCTCTTTCATAAGGGCCATACAATAACATATATTCCTC
Source organism: Actinomycetes bacterium (assembly GCA_029263055.1). Classification (GTDB taxonomy): domain Bacteria; phylum Auribacterota; class JAJCYG01; order JAJCYG01; family JAJCYG01; genus JAJCYG01. Next base: position 4,069 of record JAJCYG010000083.1, read on the forward strand.
GTAAGTTTAATGAGCTTTTCAAACAGGAAGCTTTGATCTCTTTTTATCTGATGCTTGAATGATATCTTTGGATAACAAAATGTATAAGTTTAACCATTAGAGTGTATTATGTGTAATTTAATCTAAAATTGTCCTCTCTCTGTTTAAAGAAGAATAAGGGCATTTACCTGTGATTTTTGATAAGGTGTTGCAAATTAAATTTATAGAGGTATTTAAAAAAGCACCATGAAACGACTGAAACCTATTCAATCAGCGAATGATATTCCTAAAGAGTTTCAAGATACTCCAGTAGCCAGACTGTTTGAGTATCATAATTTTAAGGCCCCACATAAAGTTTATAATGGAGCGGAACTCTTGGTTGGGATGTGTATGGATAACCGAAAAACATTATCTCTTCCTGAAAACTTTGCTTTTATTTTAAGAGCGGGTGGAGCGAATCTTCGTTACAGCGAGTTTAAAGTCTCGTTTGCAGTGGCTGTGGGGGGCGTTGAGTATATTGCTTTGATGGGCCACACTCAATGCGGCATGGTGAATTTGATGTCAAAAAAAGATCAGTTTATTGACGGTCTTTGCCAGCGTGCCGGATGGGATAAAAAGGATGCAGAAGAGCATTTTTCAAATTATGCCCCTATGTTTGAAATTGTCAATGAAGTCGATTTTATTTTAAGCGAATCCAAGCGTCTTTCACAACGTTACCCTAAAGTTAAAGTGGCTCCTCTGATGTATAAAGTTGAAGATAATCTGATTTACTGGATTGAAGACGAAGGCAATTAACCCCACACTTATCTAATCTTATGAATAAAAAAGAGGGTGCATCTCAGATTATAAAGGTATTGCGAGACAAAGGCTTTGAAGCGCTTTGGGCAGGGGGATGTGTGCGTGATCATCTTTTAGGGATTGAGCCTGAAGACTATGACATTGCCACCAGCGCCAAGCCAGAAGAGGTGCAAAAGCTTTTTCCTCGTACGATTCCTGTAGGGGCTCAGTTTGGGGTGATGATTGTGATGTTGGAAGGGATTCAGTTTGAGGTCGCTACCTTTCGTGCAGATTCTGAGTATGAAGATGGCCGTCATCCTAAAGAGGTTCGGTTCTGTTCTTCTGAAGAAGATGCCAAGCGCCGTGACTTTACGATTAATGGAATGTTCTTTGATCCAGTAGAAGAAAAAGTAATTGATTATGTGAAGGGTCAAGAAGACTTAGCTCAAAAAACAGTGCGTGCCATTGGCGAACCAGAACTTCGTTTTAATGAAGACAAACTTCGTTTACTTCGAGCTGTTCGGTTTTCAGCCCGTTTGGGTTATCCGATTGAAGAAAAAACATTTGAAGCGATTAAAAAGTTAGCACCACAAATCAATCAGGTGAGTGCTGAGCGCATTCGTGATGAAATCGTGAAAATGCTCACCTCTAAGAATCCCGGCAAAGCTTTAGACTTATTGCGCGATACAGGTTTATTGCACGAGGTTTTACCTGAAGTTGAAACCATGATTGGGGTAGAACAACCTCCTGAGTATCATCCTGAAGGAGATGTTTATGTGCATACGCGGATGTTGTTGGAGTTGTTGGAGGATAGCCCTTCAGAAGTGTTAGCTGTATCAGCCTTGCTCCACGATGTGGGTAAGCCTCCAACCTATGAAGAAGCTGATCGCATTCGATTTAATGCCCACGAACATGTTGGGGCGCGCATGGCAGAAAAAATCTGTAAACGCTTGAAATTTTCTAATGAAAAAACAGATCAAATTGTGGAATGTGTGCAAAACCATATGAAGTTTAAAGATGCGCCGAATATGCGTGAGAGCAAACTGAAACGCTTTTTGGCGCGTGACACGTTTGATACAGAGCTTGAGCTTCATCGAATTGATTGTTTGGCAAGCCATGGTATTTTAGATCTCCACAAATTTTGTCAAGATAAGATCAAAGAATTTAAAGAAGCAAAAGTTGAAATCAAACCCAAGCCCCTTGTAACCGGAAAAGAGTTGATTGAATTAGGTTCCAAGCCAGGGCCCCATTTTAAAAATATTTTAGATGAGCTTTATGATTTGCAGTTAGAGCATCAAATTAATTCAACAGAAGAAGGGCTCATCCGAGCAAAAGAGCGATTAGCTTGTCAGGACAAAGGAGAAAAGAACGTGAGTGAGAGTTGTTTTAAACGTAAACCGAACCGTCCACTATGTATTGGTCATCGAGGGGCTTCTGCCTTAGCTCCTGAAAATACCTTAGCTTCTTTAGTTCGAGCCGTTCAGATTGGCGTGGATATGATTGAGTTTGATGTGCGTCTGACTCGAGATGGTATTCCTGTTTTGTTTCATGATGAAGGTTTGGAGCGCACAACAGATAGCTGGGGTGATTTAATTGAAACAGATCTATCTGAAGTGCAACAGCTTGATGCAGGTAAATGGTTTGCGCCTTCTTTTAAAGGAGAAAAAGTTTTAACACTTCAAGAAACATTTCATTATTTAAAAGATAAAGTGCTGATGTATGTAGAGCTTAAAGCACAGCGAAACCGAAATCCTGAAATTGTGAAACAAGTGGTAGCTCTGATTCAAGAAAATGATCTTTATGAACATGTTTGTGTGGTTTCATTTGACTTTGAAATTTTACAGTTAATGCGTGAAGCTGATCCAAAAATCAGGCTGGGAGTTAATTTTATTTCTTCTGAAAGAGTGTTGAAGCAGCTTGACGAAGTACCTGATTTTGTTGACGTATTGTGCCCAAGAGTTTCTGTTTTAGAAGACGAATTTTTTGAACACGTAAAAGGACGCAAACCTATTTTTACATGGGTTTCCGATAAACCAGATGTCCTCAAAAAATGGGGGGAACATGAATCGATTCAAGCTATTGCCACAAATAACCCAGAAACCTTTTTCTCGGTTTTTTCAAAGTAAGCAAAACCTTCTTTTTATTGCGTTGCTTTCTCTTTACTTGATTCCGTCTCAATCTTTTGCTCAAGAAGCAAAAATCCCTGGAATGAAGTGGGCTGATTGGAAAGAATTCTTTGATCAGTCACCACGCCATCAATTTGCTGTTGGGGGTGGGGGTAATGTGGCTCTGGCCACAAACAATACAATCGACACGATTGCTGGTGGTAATGTCAAAGCGCGTTATACCTTTCACAATGCTTTCTCACTAGAGTCTTCAGCAGATTTTAATCGTTTTGATGCGCGTAAAGTCAACGGTGATGTTTTTGCCATCCCATTTCTTCAATCCTTTTTATTGCACACGCCTTACTTTGCCAAAGTCAGCTATTATTTGCAGGGGGGAGTGGGGTATCAATTTAATGAAGATAAAGGTTTAAAAGCGGGTGGAGTCAATCTTGATGTGGAGGATGGGGTCATTGTTACAGCTGGAGCCGGAGCAGATTACAAGCTTTCAGAACAACTCTTCTTAAATATAGATTTGCGTTATCAATTTGCTGATTTTGATATCAAAGGCCCTGGCATCAAAACAGGGGGTAACTTTGATACTGCAGTGGTCCGGATGAGCTTAATGGTTCGATTTTAGCCTTTTTGCCACAAGATCTTGTGGTTTTTCTATAATTATACTAGATATTGGGTATTCCTTTTGATAGAATCTCCTTATATTTGCACAAAGTGTGTGCATTTAAAGCAACCCTTTAAAAGGAGATAAGGATGCTTGTTTCATTTAAAAAGAGTCTATTAGGACCCACTCTTTTCTTGATCAGTCTTTTCTTTTGTCCTCAATCTGTTTATTCAGAAATCAACTTTCAATCAACCACCATTGAAGATGTGATCACATTAAATGCCCCTAAAAATGTAAAAGTTCATGTTTGGTCAGCAGGTGGAGCCATTAACTTTGTGGCTGTTGACTCAGATCTAGTCGATGACGAATTGGGTGGAACGGCTATTTTACGTTACACCTATCGTGATAAGGTTTCTCTTGAAAAGACTCTTTCTTTTAATGAGTTTTCATTTGAAGGCAAAGGATTTGATGGAGATGTGTTTGGTGTCCCTGTTTTAGCTAAGTTATTGTTTCACTCGGCGTGGTATAACAATGTTCGTTTTTATGCTTTAGGTGGAGTTGGGATTCAATACAATGATGCTGATATAGAAGCTAATTTGTCGCGCGCTGATTTGGATGGAAAGGTGATCACTCTTCCTACTCAAGCAGCTATAGAAGCAGCTAATAATCGATTGATTGAAGCTAATGCGCGTGTCTCTTTTTTATCTTCTTCAACGTCGACAACAACAGGAGCCACCACAACAACTTCTACAGCCTCTGCGACAGCTAGTTCAACGATTGCTAGAGATGCTGCATTAGCAGCTGCTGAGTCAGATGCCAATCAAGCTGGAGCTGATTTAATTGCTGTTCAAAGGACGGGGATAAGAGATCTTAAAGACGTTGTGCTTCCAGCTGGAACAAAAGTAGATATCGATGTGGATGATGCACTTGTTTGGTTATTAGGCGCAGGTGTGGATGTGGCTGTAGCTAAAAATATTTTGCTTAATTTTGAAGCGGCCTATCATTTTGCTTACTTTGATTTGTCAGGATCGGTTGCGGTTCCTGGTGTGGGTACCATCAAAATTGATGATGAAGAAGACGCACATGCGCTTTATTTAAGAGCAGGCGTGTTGGTTGAATTTTAATTAAAATTTGAGTTGTTAGGACTTATGAACCTCACCCAAAAGATTGGCCAGCTACTTGTTTTTGGGATTCCAAATGATCGATTAACCGCGGATGTCTTAGAGAATTTAAAAAAATGGCATCCAGGCGGCATCATTCTCTTTTCTCGTAACATCCCAGATACAACCCAGCTCAAACAACTCACCACTGAACTTAACAACGCATTAAGCTCAGATGAATTTCCTTTATGGTTTTGTGTGGATCAAGAAGGGGGTGTGGTGGTTCGCCTCACCCAAGGTGTTTCGGTTTTTCCTGGAAACATGGCCTTAGGAGCAACCCAAAACCGTGATTGGGCTTATGAAATGGGAAGAGTGACTGCCCAAGAATGGCTTGAGCTCGGAGTAAATCTCAATCTTGCTCCTGTTTTAGACCTGAGTTATCCTGAAAATCCTGGAATTGGGGTCCGTTCGTTAGGCCAATATAAAGAGTCTGTTTCAGAACTGGGCACGGCATTGATCCAAGGAATGCAAGAGAGTGGGATGTCAGCCACAGCCAAACATTTTCCAGGTAAAGGATTGGCGCGTAAAGACAGTCACCTTGATTTGCCGAGAATTGATATTTCAAATGAAGATTTACTTGAAACAGAACTCTATCCCTTTAAAAAAGCAATTGAAGCTGATGTTGATTTTGTGATGAGTTCCCACTGCATCTACACACAATTTGATTCCCAATCCCCAGCCACTTTATCTAAGCCGATTTTAACCGATCTTTTAAGGAAAGAACTTGGTTTTAAAGGATTGGTGATTTCAGATGATTTAGAAATGGGTGCCATCTTAAAATCAATGACCGTTGAAGAGGCTGCTCTGAAATTTGTGCAAGCAGGAGGTGACCAGGTTTTAGTTTGTCACACGCCTGAGGTTCAAGAAAAAGTGTTTCATCGTTTGCATGAAGCTGTAAAAAATAATGAACTGCCTGAATCTTTATTAGATGAAAAAGTAGAGCGTATCCAAGCGATTAAACAAAAATCGATTAGTCGTCAGAAAAAGAGTGAACAGAATGGGCTAGCCAGCGGTTTAAAAATTGCTTATGAAATTGCTCAAAATGCGATCACATTAGTTAAAAACGAAGATTCTTTGATACCGCTAGATGCTGAAGCTCCAGAAAAGATTTTTGTCTTGTGTGTTGATTATTCTCCTTTAACGCAAGTGGAGGAGGATTCTGTGCGTGAGACCTCTTTAGAGCAGCTTCTCAAAACATACAAGCCAGAGATTGATTTTAAGCAAGTGGCATTAGAGCCTGATCCAGAGCAAATAAAGGTTGTTTTAAACCAAGCAAATAAGGCTGATTTGCTTCTCATTTTCACGTATAATGCTCATATGTATTCCGACCAGGCGCAACTTGTGCAAGATTGCTTAAATCTAGGTAAAAAGAGTGTGGTTTCTGCTCTAAGAAATCCATACGACCTGTCTGTCTTTCCTCAAGCTAAAAACTACTTGGTGAGTTATGGGTTTCGAGAAGCTTCTTTAAAAGCATTGGTTGATGTGTTGTTTGGCCGCTTGCCAGCAAAAGGAATTTTACCCACAAACATATTAAATCAAACGGTCTCTTCATGATAAAACAAGCCTTTCTTTTATTTTTGATTGTTTCTTTTTCCTTTATGGGATGTCGTGCCCAACAAGATGATCGCACCACCATTTCTTATCTGACAATGGAATCCTTACCTGAACAACGCTGGGCTCTGAAACAAATGATCGAAAAGTTTGAAGAAGCTAATCCTGATATTAGGGTTAAAGTCGAATATTCAACCTCTGGCTTTCAAAAACTAAAAATTAGGATTGCAGGGGGAAATGCTCCAGATGTTTTTTATTACACCACTGACCGTATGCCTTCTTTGGTTAAACGAGACCGCCTTCTTGACCTGACTCCTTATGTAAAAAGAGGAGAAGGGGTTGATCTAAAAGAATATTTCCCTCAAGTAGTTAAAAGTTGTGAGCTAGAGAATCAGCTCTTTCTTTTTCCCTTTCACTTTTCAACTGATTTGCTCTTTTATAATAAAAACTTATTTGATCAAGAAGGGGTTGAGTATCCTGATGCTTCTTGGACATGGGATAATTTTTTGCAAACAGCTAAAAGCTTAACCAAGCAAGAAAAAGGGCGAACCGTGCAGTATGGAACCTTGCAGCCTAGAACTTTGTTAATGGTTCGAAGCCTGGGTGGAGAATGCTTTGATCCGCAATTAAGTAAGGTCTTGTTAAATAGTTCTGAAACCAAAGAAGCCTTAGGCTTTTTGGTTGATTTAGAAAAAAAACACCACGTGGCTCCGTCTCCTGGGCAGTTGCGTGATATTGAAAAAGAAGATGGGTTGGATCTTTTCTCCACTGGGAAAGTGGCGATGTTTGTGGGCCGAACCTATATGGTGAGCCAGCTTTCTAAAGTAAAACGCTTTGATTGGGATGTGGCTCCTGTTCCACAAGGGAAGCGGCGTTATTCCCGTTTAGCGGTTGGAGGCAATTGCATCTCTAAATCAACCCAACATCCAGAAGCTGCTTGGAAGTTTGTCTCCTTTTATTCAGGGGAGACAGGTTCTCGTTTGTGTGGTGTGAGCCGTAATTGTGTGCCTGCCTTAAAGAGTGTGGCGCATTCTTCACTCTTTCTTTACGAACCGCCAAAAGGGGTGAATCATTTAATTGAGGCCTTAGATTTTTCTGAAATTGAAAACTATGGACTCTTAAATTGGGACGAGTTCTTTCAAAAATCATTTAAGAGTGAAACAGATAAAGTCTTGTTTGGTGCTAAGTCCATAGAGGATTGTTTAAAAGATATTTCGCGTGAGGCAGAGCTTGCCTTAAAACAAAATCAAGAATTGTAAGTTTATGAAAAAACAAAAAAAAGGGATTCAAAAAAGGATTTTTTCGTCACTCCTAATCGTTGGGATTTTGCCAGGCGTGTTGGTGATTATCTTAATGTTTGTAGGGGGTAAAAATGCTTTAGAACGATCTAATGGAAATCATTTAGCCAACATTGCTCAAGAGACAAGTGATAAGGTTCAGCTCTTTCTTCAATACAAAGCTCAAGAAGTGAAAAATTTAGGTTTGGTTCCTTATCTTAGAAAGCTAGTGGAGCAAACCAATGTGGATAAACAGCCAAAAACAGAAGAGGGAACCCCTCAACCGCTCTGGACCATGGCTGAAGATATTGTCAACTACATCCAAGAATACCTACGCCAATATGGACAAGGGAATTTTAAGGTTGGAGAAGATTCAGAATACCTTGATATCTTTTTGACTAATGCACAAGGTGATTTGCTTAATCCAAATGATGGAACCGAAGAATACAATCTAAGCCAATGGCCTGAATGGCAACAAAGTTTTAAGAAGGGTCAAGGAAAGTTAGTGGTGAGTGATGTGGTCTTTGATCGGCGTTGGGGAAGACCTGTGATTAAAATTGCGTCACCTGTGATGGATGAAAAAGCACTAAAAGCAGTGGGTGTGATCTTTATGGTTTTAGATGCAAAATCGTTAAGTCAAATGATCTCAGAGGTACGAGTCGGTAATACTGGTTTTGCTCAGCTTGTTGATAGTGAGGGCAAAATCATGATTCATCCAAACAAATTCCAAGAAAACAAAACCTTGCTGCGTTCTATTTTTCAACAGGTTCAATCAGATGGAAGAGGGTGGATTTGGTCGAGCCAGAAAGAACGTTTTCAACTCGGCTTTTCGCCGGTTCCTATTTTGCCTCCAGCAAAGGGACTTCCATCAGAACAAAACTGGTATCTTTTAATTGCTCAAGACTCAAAAGAGGGTTTAGCCACTCTTTTTGCCCTCCTCTTTAAAGTCTCTTTATTTGGTTTAGCCATGATCTTGGTGTTGAGTTTTGTCGAGTTGTATCGCGCCCATAAAATCGTGAAGCCGATTGAACGGTTGCAACAAGGAGCTTCTATTATTGGGCAAGGCGATTTGTCTCATCGCATTCAAATCAAAACCGGAGATGAGATTGAAGCGCTTGCAGATGATATTAATGAAATGACGCGCAAGCTTCAAAAGTCTCAAGAAGAGGTGAATCTAAGAAATAAAGATTTGGCGACTCAAAATGAAATGATGCGCGCCATGGCTAACAGCCTGCACATTGATGAAGTTCTTTCAATCTTAGTCGATCAAATTAGGAAGCACCTACAATTTGACCGGGTCGGTCTCTTTTTAGTGAATAAACAAGACAATACGTTAGTGCAACGCATTGGAACAGATGTGTATGGCCATGTCACATTGTCTGAGAAAAAGACTATTCCTATTGATGAAAACTCAGGACCAATGGGTCATATGATGGTGCACGGTGAAAAATTATTTATCACCAATGATTATTTTAAAGACCCAAGAGTCGATAAAACTTGTGTGGAATACGAGCAGAGTGATCCCAATGTTTCAGGACGAGCTCTGGTTGCTATTGTTTTTAGACAAGATGTTTTAGGGATTATTGCTTTAGATAATCTACTGAGTGGAAAAATTGTTTCAGAGGATAATGTGACGATCTTAGAAAATTTTGCTGATAGTGTTGGGATCTCTGTAAAGAATGCTCAGCTTTATCAAGAACTTGAACAGACTAACGAAGAGTTAATCGAGTCCAACGAAATCAAAGCAAAATTTATGTCTATGGTTTCTCATGAACTCCGAACACCTCTTATGATTATCAAAGAATCCATTTCTCAAATATTAGATGGGCTCAAGGGAGAAATCAACCAAGATCAGCGAGAATTTCTATCGATTGGAAAGAAAAATAGTGATCGATTGAATTTAATTATTGAAGAGCTGCTGGCTGTTTCACGTATAGAAGCAGGTAAAGTAGAGCTTCTCAGAGAATTGGTTGATGTGGAGAAGGTCTGTTTAGAAGTGGCTCATTCTTTTAATGTAGAGGCAGAGAAAAAGAAACTTGAGTTAAAAACAGATTTTGAACCGAATTTGCCTAAGCTTTATATTGATGCCCCTAAAATTATACAGGTGCTCACTAATCTTGTTGGCAACGCATTTAAATTTACCTCTCAAGGAAGTATTACCATTGGAACCAAGCGTTCTGAAAAAGGGGTCAAAGTCTATGTGCATGATACCGGGATAGGAATTCCTAAAGGACTTCATGAAAAAATCTTTAAACGATTTGAGCGTGCTGACTCCACTCCTTTTTCTGGGGCAAGTTCTACTGGTTTAGGGCTCTCTATTGCTAAAGACTATATTGAATTGCACCATGGTGTGATTGGTGTGGAGAGTGAAGAAGGGGAAGGCTCCACATTTTATTTTGAACTTCCTATCTATACTGAAGAAGCCTTCTTTAGTGAGTTTTTGGATGATCTCTTAAAGTCAGCGAAGCAACATCACACCTTGCTTTCATTGCTTCATTTAAAAGTAAAAAATAATTCTTCTGATTTGGTGGTTGTCTTAGATAGTCTAAAAGACCTGATTAAATCTGTAGGATTGAGAACTAAAGGGATTGTGAATTTAGCTGACAAAGGGGAAGTGGTGATTGTGGCTGAAACGGATCGAACAGGAGTTAAAGCAATGGAAGGTCGGATTCGGTCTGCTTTAGAGCGAGATGACACGTTGTCTGAATATTTAAAAGAAGATGGTATTCTTTTTTCATCAGGGACCTATCCAAAAAATGGTTTGTCCCGCGAAGAGTTATTAACTCATATTGAATTAAAATTTAAAGCTTATTCATGAGTCGGAGGAAATAAAATGAACAAAAAAATAAATTTATTCTTAGTGGTTTTCTTTGCAGCAACGTTTGTTGCTTCTCCGGCTCAAGCCAAAGATTATGGCTCTATTTTTTACTCAGATGATGCAGAGCGTTACTTAGAAACGTGGAGCAGTGATAAGTCTTGGTCAGAGGCAGTAGTCCGGGCCCAGTCAGCGTATAACAAACAAGAGTACACCGTTGCATTAGAGAATTATGAAAAAGCTTTTGAAAAAGGGTATGAGAGTGGGCAAGGGTGGTTTAATTTAGCTGATTGTTATGAATGGCTAGGCAAGCTCACCCCGGCAATGCACGCATACCAAAAAGCGATTCTGCTTTTAGAAAAAGAAAGCAACAGCCCTCAAACACTTTTTAAAGCTTATTATCGATTTGGTATTCTCCAAGCAGAAAAAAAGAGCTGGATTGGCGCCACTGAGTTTTTTGAAAAAGCACGCCAACTCAATCCCAATGATGCGCAACTTTTATTTAACCTGGGAGTGGTTCGCCAAAAGCAACAGAGGTGGAAAGAGTCAAAAATGTTTTACGAAGCGGCTTTAGGTTTGGATCCCAGTATTAAAGAAGCTCAAACCAATTTAGATAATTTAAATAACAAACGTAATTTGCCCCAAGTCATTATTTCAACCACAGTCCTCAAACAAAAGACCCCTTTACAGCTAGCCACGATCAACACCCTAAAAGGAGATGATCTTGAAAACCGCATTGCTGAATTGATTCAAGAACTAAGTTCAGGTGATGAAAGAGATGAAAAAGAAATCCACTACGAATTAGGATTGAGCTATTACACCGCAGGAAAATACAACCAAGCGATCGAAAACTTAAAAAAAGCTCGTAAATTAGAAGGAGCCAACCAAGTCGATTTCTTATTAGGCCTTCTATATTTAAAAGAAGGAGAGACCAAAAAGGGAATCCGTTCTTATAAAAGACACATCCGCCAAAATCCCAAAGACCCTTTAGTCCACTACAACCTAGGTGTTCTTTTTGACAACAGTCAAAACAAACCTAAAAAAGCAGTTCACCACTACCGCCGCTACCTCCAACTAGCCAAAGAACGCGCCAAAGACGCCGATGACGTCGGCCGCCGCATCTGGCTCCTCTCCAATTCCCGTAATCCATAGACAACAGTCTTAATTGTGTTATCATATCTCCTCTATATATAGGAATTTACTTAATTATGTTGTATGTCTGCGATTATTTACAGTCTGAGTTAGAGGAGCAGTTTAAAGAGCTGGGTGAGAAGCCTTACCGGGCTCGGCAGTTGGTGCAGTGGGTCTATAAGAAGCGGGAGACGGATCTGGCTAAAATGACTGATTTACCTGAGCCGCTTAGGGAAAAACTAGAAGGTCTTTCTTTAAAGAGTTCTTCTTTAAAGATGATTATCAAAAAAGACTCGGGTGAAAACAAGGCCACGAAGTATCTGTTTGAGCTCAAAGACAAGAACATGGTTGAGTCTGTGTTATTGAAAGTCCCTTCTCGAAAAACACTCTGTATTTCTACGCAAGTCGGTTGCCCTGTTGATTGTAAATTTTGTGCCAGTGGTAAAGATGGGGTGGTGCGTAATTTAGATGTGCATGAAATTGTGGAGCAAGTCTTGATGGTGAATAAAGACTTGGGTGCACAAGATCAGATTCAAAACATTGTGGTGATGGGGATGGGGGAGCCCATGCTCAACTATGACCGTATGATCAAAGCCTTGCGCATTATTAATGCGCATTGGGGAATGGAGATTGGCGCGCGTCATATCACGGTTTCCACGTCGGGGATTGTGCCAGGGATTAAACGTTTAGCTGATGAGCCTGAGAGTTTTTCATTAGCGATTTCATTGCATGCAGCCATTGATGAGAAGCGCACCGAGATTATGCCCATCAACAAAACCTATCCTTTAAAAGATTTAAAGTTGGCATTAAAAGAGTACTTTAATAAGAAGAACCGTAATATTACGTTTGAATATATTCTGCTTGCAGGGCTGAATGATAAGCCTGAAGATGCGCGTGCTTTAGAGAAATATTTAAGTGATCTCCCTTCCAAAATTAATCTGATTCCTTACAATCCTATTGAAGGAGCAAACTTTAAAACCCCGACTGTTTATGCCCAAAGAGCCTTTTATCAGCAGCTTATGGATCGGTCTGTTTTCTGCACTCTCAGAGAGACTAAGGGATCTGACATTGACGCTGCCTGCGGTCAACTCCGCTTAAGAAAAGTTAAAAAAGTAACTTCATAAAGTTTTCTTGTGCAGTTGTTTAAAATCTTTAAATTAAAGCTGTCTATCTTTCAATTGACACCTACTACCCCCTTTGATAGTATTCCGTGCCTTTTTTGGCGGAAGGAGAACCCATTAATATGTTAGAAACAGAAAAAAATAACGGTACTACTCTTGGGGAAGGAGGAAACCGTTCTGCTGAGAACGATTTTGCAACTTTGTATGCACAAAGTCTTAAGGAAATCAAAGAAGGCTCGATTGTTGACGGCTCTATTATAGAGATTCGTCGCGAAGAAGTTTTGATTGATATTGGTTACAAATCTGAGGGCGTTGTTCGTATTCACGAATTTAGTGATCGCGATCAACTCAAACAAGGTAACCGAGTTTCTGTCTTGTTAGAAAGATTAGAAGACGAACATGGCATGGTTGTGCTTTCAAAGCACAAAGCTGATAAAATCCAAAACTGGGAACGAACCATTTCTAAATGTGGAGAAGGAACCCTGGTTAAAGGAAAAGTCTTTAGAAAAGTTCGTGGTGGTTTGATGGTAGATATTGGGATGGAGGCTTTCTTGCCTGCTTCTCAAATTGATATCAAACATATCCGTAACATTGATGAATTTTTAGGTAAGACCTATGAATTTAAAGTGATTAAGGTGAACCTGGACCGTAAGAACGTGGTGTTGTCACGTCGTCAGCTTCTCGAAGAAAATAAAAAACGAGATAAAGCAAAGCTGATGGAAGAGATCACTAAAGGTGAATCTCGTACGGGACGAGTGAAAAACATTACTGACTTTGGGGCATTTATTGACCTCAACGGTGGAGATGGATTGTTGCACATCACAGATATGACCTGGGGTCGTATCAATCATCCTTCTGAATTACTTAATATTGGGGATGAAGTGGATGTGGTTATTTTAGACTTTGATAAAGAAAAAGAACGTATTTCTTTAGGTTTAAAACAAAAAACAAAAAATCCATGGGAAGACCTTGCAGGGAAGTATCCTGTGAATTCAAAAATTAAAGGTAAGGTTGTCAATGTGATGCCTTACGGAGTGTTTGTGGAGCTTGAAAAGGGAATCGAAGGTTTGATTCACGTAACTGAGCTTTCATGGACTCGTCGTTTCAACCATCCTTCAGAGCTTTTAAATGTAGGCGATGAAGTCGAAGCAATGGTTTTATCTGTTGATGTTGATAACCAAAAAATATCTTTGGGTATCAAACAGTTAGAAGCCACTCCTTGGGATGATGTTGAAAAGAAATATACTGAAGGAAATAAAGTCAAAGGGACAATCCGAAATCTAACTAACTATGGTGCGTTTGTGGCGCTTGAAGATGGTTTAGATGGTTTGATTCATGTCTCTGATATTTCCTGGACAAGAAAAGTGAATAACGCCAGTGAAGCCTTTGCTAAAGGGGACGAAGTTGAAGCTATTGTCCTTTCTGTTGATAAAGAAGCAAAGAAAATTTCATTGGGAGTGAAACAATTAGCCCAAAACCCTTGGGACAATATTAACGATATCTTTAAAATCGGTGATGTTGTAGTTGGCAAAGTTTGTAAAGTTGCTGGCTTTGGTATTTTTGTGGAGCTCAATGATGGTATTGAAGGCTTAGTTCACAATTCTCAAATCGGAGAGACTCAAGTCAAAGAAGGTGATGAAGTCACTGCCAGAGTAGTTAAGGTGGATCAAGAAGAGAAGAAGATCGCCTTAAGTATTAAGGAACTCACGATGGATAAATCAAGTTCTGATCGCGCTTCGAGAGAAGACATTCAACATGTGTTGAATCGGGATCAAAAATTTCCATCTGACTTTGCTGATAAGATCTCTGAAGCGATTGAAAAAGGTGAAGATCGTAAGCTCTAATTGTTTGACTGTAGAACAGAAAACAAGCCAAAGTGCAGACTTTGGCTTGTTTTTTTGTCCCTTTAAAAAACAAAAAATATGAATGCAAAAGAACAATTAGAAATAATTAAACAAGGTGTTGTTGAACTTCACGGTGAAGAAGAGCTCCTAAAGAAGTTAGAAAAAGGGACGCCGCTTCGTGTGAAATATGGTGCCGATCCTTCAGCTCCTGATATTCATTTAGGGCATACAGTTGCTTTAAATAAGTTGAGAGAGTTTCAGGAACTAGGGCATCAAATTGTTTTTATCATTGGTGATTTTACAGCCATGATTGGCGATCCATCGGGCCGTTCTGAAACAAGAAAACCTTTAACAACAACGCAAGTTCAAGAGAATGCAAAGACGTATCAGGATCAGGTCTTTAAAATTTTAGATCCTGAAAAAACAGATGTGGCTTACAACAGTGGGTGGTTATCTAAGTTAATGTTTGAAGATGTGATTGTGAAGTTAGCGTCACGATCAACGGTAGCGCAAATGTTAGAACGTGATGATTTTTCTAAGCGTTATAAAGAAGGCGTGCCGATTTCAGTTTTAGAATTTTTGTATCCGTTGATGCAAGCTTATGATTCGGTTGAAGTGCAAGCTGATGTTGAAGTAGGTGGAACCGATCAAACATTTAATCTTTTGTTAGGGCGTGATTTTCAACGCGAAGAAAATCAAGAACCGCAAGCCGTGCTAACGCTTCCGTTGTTAGAAGGTTTGGATGGCGTTCAAAAGATGAGTAAAAGTTTGAACAACTACATTGGTGTGACTGAAGAACCAAAAGATATTTTTGGAAAAGCAATGTCGGTTTCAGATGAATTGATGTTACGTTATTACGCTTTGTTAACAGATGTTTCTGTTGAAGCTGTAAAAAAAGAACATCCAATGGAAGCAAAGAAAAAGTTAGCCGCATTGTTAGTGGATCGTTTTCATGGCCAAGGGAGTGGTGAAGAAGCTCGGAACCAGTTTGAGCAGGTTTTTTCTCGCCGCGAGAACCCAGATGACATGGAAGTTTTTGAAACTTCGGATGCGGAATGGGTGGCTGGAAATTTGGTGGCTTCTTCGGGCTGTGCCGCTTCAAAAAGTGAAGCAAATCGTTTGGTTCAGCAAGGTGCTTTTCGGATAAATTCGCAGCAGATTAAAGATCCGAAGCAAATCGTTAATTTGCAAAACGACGACGTGGTTAAAGTGGGAAAACGTCAGTTTCGCAAAATAAAGATAAAAAAATAAAAAAAAGTTAAAAATAGTGTTGACTCGTATGCTGAGTCGTTGTATATTTTCGCGCACTCTGACACAGTTCTGTTTTGTTCAGAAAGTCAGCAGTGACACAAGTTTTCGGCCTTTTAGGGCCATATGTTCTTTGAAAATTGATTGAATGTGACACTAAGTTGCTTGAAAGCGAGTAATCGCTTTTTTTTTGAGTAATATATAATGAGTCAAGTCTCTTCGGAGATTTGAGTCGATCAAACTCAACAATATTTTTACGGAGAGTTTGATTCTGGCTCAGAACGAACGCTGGCGGCGTGGTTTAGGCATGCAAGTCGCACGATTATCTTTCGGGATAATAGTGGCGAAAGGGTGAGTAACGCGTGGGTACACGTACCTTTAAGACTGGGATAACCCTGCGAAAGTGGGGCTAATACCGGATGTGATCTACGGATCAAAGGATGGGGATCGTAAGACCTATCGCTTAGAGATCGGCCCACGTCTTATTAGTTTGTTGGTGGGGTAAAGGCCTACCAAGACGATGATGAGTAGCCGGCCTGAGAGGGTGAACGGCCACACTGGGACTGAGACACTGCCCAGACTCCTACGGGAGGCTGCAGTCGCGAATCTTTCGCAATGGAGGAAACTCTGACGAAGCGACGCCGCGTGTAGGATGACGGCCTTAGGGTTGTAAACTATTGTCAAAAGGGACGAATGCAGTTCAATTAATACTTGGACTGAGTGACGGTACCTTTAGAGGAAGCCACGGCTAACTCTGTGCCAGCAGCCGCGGTAATACAGAGGTGGCAAGCGTTGTTCGGATTTACTGGGCGTAAAGGGTGTGTAGGTGGTAGGGTAAGTTGGATGTGAAAGACCGCAGCTCAACTGAGGAATTGCATCCAAAACTACCTTACTAGAGGATTTGGGAAGTGAGCGGAATTCTAGGTGTAGCGGTGAAATGCGTAGATATCTAGAAGAACACCAGTGGCGTAGGCGGCTCGCTATCATTTTCCTGACACTGAGGCACGAAAGCGTGGGGAGCGAACGGGATTAGATACCCCGGTAGTCCACGCCGTAAACGATGAGAACTGGGTGTACAGGGCATCGACCCCCTGTGTGCCGAAGCTAACGCATTAAGTTCTCCGCCTGGGGAGTACGGTCGCAAGATTAAAACTCAAAGAAATTGACGGGGGCCCGCACAAGCGGTGGAGCATGTGGTTTAATACGACGCAACGCGTAGAACCTTACCAGGGCTTGACATATGCTAGAAAGCTCTATGAAAGTAGAGCCCCTCTTCGGAGCTGGTATACAGGTGTTGCACGGCTGTCGTCAGCTCGTGTCGTGAGATGTTGGGTTAAGTCCCGCAACGAGCGCAACCCCTGTCCTTAATTGCCATCCGCAAGGAGGAACTTTAAGGAGACCGCCTCGGTTAACGGGGAGGAAGGTGGGGACGACGTCAAGTCATTGTGGCCCTTACGCCCTGGGCTACACACGTGCTACAATGGTCGGTACAAAGGGTTGCAAGACCGCGAGGTTAAGCTAATCCCAAAAAGCCGATCTC
The DNA here is from genome assembly GCA_029263055.1 of Actinomycetes bacterium. Classification (GTDB taxonomy): domain Bacteria; phylum Auribacterota; class JAJCYG01; order JAJCYG01; family JAJCYG01; genus JAJCYG01. Next base: position 21,233 of record JAJCYG010000083.1, read on the forward strand.
AGTTCGGATTGATGGCTGCAACTCGCCATCATGAAGCTGGAATCGCTAGTAATGGTGCATCAGCTACGGCACCGTGAATACGTTCCCGGGCCTTGTACACACCGCCCGTCACATCATGAAAGCTATGTGTACCCGAAGTCGCCGATCCAACCCTTGTGGAGGTAGGTGCCGAAGGTATGTGTGGTGATTGGGATGAAGTCGTAACAAGGTAGCCGTATCGGAAGGTGCGGCTGGATCACCTCCTTTCTAAGGAGTAGGTTTTCAAATTAATTTTTGAAACCGAGGTCGATCGACTTAGTGCTCACATTCAATCAATTTTTTTTTTTGCTCGAAGGCAGATTCATATTTGAATTCTGACGAGCTTTAGCCAGAGCGATAATTTAGGGCCTATAGCTCAGTTGGTTAGAGCGCACCCCTGATAAGGGTGAGGTCGGTAGTTCGAGTCTACCTAGGCCCAGTTTTTTTGGTCTTTAAAAATATTGATCCGCACAGGGTTTTACTCTGTCGGGGCAGTAGCTCAATTGGGAGAGCGCCGGCTTTGCAAGCCGGAGGTCAGGGGTTCGACCCCCCTCTGCTCCAGATTAGAAGGATATGAACTTTTATTTAGAGAACTTAAATACAATTTTAATCGTTTATGTTTGCGCTTTAATTGGATTTCTTATTTCTCAAAAATTTAGAGTTACATTTAGTACAATATTTGGTTTTAGCATTATATTTTTTGTTGTGGGTCCTTTAGCAATATTTGTTGTTAAAAATTGGGACCAAATAAGTTTTTAAGCAGCACAACTGATTTTGACTCTCACGTATGTATTACGTGGGCGAATGATCTTTGACAATTGGATATGTCGATTTTATATCGAGTAGTAACAAGGCGAATTATTTGATTAAGCTACTAAGAGTATATGGTGGATGCCTTGGCGCTGGAAGGCGATGAAGGACGTGGTAAGCTGCGATAAGCTTCGGGGAGCCGCAAACAGGCTTTGATCCGGAGATTTCCGAATGGGGAAACCTATTGAGAGTCATATCTCAATATTCATACCTGAATACATAGGGTATGAAGGCTAAACTGGGTGAACTGAAACATCTAAGTAACCCAAGGAAAAGAAAACAAAAGTGATTTCCTGAGTAGTGGCGAGCGAAAGGGAAATAGCCCAAACCGGTTAGCATGCTAACCGGGGTTGCGGGATCCTGTCGGGGATTTCCCGTTCCGAAATTGTTAAACAGATAGAAGAAGGACCTGGAAAGGTCCGCCAGAGACGGTGATAGCCCCGTATTCGAAATCTGTTTAGCCGGAATGGACAGGACACCCAAGTAATGCGGGACACGTGAAACCCTGCATGAATCAAGGAGGACCATCTCCTAAGGCTAAATACTAACCAGCGACCGATAGTGAACAAGTACCGTGAGGGAAAGGTGAAAAGAACCCCTGTTAGGGGAGTGAAATAGTACCTGAAACCATATACTTACAAGGTGTAGGCGCACTATGCTCTTCGGAGAATGTGTGACTGCGTACCTTTTGTTTAATGAACCTGCGAGTTACGGAGTGGTGCAAGGTTAAGTTCCATAAGGAACGAAGCCCAAGTGAAAGCGAGCCTGAATAGGGCGTTAAGTACCACGACGTAGACCCGAAACCGAGTGATCTATCCATGGCCAGGGTGAAGTCTTCGTAACAGAAGATGGAGGCCCGAACATTTGCACGTTGAAAAGTGTCTCGATGAGCTGTGGATAGGGGTGAAAGGCCAATCAAACTCGGAAATAGCTGGTTCTCTCCGAAATAGCTTTAGGGCTAGCCTTGTATTGTAGCACGTGGGGGTAGAGCACTGGATGGGCTAGGGTCCTTACCCGGATACCAAAACCAACCAAACTCCGAATACCATGTGTGTAATTACGGGAGTCAGACTACGGGAGATAAGTTTCGTGGTCGAAAGGGAAACAGCCCAGATCGCCGGCTAAGGCCCCAAAATGTAAGTTAAGTGAGTAAGGATGTGAATTCTCATAGACAGCTAGGATGTTGGCTTAGAGGCAGCCACCATTTAAAGAGTGCGTAATAGCTCACTAGTCGAGAGGGTTTGCGCCGATAATACTTGGGACTAAAACTTACTGCCGAAGCCGCGAATGCATAATTTCTACGGAAGTTATGCGTGGTAGGAGAGCGTTCTGTATGGAGTGAAGGTATACCGTAAGGAGTGCTGGACTGTACAGAAGTGAGGATGCAGGTATGAGTAGTGACAAAATGAGTGAGAAACTCATTCGCCGAAAACCTAAGGTTTCCTGGGGAAGGTTCGTCCGCCCAGGGTTAGTCGGCCCCTTAGGCGAGGCCGAAAGGCGTAGCTGATGGGAAACAGAGTAAAATATTTCTGTACCACTGTGTAATCGTTATGAGCAATGGAGGGACGGAGAAGGCTATATAAGCAAGCGGCTGGAAGTGCTTGTTCAAGCTAGTAGGGAGTTATCTAGGCAAATCCGGATAACATATATCCTGAGAAGCGATGAGGAGTCTCCTCGGAGGCGAAGTTATAGACGCCATGCTTTCAAGAAAATCTTCTAGCCAGATTACAGAGTGACCGTACCGTAAACCGACACAGGTAGGTAAGTAGAGAATACTAAGGCGCTCGATATAACCATCGTTAAGGAACTCGGCAAATTAGCCCCGTAACTTCGGAAGAAGGGGTGCCCCGGGTGGTAGAGAAATTTACTTTCAAAGCCATTTGGGGCCGCAGTGAAAGGGGACAGGCGACTGTTTACCAAAAACACAGGTCTCTGCTAAGTCGCAAGACAACGTATAGGGACTGACACGTGACCAATGCCGAAAGGTTAAGGATAGGGGTTATCACTTTAGTGAGAAGCTCTGACCCGAAGCCCCGGTGAATGTCGGCCGTAACTATAACGGTCCTAAGGTAGCGAAATTCCTTGTCGGGTAAGTTCCGACCTGCACGAATCGTGTAACGATCTGTTCGCTGTCTCAACGATGGAATCGACGAAATTGAAGTAGTGGTGAAGATGCCGTTTACCCGTAGAAAGACGGAAAGACCCCGTGCACCTTTACTGTACTCTGTTATTGAATTTTGGCTTATATTGTGTAGCATAGGTGGGAGACGTTGAAGCCGTGGCGCTAGCCATGGTGGAGTCAACAAGTGAAATACCACTCTGTATAGACTAAGGTTCTAACTCCATACTGTGAAGCCAGTTGGAGGACAGTGGCAGACGGGCAGTTTGACTGGGGCGGTCTCCTCCTAAAGAGTAACGGAGGAGTTGAAAGGTTCTCTCAGCATGGTCGGCAATCATGCATCGAGTGCAAAGGCATAAGAGAGCTTAACTGTGAGACTGACAAGTCGAGCAGGTACGAAAGTAGCACTTAGTGATCCGGCGGTAGAAAGTGGAATTGCCGTCGCTCATCGGACAAAAGGTCCGCCGGGGATAACAGGCTTCTCGCCCCCAAGAGTTCATATCGACGGGGCGGGTTGGCACCTCGATGTCGGCTCATCGCATCCTGGGGCTGGAGAAGGTCCCAAGGGTCCGGCTGTTCGCCGGTTAAAGCGGTACGCGAGCTGGGTTCAGAACGTCGTGAGACAGTTCGGTCCCTATCTTCTACGGGCGTAGGAAATTTGAAGAGAGTCATCCCTAGTACGAGAGGACCGGGATGAACGTTCCAATGGTGTTCCAGTTGTCCTGCCAAGGGCACTTGCTGGGTAGCTAAGAACGGACAGGATAAGCGCTGAAAGCATCTAAGCGCCAAGCCCCCTCTAAGATTAGATTTCCCCATGAGACACCTTGAAGACTACAAGGTTGATAGGCTAGATGTGGAAGTGTAGTAATACATGAAGCTTACTAGTACTAACCAGTCCATTGGCTTAATCTAAATTTTTTTTTATCAATTTAATTTCGTCTTATTACTTCTCGTATAAATCGATCATATCCAATTGTTTTTTTTGATGAACGCATTATTGCGTTCGTCTAGCTAAATTCCTGGTGACTTTAGCGAAGGGGAAACACCTGTTCCCATTCCGAACACAGTAGTTAAGCCCTTCAGCGCTGATGGTAGTGACCGCTAGAGGTCGTGAGAGTAAGGCGTTGCCAGGTTTATTTTAAAAAGCCCGATAGGTTAGCAATAACTTATCGGGCTTTTTATTTGCCACTGACATTCGCCTTACAGCTCATCCTGTTTTGTTGTGGCTCTCATGGTTAATAGCGATTGGATTTCAGTCTTATTTTTAGTAACCTGTAGCCTAAATTTTGGGAAGGCAAATGGGAAACATTCCTTTATATCCACTTAAATTCAAACCTATTTTGAAACACTACCTTTGGGGTGGGCATAATTTAGCTCGCCTTTTTCCTGGCAAAATTGACTCTACAGAACCTGTGGCTGAATCATGGGAAATTTCTGATTTGGGTGCAGATGTTTCGGTTGTGGCCAATGGTGATTTGGCTGGTACCTCCTTGAGGACATTGTTAGAGACAAGAGGTGAAGAGGTTTTAGGTAAAGGAATTTTTGATCAAACAAAAGGAGAGTTTCCTCTTCTCGTTAAATTGATTGATGCTGAAGACCAACTTTCGATTCAAGTTCATCCTGATGAAGATTATGCGCAACAGCACGAAACAGGAGAACATGGTAAAACCGAGATGTGGTATTTGCTTGAGACAAGTGATGAGGCAAAGCTTTATTGTGGGTTTCAGCCAGGCGTGACAAAAGAACAGTTTCTTAATGCTGAAAAGTCAGAGCAGTACGAATCATTGCTTCAGTCCTATCAGACACAGCCGGGTGAGGCTTATTATATTCCTGCTGGAACGATTCATTCTATTGGTAAAGGGAATATCTTATTTGAAGTTCAGGTCTCTTCTAATTTAACGTATCGCCTTTATGATTGGGGAAGGGTGGATAAATCAACAGGAAAACCTAGACAGACCCATTTGGATAAATCTAAAGAAGTGATTCAATTTGAAAATAGTTTGTCTGGTAAGACAGAGCCGCAGCCAATAGAAACAAATGAGTTGCTTCAAAAAGAAAAATTAGTTCATTGTCCGTTTTTTAAAGTGGATAAATGGTCTGTTAAGAAAAGTATTAAATTAGATATTGGAGATGCTTTTCGGATTTTTTGTTTTTTTCAAGGGTTTGGAGAGTTATCAAGTGGTCATTTCAAAATGCCATTCCAGCCTGGAGATGCTTTTCTTATTCCGAGCTGCCTTGATTCTGTAGAGATTTCAGCATCTGATTCAGAAGTTGCCTTACTTAATGTTTCTCTATAATGTTTTAGAACCCTGTTCTAAAGTGGTTTTTTTAAGCTTTTCTTAAGCAGATTCAAAAATTTTTAAAATTCGTTTTGCGGTTTTCCCATCCCAAAGTGGGGGAATTGTTCTTTTTTTCCATTTATTGGCACAAATCTTATTGGTAAGCGATAAGATTTTCTTTTTATCTAATCCGACAATTTCGCTCGTTCCTTGTCTGACTGTGATAGGGCGCTCCGTGTTTTCTCTGAGTGTGAGGCAAGGCACACCTAGAATGGTGCTCTCTTCTTGCATGCCTCCTGAATCGGTTAAAATCCCTTTGGCTCCAGATAAAAGGCTGATGGTTTCTAAATAACCAGAGGGCTTGATCATAGAAACATTTTTAAAGCTCTGAATTTTTTTCAATAGAGAAAATTTCTTTAAGGTCTGTTCTGTTCTAGGATGAATAGGGAAGACAACTGGAATTTGTTTTTGGATTTGATTTAAAATATCCAAGAAATGAGACAGAGTCTTTTTTTGATCTACATTACTTGGTCGGTGAAGCGTGAGTAAAAAGTAATTTTTCTTAGTTTGATTGAGTTTCTTCCAAAACTGTAAGGGGTCCCATTGTGGTTTCATCAATTTTAAGCTATCAATCATGATATTTCCAACAAAGTGGACCTTCTTACGGTCAATCCCTTCACGGGTCAAATTTTTAATCGCATCTTTAGATGGGATTAAAAGAAAATCAGAAATTTGGTCCGTTAAAACTCGATTGATCTCTTCTGGCATGTCTCGATCATAGCTGCGCAGTCCTGCTTCTACATGAGCCACTAAGATTCCTTTTTTAGCCGCAGCTAAAGCACTGGCAAGGGTGGAGTTCACATCACCTACGACAGCTAAGATGTCTGGCTTTTCTTTATCAAGTATTTTATCGATTTCTTCTAAGACTCTGCCGGTTTGCTGGCCATGAGAGCCTGAACCAACTTTTAAACTATATTTAGGTTTGGGTAGGCCAAACTGCTTGATAAAGACTGAGGTCATAAAGGGATCATAGTGCTGTCCGGTATGGATCCAAGCTTGTTCTAGATTTTTGTTCTTTTTCCCAGCTAGAAGCAGAGGGAAGATCTTCATGAAGTTAGGGCGTGTTCCTGCCACATAGAGTATTTTTTGTTTAGCCATGATAGAAAAGAGCTTAAAAAAGATTTCTACTTTAGAAAAGGATAAAAATTGTTATAATCCAGCCATGTGTGGAATAGCAGGTATTATTTCTTCGGGGCAGTCTCTTCGTCATACTCAATTAACTGGGATGTTGGATCAATTGGCTCATCGTGGGCCAGATGCAGATGGGGTTTGGGAGAACGAATCCCTTTCTTTAGGGCATCGGCGCCTTTCTATTATTGACCTTTCTGAACAAGCTAATCAACCGATGCGTGACTCCAAGGGAAATACTTTAGTTTTTAACGGTATGATCTATAACTACAAAGAGTTAAGAGATGAGCTGGTAAAGAATGGGCTTTCTTTTCAAACCCAATCAGATACAGAAGTTTTGTTGAATGGATATGCTTACTGGGGAAAAGAGGTTCTCAACAAAATAGAAGGTTTTTTTGCTTTTGCTCTTTATGATTTAAAAAACAACCGTTTGATCTGTGCGCGAGATCCTTTTGGGAAAAAGCCTTTTTACTACACTCAACTTAACGGACAATTTAGATTTGCTTCTGAAATCCAATCTTTGGTTAAGGGATTTGATAAAAAACCTTCTTTAAATGATCAAGATTTGGCTCATTATTTGTGGAAAGGTTTTTATTCTTATACACGAACGGTTTATGACGGGGTTTATTCTCTAGAGCCAGGTGCTGTATTAGAGTTTGATCTAAACAAACAGCAGCTTAAAGTTGAGACGTTTAAAAAGAATTGTTTTGAACTCGGTTCGGGTTCAGATAATTCTGTTTTTGACACGTGTGATCAAAAACTATCTTCAGCCATTGATAAGCGTTTGCAAAGTGATGTGCCTATAGGGGTGTTGCTTTCAGGTGGGGTTGATTCAAGTCTTGTGAGTCTATACAGTGCTGCCAAAACAGAGATAGAGTCTTTTAATATTTCGTTTCAAGATCAAGCTTTTGACGAATCGCCTTATGCCGATCAAGTGGCTCAAAAAATTGAGGCGAATCACACAAAAATTAATGTGACATTAGAAGGCCTTCCTGATTTGTTGCCTCATTTAGTTGAAGTTTATGGAGAGCCGTTTGGAGACAGTTCAACCATTCCAACGTTAAAACTTTTTGAGTCTATTCCATCTCATATCAAAGTTGCCTTAACAGGAGATGGAGGCGATGAAGTTTTTGCTGGATATGAAGATGTTCAGTTTTTTAACTTTCAAAAATGTTTTTCTTTAATTAAAGGGATGGGAAATCTCTGGGGAAATTCGTTGCCATTGTCTTTGTCTCGAAACTCTGTTCGTCTAGTTCGTTGGTTAGCCTATACCATGTTGTTGTCTCGAACAAATGGGAGTTTGATGTATGAAGTGTTGTCTTCTAATGGTTGGACCCAGCATTGGCGAAAGCAATTGCTTCGTCCTGAAGTGTGGGCACGTACAAATGGGGCTCAAGTAGAAGAAGAGGCTCGGATAAAGTTTCTGAAGTCTGGGAGAACCGATCTAGAACGTTACCTGAATTCTCAGTTAGAAAGATTGAGTCAAGCCTACTTGATGAAAGTCGATCGAGCCTCGATGCGTTATGGGATTGAAACGCGATCACCTCTTTTAGATGCGAATCTGTTTAAGTGGGCAAGAGGGCTTTCAGGTAATCAACTGATTGACTCAGGCAAACCTAAAATGATTTTAAAAGATCTTTTAAACAAAAAAATGAAAAACTCATTTGCTGATCGTCCAAAACAAGGTTTTACGCCCCCTTTGGTTCACTGGCTTGCTGAAAAGAAAAATAAAGAATGGGTTAAAGCAAACCTGTTAGATCCCAACCAATTTGTCTATTCGTTGTTTGAACCGGCTAAATTGAAAGAAATAATCGAAACTAAGAACCATACTGACCGTATTTGGACTCTTCTCTTTTTAAATGAATGGCACAAAAAGTTTAATTAATCTTTGAAGCATTAACATTTTTGTCATCTGCCTTACAAATTTGTGTTGTTTTTCTTTCCTATCCTACTGATTCCTTAAGGGAACAATGTGGCACGTTCTTTGCATTAACAGCCTCTATATTTAAAAGGAGGTTGAGATGTTAGCAGCAAAGAAGGCATTTTCGTTTTTTGGGTTAAAGGTCTATGAGCAGTCGGTGCGATTTTCTGGTTTGGTGTGGGAGTTGTCTTTGTATGGGGATAAACAGCTCAAATTGTGGGAGATGATTAAGACAGAGTCCATGGCCTTGCCGCAGTTGATTGCTTATGCCACTACATTTACTCATGACGAGAAAAAAGCGTGTGAGTTTCGTGTGGCAAGGGGAGTCTGTTTTAAGCTGGTTCCTCTTTTTGAACTGGGTCATAGAAAAGGGTTGTTTACAGAAACAAATTGGGAGGTGTTGTTAGAAGAGCTGGAAAGTTTATCTCGAAAGTTAACCAATTTGATTGCTGCGCTTGAAGAGAGTCAAGCAAAAGGGGAGGAGTAATGGATTTTCCTCGAGTTTTACCTGATACGTTTCGGATTTCTTTAGAGTTGTCAGAGGAAGAAAAAGTGGCTTTGGAATTGAATGAAAAAAAGCGAAAAAAACGAGAAAAGAAAATAGTGAAGCTTTCTGAGCAGGCAGCTGAGATGGTTAAGATGACTCAAAAGAATTCAGTCTTGGAATCTTATCGTTGGAGAGGTTTAAAGATTGACCTAGAAAAGCTCCAGTTTATTCTGGCTCGTTTAAATAAGGAATTAGCTCGTCAACGTAAGAAAAAGCTGTCCTAACCTCTTTAATCTACCTCTATTGACTCAATTGCAATCTCACCTAATCTTTGCTAATCTTAATGATATCGTTCCAACCTAATTTTAAAGAAGAGGGTGTCATGTCAGGTCATTCCAAGTGGTCATCAATCAAACGGAAAAAAGGGGCTTTAGATGCCAAAAGAGGTAAAATCTTTAGCCGTTTGAGTAAGGAAATTACAACCGCAGCTCGTTTGGGTGGCGGAGATGTGGATGCTAATCCTAGACTTCGAACTGTGATCCAAGCAGCTAAAGCTGAAAACATGCCTAAAGATAATCTTGAACGTGCGATTAAAAAAGGGACAGGTGAATTGCCTGGTGTTCAATATGAAGATTTAGTTTTTGAAGGATATGGAACAGGTGGCGCGGCCATTTTAGTGGAGTGCATGACAGACAATAAAAATCGAACCACTCCTGAGATCAAATCCATTTTTGCTAAAAGTGGTGGAAGTTTAGCCAGTCCTGGAAGTGTGGCTTGGATCTTTGAATCAAAAGCTTATTTTGAAGTCGATAAAAGTTCGATCTCAGAAGATGATCTTTTTGCCTTGGTGATTGATGCGGGTGCTCAAGATTTGAAGACCACAGAATCGGTTTATGAAATTACTGCAGAACCAGGTGATTTTGAAGTGATTCGGCAAGCTTTAGAGTCTAATAAGATTGCAACATTAGAGGCTTCTTTAACTAAGATTCCTAAAGATGTGGTTGAAGTGACTGATCCGAGTAAGGCTAAATCAATTTTAAGATTAATGGATAGTTTAGAAGACCATGATGATGTTCAGAATTTGTACTCTAACTTTGATATTCCAGAAGATCTGATATGATTATTCTAGGGATTGATCCAGGAAGTCGTGTCACAGGTTATGGCTTGATTCGGGCCAATGGGTCTAAGATTGAGGCACTCAAGTATGGGTGCATCAAAGCTAAGGCAACTGATTTTGCGTCACGCCGTTATTCTCAAATTTATGAAGGGCTTCAAGAGGTATTACAAGAAATTCGTCCAGATCAAGCTGCGATTGAATCTCTTTTCTTTGGTAAAAATGTGAAGTCTGCGATTAAGTTAGGAGAAGCCCGTGGAGTAGCCCTTCTTAGCATTGGAAATTTAGATATTCCGGTTCATGAATATTCTCCACGTCGAGTCAAACAAGCTGTTGTCGGATCAGGGGCCGCACAAAAAAGCCAGGTTCAAAACATGGTGGTCAAATTGTTAGGCCTTAAAGAAGTGCCTAAACCAGAAGATGTCACTGATGCATTAGCGATTGCGATTTGTCATTTGCATTCCCATAAAAATGTTTTAGAAAAAACGACTCAAACATAATGTTGATGATAAAGAAGATTAACTGTGCGTCATTCTGAGGCGAAGCCGAAGAATCTAGATCCTTCGCTTTGCTCAGGATGACGCTAACGAGTGGAAGAAAGTACTCCAAATGATTTCATTTATTGAAGGAAAGTTAGATTCTAAAGATTTTACTCAAGTGGTGATTGATGTCAATGGTGTGGGGCATGAAGTTTATGTTTCATTAGCTGTGTCAGATCAATTGCCTGCTTTAGGAGGTAAAATTCGGCTTCATACCCATCATCATATCCGAGAAGATGCGCAACAATTATTTGGGTTTTTAGAGAAAGAAGAACGGAACTTTTTTCGTCTATTGATTAGTGTGAGTGGGATTGGACCTAAGGTTGGAATGGGGCTTTTAGGGGGCGTTCGCTTGACTGATTTGCAGCAAGCCATTGTTCTTGAAGATGTCGCACGAATCAGTACTGCTCCAGGGATTGGCAAGAAAACAGCTCAACGATTGGTCTTAGAGCTGAAAAGTAAAGTCTCTCTTATGATGAAGGAGGGGGTTGTGGATAACATCCCTCTCACAAAAGATCAAGAAATGTGGAATGAAGCTCTGTTGGCTTTGATCTCTTTAGGGTATAATCAAGCCATTGCACAGAAAGCATTGAAAAAAACAGCTGAGAAGCATGAAGAAGCTCAGACCAGTGAAGAGCTGGTTCGGAAATCGTTGAATTACGTATGATGAATACAAACCAATTTGAAGAAACCTTAACGCCTGAAGAAATCCAATTTGATGTTTCGTTGCGCCCGCAAGCCATTGATGATTTTGTGGGGCAAGAAAAACTCAAAGAACGGATTGATATTTTTACTACGGCGGCTAAAAAGCGAAACGAACCTTTAGAGCATATGCTTTTTTGTGGCCCTCCTGGTTTGGGCAAAACCACTTTAGCTCATATTGTTGCCAAGCATATGGGAAGCAATATTCGAGTCACCTCTGGGCCTGTTATTGATAAAGCTGGGGATTTGGCTGGTCTTTTAACTAACCTTGAAGAAGGGGATGTGCTTTTCATTGATGAGATCCACCGTTTAAATCGTGTGGTAGAAGAATACCTTTATCCTGCAATGGAAGATTTTTCCTTAGATATTATTATTGATAAAGGGCCAAGTGCCCGGTCAGTCCGTTTAGATATTGCGAAGTTTACTTTAATTGGGGCAACTACACGAAGTGGGTTGCTGACTGCGCCGCTTCGTTCTCGTTTTGGGATGAACAATCGTCTTGATTACTATACGCCAATGGAATTAAAAAAGATGTTATTGCGCTCTGCGTTACTTTTAAATGTAGCGATTTTAGATGATGGGGCGTTAGAGATAGCAAGACGTTCTCGTGGCACACCTCGGATTGCCAATATTCTACTTCGTCGTGTGCGTGATTTTGCTCAGGTTAAAGCAGGAGAGCAGCCCATTTCAAAAGAGATTGCTCATGATGCTTTGGCTATGCTTGATGTGGATGAAATAGGTTTAGATGAAATGGACAAACGAATTTTGAGCACACTTATTGAAAAATTTTCAGGGGGGCCTGTGGGCATCAATTCATTATCAGTTGCTATTGGAGAAGAGTCAGGAACCATTGAAGACGTTTATGAACCTTTTTTAATTCAACAAGGGTTGATTCAACGTACGCCTCAGGGACGTAAGGCAACACCGCTTGCTTACGAACATCTCGGTTTTCAAACACCTGCATCACAACAATCGGACGTGTAATAAATGAAGAAACTGATTCAACTTCTTTTATTGTGGAGTCTCTTTATTAGTGTTCCTTATTCTGCATGGGGAGCGGGTTCGCCTCCTTCAGAGAGAGGAGAGCAGATTCGTGTGTTGCTCTCATCTCATTCAAAACAAATCGAACTTTCTGTTGAGAGTCCTTATTCTGTTTATTCTGAAAGCCGTCATTTATTAGCTAAAAAAGCAAGAGGTCAGACATTGCTTTTTACTCAGAAAAAAGGAGACCTTTATCTGGGTAAAAAAAAGTTAGCAACGAGTTCTGTTCTTGTGGTTCCTAAGCAAGATGGTTCACTTAAGTTTAAAGGGAATCGTTACCGAGGTGTGGCTCGAGTCGAAATAAATTCTAAAAATAAGATTGCTTTAATCAATCAGTTAAAATTGGAAAAATATTTAAAGAGTGTGGTGGCGGGCGAGGTGGCTCCATTGTGGCCTCAAGAAACATTAAAAGCGCAAGCTGTGGCAGCTCGAACCTATGCTTATTATCATATGGTTAAAGGGAAAGATAAATCTGTTGATATAACAAGCCCCTTAGCTCAAAACTACCAAGGGATTAAAAAAGAACATCGTGCCACGAATCAAGCGGTGCGTGCGACGTCAGGTCAAATCCTTTATTACCGAGGCTATCTTTTTCCTGCATTTTTTCATTCCACTTGTGGAGGAGGCACAGAGTTTCCTCAGAATGTGTGGTCTTTAGATTTTAAAATACCAGAGGTGGTTCCATGTGATTACTGTAAAGATTCACCCCATTTTCAGTGGAGTAAAAAATTTGATTTAAAAGAAGTGGAACAAAAGTTTATACAAGCAGGTCATTCTGTACATGGATTGCTTAATATTTATCCGGCAAGAATTAGTAAGAATCGTTCTCATGTGACTGAAATTGGATTGCTTACTTCTGACGGTGAAAAGACATTTCGGACCAATGAATTTCGACGGATTTTAGGTTTTAATGAAGTGAAAAGTGCTAAATTTAAAGTGGCGAAACGAGGGGATTCTGTTTTGCTAAATGGTTGGGGCTGGGGTCATGGGGTTGGCATGTGCCAGTACGGTGCCAAATCTTTAGCCAAAGAAGAGACTAATTACAGAAAAATTCTTTCCTATTATTATCCTGGATGTCGCTTAAAACGGGTTCAAATGTAAATGTTGAGATGTTGTCATGAATCGATCCTTTGAATTTGACCTACCTGATGACCTGATTGCTCAACACCCTTGCGAAAAAAGGGACGACTCTCGACTACTTGTTGCTCGACTTCAATCAGAAGCTATTGAACACCATCAATTTTCTCATCTTGTTGATCTGCTGCAGCCAGGAGACCTCTTAGTTTTAAATAACACCAAAGTCATTCCTGCTCGTCTTTGGGGAGAGCTTTCTGAAACAGGGCGCCAAGTCGAACTTCTTTTATTGCGTCACCTTGGTCATGAAAAGTGGCGCTGTCTGACCAAACCTGCCAAACATTTTAAAATAGGATCTAAGATTTCATTGAGCAATAAAGAGGTTGTGGGTGAAGTCACATCTATTGGTGAACACGGTTTACGTGAGATTCAATTTGAATCAAAGAACAATCAAACCATTTTAGACTTTGCACAGCAGCAAGGGAAAATGCCTTTGCCTCCTTATATAAAGAGAGAAGCTGAATCATTTGACAAAGAGCGGTATCAAACCGTTTATGCAGAAAAAGAGGGAGCTGCTGCAGCACCCACCGCAGGACTTCATTTTACAGATCAGATGTTACAAGACCTGCAACAAAAAGGAATCGACTCGACCTTTGTGACGCTGCACGTAGGATTGGGAACGTTTCGTCCGCTAACTGATAAAGAATGGGAAGCTGGGGCACTTCATGCTGAAGAATATGAAATCAATGAAGAGAGTACTGAAAAAATCAATCAAGCAATAAAAGATAAACGTCGAGTGATTGCTGTTGGAACCACATCGGTCCGTGCTTTAGAATCAGCAGCAGCCGTTAACTTTCCTTTAAAACCTGTTATAGCAGAAACCACTTTGTTTATTTATCCACCGTATGAATTTAAAGTTGTTCAAGGAATGATCACGAATTTCCATCTTCCAAACTCATCTTTGCTTTGGTTAGTCAGTGCTTTAGCAGGCGAGTCATTTGTCCGTGAGGTTTACCAAAAAGCAATCGAAGAGAAGTATCGGTTTTACAGCTATGGCGATGCAATGTTGATTTTATAAGGCTTCTTTTTTTGGGCAGACTGTTTCGAGTTTGATAACGCGGTGCTCGTGATCAGATGCTACTTTTTTCATCCAAGAAATATCGCCTGTATTGGTTCTGACTATTCTTTCAATGTTATCTACTTTTGTTTCAAGTCTTTCAAATCGTTCGTCGACTTGATCGAATCGTTGGTTCATTTCTTGGCGAATAGAGAGTTGTCCTTCAGCTAGAAGTTTGAAATGACCTCTCATTTCTTCTAAGAGAATGGTAAAACGTTCTTTTTCTGTTGGTTCTTGTTGCATTTGTACCTCCTACGGCCGCTTATTTTAACGTTGAAACATTCCTTTGTCAAAATGAAAAATGAGGTATACTATTCGTTTTTGGAGAGAATTGTTGAAATTTAATCTATTGCAAAAAGATACAGAAACTCAAGCTCGATTGGGCCAAATGCATTTAGGGCATGGGGTGGTGGATACGCCTTGTTTTATGCCGGTTGGGACTCGAGCTTCGGTGAAAACCTTATCTCAGCACGATCTGAAGGAGCTGGGGGCTCAGATCATTTTGGGTAATACCTATCATTTGATGTTGAGGCCTGGCGAAGAGCTGGTCAAGAAGGCTGGGGGGCTTCACGACTTTATGAGTTGGGATGGGAATATCCTCACTGATAGTGGTGGGTTTCAGGTTTTTAGCCTTTCAGACATTCGCAAAGTGCGTGAAGATGGGGTGGAGTTTGCCTCGCATATTGATGGGCGTCGCATCTTTTTAGGGCCTAAAGAGGCGATGGCTATCCAAGCAGCCTTGGGTTCAGATATTGCCATGATTTTCGATGAATGTTTGTCCTATCCTTCTACCTATGAAATGACTTGCGAATCTATGGAGAGATCTTTAAAATGGGCAGCTTTATGTGCCAAATACCGTGAACCTGAGTCATCTCAAGCTGTTTTTGGGATTGTTCAAGGTGGGACACATAAAGATTTACGAGAAAAATCAACAGAAGGCCTGTTGGAGCTTGACTTTGACGGGTATGCTATAGGAGGCTTAAGCGTTGGGGAGCCTTCCGATTTGCTCTGGGAATATTCGTATTTTACGGCAGGTCTGTTGCCTGAGGAAAAGCCGCGGTATTTGATGGGGGTAGGCACACCTGAAGATTTGCTCCGGTGTATCGAGGGGGGAGTCGATATGTTTGACTGTGTGATGCCAACCCGAAATGGCCGAAATGGAACCGCGCTCACCCATCGAGGAAAACGGGTTTTGCGTAATGCCCAATATAAGGAAGACTTTGGCCCTGTTGACCCAGAGTGTGGGTGCAAAGTCTGCCAGACTTATACTCGAAGTTATATTCGCCATTTGTTTAATGTGAATGAGATTTTAGGGCTTCACCTATTGTCCTATCATAATGTGGCTTTTTACTTAAACGTAATGGCTAAAGTGCGCGAATCCATTAAGAAAGGAAATTTTAGTCAATTTAAACGTGATTTTTTAGTACAGTATACGGAACATTCTGACCAGGAGGAAAAATGAGTTTTTACAACATGATTACATTTATGCAAGCTCAGCAACAAGGCGGGCTTTTATTTTCATTTGCACCTTTATTGTTTATGGTGGTGATCTTCTACTTCTTATTGATTCGCCCTCAACAAAAACGACAAAAAGAGCTTAAAACCATGCTCGACCAATTGAAAAAAGGGGATCGAGTCCTCACTTCAGGTGGCATCTATGCCTTAATTGAACGAGTCAAAGATGATGGAGTCTTAGTGGTTAAAGTGGCTGACAATGTCAAAATTGAAGTCGCTAAAAGCGCAGTCACCGCTTTGGTGAAGGGCTCAGGACAATCCCAAGAAACAGTTGCTAAGAAATAAGGAGCAGGTTCATGGTTAAAAATTTGCATTGGCGTTTTATTTTGATTTTGGTGGTTGTGGGCTTGGCCATTTGGCGTTTGTACCCACCTCAAGAGACCATCAACTTAGGTTTGGATTTAAAGGGTGGGATGCACATTGTCTTAGAAGTCGATACTTCTGGGCTTTCTATTGAAAACAAAGAAGGTGCCACCCAGCGCGCCATGGAAATTATTCGTCGACGGGTTGATCAGTTTGGTGTTTCAGAACCTGCGATTACCAGTCAAGGGACGAACCGAATTATTATTCAGTTGCCAGGGGTGGCTGATCGGGAACGTGCATTGAATTTGATTGGGCGAACTGCTCAACTTACTTTTTGTTTGGTCAGTACCGACCAAGACAAAATTACCCAAGCTTTAAAACCAGGTGGACAGCCTCCTGCAGGCTATGAAGTCAAGTACCTTAAAGCTGAAATCAATGGGCTAAAAACAGAAGCTCCAATGTTAGTGAAGCGTAAAGCGGAACTGAGCGGGGCAAACCTGATCGATGCCAAACCTGATTTTGGTGGGGGATTTAACGAACCTCAGGTCCGCTTTTCTTTAGATAAAGAAGGGGCGCGTATTTTTGCCACTGTAACCGAACGTTATGTGGGGCGTCAATTAGCTATTCTTCTCGATGATGATATTGTCTCTGCTCCTCGAATCCAAAGTGTGATTCCAAATGGAGAAGGGGTGATTACAGGTAGTTTTAGTACTGAAGAGGCACGTGATTTGGCCTTGGTTCTTTCAGCGGGTGCGTTGCCGGCTCCTGTAAAAGTTTTAGAAGATCGCACGATCTCGCCCTCCTTAGGTAAAGATTCAATTCGTTCTGGAGTGATGGCTGGTATCTGGGGTTTTGCCTCGGTGCTTATCTTTATTTTGGTCTATTACTTATTTGGTGGAGTGATTGCCAATATTGCTTTGCTTCTGAATATTGTTTTGTTAATGGGAGGATTAGCCTTCTTTAATGCGACTCTCACGTTGCCAGGTATTGCTGGGATTATCTTAACCATTGGTATGGCTGTTGATGCTAACGTGCTGATTTTTGAGAGAACCCGTGAAGAATTAAAAGCAGGCAAGAAAGTTCGCTCTGCGATAATGTCGGGTTATGATAAAGCGTTTTTAACTATTTTAGATGCAAACTTAACAACGCTGTTAACCGCATTTGTTCTCTTTCTTTTTGGAAGTGGTCCTGTAAAAGGGTTTGCTGTGACCTTGTCACTTGGTTTGATCATTAGTATGTTCACAGCCTTATATGTGACCAAAACAATCTTTGCTTTCCTTTCTCAAAGCGATCGTTTTACTGGTTTTAAAATGCTTCATATTTTTAAAGAGCAACCAAAGATTCCTTTTGTGAGGTATAGAAAAGTCGCTTTAATTAGTTCACTTGTTTTGGTTGCAATTGGGATGAGTGCATTTGCGATGAAGGGAAAATCAAACTTTGGAATTGATTTCCGAGGAGGAATTCTCGCTCAAGTCAGTTTTGAAAATTCCGTCTCTGTTGAAGAAGTGCGGTCTGCGTTAGCAAAAGCTGATTTAGGAGAGAGTGTGATTCAGAAGTTTGGAAATCTTGATAACGAAGTTTTAATTCGAGCTCAGACTGGTGCATTAGAAGCTATCAAAGCTCAACTGGCTGAAAAAATTGCTGATAATCCATTTGTGGTGAAACGTTCTGAAGTGGTGGGGCCTGCAGTGGGATCAGAGTTGCGTAAAGATGCGGTGATTGCTTTTGTTGTCTCCATCCTTGGAATTATTCTTTATGTGGGCTGGCGATTTGAGTTTAACTTTGGCTTTGCCACAGTGATTGCCATTGTGCATGATATGTTGATCTGTTTGGGTGCGATTGCATTGACGGGGCAAGAGATTACCTTGCCTATTGTGGCGGCATTGTTGGCTGTTGCCGGTTATTCGGTAAATGACACGATTGTGGTGTTTGACCGAGTGCGCGAAGACACAAAGATTTATCGCAAAATGTCTTTTACTGATGTGGTTAATACAAGTTTAAATCAAACCTTGTCTCGTACTGTCTTGACCTCGTTAACCACGCTTTTTGTGGTGTTATCCCTCTTTATCTTTGGGGGTGGAGTGATTCATGGGTTTGCGTTTGTCTTGTTGGTAGGGGTTATTTCTGGAACCTATTCAACGCTCTTTATTGCGTCTCCATTGGTTGTGAGCTGGCATAAGGGGAAGAAGCGCTAGACTGTATCAATTGTTTTAAAGTTTGTTTGGCAATAAGGTCATTGGGGAGAAGTTTCACAACCTGTTTCATCTCTTCAATGGCCAAGCCAATTTTTCCTTGCTTGAAATGAAGTAGTGATAAGTTGTAATGGGCATTAGGGAAGTTGGGTTGAATCGACAACGCATCATTATAACGTTTTCTTGCCTCATCTAATTTCCCTTCTTCAAACAACAAATTTCCAATATTGTAATCAGCTAAATAAAAATTAGGATTGCTCTGTTTGCTTTTCTGATATGCTTCTAATGCTTTTTGTTTCATTCCTTGTCTTAAATAAATATTTCCTAAATTACTTAATGCTGAAGGATGATTGGGATTAATAATAAGTGCGTCTCGATAAGCAATCTCAGCTTTTTTAGAAAGCTTTCTTTTTTCGTATAACGCTCCCAAATTAATATAAGCATCGACAAAATCGGGTTTTAACTTTAAAGCCACGTCAATTTCATCATAAGCATTGTTGATTAGATTTTTACTGATATAAAAACTTGCGAGGTTGTTGTGGGCAACAAAGCTTTTAGGGGCCGCTAAAGAGGTTTGGGTCCAAAGCGAATGCCCATCTTTCCACGTTGGATTTCTTTGATGAGTTAAGAGTATCGACCCTATTATCAAAATAGCGAGGGTGATTCCTTTCCATTTGTTCCATTGCGCCCCAAGATAAAGAATAATAAAACCAAGGCAAATTGAAGGAATGTAGAGGTAACGTTCTGCCATGACATTTCCTGTTGGAACTAAGTTTGAAACCGGGAGTAACGTAATCCAAAGCCAAAACCAAGCAAATGTGAGTAAAGAATATTTTTTATGATTTTTGATTAAAAAGAAAGAAGTGCTTAAAAGTAAAGCCAATGAAATTAAGAAAGGAATGTTGTGCCAAGTTGAAATAATTGGAAAGTGTCGGTAATCGGCTAAAAGTGGGACTGGCCAAAATAGAAGGCGTAAATATTCAATACTGACTCGAGCCATGGTATAAAACGTGGTTAAGGGACTTCCTCCTAAATAGTGCGCATCCCGCGCGCCAATGTCTAAGAGTTGAAACCGAATCAATAAATATGCAATTGAAATCAAAGTAAAAGGAATCAGATTAAAGACTATTTGTTTGAATCTCTTCTTAGCAATCAAGAGATCAAAGAGAAGAATCACTGCAGGTAGAGTGATGGCAATCTCTGAAGAGAGAAGTGCCACGGTATAAAGCCCTAGGCTTAAAATGAGCTTAGGCGGTTGTTTAATATAAAACAGCAAAGCCATTAGAAAAAAGAGCGGGCCCAGTAAGTCAAAACCAGCTGTCATAAAGGTGACTGATTCTGTATGGATAGGGTGCACGGCAAAGAGAGTAGCTCCCAATAAACTAGGGAGGTGTTTCTGGGTTATTGCTTTAAAGAGGAAATAAAGGGTTACACTGCAGAGAAAGTGGAGAAGGAGCCCTGTTAAATGATAGCCAATTGGGTTGGTCTTAAAAACAGCATAAATAAGGGCATAAAGGGTTGTGCGCATTGGGCGATAAAGGTTGATCACTGATTCTTGGAAAAATGAGGGGATATGGCTCAAGGAACGGATCGATGGGTTCTCTACAATGAACTCAAAATCATCCCAAACAAACCCATTTTGGAAGACATTCCCATAGGAGAGGCTGGTTAAAAAGAGGAGGAAAAGGATTGCCAAATAGGTGTTTCTTTGATAAAATCCTAGTCTATTAGACGTTTCAACCGTTGTATGCACTCGTATTTTTCCTTTAGAGAGAGTGTAGAGATTACTTCGCTCGGTGTGAAGTTTTTTTAGAAATAAATTAGAAGTACAATATATGGTAGTGAAAGGAACTTTGCTATTGACAAGACAACATATAGTGTATACCCTAAATTAAACTGCTGAGCTCTTTGCTCAGAAAGGTGAAACATGGACAAGCGATGGGTGATCGTTCCTCAGAATGTAGAGCTTCAAAAAGCTTTTTCCAAAGAGTTTGAGATTCCTCAGATTACGGCACAGGTCCTTGTCAATCGCGGTTTACAGCATGTTAATGAATCCTCCTTATTTCTCTATGGCAAATTAAGCCAGCTTCACGACCCCTTTATTTTCAATGATATGAAAGCAGCTGTTGACCGTGTGTTTAAAGCGATCGACAAAAAGGAAAAAATCATCATTTATGGGGATTATGATGTCGATGGTTCCACTGCTGCAGCATTACTTCTTCTTGTTTTTCGAGCCCTAAAAGCCAATGTTGATTATTATGTCCCGAATCGTGTTGAAGAGGGATATGGACTCAACAAAGGGGCTTTAGATGAACTGAAAAAAGACAAAGTCAAACTAATGATTACGGTTGATAACGGGATCAGTGCGATTGATGAAATTGCCCATGCGTCTAAAATTGGTTTGGATGTGATTGTGACAGATCATCATGAACCTAAAGGCGAAGTTCCTAAATGTGTGGCTGTATTAGATCCTAAAGCACCTGGCGAAACGTATCCTTTTAAAGGAATCTCTGGAGTGGGGATGGCCTTTAAGTTTGCGCATGCGGTTGTGCGCCGTGGTTTAGAAATTGATTATGAACCAGCTAAAGATATTGATTTAAAAGAACATTTAGATTTAGTTGCTTTAGGAACCGTGGCAGATGTGGTTCCATTAGTGGATGAAAACCGAATCATGGTCAAGCATGGTTTGAAAAAATTATCTCGCACGTCAAAAGTAGGGATTAAAATATTAAAAGAAAAAGCAGGCTTAAGTGATGAAATCTCAACCGGCCAGGTTGCGTTTCGTTTGGCACCCCGTTTAAATGCTTCAGGCCGAATAGGCGATCCGCGTAACACAATTGATTTACTGACGACAGATGATGAAGATGAAGCCTTAACATTGGCTCATACCTTAGAAGAGACCAATCGCGAACGCCAAGAAATTGAACGCAAAGTTTTAGAAGAAGCCATGAAGCAGGTGAAGAGTGATGTGAGTGAAGAAGATCCTGTGATTGTGTTGGATGGAGAAAATTGGCATTCCGGTGTGATTGGAATTGTGGCCTCGCGTTTAGTTGGAACCTACTACAAGCCAACCGTGATTATTTCAACAGATGGTAAAGAGGGAAAAGGTTCTGCACGAAGTGTGAAGAACTTGCATATTTTAGATGCCTTAACCGACTGTGATAAATCATTAAAAGCCTATGGCGGGCACAAACAAGCAGCCGGCCTTTCTATTGAAACCAAAACCGTTAAAAAATTCCGCACCCAATTTATTGAATCAGTCCGTTCCCGAATCAAACCAGAAGATCTTATCCCTGAACTCGAAATTGATGTAGAAGTAGCGCTTGGGGATATTACCTATGACTTATTAGATAGTTTGGATCTCTTAGCCCCTTACGGCTATGAAAATCCACGTCCAATTTTCATCACCCGCAATGTTGAAGCATTACGCCCTTCATTAGTGGGAAAAAATCATCTTAAGCTCATGTTCACAGATGGAAATGACACGATTGACGCCATTGGCTTTGATATGGCTGATGCCCTAAAGCTTTTACGCAAACCAGGCACCAAAGTAGATGTGGCCTACCGCCCACAAATTAACACCTTCCGCGGAAATTCCGCACTCCAACTTCAACTAGAAGACATCCGCATAGCCGAATAAGAGTAAGCTTCTTCGCTAAAATTTCAAAAATATCTATAGGAAATTATTGTGTCATCCTGAGCTGAAAGCGAAGGATCTAGGTTTGTATAATTAATCTTTTGATAGATATTAATAGAAATAAATAGAGAAATTGCTTTAAGTTGGGTTGATTTGATAGGGGAAAACGATATTTTGTAAGTTACTTAGACAGCCTTGACGACTTTGCCGGCCTTCAAGCACTTTGTGCAGATATTGTAGAAACGAATGTTCCCTTTGATATTTGCCTTGATTCGTTGGAGATTAGGTTTAAATTTGCGTTTAGAAACACCTGTAATGTGTTGACCAATCCCACCTTTTTTCTTGGCCAAACCTTTACGTTCGATGCTGCTTCCAAAAACTGGACCTTTATCACAAATTTCGCATGTACGAGCCATTTCAAATCTCCTAATAAGCCCATTATTATAGATACTTTCGATTCCATTGCAAGAAAAAAATTAGAGAGAATGAAGGGGCTCGTCTAGAAGGGGTTCCTATGCTATTATTTTTTCATGCAAATCGACTCACCACCACAGCAACAACTTGATCTGGAGCAGGTTAAAGGAATTGGACCTGCTCGAAAAGCTCTTTTGGCCAAGTTGGGCATTGAAACCGTTGAAGATCTCCTGTTTTTGCCTCCGAGGCGTTATGAGGATCGGCGCCATTTGAAGAAGATTGCTGATCTGAAAGAGGGGGAGGTGGCTACAGTCGTGGGTGAGGTGACTGGGAATTCGATTCAAAGAGGGCGCCGAGTTCGGATGTTTCGGCTGCGGTTAAAAGATGAGACCGCTCGAATCACTTGCCTTTGGTTTAATCAAACCTATTTAAAAAATCAATTTGAGAAAAAAGACCGGGTCATTGTGACAGGTAAAGTTCGTTCTTATAAAGGAGTTGAGTTGCAGTTTGCTGCTCCTGAGTTTGAGGTGTTGAAAGAAGAAGATGATGTTCAAGATCCTATTCACATGGGCCGGATTGTGCCGATTTATCCACTCACTGAAGGGTTATCTCAAAAGGTGATGCGTACCTTTGTCTATCGTGCTTTGGAATCGCATCTGAACTGTTTCTCTGAAATTTTTCCTGTTGATTGGATCAAGAAAAATAATTGGATGGAGCGTAAAGCCGCTTTGCAACAACTTCATTTTCCAAAGAGTGAAAGCGAAGCCGCGCGGGGACGAGAACGTTTAGCATATGAAGAATTTTTAGTGATGCAGCTCGGTATTTTTATGCGCCGTAAAGAGACTGATGCCGAGGCTGAAGGGATTGTGCATAAAAATAAGAAACATTTAACAGAAAAGCTGTTAGAAAATCTTCCGTTTGATTTAACACAAGCTCAAGCCAGAGTGATTGAAGAAATCAAGCAAGATATGGAATCCAACAAGCCAATGAACCGATTGTTGCAGGGGGATGTTGGCTCTGGTAAAACCGTGATAGCAATGAGTGCGATTGCGCACGCTTTAAGCAATGGGACTCAAGCTGCCTTAATGGCTCCAACAGAAATTTTAGCCGAGCAACATTTTTGGGGTTTTAGAAAATGGTTTAAAGCTTTAGGGATTGAAGTGGGTTTGTTGCGTAGTGACATGAGTAAAGATGAGAAGAGTCGCGTTTTACGTGACATTGCTTCGGGCCATTTAAAGTGTGTGATTGGAACGCATGCTTTAATCCAAAAGAAAGTTCAGTTTAAAAACTTGAGCATGGTGGTGATTGACGAACAGCACAAATTTGGGGTGATGCAGCGAGCCAAGCTCCGTCAAAAAGGGTGGCAGCCTGATCTACTGGTGATGACCGCCACGCCGATTCCTCGTACCTTGGCTTTGACGGTATATGGCGATTTAGAGGTTTCTGTCTTAGATGAGTTGCCTCCAGGCCGTACTCCAATTACCACTCGTTGGATCACTCAAACCAAACTAAAAAAAGCCTATGATTGGATTAAAGGAGAAGTAGCCAAAGGGCGCCAAGTCTATTTTCTTTACCCACTCGTAGAAGAGTCAGAAAAATTGGATCTCAAATCAGCAGTCACCATGTATGAAGAACTAAACAACAAAGTCTTCAAACAAGAACGAGTCGGTTTGATTCATGGAAAATTAAAGTACCAAGAAAAAGAACAAGCCATGGCTGACTTTAAAAAGAAAAAACTAGATATTTTGGTTTCCACAACTGTGATTGAAGTGGGGATTGATGTTCCTAATGCGACCATCATGTTAATCGACAATGCCGAACGTTATGGACTGGCTCAACTTCACCAGCTTCGAGGGCGTGTCGGTCGCAGTTCATTAAAGTCGTATTGCGTCTTAGTGGGTAAACCGAAAACAGAAGAGGGTAAAGTCCGCCTCAAAACAATGGTCGAAACCCAAGACGGTTTTAAAATAGCTGAAGAAGATTTGCGTTTACGTGGCCCTGGAGAGTTCTTAGGCATTCGCCAACATGGTATTCCATCACTTCGCATCGGTAACCTAGTCTCAGACTTCCAACTTTTAGAACTCGCCCGCAAAGATGCCACAGACCTCCTCAACAACGAAAAAATGCATTTCACTGACTGGTACAAAGTCCTCAATCTCGTTCAAAATCGCTTTTCTCAAAAAATCCAATTGGCTCATGCCTAAATTTATTAGTTTTATGATAAGAAAAAAGGCGTGTCATCCTGAGCGTAGCGAAGGATCTCGTCTTATCTAGATTTTTATTCGATTGCTAAAAAGAATTAGTGTAAACTCGTTTCATGCCAAAATCTAAAAAACATCCCAATCTTTACATTATTGCCGGCCCAAATGGGGCAGGGAAGACTACTTTTGCGACTGAATTTTTGCCTCAGTTTGTTAGTTGTCCTAATTTTGTGAATGCTGACCTCATAGCTAAAGGATTTGCACCTTTTTCACCAGAGTCAGTCGCAATTAAGGCAGGGCGACTTTTTCTTAAGGAAATCCGTGAATTGTCAGAAAAGAAAATAGATTTTTCTTTTGAAACAACCTTGTCAGGAAAAACATATATTTCGTTGTTGAAGGAGCTTAAAAAAAAGGGATATATCATCCATTTATTTTTTTTATGGGTTCCTGATGTTGAATTATCTTTAGGTAGAATACGTGATCGAGTTTTGCATGGTGGACACAATATTCCTCCGAAAGATGTAAAGAGGCGTTTTAAAAGAAGCGTCTCTAATTTTTTTAAAACCTATAAACCGTTATCAGATCATTGGATGTTATTCGATAATGCAACAAATACTCCGAGATTGATTGCTTCGGAATCAGATGGTAAGCTTATAGTAGAAGACAAAAAAATATTCGAGGTTTTAACAAAGCTAAAATGAAATCAAAAGCAGCCACTATTCAGTCTCAAGCCAAAAAAGCATTAAAATCTGCTATTCGCAAAGTCATTGCCGAACACAAGCTTACAGGCGATCCCCTCTACATATGGAAGAATGGCCGTGTTCAGCGCGTCTCACCTGATAAATTAAAATAAAGTCCTTGTATTAGTTGTAACTATCTTATGATAAGGTTCTTGACGAAATATCCTTAGTTTGATATTCTTTTTATTTCATATTGAGGAACTTTTTGTGAAATTACGTCTCTTACGATTACTTAGTCTTTTTTTGATTGTTTTAGTGGGCCCTTCCCAATGGGGCTTGCCGCAAACTTTTTCTAGCCAAATCCTTTCTCCTGTCAGTTTTAGCCTTCCTTTTCAGCAGCAAACTATCAATGCACTGCTTCAGTATCGGGCATGGAAAGCAAAAGTATCAGATGATGCTTTTTGGGAAGAGATACAAAGTTCACACGTTTCTCAAGTGATTAATCTAGAGATGTTAGCTCTTGAGTTGCCAAATGCGTTATCTAAGTTAGAAGATGCATTAAAAGAGGACATACTTGTTCAAGAAGCTTGGGCAGAAGCAATGGCAGGAGAGGTAATCGTTTCTAGTTTAAAAACAAAGGACCAGAGTCTAAAGGAAACGACAGCCGTTGAATCAAAAGGATTTCTGTTGGAAGTACTTAAGTTAGATAGAGATTCCAGTGGTTTTGAAAGAAAAGCAAAGGGTCTTCGAAATTCTAAACCGACTTTAGAACGATTAACACATACTTCTAACTATGGTCCAATGAATTGGGCGATGTTTCATGTGCATGATCTCTCTAAAATGTTTAAGCTATTTTTTCTTTTTTTAAAAAAGGATCGATTGACTTATTTAGAAGAAGTGAGTCGTGAAAAATTTGGCGTTGAACCTTTTTTAGCTTTTTCAAGTTCTGCAATAGCTGAAGTAAAGTTTAACTCTGAACTATCTAAATATTTTTCAAAGAATTCGAATGGTGATATTCGTGACTTTAGACGTTTGTGGAGCTCTTTTAAGCAGATCTCTTTTGTCTTTGATTTCTTTGGAAAAGAATCCATTCAAAAATTAGAGCAAGAGTTTGTTCGGTTTCTTGCACCAAAATTAGAAGAAGCTAAATCTGAAGAGAATTTAAACGATCTTTATGAAATTCATAATCTTTTAAAAACACTTTTAGCACCAGAGGGTGATTTTAATAAAAGTTCTCTCTCGGATAAAATGTTTGTGGTTTTTGCTGGTTTGATGATCGTTGATGCATGGCGGCATGAAAAGTATTATTCTAAGTGGGTTTATTGCCCCCATCAGTGGACTCAAAATTTGGCTCAACATTGTCTAACTCTATTGGAATCAGGTAATCCTCTTGTTTCTTTATTTGAACCCTTAACTCAGCTTTCTGAATGGAAAGGGGAGGAGGTTTATGATGAAGAAGACGTTGAAAATTTGTATCCACATTATGAGGAGATTTATTCCAAGACAATTGATTTTGGAATTGGATTGATGGAGGAAATAAACTTTGATCTGACTCCTTTTTTATTGGATTTAGCTCGTAAATTAGATCGCGCAGATCCAAGTAAGCAAAAGGTCTTTGACTATCTTGGTAAAAAAGCTGAAGAACAAGCTAAAAAAGATCCAGAGACAGGTGATATTTATAGAATTCCACATGTAATACAAGCTAGATTAAAGGTAAACCCCAACTATGATGAAACAATATTTTATTTAACACTCTTTTCTGATTTTTCTAAAGAAAGCTTTCCTTTATTATTTCGTTCTTTTTTAGAAAAAAAGACAGTGGATGAGCAGGATTTTGAACGGTTAGGTTTGCTTTGGGGAGTTGATAAGAAGGCGCTTATAAAGGTACATTCCTTTTACAATGAGGGGGTTATTGTTGAGTATAATCCTGAATTGTTTCCTCTTTATCTTGATATGGCTCAGTCTTCAACCTTTTCTCAAATCATTGAAAAACTTTCAATTCTTTCAGAGAGGAGGGGATGGTTTAAACCGATGAAAGACGATTCATATGCTATTGATGATTATCCTTATATTATTTTTGTGAGAGAGGTTGAAGCTAAAGAGTATTTTTCTAAATTGCGTGGTTTAATTGGAACTGAAAACGAAACTTTGGTCGATGGGATTGTTAAGGGGTATCTAAAAGGGGGTGAAACTTTAGATATCAAGCAGGTTATTTTGGTTTTTAAGCAAGTCTTATCTGGTATTTATGATAAGGGGGGCGTTTTTCAACAGTTTGAAGATTTCTTTATTGATCAAGAAGGACATTTTGCTCAGTTTTTAGCTAAAAATCGTGATCTTACCTTTCAAGACCTGATCAAGTTTTCTGCCTTTTTTTCCATGTTCAAGAATGCTGATGGAGATGTTCTTAACCCGTTTATGCTTATTAATCTTTTAGAGGAAGAAGGTATGAATAATTCTTTTTCTAATACATTAAGAATGTTAGAGGCTTTAGGAAAAGGGACTCACCTTATACGTATTTTGTTTAGCTCTGTTGCTTTAATCAAGCACTCTCCAGGGGAGTTTGATGTAGAAAGCTTTATCTCTTATGTTCAGGATATGGGCCATAATCATGGGCCTGTTGTGTTTCGAGCTTATAAATTGATTAAGCAATTAGCTGCTGAAGAAAAAACCCATGCTAATAAAGAATTGATTCAGTTAGGGCTAAAAGGAAAATTAGGGCGTGACGGTCATATTGCAATTAATAAGTTAAAGAGAGTAGCTCAACAGTTTTCTGCTCAGGTTTTAGAAGCTGGAGAACTACCTGAAAATATTTTAGAAAGTCCTCTTAAGATTGATTTGCTTCGGATGTTGGTTAATTTTGATGGGACTCACTGGCCTGATCCTGGAGAAGATTTCAATAAACGACTAGGTAATTTTTTAGACGATAAATTAGCAGGGTTAATCAATCCTTTACCTGATCTTTTTTATGAAGAGACTAAAGAGGGGAATAAGAAATTAAGATTGGGTCAGGTTGATCTTCATCGGTTTTCCAAAAACTTTGAGTTTTTAAAAGGAGCTAAGAAAAAGTTTGATCAACTGGTGATTGATTTAAAGCTTTCGTATAAATGGAGTCAAACAAAAGAAGATCTCTTTAAACCGATTGCGAAAAAAATAGTCTTAGAGGCTTTTGATAA
Organism: Actinomycetes bacterium; assembly: GCA_029263055.1. Lineage (GTDB taxonomy): Bacteria > Auribacterota > JAJCYG01 > JAJCYG01 > JAJCYG01 > JAJCYG01. The sequence continues at coordinate 49,757 of JAJCYG010000083.1, forward strand.
AGAGTTAGACGGTTTGAAAGTGCGACTCTCAAAAAGTAACAAGCCAAGGGGGTTGCAAGCATTAAGAGAAAGGATGGCAGAAGTTGGCCAATTAAGGGAGGCTATTCAAAGAGGGGGAAAGGCACTTCCTATATTGATTCGATTAGCTCCTAAGACTAATTCAGAATTAGGGAGAGTTTTGAGGTTGTTATTATACCGACAAGGATTTTTAAAAAACGTGACTTATGCTCGTCAATTTAGACAAAATTTTAGTTCTGATTCGATTTCAATTTCCATTCCAAATATTACCCTTATGATTGAATTTATTAATGATATTGTCAAACAGCATGTGTTAAGTGAGTTTGAATTAGATCCGCCAATATTAAAGAATGTTAGAGGTCACTTAAATATTCGAACCTTAAAAGATGAGCTTAACCGGGCAGAAAAGCTGAAGGATGAAGAGACGACCACCTTGACTATTGTTCCTGCGCGTGGTTTTTTAGCTGAAATGAGTGGGTATTATTATGATTCGTGTTGGACTCGTCTGAAAAATATTATGAAAGATAATGAAGACTTAGTTGGTTTTTTCTTTGTAGAAAATTATGATGATCCTAAAAAGATGCGTTTGGTTGGAGGTTCTTTATTGATTCTAACTCAATCAGGAGGTCGAGAAACCTTTATTATCCGAGGTTTGAATCCGCAAGATGCGATTGCCAACAAATACAGCTCTGTTGATTTGGTGAATGGCTTTTTAGACTATTTAAAAACGATTCCTTTATCTCCTGGAGAGACGGAACGTCTTATAGGGGTCCCTATAGATTCTGGTGCACGAAGTAACCGGCCAGGGGTCAACAATGTCTTTGAGAAAATTTGGGGAGAAAAAATGGCTTTAGATAAATCCAATAGCTTTAATGGTTACCACATTACCCACGAATGTCGTTTTCTAATGCAAGTTGAAACAGAATTACCTCATATCGAGAATCTTCCTGGTTCTGTTAAGAAAGTTATTGGAGAAGCTATTTAATTTGTAGGTTGGGGTTGCTTGTGGTGTAGAGGTAGAGTAAGATTGTAACCGCTTACAATGAAGAAAATGACTATTTACCAGATGGCCAAGAAGGCTGGGGTTTCGATTGCCACGATTTCGCGGGCAATGAACCCAAATACTCGCCATAAAGTTTCTCCACCCACTCGAGCTAAGATTGATCAATTAATTGAAAAGCATGGTTATACCCCTAATGTGGCGGCTCAGAATTTGAGTCGGGCTTCTTCGCGGGCGATTGGGGTGTTGGTGCCGCAGCAAGAAGGGCTGTTTACAAATGATTTTTATGCACGCATTCTTTCTGGGGTTTCAGATGCATTGATTGGGAGTGGGTATCAATTTAAGTTAGTGATGTTGCCGGTGGATGGAAAAAATTGGGAACAACATAATTTTAAATTTGGAGAAGGGGTGGATGGGTTGGTTGTGGCGCATTGGCCTTATTTCTTTTCAAATAAATCGTTTGTGAAAAAAATAAAAATCCCGGTGGCGATTATTAATGATTGGGATAAAGGTTTGACGTGTCACCGTGTGAGCTGTGATAACGAGAATGGTGGGAGCCTCGTTGCAGAATATCTTTTAAATCGTGGGCACAAAAATATTGCTGTGTTGAGTGGACCTAAATGGTCGACAGATAGCCATAGTCGTTTGCAAGGTTTTAAAGACGTGCTTAAAAAGAAACGTGTGAAATTTGATGCGGCTCAAGTGATTAGTGCCAACTATAAAGAAGATGAAGCCACACAAAAAGTGAAACTCTTTTTAACTTCGAAGAAAAAAACATCCGCCATTTTTTGTTTGAATGATGCCATGGCAATTGGGGCTATTCGGGGTATTCAAGAGTTAGGCTTGTCTTGCCCGAAACAAGTTTCAGTGATTGGTTTTGATGATGCGGTGAGCGCACAATGGCATTCGCCTAAGTTGACTACAGTGCATCACCCCATCTATGAGATGGCAAAAGGGGCGACTCAGATATTGTTGTCTGATTTAAATCGTAAAAACAAAGTAAAGAAACGTCATTATGTTGAGCAGGTCTTTCCGGTCCGCCTAGTAGAACGCCAATCCGTAGCTAAATTGTAAGCGGTTACATTTTAAAATCTGCTATACTCCTTCCATGCGTATTATTACAGGGCAATTCAAAGGGATTCGTTTAGAGAGTGTTGATGACGTCTATTTAAGGCCGATTGATGATCGGGTTAAAGAGTCGGTCTTTAATATTTTGATGCATCGAACAAATGGGGCTAAGGTGCTTGATTGTTTTGCGGGGACAGGAGCGATTGGTCTTGAAGCACTTAGCCGGGGGGCTGACTCTGTCTGTTTTGTGGAGAAAGAGCGTTCCTTTTTAAATGTGCTTAAAAAAAATATTGAGAAGTTGAAGGTTGAAGAACAGGCCAATGTGTGGCCCGGAGATGTTTTTTCTACGATCAAACGACTTGCTGAAAAAGAAGAAAAGTTTGATCTAGTCTTTATTGACCCTCCTTATTTTGATCAGGTCAAAGAAGTGAATGGCCGGGTTCAGCAGATTAAAGGGATCCGAAAACCAAAAAATGATGAAGAAATTGAAAAGTTACAATCTGCTGATACAGAGCCTCTACCTCAATTAATCTTGAAATATCTCAATGAATACCCTATCCTTAAAGAGTCTGGCCTGGGAATGATCCGAACCTTTAAGAAGGTGCCAATCCAATTTGAAGGTTTTGACAATATAAACTGCTGCAGGCAGCAAAATTACGGAGACGGCGTCGTTTCTTTTTTTCAGGTAAAATAATAGTAGGAAGAGTTGAGATGGGCAAAATAGCTATTTATCCAGGAAGTTTCGATCCAATCACATATGGGCATATTGATATTATCAAGCGAGCCACTAAGGTCTTTGACAAGGTAGTGGTGGCTGTGGCCCATGCTTCAGGTAAAGATCCGCTTTTTTCCGTGGAAGAGAGAAAAAGTTTTATTGAGCAAGTAGAATGGGATAGTGGAACGAATATTGAAGTTGATGATTTTCAAGGTTTGCTTGTTGACTATGTTTTAAGAAAAAAAGGAAATGTAGTGGTACGGGGTCTTAGAGCGTTATCTGATTTTGAATATGAGTTTCAAATGGCGTTAATTAACCGAAAGCTTTCAGAAGAAGTTGAAACCATGTTTTTGATGGCCGGTGAAACCTATTCCTATTTGTCGTCCCGAACCATGAAAGAGATCATCTCTTTGCGGGGAAGTGCTGCAGCTTTTGTACCCAAACATGTGGAAGAAGCATTAAAGAAGAAGTTAATCAAATAATTTAGAAGTGAGGTTGTGATATGAAAATTGAAATCAATAAAATGCCTGAAGCTGGTTTTTGGGCAGAAGAAGCTGAAACAGCAAAAGAGATGGGTTTGTCTTATCCTGCTTGCCAGTTTAAAGATCCCATTAAAATGAATTTTTTTGTGAATAAGGTCTCTGGAGACCTTTTGGCACAAGGTCCAGTAACGACTCAGGCTCACATTGAGTGTTCTCGTTGCTTGAATGATTTTATCTATCCCATAGATTTGAAGAAATTTACTTTCTGTGAGCCTATAGGCAAGCAGCTTATTATTGACTTGACGGATGCTGTGACTGGGGATATTATACTTGCTCTTCCCTCGAAGCCTCTCTGTAAAGAGGACTGTCAGGGGTTGTGCGTTAAGTGTGGACAAGATCTTAATTCAGGCAAATGTTCATGTGCAAAAGATTCTAAAGATATACGATTAGCTGAATTAGATAAAATTAAGTTTGATTAAATAGGAGTCAGTCATGCCAGTACCAAAAAAGAAACGCTCTAGATCTCGTGGAGGATCTCGTCAAGCACATAAAGCCCTAAAAGCTCCTTCAGCAGCGAATTGCTCCCATTGCGCTCAACCGACAAAACCTCATGCGGTTTGTTCTTCATGTGGATATTATCGTGGACGCATGGTTGTTTACGTTCAAAAATAAGCTTTTCCTTAATTTCTACCTATCTCATTGAACATTTTCAAATAGAAAATAGGACACCCGTCAGGAAATGAAAATAGCCATAGATGCCATGGGGGGAGATAAGGCTCCTCAAGAGATTGTCTTAGGTGCTGTCGAAGCAGCGAGACAACGTGGTAAAAGTTCACCCGAGCTTGTTTTGGTTGGGGACCAAGAAAGAATTGAGCAAGAATTATCGCGCGTCGATACTTCAGACCTTCCTCTATCTGTTCATCATGCTTCTCAAGTTGTTGATATGGGCGATTCTCCTGTGATGGCTGTTCGTAAGAAAAAAGATTCCTCTATTTCAGTTGCAGCTGACCTGGCTCGATCAGGTGAAGTCGATGCGATTGTTTCTGCTGGTAATACTGGAGCTGCTGTTGCCGCAACCACATTAAAATGGCGTACATTAAATGGCGTGGAACGTTCTTCAATTGCTATTGTCATGCCAGGACCCAACGGAATTTTTGTTTTACTCGATGCAGGTGCCAACAGTGATTGTCGTCCAAAGCATCTTCTTCAATTTGCTGTAATGGGGGATGTTTACGCACGCACTATTTTAAATATTCGTAATCCTCGAATTGGTCTTCTCGGTATTGGTGAAGAAGCTTCTAAAGGAAATGAACTGACTAAAGAATCTTTTAAGCTATTAGAAAAATCTCGTTTAAACTTTTTTGGAAACATTGAAGGAAAAGATGTGTTTGAAAATAAAGTTGATGTGATTGTTTGTGATGGGTTTGTCGGAAATATTGTGCTCAAGTTAAGTGAAGGTTTGGGCATGACATTATCTAAAACAATTAGAAAAGAGATTAAACGAACCATTTGGGGTTCAATAGGAGGGTTGCTTGTTCGCTCTTCTTTAAAACGATTTAAAAAGCGGCTTAACTACGAACAGTTTGGTGGTGCTCCTTTATTAGGGGTGAATGGCCGTTGTATTATTGCTCATGGGGGCTCCTCTTCTTTAGCCATTAAAAATGCGATTCATGTGGCTGAAGATTATGTGGTGCAAAAAGTAAATGAACGTATTATTGAAGCTATTGAGGAGACTAAGGGTATTACCCCTATTTGGTAAATCGTGAAACAGCATCCTGAGCATAAAGAACATTTTCCTTATGGAACCGTGGTCCTTGGAACCGGCTCCTATCTTCCTGAAAAAATCTTAACCAATTCTGATTTAGAGAAGATTGTCGATACTAATGATGAATGGATTCGATCTCGAACAGGGATTAAAGAACGTCGTATTGCAGCAGATGGCCAGCACACATCTGATTTAGCGACTGAAGCAGCGCGCGCTGCATTAGAAGCAGCCAATGTAAAGCCTGAAGATTTAGATTTGATTATTGTTGCGACCATCACATCTGATATGCCTTTTCCTTCAACAGCTTGTTTTGTTCAAGCTAAGCTTGGAGCCACAAAAGCAGCAGCCTTTGATTTAAGTGCGGCCTGTGCTGGAACCATTTATGGGATCAGTGTGGCGCACCAATTTATTCAATCAGGAACGTATGAACATGTTTTGGTGATTGGTTCTGAAAAATTGTCATCGATTACAGATTGGACGGATCGTAGTACTTGTGTTCTTTTTGGTGATGGGGCAGGTGCTTTGGTTTTAGGGCGTGGCCCTCGAGGAAAAGGAATTGTTTCTTCTTTTTTAGCCAGTGATGGGTCTAAAGCAGATATTTTAAAAATGCCAGGTGGAGGAAGTCGTTTTCCAACCTCTCATGAAACCGTTGATGAGAAAATGCATTATTTAAAGATGGATGGCCAAGAAGTGTTTAAAAATGCTGTGAGTAGTATGGGGAAGGTGGCTGTAAAAGCATTAGAGCAATGTGGGCTTACAGGCGATGAAATTTCATATTTTGTGCCGCATCAAGCCAATGCGCGTATTATTTCAGCTGTAGCAAAGCGGTTGTCTATCCCTGATGAAAAAATTCATTTAAATGTAGAACGATTTGGAAACATGTCCTCTGCTTCAACCGTGGTTGGGTTTGATGAGTTAGTCCGATCAGGAAAATTAAAAGAGGGTGACATTGTTGTTTTAGTTGGTTTTGGAAGTGGTTTGGTTTGGGGTTCTCTAGTCATTAAATGGTAAAGAGGTATACATAAAGATGAAAATTGGATTTTTATTTCCTGGTCAAGGAGCTCAATATGTAGGAATGGGAAAAGAGCTTGCAGAAAATTTTAAATCTGCAAATGCGCTTTTTGATCAAGCGAATGATATTTTAGGCGTTGATTTAAAGAAGATTGCTTTTGAAGGGCCTGAGTCTGAATTGACTTTAACAAATAACAGCCAGCCTGCTTTGTTGGTGACAAGCATTGCTGCATTGGCGGCGATGCGTGAAGCAGGCATTGATGTGGAACCTTCTGCTGTGGCTGGACTCAGTTTAGGTGAGTTTACAGCATTGCATGTTGCAGGTGTGCTTGATTTTGAGTCGGCATTAAAGTTAGTTCGTTTGCGTGGGACGTTAATGCAACAAGCGTGTGATGAAAATGAAGGGACCATGGCTTCGATCATGGGTCTTGAAGAAGATGTGGTGCACGCCATTGTGGCTGAAGCCGATCAAGTGGATCGTGTGGATGTCGCCAATGTAAATTGTCCGGGCCAAGTGGTTGTTTCTGGAACCAAAGCAGGCGTTCAAAAATCAATTGAATTAGCGGATGCTAAAGAAGCCAAGAAAGTAGTAGAGTTAACTGTGGCCGGTGCGTTTCATTCTAGGCTCATGCAAAGTGCGCGCGAAAAATTAGAAGAAGCATTAAAAGAAGTGACTTTAGAAAAGGCATCTATTCCTGTTTATCACAATGTCACAGGAAATCAGACACGTGATATTGAAGAGATGCGAGGGCTTCTCGGAGAACAGGTCACTTCTTCTGTGTTGTGGGAAAAAGGGATTCGCCAAATGATTCAGGATGGGGTGAACGCCTTTATTGAGCTGGGATCTGGGCGAGTGTTGAGTGGATTGCTTAAAAGAATTGAACGAGGCATTCCATTTGCCAATGTAGAAGATTTAAAAAGTCTTGAAAAAACCAAGAAATTTGTCGATGATTTAAAGGTTAACAATTAGAAAAGGGATTAAATATGTTATTAAAAGATAAAGTAGCGCTAGTGACAGGTGGGGGCCAAGGAATTGGGAAAGCTATTTCAGTTCGTTTAGCCAAAGAAGGGGCTAATATTGCTGTGTGTGATATCAATATGGATATTGCGAGTCAAACAGCTAAAGAATTAGAAGGAATGGGTGTTAAAGCTGCTGCTTTTGAGACCAATGTTTCAGACCTTAAATCGGCGGAAGATACTGTGAATAAAGTTGTTGACAATTTTGGGTGCGTCGATATACTGGTCAACAATGCGGGTGTTACCCGGGACACGCTTCTAATGCGTATGAGCGAAGCGGATTGGGATTTGGTCTTAAGTGTTAACCTTAAAGGGACATTTAATTTTTCCAAAGCAGTTGTTCGTCCAATGATGAAGCAACGGAGTGGTGCGATTGTCAATGTGGCCTCTGTGATTGGGTTGATGGGAAATGCAGGCCAAGCAAATTACGCAGCTTCTAAAGCAGGTGTGATTGGTTTAACCAAGTCAGTTGCTAAAGAAGTGGCATCTAGAAATATTAGAGTGAATGCTGTGGCTCCTGGTTTTATTGCTACGGCCATGACAGATAAACTGCCTGATGATGTACGGAATAAGATGTTAGAAAATATTCCTTTAGGTCGTTTTGGTGAGCCAGAAGATGTGGCTGATGTGATTTTATTTTTAGCCAGTGACTTGTCTCGATATGTGACAGGGACAGTGGTTAATATTAGTGGCGGTTTAGTGACGTAATCAACTCGTAATATGTTTAAAAGGAGATTCAGATGGCTGACAGTGTTGAAGACAAAGTAAAAAAAATTATTGTAGAACAACTTGGCGTGAATGCTGAGGAAGTCACAAAAGAAGCTTCTTTTATTGATGACTTAGGTGCAGATTCTTTAGATACAGTCGAGCTAGTCATGGCTTTTGAAGAAGAGTTTGATGCTGAAATTCCTGACGAAGAAGCTGAAAAGTTAAGATCTGTTGGGGATGCTGTTGATTACATCACAAAAAAATTGAAAGTTAGCTAAAACTTTTATGAATCTAAAGTAAGGAAGAAAAAAAACAAATTTGTTTTTTTTCTTCCTTTTTTAGTTTAGGGGTATGACATGTCAAGACGCGTAGTAGTGACTGGAATTGGTTTAAAAACTCCTGTTGGAAACCATGTTGATGAATTTTGGTCTTCTCTTATTAATGGTAAGAGTGGAATTGGATTGATCGAAAGTTTTGATACGACTGAGTACAATGCCAAAATTGGGGGTCATGTTAAAAACTTTGATCCTTTAGAATACGTGAATGCTAAAGAGTTGAGACGAATGGATACGTTTGTTCGCTTTTCAACAGCTGCGGCAGTTGATTGTGTTAAAGATGCTGGACTTGATTTAGATAAGGTGGATCGAACCCGAATTGGGGTTTTGGTTGGTTCTGGAATTGGTGGGATTACTACGATTGAACAGAATCATGAGAAGCTTCTGAAAGGGGGACCTCGTAAAATCTCTCCATTTTTTATTCCAATGTTGATTGTCAATATGGCTCCAGGTCAAATTTCTATGACCTTAGGATTAAAAGGACCTAATTTGTGTGTGGCCACAGCCTGTGCCACAGCCAACCATGCGATTGGTGAAGCAGCTAGATTAATTAAGTATGGCGATGCAGAAGCGATGATTGCAGGGGGAACAGAAGCCCCTTTAACTCCATTGGGTACAGGTGGTTTTTGTTCGGCCAAAGCACTTTCTCTTCGAAATGACGAACCTCAACGGGCAAGTCGTCCCTTTGATTTAAACCGAGATGGTTTTGTTATGGGTGAAGGGGCAGGGGTTGTGATGTTGGAAGAATTAGAGTTTGCTAAAAAACGGGGTGCACATATTTATTGTGAGTTGATTGGTTATGGTTTGACAGGAGATGCTTATCACATGACTTCACCTGCACCTGACGGTGAAGGAGCGGCTCGTTGTATGAAAATGTCTTTAGATGACGCAAAAGTCAATCCAGAAGATGTTGATTATATTAATGCGCATGGAACGTCGACAAAGATGAATGATAAGTTTGAGACCATGGCCATTAAAACTGTTTTTGGAGACCATGCCCGCAAAGTTAATATTAGTTCCACCAAATCAATGACAGGTCACTTATTGGGAGCTGCAGGTGGAATAGAAATGGCTGCGATTGCTTTAGCTTTAGAGAAAAATATTATTCCACCTACAATCAATTATGAGACGCCTGATCCTGAATGTGACTTGGATTACACGCCTAACACTGCCCGCGAAGCAACTGTTGACGTTGCTGTATCCAACTCATTAGGTTTTGGGGGACATAATTCCACACTAGTTGCACGAAAATTTAAGGATTAGGGTATAATAACGATATGAACTATTTTCTGACAGAACAACAAGAAGCGATTCAAGAAGTTGCCCGTCAAGTGGCTAATGATGTGATCAAACCTATCCGCGCTAAATATGATGAGAGTGCTGAGTTTCCTTGGGAAGCTGTTAAAGGAATGAAAGAAGCAGATCTGTTTGGTGTTTATATTCCTGAAGAATATGGTGGAATGGGTGGAGGTATTTTAGATTTGGTGATTGCCGTCGAAGAATTGAGTCGTGCATGTGGGGGAGTTTCTCTTTCACTAGCGGCAACCGCCTTAGGTGTGATTCCAATCATGCTCTACGGAACTGAAGAGCAAAAGAAAAAATATATTCCTGAATGTGCGAGTGGTGACAAGCTTGCTGCTTTTGGGATTACAGAGCCCACTGCAGGCAGTGATGCTGGAGGCATTATTTCAACAGCAACTGAAGATGGGGATCATTTTATTTTAAATGGAACCAAACAGTGGATCACTAACGGTGAAGTTGCAGAGGTCTATACAACTGTTTTTATGACTGATCGTCAAAAAGGGGCGCGTGGAGCGACTGCTTTTATTGTTGAAAAAGGGACGCCTGGTTTTAGTTTTGGGAAGCACTATGACAAAATGGGGATTCGTGCTTCAGCAACCACAGAACTTGTTTTTGAAGACTGTAAAGTACCTAAAGAAAATATGCTTGGAAAACGAGGTCAAGGTTTTATGGTTGCCATGAAAACTTTTGATCATGCCCGTCCTGGTGTGGCTGCTCAAGCCTTAGGAATTGCTCAAGGGGCTTTAGACGAATCACTTCGTTATGCTAAAGACCGTAAGCAATTTGGAAAGTCTATTTCTTCGTTTCAAGGGTTGCAATTTATGTTGGCTGATATGGCAACTTACATTGAAGCATCCAGAGCCTTGACTTATGCCGCAGCAAAAGCGATTGATTCGGGCCAAGATCGTTTTCCTAAAGAGTCTTCCATGTCAAAACTCCTTTCATCTGATGTGGCGATGAAGGTAACAACCGATGCGGTTCAAATTTTTGGGGGTTATGGTTATATGAAGGAATATCCTGTTGAAAAAATGATGCGGGATGCCAAGATCACTCAAATTTACGAAGGAACCAATCAAATTCAACGTTCAGTGATTGCTCAAAACTTACTAAAGGAACTTCTTAAAAAATCTTAATCTTATGGAAATCCTTGTCTGCGTTAAACGCGTTCCCAATACAGGACAGACCTCAGTTGATTCAAGTGGGCAGCTTTCAAGTGCCAACGCACAGCATATTTTAAATCCTTATGATGAATATGCTGTAGAACAAGCTCTTCAAATTAAAGATCAAATTCCTGATGCTAAAATCACAATTATAACAATGGGAAGTGCTGATTCTGAAGAAGTGATTCGGAGTGCTCTCAGTTTTGGTGGGGATGGGGCGATTCTTTTAAGTGATCCTGCTTTTGAAAACTTAGATACTTTTCATACGTCGCTTGTTTTGGCTAAAGCAGTGGAAAAATTTGGAAAAGCAGATGTGGTTATTTGTGGTAACAAAGCCATTGATGCGGATACCTGGCAAATTCCACCTCAATTAGCCGCGCACCTTAACTGGCCTCAAATCTTATTTGTTAAAAAAGTAGAAGCGGTGAGTGGAGAGTCTATTAAGGCTCAACGCACAACTGATGATGGGTATGATTTGGTGGAATCGCAATTTCCTGTTTTGATTTCTGTGATTAAAGAGATTGGCGAACCTCGTTTGCCTTCACTTAAAGGGAAAATGAATGCGAAGAAAGTTCAAATTGAAACATGGGATAAAGCAGCTTTGGGCTTAGGGGATGAAGTGGCTGCTGAGAAAAGTTTTGTAAAAATGGCCAAATACGACAAATTAGAAAAATCAATTGATGGAAAAGTTTTTGAAGGTGAAGCTCCTCAAGTGGTGGAGCAATTTTTAAAAGCATTAGAAGATGATAAGGTTTTATAATGATTTTTGTTTTAGCTGAACAGAAAAAAGGTGTGATTCAAGCAGGAACGTTTGAAGTTTTAGAAGCGGTTCGCCAGCTTCGAGAAAGCTACTCTGTTGCATGTGCCGCTCTTTTGTTTGGTTCGGTTGACGAGGCTGAAGCTCAAAAATTAGCTCAAGGTGGAGTCGATCAAATCTATTGTGCTAAAGAGGGGCTCGATTCTTTTTCTGATGAAGTTTATGCGCGAGTCGCTTCAAAATTAGTTCAAGAAATAAAACCTAAAGTTGTTTTGACCTCAGCTACTTTTCAAGGACGTTCTTTAGCCCCTCGAGTGGCTGTTGCTTCTCAAGCAGGAATGGCTGCAGATTGTATTGAACTTAAAGTGGATGCTGAAGGCAATCTTCAATGTGTGCGTCCTGTTTTTGGTGGTTCTATTTTAGGGGATGTGGCTTTTTCTGAAAGTCCGATTCAGTTTGCTTCGATTCGCCGAAAAGTTTATCCCCAAGTGGCATTAGATTCTTCTAAGCAGGCTGAAATCAAACCGGTGGCAGTTGTCGCTGAAGACTTAGAGTCACGAGCTAAAGTGGTTGATTCAGTTGAAGAAGCAACGGGCGAGATAAAGTTAACTGAAGCAGATGTGATTGTTTCTGGGGGCCGGGGAATGAAGGGGCCTGAAAACTTTAAAATGATTCAAGATTTAGCAGATGTGTTGGGTGGGGCTATGGGGGCTTCTCGTGCGGCTGTAGATGCGGGATGGATTCCTTATAAGCATCAAGTGGGTCAAACCGGTTTAACCGTAAAACCACGCGTTTACTTTGCTTGTGGAATTTCTGGGGCGATCCAACACTTGATTGGTATGCAAACATCTGATGTGATTATTGCCATTAATAAAGATCCTGAAGCGCCCATGATAAAATTGGCAAATTATGCCTTGATTGGCGATCTCTTCGAAATAGTTCCTCTTCTCACCGAACACTTTAAAAGTAAGTCCTAGTCTAATTAATTAACTATAATTAATAAATAATTTGTAATAGAGGATTTATGAATTCTAATTTTGGATTAAATCAACACTGGTTATCAGCAGATCAAGAACGACAACGACTCGCACAAAAGAATTTAGAGATGATTTCTCTCGATTGGATGGGAAAAAATCTGAATAAAGGTGAGATGACATTTGTGCAGGGGGCTTCTCTTTGTTGGCCAGTGACCCCTCAGATACATGGTTCCTTTCTCAGTGAGTTGCTTCAAGTTCAAATCCAACTTCTGCAAGAGATGGGGCCAGACAAAGTTATTTTAGTCCCACCGATTCGATTTAAATCTGAACCAAGCAAAGAGACTCTCTGGCATCGGTTCTGGACTTTAAACGGAACATGGAGCGTGGAAGAGTTAAAAGAGCTAGATGTGGCTTTAAGCCAAGAGAGCTCGATTCCTGATGAAGTGGACTCAGCCCTTCATATGACAATTCAAGGGGTTGGCTATGGGCTAGAAAAACCATTCTCAGATTCAGAGCTCGATCAATCGATTGAAAAACTCAAGCAAGTCTCACTGGCTTCAAATCCTATTTCGCTCCGATTTTGGGGGCCTATTTGGGATGTGGAGTTTGCTTTTGTGATGGCTGCCCTAGACCCTGAACCTTTAAATCAAATCAAAAAAGAGGCTGCGATTGCCTTGGGTCAATCTTTTAAAGAACGTCCTTTTCATGTCACGGTTGCTTATCCTAAAAAAGCGCTTTTCAAGCAAGATGAGTTTGAGCAATGGGACTTTCAATTTATTCAAGCCCACAAGCGAGAGACTCAACAAGTCGAAATCAGCCAGCTTGAAATGGTCCGATATAGAGATATTGCCTTTAGGGACCAAGAGCCTATTTTGCCTCAATCTCGACTCCACATTCCTTCATCCTAAAGGGATCTACAACAATGTATCGATTTTTCCCCACAGGGTCTTTTCGTTGACAAAAAGACCGATTTTTGAGAAATTTAATTTTTACTAAGACCTGCTAAGGAGACTTTCCCGTTGTATCTAAAGAAGCTAGACATTATTGGATTTAAATCTTTTGCTGAAAAGACCTCGTTTGATTTTAAACCTGGGATGACTGCTATTGTGGGGCCTAATGGATGTGGGAAAAGTAATGTTTCTGATGCGATTCGCTGGGTGCTAGGGGAGCAAAAAGCAAAGACATTACGTGGTTCTAATATGCAAGATGTGATCTTTAATGGAACCGAAAGCAAGAAGTCTGTTGGCTTTTGTGAAGTGATCCTTACCTTAGGGGATACTGATTCTGTTTTACCTCTCGAATATAACGAAGTCTCAGTGGCACGTCGCCTTTACCGTACCGGTGAAAGTGAATATGCCATTAACAAAAGCGCTTGTCGTTTAAGAGATATTCAAGAACTTTTCCGTGGAACAGGGGTCGGTTCCAATCCTTATTCAATGGTGGCTCAAGGCAACATTGATATGATTCTTTCAAGTAAACCTGAAGATCGTCGTTTTGTGTTTGAAGAGGCTGCAGGAATCACAAAGTTTAAAGCTCAAAAACGAGAAACCATCCGTAAGCTAGAAAACACAGAAACTAATTTGATTCGTGTTCAAGATATTACGCGTGAATTATCCAAACAGATTGGTGTGATTCAACGCCAAGCCAATAAAGCGCAACGTTACAAAGAGCGTAAAGATGAACTCAAAAATTTAGAGTGTCAGTTTTATCAAAAACAATTTGTTGATTTAAATAAAGATCTTGATGAGAAGAAAGATAAAATTAATTTAGCTAACGAGCAAAAACAACAAGCTCGACAAGATGTCCAAGATTTAGAAGTATCTGTTTCAGAACTACGTGTTCAACTTGAAGAGACGAGCCAGGCATTAGCCCAAAAAAATGCTCAGCAAATGATTTTAAATAACGACGAAGATCGCCTTCTTTCTGAGATCCGTTTGCATAATGAACGTTTGGATGAAACAAAGTTAAAGACCGAACAATCGAGTGAAGAAATTCGCTTTATTGAACAAAAATTGGCTGACTTTGATGCTCAAAAAGAACAGGTACAAGAAGAGTTTCAACAAGTCTTAAAAGAAGTTGAAGAAGTATCGAGTCAAGCAGCTCAAAAACAAGAGCGTTTCAGTCAACAACTTCAAGAAATTGAACAACTTCAGGAAGATTTAAAACACCACAAATCAAAAATAGCTGGATCGGTTTTTGAAGAGACAAATGTTAAGAATGAATTAATGCAGTTAGAAGTTGAAGAAAAAACCCTTATTCAAGAAAAAGAGCGGTTAGACAACGAAGTTCAAGAAAGTGCTGCTTGGTTTATTAAAGAAAAAGAAGAACTTGAAAGATTGATCCATGTTTTAACTGAAGAAGAAGAAGCGTTAAACAGTAAAGAGAGAACTTTTATTGAAAGACGCGAAGAGCTGGCTTCGGTCCGGACTCAATTAGAAACTTTAGATAAAGAATTAGCTCAAAAAAGTGCCTCCTTTTCCGAGAAAAAATCTCAGCTTGATTTGCTTCAAGAACTTAAGAATCGTTTTGAAGGTTATTATCAAGGGGTGAAGTTGGTTTTACAAGAATCGCAAAAAGAAGGCGGGCTTTCAGGTATTTGTGGAGCAGTGGCTGATTTGATTCAAGTGCCACGCGAATATGAAATGGCGATTGAAGTGGCGCTTGGCGCCCGGGTTCAAAATGTGGTGGCTGAAACAGCTGAAGAAGTGAAAAAAGCGATCTTTTTCTTAAAAGAGACTCAAGGGGGACAGGCTACCTTCTTACCTTTAGATTTACTCCGTTCCGGAGAAATTTATCAACTTCCAGATCGTTGGAGCAATCCAGGCGTGATTGGAAATGCGTGTGATTTTGTGGAGTTTGATCCTAAGTACTACAAAGTCATCAAATCTTTATTGGGTAATACCAT
Source organism: Actinomycetes bacterium (assembly GCA_029263055.1). GTDB lineage: Bacteria > Auribacterota > JAJCYG01 > JAJCYG01 > JAJCYG01 > JAJCYG01. The sequence goes on from JAJCYG010000083.1 coordinate 64,977, forward strand.
TCTTGTTAAAGATATGGATAGTGCCTTAGAGGTTGCGCGCAACGATGGGGCTAACTGTCAGATGGTTACTCTAGAAGGAGATGCGATTAATAGCCGAGGGGCGATTACTGGAGGAAGTAACCGTAATAAAGTCCGTGGATTTATTTCTCGAGAAGGTCAGATTGAAGAGCTTAAAACCTCTGTGGCTGCTTTTGAAGGAGAGATGAATCAATTTTTAGATAAACGGAATGCTTTAGTTGAAAAGAGAGAAAATCTCGAGCAAGATGTGCATACAAGTCAAACTGAATTGCATCATGAGCGTGTTGCTGTTGCCACCAAGCAGAGTGATAAAGCAAAGATGGAATCTGCTTTAAGCAAGATTGAAGAGGATCATAAGCTTTATGATTTAGAAGTGAGTCGTTTAACAGAACGCTTGCAGTTAGTTCAAACTCGTTTGCGTGAAATTAACGAACAACTTCAGTCAGCCGTACAACTGAACTTGAATTTACAAACTAATATGACGACTGATGAAAAGGGGTTAGTTGATCGACTCAATGCCAAAGACATGGTTCAAGAAGAATTGACGCAGCTCAAGATTTCATTGGCTCAGATTCAAGAAAAAGAAAAAAGCTTTGAAAACCGTTTGCAGCAAATTGATCAAGCTAAAGAAGACCAGCAACGTGGTTTGTCTCAACACCGTCAGAAAATTGATGAAGCTGTAACACATGGCGAAGAAATTGCCATGACCATTTTAAAATTAGAAGATGAGTTAGGTTCTTTAACAGAACAAAAAGAAGGATTTGGTGGAGAACTGGCATCAGCCTCTAAAGAACGAGAAGAAGCCTCTCAACGTATTCAAGAAAAAGAAAATAGCTTAACTCAAGCACGTGAATCATTAACTCAGTCTCAAGAAACAGTGCACCGTTTAGATATTAAATTAACAGAAGATAAATTGCATATTGATAATTTAGTGGCTAAAGCGGCTGAAGAATATGAAATCCAATTAGATAATAATGAAATTGAACTTCCTGAAGAAGTAAATTGGGAAGAAGTGGCTCAGCAGGTCCAAGCGTTACGCCAAAAAATTGAAAACATGGGCCCTGTTAATTTGGTTGCGATTGAAGAATTGGGTGAATTAGAAGAACGTCACACCTTTCTAGAGAAACAGCACAGCGACTTAACTGAAGCTAAAAAACAATTGATGGAAGCCATTAATAAAATTAATGTCACCATGAAAGAAAAGTTTTTAGAAACCTTTGAATTAGTTCGAGAAAACTTTAAAGGGACTTTTACGAAACTCTTTAATGGGGGAAAAGCAGACATTGTTTTAGATGAAGAAAATCCTGATGTGCTTGAAGCGGGTATTGATATTGTGGCCCGACCTCCAGGCAAAAAATTAATCTCTGTTTCGCTGATGTCGGGTGGAGAGCGTGCTATGACAGCGGTGGCCTTACTCTTTGCACTTTTTAAAGTCAAACCAAGCCCATTTTGCGTGATGGACGAAATTGATGCTCCTTTAGATGAATCAAATATCAAACGCTTTGTGGATATGGTTAAAGAATTCCTCCAACAATCTCAATTTATTGTGGTCACCCACAACAAACGAACCATCTCCGCCTCAGATGCCATGTATGGTGTCACCATGGAAGAATCAGGCATCTCCAAAGTGGTCTCAGTGAAATTCGCTCAAAAAGAAGATGCTGTGATAACCGATGACTCTTCTTCAGAAGTCTATGGTTTTGCAGGAAGATAGCCTTTCGTAAGTCTACTAATTCTAATTATTTAAAAAATTTGTTGATTCTGTGCTTAGTTTTGGTAAACTCTTGCGGTTTCGGGGACTCAATCAATTTAAGAAAGTGGGGAACAGATTATGATCGTTGTGATGGACCATAAAGCCTCTAAGAAGCAAGAAAAAGATGTGATAGCAGAAATCCGTCGTTTGGGATTTAAAGACCATGCTATTCATGGAGTGGAGAAGACTGTGATTGGTGCAGTGGGTGATGAGCGTCAAAAATCTCAGGTTAAAGAAGCTTTGGAAACATTGGCTGGTGTGGAACAAGTGATTCCTATTTTAAAACCATTTAAATTAGCTAGTCGTGAAGTGCATAAAAAGAGTTCCATTATTAAAGTCAAACCAGGCGTTGAGTTTGGTGGCAAAAAAATTATGATGATGGCTGGACCTTGTTCGGTTGAGAATGAGGAGCAGTTAATGAAAACGGCGCGTGCGGTGAAAAAAGCAGGCGCACATATTTTACGTGGTGGAGCGTATAAACCACGAACATCTCCTTATAGCTTTCAAGGGATGGAAGAAGAAGGTTTGAAGTTGCTTGCCAAAGCAAGTAAAGAAACCGGTTTGGCTGTAGTGACAGAAGTTTTAAATGAAAAAGAAGTCGATATCGTCGCTGAATATGCAGATATTTTGCAAATCGGGGCGCGGAATTCTCAAAACTTTGGTTTGTTAAAAGCAGTGGGCCGTCAGAAAAGACCGGTTCTTTTAAAACGTGCGATGTCTGGAACAATCAAAGAATTGTTGATGTCTGCAGAATATATTTTGGATCAAGGAAATCCAAATGTGATTTTGTGTGAGCGGGGTATTCGTACCTATGAAACAGCCACTCGTTTCACATTAGATTTAAATGCGGTTCCTGTGGTGCACCGCGACAGTCATTTGCCTATTGTGGTTGATCCCAGTCATGGAACAGGTTTTATTGAACTGGTTGCGCCAATGGCTAAAGCTGGAATTGCAGCAGGCTGTGATGGATTGATTATTGAAGTGCATCCAAAACCACATGAAGCTTTTTCAGATGGGCCGCAGTCTTGTACGTTTCCTGTCTTTAATAAGTTGATGAAAGAGTTGCGTCCTGTGGCTAAAGCAGTGGGTCGTATTCTCTAAAGTTTAGTCTGTTTTATGGTGTTTAAAAGCGGAATCCTCTAATAAGGGATTCCGCTTTTTTTATCTCTCTATGGCTCAAGAACTAAGGCGAGCGTGTCTTGTTTATAGAGGCTGTTTATGGTATGTTTTTCTCTTATGTTTTCTATAAAGATGCCCTTTGTTCGTTGGGTCTCAGTCTTACTTGTTTTTTCAGTTTTACACACTTCGTCTGTTTCAACTCTTTCCTATAAATTGGCTCCTCTGTCTCAATTTCAGATTGATGATGTTCAAATTTCTAAGGTTGATAGAAAAGAACCAACAGGTGTTGGACATTCTTTTAGATGCCGTGTTTTGACTCCAGCTCTTTTTTTAATGTTGGTTTTATTAGCTGGTTGTTCTTCTATGAGTTCAGAAGAGCGCGCGCGTTATATTACCGATGAGATTGGAACCCGTATTGAAAAGAAAGAGTGGGGAAATTCTTATGATGTGTCGAGTTTAGCAGATGATCGTTGGGATAATATTGAAGAGTTAATTGACTCGGGAAAAAGTCGTTCTCAGATAGCAACTCTTTTAGGATTAAAAGATGATAAGCGAAGTTTGTTTATTCAATATGGAATTTTGGTTGATGGAAATAGAAATAATGAAGATGTGAAGCGGCTTAAAACCTTTATAGAGAAGTTGCCACCGTCTCATATTCCTGCAGTACATACTGTTTTAATGGGACTTAGTTTTAGCCGAATTTATGATCATGACAAGAGTGGACGTTACTATTTTATAGAGGGGCGGATTATTGGTTTTGTTCGAAATTTTTTAGGTGAGAATGGGGTGAAGTTAATTAACCTGGCTCATGAATGGGGACATGCGGTTGATTTCTATTTAGTTAGTTTTTTAAAAGGAAAATGGTATTGGACTTTACACCTTCTTTTTTCATGGGGGGATGATGCGTATGCTAGCGAATATGGTGGCGCCACACATTGGGAAGATTTTGCTGAAATTTATGAACTCTGGATGACTGATTCGCTTAAGTTTTTAAATAAACAAAGTGGCGGTGCAGCCGGAAAGCGTTTTTCAAGCCGAGTGTTGTTATGGAAGACATTAATGGTCTTACGTCATTTTGTGATCGAAAGAGAGGGGAAGTATTTTTTACGAGCCTATCGTCATGGAAGAGGAAGTAAATGGCCTGATAAATGGACACTCTTAGATATAGAAGTTGATATAGGGGATCCAAGTGATTTGGATTTAGAGCACCTTTTGAAAGTGAGAGACGCGTTGAAAGAGGCTGATGGTGGCGACAAAAAAGTTTCATTTCGTTTCGCTCCAAGCCAGAATCAAGGGGTGAAGAATCCCACCTTATTAGCTCATGTCGAACCAATTGAGTCAAGTTCATAAAATTCATTAAGTCCTTGACTTATAAGGGGAAAGTAGAATATACTGTTTCTCTATTTTACGATTTTTTGAGGATGAAATGGACGAACATAAACATTTTGATTCAATTGAAACAGCCATAGAAGACATTCGCCAAGGCAAGATGGTGATTGTCACAGATGATGAATCTCGTGAAAATGAGGGAGACCTCATTATGGCTGCTGAAAAGGTGACTCCTGAAGCCATTAATTTTATGGCCACACATGGACGGGGGTTAATCTGTGTTCCCATGGCTCCTGAACGATGTGATCAGCTTGGGCTCACATCGATGGCTCCTGAAAACAATGAACCCTTTAAAACTGCTTTTGTTAGTTCTGTGGATGCCCGTGCGGGGATCACAACCGGTATTTCTGCTTTTGATCGAGCCGAGACAATCCGTATTTTGGCTGATCCAGAACAATCTTCACAATCATTAGTCAGTCCGGGGCATATTTTTCCTTTACGTTACCGTGAAGGTGGCGTGCTTAATCGAGCCGGTCACACAGAAGCTTCTGTTGATTTAGCGAGTCTGGCTGGAGCTTATCCAGCAGGTGTTATTTGCGAAATCATGAATGAAGATGGCTCCATGGCTCGCTTGCCTGATCTTGTTACATTTAAAGAAAAACACAGTCTTAAAATGATCAGTATTGCTCAATTAATTGAGTACCGTCGTCGCAATGAATCTTTAATTGAAAAGGTTGTTGAAACAAACATTCCGACTCCTTATGGAACGTTTCAACTTAAAGCGTATGAATCTAAAATTGATGATTTGATTCACCTTGCTTTTGTGATGGGAGATGTGAGTGATGGAACGCCTGTTTTATCACGGGTCCATTCTGAATGTTTGACTGGAGATGTTTTTGGTTCGCAACGTTGTGATTGTGGTAAACAGCGAGATGCCGCATTAAAAAAGATTAGTGAAGAAGGACGGGGTGTTTTACTTTATCTGCGTCAAGAAGGACGAGGCATTGGTCTGGTCAATAAGCTAAAAGCATATGCGCTTCAAGATGAAGGTTTGGATACGGTTGAAGCAAATAAAAAACTCGGTTTTGAAGTCGACTTACGTGAGTATGGAATTGGCGCTCAAATCTTAGTTGATTTAGGTGTACAAGAGTTACGTTTAATGACAAACAATCCAAGAAAATTAGTAGGTTTAGATGGTTTTGGGATGAAGGTGGTTGAGCGGGTTCCTTTAAAAATTGAAGCCAATGACCATAATCTAACCTATTTAAAGACCAAAATGGAAAAACTGGGACACTTACTTTAATGGAGCAGCTTCTTCCGTTTTTGGCTCATATGAGCTGCCACCTTGGGGTAGCCCTTTTTTTATCTACACTTATTTTTATATTTTTTAGGTCATGGAAGTGGGTAGCTGTTTGCTTTGTGGCTAGTTTTTACACAGATGCGGATCATCTGTTTGAGTATTTTTTAGCTCATGGGTTTGAGTTTGACTGGAAAAGCATGGTAACGGGTGAATATTTTGTGACAGTCGACAAACGTTTTGTCTTCTTTCATTCGTATGAATCCATTCTTATTGCTTTTGCATTGGTTTTATTTAAGACCATTAAGTGGCAGGCAGCCTTGGCGTATTCGTTAGGTCTTTTGGGACATTTGATGGTGGATCAATTTTCATATCCATTAAAACCTTTGGCATATTCATTAACCTATCGTTGGATAAATGGTTTTACACCTGAAGCCTTTGGATCGTAAGAAAGAGAAAAAGAGATGAATCAATTAGAAGGAACTTTAGACGGAACAGGAAAAAAAATTGCGATAGTCGTGGCTCGCTTTAATGACTTTGTGACCTCTAAATTATTAGATGGAGCGACTCAAGCATTAATTAAAAATGGAGTGGATGAAAAAGATATTGATGTGGCTTGGGTGCCAGGTTCCTTTGAGCTCCCATTTGTTGCGAGTCGTTTGGCAGCCTCTAAAAAGAGAGACGCTATTATTTGCTTAGGAGCCTTGATTCGAGGGGATACTCCTCATTTTGACTATATTTCAGAAGCCGCTTCTTTAGGGATTGAGCAAGCGAGTCGGGAGACCGGCATTCCTATCATCTTTGGTGTTTTGACCTGTGAGAATATGGAGCAAGCCATGGATCGAGTCGGAGGCAAAGTAGGGCATAAAGGCGAAGAAGCTGCTTGCGCTGCGATTGAAATGGCACATTTAAATAAACAAATATAAGAGAACAACATGTCAACACGTAGAAAACAACGCGAACAAGTTTTAAAAATGCTTTATCAATTAGAAGTGGGTAAAGGGGATGCTGAAGATGTTTTCTTTTTTTATTTAGAAGAAGAAAAACCTGAGGTTGAAACCTCTCGATTTGTTAAAGCCCTTTTTTTTGGTGTGACTGAAAAAACCGATGAACTCGATAAAAAAATTGAAGAGTTTGCTGATAATTGGAAATTAAGTCGAATTGCTTTAGTGGATAAAAATGTGTTGCGCATGTCGCTTTATGAAATTATTTATTGTGATGATATTCCCAATGCAGTAGCCATTAATGAAGCGGTTGATATTGTGAAGAAATTCTCTACTGAAGATTCAGGTAAATTTGTTAACGGCCTATTGGATAAGATTAAAAATGAACTGGCTAAAAAAGGGTCTTAAAAAGGCCAAAGATCAAATTTCAGGTCAAATCAAAAACATTTTTAGTGGTGGCGGCAAGATTGCCCCTGAAGATCTTGATTCCATTGAAGAAATCCTCTTAAGCGCTGATTTAGGGCCTTCTACTGTGATTCCCTTGATAGATCATCTCCGTGATAACTCACCCAAAGGAATTGAATACAACGAACTTCTTAGTTATTTAGAAAAAGAAATTGAATCGTTATTTCAACAAGATCGAAAGAGTTTGATTCAAAACAGTGCGGGACCGACCGTGATTATGATGGTTGGAGTCAATGGAACAGGAAAAACCACTACAGTAGCTAAGCTCGCTCAATATTATAAGCAACAAGGCAAGTCCGTGATGTTGGCTTCTTGCGATACTTTTAGAGCGGCTGCAACGGATCAGCTTCAGGTTTGGGCTGATCGACTTGGGATTGAAGCGATTCAGCAAGGTGCTGGAGCAGACCCCGCTGCTGTGGCATTTGATGCGCTTAAAGCTGCTTTGTCACGTGGAACCGATGTGTTGATCTGCGACACAGCAGGGCGCCTTCACAATAAATCAAATTTAATGGAAGAGCTGAAAAAAATCTCGCGTGTTTTGGGAAAAGAATTAGAAGGGGCACCGCACGAAACCTTATTGGTTTTAGATGCGGTGACCGGTCAAAACGGATTTATTCAAGCAGAACAATTTCATAAAGAACTTAATTTATCCGGCGTGATTGTTTCAAAATTAGATGGAACCGCTAAAGCAGGAGTGGTTGTCTCCATTGAAAAAGATTTACAGATCCCCGTTAAATTTGTGGGCGTAGGTGAATCCATTGATGACTTTGCTCTTTTTTCACCCAAAGAATTTGTCAAAGAACTATTAGAGGTCTAATGAAAACGAGTAAAAAATTAGAAGAAGATAAAAAGTTTATGCGCATGGCATTGCGCTTGGCTGAAAAAGGCCGAGGCTGTGTGAGTCCGAATCCTATAGTGGGAGCCGTCGTGGTAAAGGCGGGAAAAGTTGTGGGACGTGGCTATCATCAAGAGTATGGGGGCGCGCATGCTGAAGTGCATGCTTTAGAACAAGCTGGAAAGCGTGCAAAGAATGCCACTCTTTATGTCACATTAGAGCCATGTTGTTCTTATGGTAAAACACCTCCTTGTTTGAATGAAATTTTAGAAACAGGAATCAAGCGGGTTGTGATTGGCACGCGTGACCCTAATCTGCGTCATGCTGGAAAAGGCCTTGATATTTTACGCAAACGAAAAATTCAAGTGACTGAAGCTGTTGAAGAAGAAAAAGCACAAGAGCTTATTCGTTACTTTTCTCATTGGATTAAAAAGAAGATCCCTTATGTGATTGTCAAACAAGCCATGAGTTTAGATGGAAAAATCGCCACTTATAAAGGTGATTCTAAGTGGATCAGTTCACCCAAATCAAGAGAGTGGGTTCATCAACTTCGTTCTCAAGTCGATGCGATTTTAGTAGGAAAAACAACGGCCCAAAAAGATGATCCTTTATTAACGTGTCGTTTGCCTCAATGGCGGGGTGAGCAACCGATACGTTTTGTGTTAAGTCGAGATGGTAAAGTAAGTCCTAATCTAAAACTATTTACAAAAAACCAATCAGAATTAACCTTTTTGGTTGCCTCAACTAAAATGAATGCCAAGCTTAAAGATAAATGGGAGCGTTCAGGCGTTCCGTTGATTCTTGTTCCTGAAAAAAGAGGTAAAATAGATTTTGATAAATTCTTAAAAGCAATTGGTGAAATGGGCGTGATGTCTTTATTGGTTGAAGGAGGAGGAGAAACAGTCGCCTCTTTTTTTGAAGCCAAATATGTGAATCAACTCTTTTTATTTGTGGCACCTAAAATCGTTGGGGGCAAAGAAGCGCCGACGCCTGTAGGGGGTTTGGGGTTGGCAAAAATGTCACAGGCAATTAAACCAAAAATGGTTGAAACGAAACAAATAGATAAAGATTTATTAATCGAAGCGACTTTTTAACAAAACAAATAAAGATTAAATAAAAATTATGTTTACCGGAATTGTTGAAGAAATAGGAATGGTTAAAGAGCTCAAACAAAAAGGATCTGTTTGGGATCTAAAAGTGCACGCAAAAAAGGTCTCCAAAGGACTTAAGATTGGAGAAAGCGTGGCTGTTAATGGGGCTTGTTTGACTGTGGTTAAAATTAAGAAGCCGCTTCTTTTGTTTCAAATTCAAGAAGAGACATTGCGTTGTACGGCTCTAGGAGAATTGAAAAAAGGAGTCGGTGTTAATTTAGAGAGAGCACTTAAAGCTTCTGGACGTTTTAATGGGCATATTGTTCAAGGTCATGTGGACGGCGTTGGAAAAATAAATTCGCTTAAAGAGAATAAGAAAGATGTGGTCTTAAGTCTTACTTTTCCAAAAAAATTAAAGCCTTATTTTGTTTCTAAAGGTTCGATCACATTAAATGGGGTTAGTTTAACTCTCGTAAAGGTCACATCGAATTGTTTGACGGTTCATCTCATTCCTCACACTCTAAAAGAGACCACGCTGCAAGATTGCCGCCCCAATGGTAAAATTAATATAGAGGTTGATATTTTAGCTAAATATATGGAGCAGATGCTCAAAAAGTAAAGGTGTGGATGGGTAAGAAATACCACCGAAAATGGATTAATTGGACTTACAATGGCCCAGAAAGAAGAAGAGGACGTCGAATCCTCTTTATGCTTTTATGGGTTTTTTTGTATGCGCTTATTTTTTATCGGTTTGTGGTGAGTAGCTGTGTGGTTGAAGGGGTGAGTATGGAGCCGACTTTAAAAGCAGGTTCGGCTCGATTAGTGAATCGTTTTGTCTATTTTTTTCATCCTCCTCAAAATGGTGACATTGTTGTCTTGGTTAAGAAAAAAGTAGTCCCGTTTTATTTAATTAAGCGCATTATTGGGGTTCCAGGTGATCATGTTCGGATCAAGCAGGGAGAAGTTTGGATTAATGGAGAGAAATTAGATGAATCTTATGCCGTTGGAAAAACAAAACCTTCAATTCATATTTCTCGGTTAGGAGATAAAGAGTTTTTTGTGCTTGGGGATAATCGCGAAAATTCAGATGACAGTCGTTTTTGGGGTGTGTTGCATCGAAGTGAAATTGTCGGTAAAGTGAGCGAAGATAAACTGTTCACCTTTTGGTAAGATCAATCTTCAATAAATTCAGGTGTTATTTCTTTATCTTCATCTGCAATAAAGTGTGCGATTTCAGGGGTTTCTTCTTGAGGTTTGAATTGAAGGTCATATAGTTTTTTGTAAATTCCTTTATTCTCCATCAGTTCTGAATGAGAGCCTGACTCAACAAGTTCTCCTCTATGTAAAACAAGAATGCGATCCACATCTCGTATAGTTGAGAGTCTATGAGCAATAATAATGCTTGTTCTGCCTTCCATGATCTGGTGCAAGGCTTCTTGAATCCATTTTTCTGTTTCAGTGTCAACACTCGAAGTCGCTTCATCTAGAATCAAAATTTCTGGATCATAAGCTAAGACCCGGGCAAATGAGATTAATTGGCGTTCACCATGACTGAGATTGGTGCCTCCTTCAGTAATGGTATGTTGATATTTATTTGTGAGCCGATTAATAAAATAATCTGCTCGAACCGCTTTTGCAGCTTCTTCCATTTGGTTATCAGAGATGTGTGGGAAACCTAATTTGATATTGCGTTCAATGCTTGATGAAAAAAGAGAGATGTCTTGTAAGACCACCCCCACTTTTCTGCGAAGGTCAGCTAGAGGAAGTTCTTTAATAGGAATGTTATCAACAGTGATAGAGCCTTGAGTGACATCATAACTTCGATTTAATAGTTTGATTAGAGTGGTTTTACCTGAACCGGTTGCTCCTACAATCGCGACTTTTTCACCTGCTTTGATCTCAAAAGAGATTTCTTTTAATACGTTTTGACCTGGAAAGTATTCAAAATCAACTTTTTCAAATCTAATGTTTCCTTTTGATTTGTCACTTTGTTTAGGGGTGTCTATTTCTGAAATTTTATCTTCGTTTTTTAACAGGGCAAAGACCCGTTCACAAGAGGCAAAGGAGGATTGGATAATGCTAAGTTTGTTGCTCAGATCACGAATCGGCACAAAAAACTTATAAACATAATCAATAAAAGCAACGAGTGTTCCAAATGTGAGTGTGTTTTCAATGATGCTGCCGGTTCCTCTCCATAAAACTAACGCAAGCGTAAAGGTGCTTAAAAGCTCGACAGAGGCGTAAAAGACTGATTCGTATACATTTGATAGGAACTGGGCCTTACGATGGTCTGAGTGGATTGTGAGGAACTTATCAGCCATTTTTCTTTCTTGAACAAATAATTGAATCACACTCATTCCTAAAATAGATTCTTGTGTGTGCGAGTTCATCTTTGAAAGTCTGGCTCGAATGACTCGATAAATACGTCTGGATAAGATACGAAAGAGAATAGCAACCACAATTAGAATAGGAATCACTGTTAAGGCTGTTAAAGCTAATTTGACATTTAAGCAAAGCATAATGACAATGATTCCAATCAAAACAAATAGATCACTAAAGAGGGTGATGACTCCGGATGAGAAGAGATCACTGATATGTTCAATGTCGGTCGTGAGCCGGGTGACTAACCGTCCTACCGGGCGTTTATCAAAAAACTTCAATGATCTGGATTGAATGAACGAAAAAACCTTTTTTCTTAAGTAGTAGTTAATTTTTTGTCCAGAGAGCTCAATAAAATAGATTTGAAAATAACGGCTCACAAATTCTAAAGAGAGGGCAGTTAAAAATAGTATTGAGACAATCCAAATACCTTTTGTGGTTCCACTGAGAATATATTTATCAATCGCTTCCCGCACAAACAGAGGTTGGATCAAATGGAACAGGGCGACCAGTGGCACAAAACTAACCGAACCAAGAATAAACCGGCTGTAAGGGCGGCTAAACTGATAGAGTTGTTTGATCAGTTCCCAATCAAAACCTCTTTTCAAGGTCTCTTTGGCTTTATGGGCTGATGATTTGCTCATCTGAGACCTCTTTTTCTTTTTTATTAAATAGATTTTGTTGAAGCTGGTATAGGTTTGAGTAAATTCCATGCTGATTTTTTAAGTCAGCAGGTGTTCCTTCTTCAACAATTTCTCCTTCATCTAAAACTAAAATCCAATCTGCATGTTCTAATGTTGAAATGCGGTGTGAAACCAAGATAGTGGTCACATCTTTAAGGCTCTTTTTTAAATTAGTTAAAATATTTTCTTCTGTGTGGCTGTCAACACTGGCAAAGGCATCATCTAAAAGTACTAATTTGGGTGAGATAGCGAGTGCACGTGCCAGTGCCATGCGTTGTCTTTGTCCGCCAGAAAGTGTGAGCCCTTTTTCACCAATAACAGAATCATATTCCAAAGGCATTTCAGCGATCTCTTTATCGATTTCTGCTTGTTCTGCAGAATGGGTTAGATTGTCAGAGTATTGTGCTGCCTGACCAAAGAGAATGTTTTCTTTTACGCTGGTTGAAAAAAGAAAACTTTCTTGAGGGACCACACCAATGGCATTACGAATTGTTTCAGTTGAGATACGGTTCACATCAATTCCATTCATAAAAAAGGTTTCATCTGGAACGGGATAAAATCGAGTTAAAAGTTTTATTAACGTACTTTTCCCTGAGCCAGTTCTTCCTAAAATGCCAAGTGTTTCGCCTGCTTTTAAGTGAAAATGAATATTTTTTAAGATTAATTTTTTGGGGCTCCCTTTTTCAGCTGGATAGGCAAAAGAGAGATTTTGTATTTTGATTTCACCGGTTAATTGCGGTGGTTTGATTGTGGCAGTGCTCAAGTCTTCAGGCTCTTCATTTAGGATTTCGTTTAAGCGATTCATTGCTGAGTAACCTCGCTCTAAAATGCTTAAAATCCATCCAAAGGCAATGGTTGGATTGACTAACATGGCTAAATAACTGTTGAAAGCCACAAAGTCACCTAAGGTGATCTCTTTATCGATCACACGGTAACTTCCAACCCAAAGAATAATCAAAGGAGCGAGTCCTGAAATAAAACGAATAAGAGGCCAAATGCGGGCTCGAAGACGTGAAACTTCCATGTTTCTAAAGAAATATTCCTGGTTTAGTTTTTTAAAATCACGCGCTTCATTATTTTCTTGAGTGTAGGAATGGATCACGTGAATGTTATTAAAGTTTTCTTGAGCTTTTGAACTTAAGCTTGAGAGTTGTTCTTGAACTCGCCGAGTTTTTTTGTGCAAGCTGCGCGTCGAATTACGGACAACCAACATTAAAATAGGAAAGGGCAGAAGAGCAAAAAAAGTGAGTCTAATATCAATCAAACAGAGCAAGACAATGGTGAGTGTATAGGCAATGACCGTGTTTGTGACTTGAAGAAAGCCAGGTCCCAGAAACATACGGATATCACTTGTATCATTAATGGAGCGAGACATTAAATCTCCAGTCTTTTTTCTTTGAAAAAAAGTAGGGGAGAGTTTTAATAAATGCCGGTAAAAGTCATTACGCAAATCAAATTCGCCGTTACGACCCGCCGTATAAATGATAATTCTAGAGCTCATTCGAATGACTGCTTGAATTAAGGCCAAACCAATCATTATTGCAATGTAGAAAGTGAGTTTTGATTGGGGAAGCCCTTCTCGAACCTCATTTACGGTTATTTTTAAGATCCAAGGAATAGAGAGAGCAATCCCGTTTGTGGCAAGGAGCAGAAAAAATCCTGCGATGAAATACCACTTATATCGGTAAAAGTAGTGCAAAAAGCGCTGATTTTGGGTTTTTCTTTTAAATGACATAGCTACATAATCTATCAAAAACGAGAAGTTAGTTCAATTAATAATATAAGTCTCTTTATATAAGGTGTTTATATATAATATTCTTAAGGTTAGGTTCTTTTTCTTCTTTATATCACACCTGTCAGATCAGAGTTGTTCAATTTTAATCCAGTTTTGAGGGCCTTTTAGTTCTGGAGCAGCTGACATAAAAATAGCTTTTTCGTTTGATTTTAGGATCCCAATTGATTTGAGGTGTTTTTTTGCCTCAGAAATCATTAAGTCAAAGGAACTTTTCTTAGGGATATAGTAGGGGGTAACCCCCCATAATAAAGCGAGTGTAGGGAGAATTTTTTTGTCAGGTGTTAGAGCGAAAATGCGTGCTTTGGGTCTAAATTTAGATAGAAGAAGAGCACTTTTTCCTCTATTTGTAAAAACGACAATGGAACTTACTTTTAAATCAAAAGCCATGTGAGAACTAGCAGAAGCAATGGCATGTGTCGGTGAACTTGTTGTGAATTTTTGGTGAAATCGTTCTTCAAAAAGGCTTCCTTGTTCCACTTCTGTAATAATTGAAGACATCATACGAGAAACTTTAACCGGATATTTACCCGAAGCGGTTTCGCCCGATAACATTACTGCATCTGTTCCATCTAAGACTGCATTGGCTACATCCGATGATTCTGCACGTGTTGGGCGTGCATTTTCGATCATTGATTCCAGCATTTGAGTGGCAGTAATAATAGGAATTCCTGCTGCATTGGCACGCAAAATTAAGTTTTTTTGTATCATTGGGACTTTTTGGGCAGGAAGTTCAATACCCAAATCACCCCGTGCAATCATGATCCCATCACTTGCTTTTAGAATAGAGTCAAAATGCTCAACTGCTTGCGGTTTTTCAATTTTAGCAATCACAGGTATTAGCGATTTTTTAGCGGTTAAAAAGCGTTGTACTCTTAAGATCCCTTTTTCTGTTTGGACAAAAGAGAGGGCCACTGCATCGATCCCTTGCTTAAGTCCTTCTACTAAATCTAATCGGTCTTTTGTGGTAAAGGAAGGGATGGAGACTTTAAGGCCAGGGAGGTTAACTCCCTTTCTTTCTTTTAGTTGTCCACCGACGACAACATGACAAATTACTTTAGACTTTTTAATTGAAAAAACTTTTAATTCTAAACGACCATCATCAATTAAAATAGGATCTCCTTTTTTCACAACCTTTGAAAGGTTTGGAAATGTAACGGAGACTTCTTGGGCTGTTCCTTCAATTTTTTCAGGAGTTAATGTGAGTTTTTCTCCCTTTATTAAATTCACCGGAGAGTGTTGTTTTAATGTACCGATTCTAATTTTTGGACCGGCTAGATCTAATAAAATACAGATAGGTTTTCCCGCTTCTTTAGCTGCTTTTCTAATTAAACGAATCTTATTTCCAAACGTAGATCGGGGTTCATGTGAGGCATTTAAACGGATAGCATCCACTCCAGAGTTCAAAATTTTGGTCAAAGTGGTTAAATTTGATGAAGAAGGACCTAATGTGGCGATAATTTTTGTTTTATTTTTGTTAAACATGTTATTTTTTCCAAAAAAAGTTAAAAAAACTTTAAAAAGTGCACATTTGTTTTTATAATTATAGAAAATAGAAAAGTTTTTGTAATCAAGTAGTTGACATATTTTTGATTTACATGTAACTTAATAATGTGAGTACATTAAATTATCAACATATGAATGTTGAAAATAAAAAACAAGAAGTTATTAAAGATTGATTTTGTGATTAGCCTGGTGTTCAAAAGGATGCCCGGCTATTTTTGTTTGTCTGTTTTTGGTTGTCAGTTTTTTTATTGTTGATGTAAAAGTTGATGTAAAAATTCAAAACGAGGGGGTGACGCAAATGGCCGCAAAAAGAAAAAAAGCAAAGAAAAAAGCTACTAAGAAAAAAGCAGCAAAGAGAAAACCAGCAAAGAAGAAAAAAGTAGCTAAGAAAAAAGTAGCTAAGAAAAAAGTAGCTAAGAAAAAAGTAGCAAAGAAAAAAGCTACTAAGAAAAAAGCAAAGAAAAAAGTAGCAAAGAAGAAAAAAGCTGCTAAGAAAAAGCCAGCCAAGAAGAAAAAGGCTGCTAAGAAAAAGCCAGCTAAGAAGAAAAAAGCAACAAAGAAGAAAGCTGCAAAGAAAAAAACGACGAAAAGAAAAAAACGTCGTTAATGTGCATCAACCAGGGGTAGTCTACTCGACGTGGATTGCCCCTGAAATGCTCTAATCCTACTGACTTAATTCCCCCCTTTTGCTATATTCCCAGAGTCATTTTTTTATTGGAGGTATTTTATGGGCTTTCGTGCCGGTATTGTCGGTCTTCCCAATGTAGGGAAATCAACTATTTTTAATGCATTAACTAGTGCAGGAGCTACAGCTTCTAACTTTCCTTTTTGTACTATCGAGCCCAATGTGGGTGTGGTTCCTTTAAGGGATCGTCGTTTGTATAAAATTAATGAATTTGTGGATACTGAAAAGATCATTCCAACCATGATGGAGTTTGTTGATATTGCAGGTTTGGTGCGCGGAGCTTCAAAAGGAGAGGGATTGGGTAATCAGTTTTTAGCTAAAATTGCTGAAGTTGATGTGATTATTCATGTGGTGCGTTGTTTTGAAGATTCAAATATTGTTCATGTAGATGGAGAGATTGATCCGCTTAGAGATATTCAAACCGTTGAAACAGAGCTGATTCTTAAAGATTTGGAATTTGTTGATAAAATGAAGCAAAGGCTAAAAAAGCAATCTAAGGCAGATAAAGGGGCTGCAGAACAATTTAAAATCCTCGAATCTTTAGAAAAGCAATTAAATGAAGGAAAAGCATGTCGAAACATAGATGGAATCGATGATTTATTAGCTGAAATTCCTGAATTTAGGCTTTTAACCACTAAAAAAGTCCTTTATGTGGCAAATGTTGCTTCTGAGGCGGTTGGTGACAGTAATAATGAACAAATTAAAATATTAAGAGCACATGCTTCAAATGAAGGGTCTGAGGTTGTTGAGTTGTGTGGAGCCATTGAAGCTGAAATTGCAGAATTACCAGAAGAAGAGAGAGCTGAGTATTTAGAGACTATGGGACTTAAAGAGTCTGGGCTCGATCGATTAGTGAAAAAAGGGTATGACTTGCTTGGATTGATTAGCTTTTTTACTGTAGGCCCTAAAGAGATAAGGGCTTGGACCATTGCAAGTGGGTATTCGGCTAAAAAAGCGGCTGGAGTGATTCATACAGATTTTGAAAAAGGCTTTATTCGTGCTGAAGTGATTGCCTATAAGGATTACCTTGATTGTGGCGGAGAAAATAAGGCTAAAGAAAAAGGGAAGTTGCGTTTAGAAGGAAAAGAGTATACAGTTTGTGATGCTGATGTAATGCACTTTAGGTTCTCGGTATAAATTATGAAAAAATTTACTCTTTTAGCTTTTATTTTTCTTCTTGTTGGAACGGGTTGTGCTAAAAATAAAGCAAACCAAACCGACGGTGATGTTGCTGGTGAAGGGAAGAAAAATATCCCTCTTATTAGTTATCCTGTTGATTCTGTTGTTTCATCAAAACTAAGTCAAAACCCAGTCTTAAAAGTTGCTATTTTACCACCGACTTTATCTGAAGCAGCAATAGAGACAACTGAAAAATGGGATGACGTGAATGCTCCTGCACTGTTTCGAACCGTATTTTTTGGTCGTTTTAGTGTGCTTCCTTATAAAGATATTTCAATCCAACAAGTTGATTCACTTTTGAGCCAAAACGGCATTGAATCGGATCAAATTAATAAAGCTTCTTCTAAACGGTTAAGCCAACTTTTAGGGGTAAATGCTCTGATCTATATTCATTTAACCGAAGTAGAGAATGTGAATACAACGGTTCATGCTCGTACAGAGTATGCAGCCACTCTAACTATGATCGATGCTGAAACATCTGAAGAGCTATGGCGGACAACACTTAAGCAAAACACTTTTGGCGGTCTGATTGGTAAAGGTTCTCAATTAGCTGATTTTGTTGCTTTTGAAAAAGCAAACAGAAATCGTCCACTTGCTTTTAGAAAAGTGGCAGAATCATGGAGTCACCGAGTGATTGCCGATTTAAGAGAGAAATTAAATGAATAGCTTAAAATTCCCAGTCCTTCTTTCAATTCTTTTTTTAGCAGGTTGCGCTGCAAATCTTTCTGTGGTTAAAAATCTTAATTTTATTCCAGGGGAGCGAAAATTGACCGTGGTTGTTCTTCCTTTTGAAAGTAAAACAGTTAAAGGGGAAGAGGTTGTTAACCAAGTCCGTGAAGAGGTGACAGCCAATTTACAAGAAGGAAATTTTTATCTAGCTGAAATTTCAGAAGTAGATCAGTACTTAAAAGACTCAAATGTGAGTCGTTCAGAAGAAGTGTTACTAAAACTACGACAAAATCAACTTCCTCTTAATGAAGTGTTTAATGCTGATATTTTGGTTCAAGGACGTATACTAGAATGGACTAAAACTTATCTTGGTTTACATAGTGATATCGAGCTTGATGTCGAACTTTTTGTCTTTGATGCCAAGTCAGGTAAAATGTTGGCTAAAGTGCGTAAGGGAGTGATCAAAAACTCAGGTATCACACGTTTGCCAGCCGGTTATATTGCTGCTGGAACAGCTCCTTTGGCAGGTTTGAAAAAGAGTGTGCAACAAAATGTGATTCATACTTTAACGCGTGAACTTTCTCAAACCTTGATTGAATTCAACGAAAAACCTACCATTTAATCATCAATTTCTTTTCTTATTTTGTCAAAATGTGCACTTTTCAGTATGATAATAGATTAAATTAATCATTGATAGGATAGACATATGACAGATAGAACAAGTCCTCTTGAGTCTTTTCACGAATTTTTAAGGAGTCGTGATCTTAAAAGCACTTCTCAAAGAGATATGATTGTGGAACAAATATTTTCAAAACCCCATCATCATTTTTCTGCAGAAGAGTTGTTAGAGACTCTTCGTGAAAAAGACCCCTCTATGTCTAGAGCGACTGTGTATCGAACTCTTTTGCTTTTACAAGACGGCAATATGCTTGAAGAGCTTGATATTGGAAAAGGGCATAAGTATTTTGAGCCAATGCTTGGCGTTTCTCATCATGACCATTTGATCTGTTTAGGATGCGAGCAAATCATTGAATTTGAAAGCCCTGAAATTGAATCGATCCAAGATCAGATTATTAAAAAGAATCAATTTGAAGCTGTTTATCATACTCACCGAATTTTTGGTTATTGCCAATTGTGTCAGAAGAAATCTAAATGAAGATTCCGGTTTTAACGACGATGGTGTCCCTTTCTGTTTTATGTCATGCAGGTATTTATTCTTCTGCCTACCTTTCTTCTAATTGGATGGCTTCATCAAAAGAGACTGTTTTAAAAAAAGAAAAGTTGAGCGATCCTGTTGAAATCATTCACTTTTATTCTGATTTGAATCCTGCTGAATTTGAGTCCAATGAACCGCCGCTCAATTTAGCTAAAGGAAAGCATTTTGTGACCCAGCAGCAAAAGAGTCCTCACTGGGTTGTGGATGAAGTGACTTATGCTTCTTATATTAGAGATTTAATTGTTCAACATTTGAGCTATCCCAAAGGTTCTCAAAAGAATTTCCAAGTCCAGATAGATGTTCAGTTTGTGCTTGATAGAAGTGGTGAGCTTAAAGCTGTTACGGTTAAAGAGATGGAGGGGCGTTCTGCAGAATCCTTTAATCATGCAGTCCTTAAAGCTGTTCAAATCGCTTCCAGTTACTTTCCTGATTTTCCTTCTAGTGTAAGCAAAGAAGAGCAAAGATTTTCTTTTGTCTTGATGTTTGACTCTAAAACTTGAGCTTTAAGAGGGTTTGACATTTTTTGTTTTATTGTGTAAAATTAAGGAATAGTGAGGCTTACAATAAATGTTTAATAAAAAGATCATGCTTATAGATGATGAAAAAGACATCGCTGTTTTCTTAGAGCGCTATTTCGTTGAAAAGAATTTTGATGTGGTGGTTATTAACGATTCTGAAGAAGCTGAAAGAAGAATTATAGAAGAACAACCTGATCTCATTTTTATGGACTATCGAATGAGCCCTATAACAGGCAAAGAGATTTTAGAACGATTGCGCCTTCTTAAGTTGCAAATCCCAACGATAATGATGTCTGCTTATAAGACCATGGAAGGGTATTATGAGATGCGTAAATTGGGTGCTGTAGATTATATTGCCAAGCCTTATGATTTTAAAGAAATAGATCGTATTCTCGAAGAGCATCTTCCTGCTTCTCCGTAGCCTTTCTTGGCTGAACTTATGTTAGAATCATCACACATTTATTGAGGGATTAAGACATTTGAATTTAACTTTTATTCAGGCCCCTAAAGAGAGCGGTTCTCTTGATGCTGAGGGAAAAATTGTTTATCGTAAATGGGAGGGCTCTTCTTCTCATGTCTTGATTTATTTGCATGGGGTTCAAAGTCATTCTGAGTGGTTAATTGAATCAGGAAAAGCTCTTTCAAAAAGAGGTTTGACTGTTTACGCCCCTGACCGAAGAGGCTCGGGGCTGAGTGGTTTTCCAAAAGGAGAAATTGAGAGTTATCAAACGTACTTGGATGACTTGCGTCTATTTGTTGATTTTGTTCGCACTCAAGAACCCAATAAAAAAATTCATTTTTTAGGACTTTGTTGGGGGGCCCGTCTTTGTGTGCCCCTTTGTTTAGAAGAAGAGAGAGGTATTGAATCTTTAATTCTTTTATCTCCAGGTTTAATTCCTCGAGTTGATTACTCTATCTTTGAAAAAATAAAAATAGCATTTGCCTATTTGACGCGATCAAAACAAAAATTTCCTCTTCCATTAAAAGATTCTTTTTTTACAAACACTCCTTCTTACTTAAAATTTATTCAAAATGATTCCTTAGGTTTGAGACATGTGCCCGCGTCATTTTTAGTTGAGACATTAAAATTAAACCGCTTAGCCTGTCGTTGCCTTTCTGCTGTGAAGCAACCCATTTTGCTATTACTAGCCGGAAAAGATCAAATTGTGGATACAGAAAAAACATCTGCTTTTTTTAAAAAACAGTCTCAATTAAAGACTGATATTGAGATATTTCCTGATTGGCACCATACGCTTGAATTTGAAGAAGAAGCCTCTAAGCTATATGACACTATATTCAATTGGATTGAAGAGAAGAGAGGTTGATGTGAAGATCGAAGAAGTGGCTCTCTATGTGGTTGAGATTCCTTTTAAAGAAGCTTTTAAGCATTCTTTAGCCGAGCGGCGTGTGGCTAGAAATGTGATTGTGGCTATTCGTTCTTCTGAAGGGTTTGTTGGTTATGGGGAGGCGCTCCCTAGGGAATATGTGACAGGAGAGTCGATTGAGTCTGTTTTAGATTCTTTAGAACAATTTTGGGTGCCATCCTTATGGGATCAAGATTGGGAAAAATCTGAGGATGTGGAGCCTTTTTTGGCTGGTTGGCATGATTTGATTAAGAATAAGTATAATATTAATCCTGATAACTCTCCTTCAGCAAGGTGTTCTATTGAATTATCTTTATTAGATATATTAGGTAAATTCTTTAAAGTTAATGCATCAAGTTTAATAGGGATGAAAACTTCTCGAGATAAGATGTTTTATTCTGGGGTTCTTTCAAGTGATTCTTTAATAAAAATGAAGAAAAAGGCTCTACTTATGAGGTTGTTTAACTTTCAACAAATTAAGTTAAAAGTTGGAAGTGATGATGATTTGGATCGAGTTAAAAAAGCCCGATCTATTTTAGGAGCAAAGAGAGATCTGCGTGTTGATGCCAATGGGGCGTGGAGCCTTGAAGAAGCGCGTGAGAAGATCAAACAGTTTCAACCTTATGGTGTCAGCGCCATAGAGCAGCCTTTATCTAAGAATGACATTAAAGGGTACTCAGAACTCACCCAAAAGTCTCCTATTCCTATTATTGCTGATGAGTCTTTCTGTTGTTTAGAAGATGCCAAATTATTGTTTGAATCAAAAGGGTGTGATATCCTCAACATTCGGCTGTCAAAATGTGGGGGGCTTTATTTAGCTCACCAGGCAGCGCAATTTGCTTCTCAAGTAAAATTAGGGATTCAATTGGGGTGTCAGGTAGGGGAAACAGCCATTCTTTCTAGTGCAGGAAGAATTTTTGCCCAATGTCATCCAGAGATAAAGTATCTTGAAGGTTCTTATGAGCGTTTTTTACTCAAACAAGATATTGCTAAAAAACGAGTTCGGTTTCATTATGGAGGCAAAGCAAAGCCAATATTGGGTCCTGGTTTAGGGATTGAAATTGACTCAAATTTAGTTGAATCTTTAGCTAAAGAAAAGGTAGTTTTTAGACGAGAGGGTTGTTAAAGAGACGTCTGCATAGAGGAGAATATTTTGGTGAAGTCTTTAGCGCAATGGTGTTGCTTATTCTTTTTAATTGTTTTTGTTGCTGGATGTGGCAAGTCAGACACAAGTGGAGTCTCTAAAGATAAAGTATCTTTTCTTTATCGTTCAGGTGTTCAGAAATACGAAGTGGGTGATTATGATTCTGCTTTATCCTATTTTGAAAAAGCCCTTCAACTAGATCCAAAACATGAGTCTGCTCTCTTAGATGTTGGAATCTTATACGAAGATTATAAGAAAGAAACTTCCAAAGCAATGGACGCTTATCAGCAGTACTTACTTCTTCATCCTGATGGTAAAAAAGCTGAAATGGTTAAAGGTTGGTTAATGAAGTTAGCTGTTAATAGTGGCGTTGATGTTGTGTTACCAGAAAAAGGTGAAACCCCAAAACAAGGGGCTTTGTTGGAAGTTAATTCGAAAACTTTAGAAGAGAATAAGAAGTTAAGGAAAGAAATTGATGCGCTTAAAGCTAAAATAAAAGATTCTAAACAAGCATTAAGCGAGTCTGAAAATATTTTAGACAGAAAAAACAAAGCATTGAGCAAAGAGCTCGATCAAGTAAAAGAAAAAGTAACGTCTCTAGAAGGGGAATTGAGTCAAAAGAGTGATACCAAGGAAAAAGAATCGTCAAAATTGATTGCTCAATTACAGGCTAAATTAAAACAACAAGAAATCCGTCAAATTCAAGGCAAGCAAGATTTGCTCAAAAGTGTGGAAGTTCTTCAAAAAAGAATCAGAGAATTTGAAGTAGAGAGAAAAGAGTTGGTCAAAGGTGAAGAGGGAGTGGCTGCTTCCTTAGACAGATTGAAAAAAGAAAAAGAAGAGTTAGAGTCAGACTCTCTGAGATCAAAGGATGATTTACAGCGGTTAAAAGAGGCTTTTGCCACTGCTACAGAAGAACGAGCTCGTTTGAATAGTATGCTTCAAGAAAAAGATGGAACAATAGGGGCTTTAAAGGGTCTGGTTGCTAAATCAGCTCAAAGTAAAGCATTTAAAGATTCTGAAAGAAAAGCATTTGAGCGGCAAATAGCCTTATTAAGGCAAAAAATTAAAATATTAGAGCAAGATCGAAAAAATTATATGAGCATGATTAAGACAGCCCCTCCTCAGTTTAAAGAGCCATCAGAAACCGTTTCATATGTAAAAAAACCTGTTTCTTCTACAAGTGCTCCCGTGAAACAGCCTTCACGGGACTATGAATTAGTCACTTACCATAGGGTTAAAAGAGGGGAAACTCTCATGATGATTGCTGGTTATGGGCACATTTATGGAGAGAGGGGCCGGTGGAAAATTATCTATGAAGCCAATAAGACAAATATAGATGATCCTAATGTTTTGGTTCCTGGCCAGATATTACTTGTTCCCCGTTAAAAAAAAATCTTGCACATTGATAATGGAAAACTATAATAAGCAAAGTTTTAAGGTTTTTACTAGCCGATTGCATTGAGAGGAAATTATGGCTACTAAGAAAGTAAAGTCTAAAAAAGTTGCGCCTAAAAAGAAGGCAGCTAAGAAAGCAGCGCCTAAAAAGGCTGCGCCTAAAAAGACAGTTAAAAAATCTGTTTCTAAAAGAAAGGCTTCACCGGTGAAAAAGACTGTGACTAAACCAAAAGGGAAAGCTTCAAACGGCAGACCCATATCTAAAGAGAAGCCTAAAAAAGTTATCCCATCTAAAGGTTCAGAAGAAAAATTATTTCAAGATTTAGCTACAGATTCTGTTTTTAGTTTTGAAGCAGAAGAAGCACCTAAAAAAGCTGTTTTGTTAGCAACTTCAGAAGACTTTGATGAAATTGATTCATTTACCAAAAGTACAGAGAGTCATGATAAAGATGATGAAGAGTCACCAGTAAGTCGTTCAGGGTATGATGACGAAGACGATTATGATTATGAAGATGATGATGATTTTGTCGACGACGATTTGGACGATGAAGGTTTAGAAGATGATTTTTCTGAAGACAGTGATAAAGATGATGACGATGATGATGACGACGAGCTAGCTTATTAGAAAGTCTTTTTTTCATGTGAAAAAAATAAGCCTACTATTTCTTTCCTGTTTATTACTTTTTTATGCTGCAGGCTGGGTTTTTTGCAGTATCACTTACCCTGTTTCCTATCGACAACTTATTCAAGAACAAGCCAAAGAAAACCAGTTGGATCCTTTGCTTGTTGCTGCGTTAATTTTTGCTGAAAGCCGTTATCAAAGTGAAGCGATATCAAAAGTAGGAGCGATGGGCTTAATGCAATTGATGCCGCGTACAGCTGCTGAGATGGCGCTTAAGAAGGGGTGGACAACGCTAACAGAAAAGGATTTCTTTGATAAGGAAGTGAATATCAAATTAGGGACCTTCTATTTAGCGGGGCTTTTCAAAAGATTTGAGAAAGCTCCTATTTGGCTGCCATTAGCATCCTATAATGCGGGTGAGAGAAAAGTTAGGAAATGGCAAAAAGAAGCCAAATTAGAGAGCTCTAGAGACGAAATCATTCAGTTTCCTGAAACAAAGAGATATGTGAAGCAGATCTTATGGGTTTATCAAGGTCTTCTTTTTTGGGCAAAAATAGGCATGGTTTGAACTTGACTCCTGAAGGGGATTGCCCTACGATTTTTAACTTTATTAGATGCTAAAGGAGATTTCTTGGATGGCTGGTATATTTAAAGCTTATGATATACGAGGGGTTTATCCTTCTCAATTAAATGAAGAATTAGCTGAAAAGATTGGTTTTGGAATTGGAAAGACTCTTAATGTTAAGACATTGGCTGTTGGAGGAGATATGCGTGTCTCAACTCCAACGGTTAAAGAAGCCCTTATAAAGGGAATTTTAGCTACTGGAACAGATGTGGTTGATATTGGACTGGTGACCACTCCTATGACCTATTTTGCTGTTGGGAAATATGGCTATGATGGTGGCATTATGGTGACAGCTTCTCATAATCCGGGTCAATACAATGGATTTAAAATTTGCCGTAAAGGGGCTTATCCCGTTAGTTATGAAACAGGTATTAACGAAGTTGAAAAAATTGCTTTAAATGGATCGTTTGTCCCTGAAGAAAAAGTGGGTACGGTTACTGAAAGAAATGTTTTAGATGAGTATCTTGATCATGTGATTAGTTTTGCTGAAGACATTGATCCTCTGAAAATTGTGGCAGATGCAGGTAATGGGGTAGAAGGAATTACCTTAGAAAAGCTTTTTGCCAAACTTCCATGTGATTTAACTGGCCTCTACTTAGATTTAGATGGAACCTTTCCCAACCATGAAGCCAATCCTTTAGATTTAAACAATATGAAAGATTTAGTCGCTAAAGTAAAAGAGACTGGAGCTGACTTTGGAGTTGCTTTTGACGGGGATGGAGATAGGGCTGCTTTTGTGGATGAAAAAGGGGTTGTGATTTCAAATGATCTGATCACAGCTTTGATCGCTCAAGAAATTTTAACAAGAAATCCAGGCTCTGCATTTATTTATGATTTAAGATCTTCTCAAATTGTTAAAGAAGAAGTTGTTCGACTGGGTGGACGTGCTCTAGAGTCTCGAGTCGGGCATTCTTTTATTAAGAAATTGATGCGCGATGAAGATGCTGCCTTTGGTGGAGAGCTTTCAGGTCATTTTTATTTTAGAGACAATTACTTTACAGATTCAGGTCTTTTGGCTTTGATAAGCATTCTGAACTTAGTTTGTAAGAAAAAGAAGCCCCTTTCAGAGTTAGTGAAACCTTTGAGGAAATATTACGCAACAGGTGAAGTGAACTTTAAAGTGGATGATCCTGATGAAAAAATAAAGCTTCTTGAATCTAAGTTTTCTGATGCTGAAGTCTATTTTTTAGATGGAATTACGGTTCGTTATAAGGACTGGTGGTTTAATGTGAGAAAATCCAATACTGAAGCAATGTTGCGGTTGAACTTAGAAGCAAATTCTCAAGAGCTCATGGATCAAAAGAAGCAACAACTTGAAGGGATTTTACAGTAACCAATATGGGTAAAAAAACAGCTTTAGTGACAGGGATTACAGGTCAAGATGGTTCTTATTTAGCCGAGTTGTTATTGTCCAAAGGGTACAAGGTTTATGGTATGGTCCGTCGTTCTAGTACTGAAAAGTTTGAACGAATAGAACATATTCGAGATCAAGTAGAGATTCGCCAAGCTGATTTGTTAGATCAACTTTCTATTATTGATTTGATTGAAGAGGCTCAACCTGATGAAGTCTATAATTTGGGTGCGCAGTCATTTGTGCCGACTTCTTGGGTTCAACCTGTCTTAACAGCTGAATTTACTGGCATAGGGGTGACTAAGGTTTTAGAAGCCATTCGTTTGGTGAACAAGAAAATTAAATTTTATCAAGCCTCCTCAAGTGAGATGTTTGGGCGTGTGATTGAAACGCCTCAAACAGAAACAACTCCTTTTTATCCTCGAAGTCCTTATGGTGTGGCAAAAGTATATGGGCATT
Source organism: Actinomycetes bacterium (assembly GCA_029263055.1). GTDB lineage: Bacteria > Auribacterota > JAJCYG01 > JAJCYG01 > JAJCYG01 > JAJCYG01. Next base: position 91,418 of record JAJCYG010000083.1, read on the forward strand.
ACATTACAGTAAATTATCGCGAAAGTTATGATATGTATGCTTGTTCTGGAATTTTGTTTAATCATGAATCTCCTCGACGAGGTATGGAGTTTGTGACACGCAAAGTAACTGATGCGGCGGCTCGAATTAAATTAGGTCTTTCAAAAGAGCTTCGATTAGGCAATCTTGATGCTAAAAGAGATTGGGGTTTTGCTGGAGATTATGTTGAGGCAATGTGGCATATGCTTCAACAAAAAGAACCGGATGATTTTGTGATTGCAACAGGTCGCACTCATACAGTACAACGCCTTGTTGAAGTTGCTTTTGAGCGAGTGGGTCTTAATTGGAAAGAGTATGTCCAAATAGATAAAAAGTTTTTACGTCCTGCAGAAGTTGATTTGTTGGTTGGGGACTGTTCTAAAGCTAAGAATCAATTAGGATGGGAGCCAAAGGTTTCTTTTGAAGAGTTGATTCAAATGATGGTCGACGAAGATTTAAAGCGTTTGTCTTGATAGTTTATCAGGGGAAATGACTGTTACAGCGATTTGTCTCTCCTGAAGCACTTGTTTGATTCCTTCTGTATGAAATCCTCCAACAACTAAAGCAGCTTGACTGACACCTTCAAGTTCAATTCTATCAATGATATTTTCCGATAAAATAAAATCTCGTTCAAAAGCAATGTTGTAAAATTTTCTCACATCCTCTAAGTGTTCTTTGATAAGAGAAGAGTCTTCTAAAAAAGAGGTTGTTTTTAAATATTTTCTGGCGATTTCAGGAGTTGCTTCGAGTTTACAGAAAGAGAGAAAACTTTCTGTTGGTTGCCAAGAGAGTGTGGTTAGTTTATCCAGGACATTGGGAAGCTGTTTTTTTATTTTTTCTTTTAACTCTAGGTGCTTCAGATAGACTGATTTATTTTCTACTCCAACTACGGTGAAGTGGGTTCTTGAAATACTTTTGAGCATATGGGCCGCATTAATTTGGCTTTTCTCAAAGAGTGTTTGGATTGTAGCGAGCCGTTCAGAAGTGGTTTGAAAGCTATATTCTATGGGAGCTGTTGAAATGTAACCTGAGCTTCCTTCTGTAGCAACAAGAGTAAGGCCATTGTTTTTGGAAAGCGATAAGAGTGTGGTTAAATGATTTTTTTGAGTCTCCGGATTTCCGTGAATATCCTCTAATAAGTAGACATGTTTCTGTTCCGCTGCCTCGCTCGTATTGACGAGGAAGGTTAAAAACAGTAAAAGTGTCAAAATCAGCCTTTTTTCTCTCATCTTCAACTCCATAATAATAGAATGCAATTATAGGGCCAAGATAGTGTTAATGCTATAACTAATTATATTGGAACTACTTGTGTGTTATTGATTTTTAATGCTAAATTAAGTGTGTCTAAACTGGCACTTGTATGATTTATAACGTATTTATTATAAGTAGGTTAGGTTATAAAGGTGGGGAGCGAAGAAGTGTCTGTTTTGGCACGTCTTAGAGCTGGTGAACATCGAGTTTGCGGTACAAATTGCGGCGACTGATTCCTAATGCTTTTGCTGCTTGGGTCTTGTTTCCTTGGCATTCGAGCAATATTTGCTGAATATACTGTTTTTCTTCATTAGAGACAAAATCATCTAAATTGGTTTTTTTGGCACTTTTTCCTTTGATTTGATCTTGAATATCATTTGGAAGATCTTCTGTTTGAATGGATGTGGAGGAAGTTAAAATAGAAGCTCTTTCGATAATGTTACGTAGTTCGCGAATGTTGCCAGGAAAATGATACTGAAGCAATGTTTTAATGGCTTGGCTGTCCATAATAGAAGCATTTCCTTGAGTCTTTTTGTTTTGTAAAAAATGACGGATGAGTAACGGAATATCTTCTTTTCGTTTTCTAAGAGGGGGGATTTCAAGTTCAACAACATTTAGACGGTAGTAAAGATCTTCTCTAAAATTTCCTTTTTCAATTTCAGTCTTCAGATTTTTATGTGTCGCGGCAATGACACGGACATCTACTTTTTGTGTGCGGTTATCACCGAGGCGTCTAAATTCTTGAGTTTCAAGCATGCGAAGAAGCTTGGGTTGAACAGCTATATCCATGTCTGCAATTTCATCAATGAAAAAGGTGCCATTGTCCGCACATTCAAATAACCCTGGTTTGTTTCCATCAGCACCGGTAAAAGCCCCTTTGACATAACCAAAAAGTTCGCTTTCAAGTAATTGTTTTTCTAGGTTGCTGCAGTTAATCGCAACAAACGGTTGTTTTGATCGAGGGCTTATTTGATGAATGGCTCGAGCTAATAATTCTTTTCCTGTACCACTTTCGCCTAAAATGAGAACAGGTGCATCTGTCGAAGCTACTTTCTGAGCTTGAGCTAACAGGTCTTTGATTTCTGTTGAAGTTCCAATGATTTCAGGAAAGAGGGTGTTATGTTCAATCTCTTTTTTAAGGCGTTCATTTTCTGTGGATAATTGACTCCGTTCGTATGCTTTTAAAACCCGTGTTTCAAGTTCATCTGTTTTAAAAGGTTTAGTGAGGTAGTCATGAGCCCCTAGGCGCATGGCTTCAACAGCTGTTTCAATGGAGCCATTTCCTGTCATCATAATGACTTCAGTTTTAGATTGATTCTTTTTTATCTCTTTAAGGAGGTCAGCACCATTATCTTCACCAAGATAAAGGTCGAGAAGAATGACATTAAAGTATTGAGCTTCTATGGCATCAAAAAGGGCATCTTTTGTCTGGGCAATAACGGTTTGATAGTGGGGTGGCGTGAAAACTTCCTTGAGAAGTTCACACACTTTTAAGTCATCGTCTACAATGAGTAGTTGAATTGTTTCATCCATTAAAGAAGGCTCCTACACGAAGGGAAAATCTTATCAAAGTTTAAGGGTTTGTGCTACTTTAAAAGGGCTTCATTAAGTCTTAATTAAAAGGGAAAATAGGATGGCTTATTCAATTTTAATGACCACTTGTTCTAGCAAAAAAGAAGCTCAAGGGCTTTTAACTTTGCTGTTAGAAAACAGATTAATTGCTTGCGGAAATTTAATTCCGTCTGTTGAATCTCATTATTGGTGGCAAGGTAAGATAGAAATCTCTAATGAGGTTTTGATCCTCCTTAAAACTGAATCTAGGCTTTCAGATGATGTGATTAAGTTTATTAAAGAGAATCATTCCTATGAAGTGACTGAAGTGTTGTCTCTTCCAATTGAAAAAGGCAATGATGCTTACCTTCAATGGATCTCTGATAGTTTAAAATGAAAAAGAGTAATATGCGCTTGATTGGATTGTTGGTCTTTTTTAATCTCCTTTCTTTCTCCTCATGGGCCCAAGTCTCATCAATTGATCAATTAGAAAAAGAGCTGCGCGGTCAGTCTATGCTTGTCCGGCATGGAGCGGCTCAAAAGTTAACTTTAATTGGGGGGCCTCGAGTAGAATCTATTTTTATTAAGCTTATTCAGCGAGGAGGAGTTGAATCTAAACGAATAGGTTTAACAGGATTAGCGGCTGTTGCCCCACAAAAAAGTGAACTCTATTTCAAAGAATATTTAAATCATCCTTCGACATTATTAAGATGGGCTTCTGTTCTTGGTTTAGGCAATACAGCTGATCCCAAATGGATTCCTGAGTTAATAGAAATAGAAAAAAATGATCCTGGCTATTTCAAAGGACCCAATCGATTTCCTGTTCGAGAAACCGCTCGAGCAGCGATTAAAAAAATTAAAATGTCTCCTCGATGGATTTATTCTTATGATGAAGGACTTCAATTAGCTCGAGCAACTCAGAAAAAAATAATTCTTTTTTGGAAACTCCCTGAGGAGAAGTGGTCTCAAAAGATGATTGACACTAGTTTTAGAGGAGAGGGTTTTAAGAGGCTTAAAAATAAATTTGTGTGGATACAATTAGATGCTTCATTGCAACCAAGTCTGGCTGATCAGTGGAAAGTTTCTGAAATACCTTTAGTTCAATTGATTGACTCTAAAGAGGTAGAGCTTGAGCGTTGGGCGGGCTATTTTTCTTCTGAAGTGATTTCCTCTGATTTAAAGGGGCTTTCGACAGGTAAGCTTTTTTCTACGTTTGAGTTAGAAAACAGAGCACAAGCTCAGCCTGAAAATGGAGAGATTTTATGGGATTTGTCTCAGCGATTTGAAAAAGGTCAGCAAATTGACAAAGCAGCCTGGGCATGGGAAAAGATCGTGAGTTTGCCTGATTCTGTTGGTACACTAGAACGTGAGAAAGCTCTCTTTGCATTGGGTTTCTACAAAGGAGGAGCAGGGGCTTATTCTCAAGCTATTCGGATTTTAAAGCAGTATATTAGAGAGTATCCTGAATCTAAAGAAGTGTTGAATGTGCGTTATTGTTTGGCTCTTTCTTATCTAGGTAAAGGAGAAAAGCGAAAAAGTTTAAAAGAGTTGCAGTTGTTGAGTGAGGAAGACCTTCCTGATTCTATGAGTCGTTCTGTTCAAGAAGTGATGCGTAAAATAAAAGAGAGCCGAAGGAGACGATGAAAATTAAATTTCTTAAAAAAAGTACTATTCTTTGTTTAGTCTTTCTTTTATTTTCCTCTGGTTTGTCTGCTGAGGAACAAATCTCTTCTGAGAGAAAAAAAGCATTGTCTCTATTCAAAAAAGGGGTCTATTGGTATGAAAAGGGGAATCAAAATAAGGCTTTAAAGTTTTTTAGTAAAGCGATTAAGGTTGATCCGACTCATTCAGATTCTTATTTTAATTTAGCTGTTATTTATACAAAATTAAAGCAAGTTGATAACGCTATAAAAATCTATGAACAAGCACTTGATCATGATTCTAAAGATCCTATGGCGTATAACAATTTAGGTAATCTTTTAGAAGAAAAGGGTGATGTGGCTGCAGCTGAAAAACAGTATAGAAAAGCCTTAGATGTGTTTCCTAAATTTTCTTTGGCCGCCTCAAATTTAGGCAATGTTCTTTATAAAAAAGGGGATTTTAAAGAAGCTTTAAGCTGGTTTGAAAAGAGTGTACTTTTCTCTGATGGAGCCCCATTTACCTATAGTAACTTAGGCAATGCCTACTATCAGTTAGGCCGGTTTGATAAGGCTATTGATCAATACAATAAAGCAATTGATCGCGATCCTGCTTTAGCCTATGTTTGGGTGAATCAAGGTTACGCTTATTTGGGTAAGAAGAGTTACGATTTTGCCCATGTTGCTTTTGATAAAGCACTTTCTATTGATAAAAAAAATGCTCAAGCATACAACGGTTTGGGCGACCTTTTTGTTTTAAAAGAAGACTCTGAGCAAGCACTTGATTATTATCAAAAAGCACTATTGATCAATCCAAACATTTCTATGCTTTATTATAAAATGGGCTTAGTTTTAAGAGAAAAAGAGCCTAAAGAGGCTGTAAAACTTTTTAATGAGTTTTTAAAACGGAGCGACCATTTTGAAAGAAAAAAAGATGTGGAAAACATACTGGCTCAACTACAAGTCGATTAGTCTTTTTTTCTTCTTTCTCTTTTCTTTTCCTTTGGCACTTAATGCTGAGTTTGAAACTTTTTCCTCTGATAATTTTTTAGTTCAAGGGGATAGCTCTTACGAAACATTGAGAGAGTGGGGATTTTTAGCAGAAGAGAGGCGCCGTGAAATCGCGCATGAATTGGGTTTTTTCTATGTGGGCCCCTGGGATCCGCCTTGTTCTCTTTTGATTGCTTCAAATAGGAAATCGTTTTTGAAGGTAAGTGGAGCTCCTAAATGGGCTCAGGGATGGGCTACGCTTGAAGTTCATCCAGTAAGATCTGGACATGTTCTTGTTGAGCGTCAAATCTGGGTCTTTCCACAAAAGAAAAAAGAGAGAGAGCCTGTTCTTTCTCATGAGATTGCCCATCAGCTCTTTCGAGAATTTTTGGGGTATTCGCAGGAAATTCCACTTTGGCTTGATGAGGGAGTGGCTATTTGGGCTGAAAAAAAGAGTCGAAGTGCTTATCGGAGAACTATTTATAAAGCCGTTAAGAAGAATAAAGTGATTCCTTTGCCTCAGTTTTTTAGCCTAACCCGTTATCCTGCAGATAAAAGGTTGTTTTATTCACAGTCCTCCAGTATAATCCGTTTCCTGCTTCAAGAGTATGGGACAGCTGAATTTCAACGTTTTTCTCGTTTAATACGGGATGGTGAAAGTTTTGATTCTGCTTTAGCTCATATTTACGGGGCAAGGAGTTCAGATTTACAAGAGTTTGAACAACGTTGGAAAAAATTTGTATTAAAGAAATAGTTAACGTCTAATGTAGGGGTGAGTAGCATGTCAAGACATCCATCTTTAAAAATTAAAGGTAAAATTAAAGCCAAGCGATCTGTCTTAAAAAGATATGAGCGTGTGGACGAGTTGAAGAAAAAAGGAACATTAAAAGACGGTGATCGTGTGTTTGGATTGCCAAAAACAACTCCTCCTGAATAATGAGAAAGCTTTTACTTTCTTTTTTACTTTTATTCTTTTTATTTCCTTCCATTTCTTCTGCTGAAGAAGATTTTCCTTTTGTTGGACGGATTACTGGAAATCGTTTAAATGCTAGAGTGGGCACAGGGGCTAACTCAGTTGTTGTTAAGCAACTTGATAAGGGAAGCCTTGTCCTAGTTCTTAAAGAAGAACAGGGCTGGTATTTTATTGAGCCTCCTGAAGGAACCTCCTTTTGGATTTATTCAAGCCTGATTCGTGATGGGTGGCCTAAATCTGATGGAATCAATGTTCGCAGTGGTGCGGGCACTCACTATCCTGTTGTTTGCCAAGTCGATCGAAATTCTTCTCTTGATATACTTTCTGAAAAAGCTGAATGGACGCAAATATCGCCTCCACAAGGTTCCTCTGTTGTTGTGAATAAAGAGTATGTCACTTATTTTTCTGCTCCAGAAAACTATGCTTTAAAGTTAGAAGAAGAAAAGCTTTCAAAAGAACTGTTTGAGCAGGCTGAGGTTTTTCGTAAGCAAGAGCTTAGCCAAAAAATGGCAGACATTGATTTTAATGCGGTATTAGAAAAGTATCAGTCGATACAAGAACGTTTTCCTGGTTCACCCATGACAGATAAAGTTGAAGCAAGAATAAAAGATACAGAAGCAAAAATAAATGTGGCTGAAAGAGAAATCCGAGCCATGGAACTTAGAAAAAAACGTGCTGCTGTCCGAATACCTAAAAAGACGGAAACAATTGCTTTAACAAAAAAAGAAACGATTAAAAAACAAGTCGCTATACCTGTTAAAAAGAAACAGATTGTTCAAAAAAGAGAGCCTGTCTTGCTTTCTTTTGAAGGGCTTCTGCGACCTGTGCGAGGACAGAACCAACAGTTGTTCACGCATCAACTTCAAGGTGGATTTTTAAATACCCGTCGTCTCTGTTTGCTTTCTGCTCCTAAGTTAGACCTTTCTTCTTATCACAATAAAAAAGTACGGGTGTGGGGGCAGTTTGTGGCAGCTGAAGTTGAAGGTGTTTCAGGCATTCGTGTAGAGAGGCTTGAGCTAGCCCGTTGATCAAAAAGATTTTTAGCGTTTCTTTTTTAATACTTCTTTCCTTCTTATTTTTCCTTATCTTAAGCATCTCTTTTAATTTTTTTAATGGCTTTAAAGAAAAGCGTTTAGTTCAAGCAACCTATTCTAAGCTAACGTCTCTTGAACCTCAGGCTGATTCTTTTTCTTCTCTTATAAAAGGGAATGTTTTGGATTATTGGGTTGCGTATGATGCGGATCAAAAACCAATAGCTTATATTTTTGTTAAAGAGTATGAAGGGTATCGCGACTTGATGGAAGTGGCCGTAGGAGTTGATTTAAACGGCGTGATTCAGCAGGTTGAGGTATGGAAGCAAAATGAAACGCCTGGGTTTGATCGCCTTTATCTTGCAGACTCCTTTTTATCTCAATTTAGAGGTAAAAAGGAGTCTGAATTGAATCAGGTCTCTTTGGTTACTGGGGCGACTGTGAGTGCACAGACAGTGAAACATATTGTTAAAGAGGGCATTGATCGGCTCTTTCGTAATGAGGTCTTGATAGGGGGAGATGCTGAATGGTAAACTACAACGCTATGAGTGCTGAACTAATTGATGGGAAGAAGATTTCTCAACAGATCAGAGATGAAATTAAAGATAAGGCTGCTCAGCTAAAAGCTGAATCAGGTGTGATTCCTGGATTGGCTGCGGTTTTAGTTGGAGAGAACCCTGCTTCTCAAGTCTATGTCCGAATGAAACGAAAAGCGTGTGATGAGGCAGGGTTTTATTCTGATGAAATTCGTTTGGCTGATTCTATTACAGAAGCAGAGTTAATTCAGACCATTGAAACTTTAAATGGGCGTTCAGACATTCATGGTATTTTAGTTCAATTGCCTCTTCCATCTCATATTTCTACAGAAACTATTTTAGAAAAAGTAAGTCCTGAAAAGGATGTTGATTGTTTTCACCCTTATAATGTGGGCAAGCTTTTGATTGGTGAGCCTGTTTTTGCTCCTTGTACACCAGCGGGTGTGCAAGAGTTATTGAAACGAAGTGGTATTTCGACTCAGGGCAAGCGAGTTGTTATCTTGGGGCGGAGTAATATTGTGGGTAAACCAATGGCTGCTCTTTTGTTAGCTCGTGGTGAAGTCGCTGATGCTACAGTCACGATTTGTCATTCGAAAACAGCTGACATTGCTGCAGAGACTCGCCAAGCAGACATTTTGATTGCTGCGATTGGCCGCGCTCACTTTGTGACTAAAGAGATGGTTAAAGAGGGGGCTGTTGTCATTGATGTGGGAATTAATCGAGTGGCGCATCCTGATGATCCTAAAAAGAATAAACTTGTTGGAGATGTTGATACCGATGCTGTAGCTGAAATAGCTTCTGCAATTACACCTGTTCCTGGTGGTGTGGGTCCTATGACGATTGCACTATTGCTCCAAAATACATTGCATTCGGCGCAGAGAAAAAATAAATGAGACAAACATTCCGTGAAAAATTAGAATCAGGTCAGTTTGTGGTGACAGGGGAACTTGCTCCTCCAAAAGGGACTGATGTTTCAAAATTAAGAGAGCATGCTCGTTTGTTAAAAGAATCGGTTGATGCGATTAATATCACTGACAATCAACGTTCTATTATGAAGCTCTCTTCATTAGCCTGTTGTCTTATTTTAAAAGAAGAAGGTGTTGAACCGATTATTCAGGTGACTTGTCGCGATAGAAACAGAATTGGAATTCAATCTGATTTATTAAGTGCAGAAGTTTTAGGTATTCGTAATGTCTTAACCTTAACAGGAGATCCTGTGAGAGTTGGAGATCACCCTGAAGCAAAGTCTGTGTTTGATTGGAACTCAATGCAAATGATTGAAGCGATTCGACAAATGAATCAAGGTCTGGATAGTGAAGGGCATGCATTAAAAGGCAAAACTGAAATTTTTATTGGGGGAGCCATTAACCCTTGCTCTGATCCAGTGGCTCAAAATAAGCGATTGAAAAAGAAAGTCGATCTTGGTTTGCAATTTGTTCAGACTCAAGCGATTTATGATATGAATAAATTTGAAAATTTTATGCAGGAAGCTAAAAAACAGGGTGTCTTTATTTTAGCGGGGATCTTACTTTTAAAATCAGCCAAAATGGCTCGGTTTTTAAATCGATCGGTTCCAGGGATCTCGGTTCCTGATGCGTTAATCGAAGAGCTTGAAAAAGCGACTGATCCTTTGCAAAAGGGGATTGAAATTGCCGCGCGCCAAATTGCTCAATGTCGTCAACTTTGTCAGGGAGTACACCTTATGACTGTTGGGGCTGAAGAAAAGATTTTGGATATGATTCAAGCTGAATCAGCCATTAAGTCTTCTTAATTTTTTCTTTACTATTTGCTGATAAGTGCTAGAATAACGTACGTTAATGTATTTTATAGGAATCTACTGCATTTTAAAGGAATCGAGCTATGGAAGATGAAGTCTTAACAATAAAAGAAGTTGCCGATTATCTTAAAATGAATGAGCGGACCATTTATAAGCTTGTTCAAAATGGTAAAATCCCCGCTGCAAAAATTGCTAGCCAATGGCGATTGAAAAAAGATTTGATTAATGAGTGGTTGGAATACCACATGAAAAGTCTTGAAGAAGAAGAATTAGTCGGCTTAGATAAAGACGATCAAAATAAAGTAGTGGAAGTGACTCCATTACTTAAAGAACAAAGTTTTACCACAAAGCTTCATTCTGGTTCCAAAAGCCAAGTCCTTAGAGAGTTGGTAGACTTAATGGTTGCTTCTGGCGAGATTACTGATGCCGATGAACTATTCCGCGCTGTTGTTGAGAGAGAGCGTTTGTGTAGTACAGCGGTTTCTGATGAAATTGCTATTCCTCATCCTCGACATGCTTTAAAAGCTATTTCAAAAATACCTCACTTAGCAGTGGGCGTTTCAAAAAACGGAATTGATTTTGAATCAGAAGACGATAATCCTACTAAACTGTTCTTTTTGATTTGTGCTCCTCGAGAAGACACTCATTTAAAAATAATGGCCCGTTTGAGTCGAGTTTTGCGTGATCGTAAGATTCGGTATGACCTCACCCAAGCTGAAGATTTTGAACAGTTTGTTCAAATATTTAGCGAAGGGGAAAATAAACTCGCATGAGCCAAGCTATCCTATCGATAGAGTCTATTCTTTCAGAAGACCGAATAAAGGATATTTCTTCTTCCGAAAAAAAACCAGCTCTTCAAGAGATGGTCAATCTGCTCTCCACTTCCAATCTCATTGAAGATTCCAATGCTATTTTTGATGCTGTTTTAGAAAGAGAAAAGATTATGAGTACAGGCATTGGTATTGGTATTGCCGTTCCTCATGTAAAGATTCCTTCTGTTAAAGGTTTTGTTATGGCCATGGGAAGGAAAAAAGATGGGGTTGAGTTTGACTCTTTAGATGGCAAACCTGTTAAATTGCTTGTGATGATTGCCGCTCCAGAAGGAGAGCAAGACAGCTATTTGCGGCTCTTAGCTCGAATAGTGGCTATTTTTAAGGAAAAAGACTTTCTCGATCAAGTTCTTTCAGCGACCTCTTCAGCAGAAATCTTAGCCCTGTTCAAAGATAAATAGTCCTTTTTTTCTTATAATCCTTTCTTACCAGGTGTACACTATCTAAAGGTATTCAACCTTTATTCATATTATGTTACTAGAACTCTATATTAAAGATATCGCTCTTATTGATGAAATACGGATTCCTTTTGAAAAGGGGTTTTCTGCGCTAACCGGAGAAACAGGTGCGGGAAAGTCCATTATCCTTGGGGCTTTAAATTTGGTTTTGGGTGAACGTGTTAAAGGGGATGTGTTACCTGAGCACGCTAAAAAGGGGACCATTGAAGCTCTTTTTGACAGCACGCATGTTCCTTCTTTATCCTCTCAGCTTGAAACATATGGCATTGAGTTAGAAGAAGATGAGCCGTTGATTTTAAGACGTGAAATTTCACGTCAAGGCAATCATCGAAACTATGTGAACAATCGATCGGTTCCACTTACTTTCTTAAAAGAATTAGGGAATCGTTTGATTGATTTTCATGGCCAGCATGAACACCAGTCTTTATTCCATATCGATGAACAGCTGAACTTATTAGATCGATATGCAAAAAACCTTCCTTTAAGAAAATCGATTTCTGATCTTTTCGAACAACTCCATAAATTAAAAAAAGAACAGTCTGAACTTAAGAAAATCGATCTAGAAAAGAAGGAGAGAATCGAATTTTTAAGTTTTCAAATCGAAGAGATTTCAGCTGCAGAATTAAAAGAAGATGAAGAAGAGGTGCTTGATCAAGAGAGAGGGTTATTAGCTCATTCTGAAAAGATTAGGGAAAGCCTGTCTGTTGCTGTTAATGCTCTTTCTGAAGGAGAAGTTGCTGCTTCATTACAAATTGGAGAATCTTTAAAGCATTTAAATGGTCTGATCGGCTTTGATGAAGAATTTTTGAAGCTTAACGAGCGTTTACAGAGTGTTCAGATTGAATTAAATGAGATTTCAAGTGATTTGAGTCTGAAATTAGAGGGGTTAGAGTCAGATCCCAACCGTTTGGCTGTGGTCGAGGAACGTCTTTCATTGATTTGGCGTTTAAAGAAAAAATATGGAGAGAGTTTAAAAGAGGTCTTATCCTTTTTTAATGAACAGACTCAAAAATTAGAAGACTTAGAATCTGCTTCTGATCGAATTAAAATTCTCGATGGTGAAATTGAGACACTTCAATCTAAACTAAATCAAGAAGCAGATAAGTTGACCCGTATAAGAAAAAAAGTAGCACCTCAGTTAGAAAATAAAATCCAAAGTGAACTCAAACAGTTGGGAATGAAAAACTGTCAATTCCATATTGAGTTTCTCAAACAAGAAGCAAACGCGAAAGGTAAGGAGTTGATTGAATTTTTTATTTCTCCTAACTTAGGTGATTCTCCTAAACCATTGCGTTCGATTGCTTCGGGTGGGGAGATCTCCCGTTTGATGCTGGCTCTGAAAGTAGTCTTTTCTTCAGAGAGTTCAGTGCCGACCATGATTTTTGATGAAATTGATGTCAATTTAGGGGGAGGAGCTGCTGTTGTTGTAGGTAAAAAAATAAGTGAACTGGCTCAGAAAAAACAAGTTTTAGTGATCACTCATTTACCTCAAGTAGCCTCTGGTTCTAATCAAAATTATAAAGTAGAAAAAGAAGATGTTGCGGGTCGAACTCAGACGTCTATTCGGCTGTTAACAAACAAAGAGAAAATAGTTGAAATCGCACGCATGTTAAGGGGTGAAAAGGTGACTGATTTAGCCTTAGAGCATGCTAAAGAATTAATACAGGGGAATTGATGAAACGATTTAAATGGTTTTTCCTTTTAAGTTTTTTAAGCGTGGTGTTAGCGGGCCTTCCATTTACAAGTTGGTCTCAAGAAGAAGACTCTTTTTGGGATGAAGAGTTTTTTCAAGAAGAGCCCTTATCTCGACTTGAAGAGGCGCATCAATTAGTTGAAAAAAAGGACTGGAAGGGTGCTATTGAGTCTTTTGAAAAAATGATTGAGAGCCCTTTGGATAAGGGGGAGTATGAAGAAGCCTTATTAGGACTGGCTCAAGTCTATGAAGGACAAGGAAAAATTAAGGTTGCACTCGGTTATTATCGAACATTAAAACGAAAAACAGAGGATGAAGATAAGAAGAAAATTGCGAAGGATCAGATTGAGTATTATGAGTCTTATATTTTAGATCAGTTTCATATTGGAGAATGGTATCCCAAATTATGGTTTTATGAAAAAACAAGTGCGCTCGCCGCTAAGTACCCTAAACACCAATGGTTTTTCAAGGATGGCGCTTACCCAATTGTTTTAATTATTTACAAATTTATTCTTATTAGTTTTTTGATTCTTTTTGTTTTGCTCTTAACTAGAAAAGGCAAAGAATTTACACAGCCTTTTGATATTAGTTGGGGGCTTCCTGCAATCTATTTGATTTATTCTATTTTTCTTGTCTTACAGCTCTACTTGGTTTTTTTGCTGAAACCAGCGGCTCAGATAGAAGAGGGATCGGTTGTTGCTTTTGATGTGGTTTCCATACTGAGTTATTTTATTTTGATTGCAGCGGTTTTGCTCTTTTTTACTTTTAGAGGAATCCCTTGGAGGCGTTTGGGGTTTGATTGGGATCATCTTGGTCATCATTTGGTTCTTACTTTGAAGTATTTGGTTATTTTAGCGATTCTCTTTGGAATCATTGCTTTTCTTCGTTTTAATGGTTTTATTGAACAAGATAAGATTTTTAGGTCTTATTCTCTCTCTAGTGTGGGAGGGTTTCTTTATATCTTTCAGTTTATCTTGCTTGTTTTTGTGGCTCCTGTTAGTGAGGAAATCTTTTATCGCGGTTTCATTTATCCTGTGGTTCGAAACCGTCTTGGCATTTTGGTTGGGATTATAGTAACTTCTCTTTTCTTTGCCTTGGTTCACGCGAGCTCATTTTTACTATTATTTTCCCTTAGTTTCTTTCTTTGTTTTACTTACGAAAAAAATAGAAGCTTGATTCCAGCGATATTAGTTCATGCTTTTTACAACTTCTGGGTTCGCTTTGGGGGTTCTTTGCTGCCAGGGCAATAGTAAAAGCATACTAGATATAGTGGATTAGAAGTTCCTACCACTCCTGATAGTAATAAATCCTTGACTAATAAGAGGGGGCTCTTCATAATAAGACTGTTTATATGAAGAGCATTCACTACCAATTCATCTTTTTAGCTCTTACTCTTTGGCTTAACGGATGTGCTGTGAAAAATACCCGTTTAGAAGCTAAGAGAGGGGTTGTCGAAGGAATTCTTATTGAGGATAACACCCTCAAACCTAAACTTATTCATGAAGAGTATGTGGTAGAAGCTCCTGACTCGATTACTATTAGTGTTCTGGGTCATCCTGATTTAACTCGGGAAGGAGTGATTCGTCCTGACGGAGTGGTTTCTTTTGATTTAATAGGAGAGATTCCTATTTCTGGTATGAGGGTTTCTGAAGCTGAGGCATTTATCGAAGAACAGTTAAAAGATTATTTAAAAGAAGTTGAAGTGACGATTACCGTCAATACTTTTAGTAGCAAAAATATTTATGTGATGGGGAAAGTCCCAAGCCAAGGACCACAACCTTATACTGGTAGAAACAATGTTTTAGATGCATTAGCTCGAGCAGGGATACCTTCTAATGGAGCCAGTATTGAAAATATTCTTGTTGTGAGGGGAGATAAGAAAAATCCTAAAATCATTCCTGTTAATTTTAAAGATTTAGCAACTAAAGGAATTTCAAGTGAAGATGTGCTGTTGAAACCAAATGATATTGTCTTGGTCACGCCAAATGTTTTTGCTCGAACAGCCGATGTGGTTAGCACTATATTGTTGCCTATAGGGCCGATTACGTCTCCCGTTTTTACGTTAAATTCTCTTGATGACACGTTTGGGTTAGATTTAGCTGGTGATGATAGTAGTGGCAGTAGTAGCAGTGCTGCATCAGATTTAGCAGGTTCAACCGCTGCCACCGCTGCTGTAACAACAACAGGAACACCTTAATATGCCTGAAGTGAAAGAAGTCAAATCTCACAAGTTGCAACAAGATATTCGTGAATATTATCTGCAAATTTTATTCAAACGAAAAAAGATCTTTTTTACGCCGCTTTTTTGTTCTCTGTTTATTGCTTGTTTAGCCTGTTTCTTAGTTCCTAAAGACTATGAAGCCGGTACCACTATTTTGGTTGAAGAGCGTGCTACTTTGAGTGGAGCAATAAGTGGTATTGTGGTTGCCACACCGCTTAGCAAACGAATTCGTACAATACGTGAAGAGCTGTTAAGCTGGAGTCGAATTGTAGAAGTCGTTCGAGAGTTAGGAATGGATGTTGGTATTGAGTCACCTAGAGAGTTAG
>JAJCYG010000084.1 GCA_029263055.1 Actinomycetes bacterium
ATGCTTGCGCCTTTTCACCCCACAATTCGAAGTGATTGGCGTCGGTTCCGGTCATCCATGCCTGGGCTTCAAGGCGCTGTAATTCGCCAAAAAGTCCCGCCCGCCGGTCCTCATCGAGATGGGCGACGATCTCATCCAGCAGGATCAGCGGCGCATATCCGTTGCTCTGCTGTTTCACCAGACGCGAATGGGCCAGCACGAGGCCGACAAGGAGCGCTTTCTGCTCGCCCGTCGAGCAAGAGCGCGCCGGCGCGGATTTGGGGCCATGCCCGATCATGAGGTCGGAGCGGTGCGGGCCTTCCAGGGTGCGCCTTGCAGCCCGGTCGCGCTCACGGGACTGGCCAAGCATCTCGCGGTAGGCGTCTTCGGTGTCCACCGCCGCTTCACTCTGCAGTCGCTGTTCCAGCACGCCTTCGAGTGCCAAAACCGCCCACGGGAACGCAGTGCCAGGCCTTTCCTCATCGGTGCCTCCACCCAGCCTTGCAACCGTATCCAGGCGCGCGGCTGCCATGGCAACGCCGGTTTCTGCCATTTGGGTTTCCAGCCCCTCGAACTGGGATGCGGACGTCTCGCCATTGTCCAGCAGGCTGTTGCGCTGGCGCATGGCGCGCTCAAAGCGAGAGACGCAAGACCGGTAGCCCGGGTCGAGGCTCTGGATAAGCCGGTCCAGAAACCGGCGGCGCTCGCCCGCAGGCCCGGTAAACAGCCCGTCCATGGCAGGGGTGAGCCACACCGCGCGCACATAGTCGCCAAGCGCAGTGGTTCCCCGTGCATTCTCACCATCGATGCGCACGGAGCGCGAGGGCGTCTCATCGGCATTGGCGTAGCCCGTGCCGATGTCCACCTCGCCGCTGGCGCAATGCAGCCGTGCATTGACCGCCCAGCCGCCACTGGCCCCGCGGCGGATCATTTCGCCGAACTGCGCGCGTCCCAGCCCCCGGCCCGGCGCCAACAGCGAGACGGCTTCAAGCAGGTTGGTTTTGCCCGCGCCATTCGGCCCTGTCAGGACGACGGGGCGCTCATCCAGATCAAGGGAGAGCGATTGGTAATTGCGAAAGTCCGTGGCCCGCACACGCTCAATCCACAGGCGATGGGGCTGGTCAGCCGATATATGCGTTCCGGCCTTGGACGTTTTGGCGGATGGGGGCGCGCTCAGAAGTCAGAGCCTAGACGCGCATGGGCATGAGCACATAGAGCGCGGCTGCGTCGTCATCGTCGCGCACCATGGTCGGGGATCCGGGGTCGGAGAGCAGCAGTTTCACATTCTCGGACTCAAGCTGGCCCGAGATATCGAGCAGATAGTGGGCGTTGAAGCCGATCTCCAGCTCCTCGGCGCTGTAGTCGGCGGCAAGTTCCTCGGTGGCGCTGCCGCTGTCGGGATTGTTGACCGACAGGGTCAGTTTGCCATCGCCCATCTTGAGTTTGACCGCGCGGCCCTTGTCGCTGGAGAGCGTGGAAACCCGGTCGACCGCATGGGCGAAATCGGCATTGGAGACGCTCAGAACCTTGTCATTGCCCTCGGGGATGACGCGGCCATAGTCGGGGAAGGTGCCGTCGATCAGCTGCGAGGTGAGCACCACATCGCCGATGACAAAACGAATCTTGGTGTCCGAGAGCTCCACCTTAACGGACTTTTCCGTGTCCTCGATCAGCTTGTGGACCTCCGAGACTGTCTTGCGCGGAACGATTACCCCGGGCATGCCCCCGGCGCCCTTCGGCAGGGCCATATCGATTTGCGCCAGGCGATGGCCGTCGGTGGCGACTGCCCTCAATATGTCCTTGCCATCGCTCTCGGCCGCGTGCAGGTAAATCCCGTTCAGATAATAGCGCGTCTCTTCGCTGGAGATGGCGAAGCGCGTCTTGTCGATGAGCTTTTTCAGATCCTTTGCGGAAATCTCGAAAGCGTGGCTCATGTCGCCTGCGCTCAGATCGGGAAAATCGTTGGGCGGGAGCACCTGAAGCGTGAACTTGGCCGGCCCGGAAGTGAGCGCCATGCGCCCCTCGTCCGGTCCGAGCGACAATTCGACCTGGGCGCCGTCGGCGAGCTTGCGCACGATGTCGTGGATCATATGCGCCGAGACGGTGGTTCCGCCGTCCTGCGACACGTCCGCGGGGGCTGTCTCCACCACCTCGATATCGAGGTCGGTAGCGGTGAACTTCACGCCCTTGCCCTTGGCCGCGATCAGCACATTCGACAGGATGGGAATCGTGTTGCGGCGCTCGACCACGCTGGCCACGTGGGTAAGGGCCTTCAGCAATTCGTTTCTCTCTATAATCAACCGCATGAACTGACGTTCCCTGATACGCTAAGCTTACTCCATCTGGCCGCTGCTGTTGTTATTCCCCGGTCCTTTAAGCATGAACCAAAGCCGTGGCAAATGGCGAAATTTTGAACACCGCGAGGGAGAATCAACCCCTTCGGGATGAGGGTGGCGCGGGCTTGTGGTTTTGGCAAGGCCCGCGCTCCGGCTGGAGCGCTGCTGCATATCGCGCGATCAGTCCCGCAACAACCGTTTCAGGAGATCGACTTCCTCCTTGAGCGACAAGTCGTCCGCCATCAACTGCTCCACCTTACGGATGGCATGCAGCACCGTGGTGTGGTCGCGGTTGCCGAACCGGCGTCCGATTTCGGGCAACGACCGGGAGGTCAGGTTCTTGGCGAGATACATGCCGATCTGGCGCGGGCGCACGATGGAGCGGTTGCGCCGGCTCGATAAAAGATCGGAACGGTTGACGCCGAAATGCTTGGAAATCATTTTCAATATGTCATCGATCTTGATGCGCTTGGGCTCAGCCGAACTCATCAGATCGCGCACGATGAATTCGGCGCGCTCAACGGTGATGGGTTCGGCGGTCAGCCGGTAAGCGGCCCGCACGCGAATGATGGCGCCCTCAAGCTCGCGCCCGCCCTCGGTGAGCCGGTTGGCGAGAAAATCGAGAACCGCATCTGGCACGGCGAAGTTGGTATCCTCGCGCTTCTCCATCTCCACGCACTTCTCCAGGATCTTCTGGCGAAGCTCCAGGTCCATTTGTCCCACCTCGGCCACCAGACCGCCGGTGAGGCGTGATCGCATCCGTGCATCGAGCCGCTCAAGCTTGGACGGCGCCCGGTCGGCGGCCACCACAACCTGCCGGCCGCTGTCGATGAGAGAATTCAGTGCATGGCAAAATTCTTGTTGAATAATAGGGCCCTGCAGGAACTCCATGTCGTCGATAAGCAGAATATCGATGCCTCGCAGGCTCTCCTTGAAGGCCACCGCGGCGCGTGTTTTGAGTGCCTGAACGAAGCGCGACATGAACCATTCCGCCGTCAGGTAGAGCACCCGGGCGTGCGGCTGGCGCAGGCGGGCCTGCCAGGCGATGGCATTCAACAGGTGCGTTTTGCCGTGACCTACAGAGCC
>JAJCYG010000085.1 GCA_029263055.1 Actinomycetes bacterium
AAGAAAACCATGATCGCTAAAGTTCGCTTGAGTGTTTTTGTCGATTTAGCTGCATAGATTCTCTGGATACCTTGCGGATACATGGCTCCACCAATCCCTACAATTAAAATCGTACTCATCCAGGTCATACATGTTTTCCAGTCAGGGGGGGTCACCTTACTTGGCGCTATGGCAACAATTTGTTCTGGCAAGGTTTGAATCCAATCGATCTGAGTAAATAAACAATAGCCAAGCAACACCACTGCCGTCATCATCATGACCCCTTGCAACGTGTCAGTCCATGCCACCGCGCGCATTCCACCGATTGATTCATACACCACAATCACAAACGCTAAAAACAACACACCAGCCTCGTATGGAACAACACCGCCTGTTAATCCTGAAAACGCATGCCCCATTGCCATGAGCTGCGCTAAAAAATAATTGAGCAACGCAAAGCTCATTAAGAAAGAAGCAATTAAGGTAAGAGGCAAACTTTTGTAGCGATGATGGAGCCAATCCCCTGGAGTAATAAACTTAAACTGCTTGGCCATTTTTTTAAGCTGCGGTGCAAACAACATATAACCACCGACGATTGCCATCATAAACGTCACACTGACAATTGCCCAATAACCTTGACGATATGCTTTGCCGGGAAAGGCCATGAAGGTATTACCACTATACTGCGTAGCAAACAAAGTACAGAGCAAAACAAGAAAACCTAATTTGCTTCCCGCTAAATAAAACTCTGAAGGAGATTTAAACCGAGTCTGCTTTTTACCCAACCAAGCAATCGGAATTAAAAGAAAAAGATAGGCAACAAACAGAAGAAGCTCATTCATCTTCGCGCCAAAACCTTAAAATAGTCCACGCCGTAAACAGAGCAAAAACCAAACTCATCCCAAATGCCACAAACGCCCAAACCGGCAACCCCAAAACAAACGGCCGAATCGTCTCTGCCCCCCAAAACCAAGGCACCGACAAAACTAATATGATAAATAGCCCCACAAACACCCAAGGCTTAAATGGAGATTTCATTAAGAGATATTGTAATCTGATTAGATAGCTTGTTCAATGGAAGGTTTGAAAGATTCAGCGGTTACTTTTTGTTCTAAAGCCTCTCTACCATCAACAACTTCTTCCCAAGAACCATCTTGATTTTTTCTCAAACGCCCTTCTAAAACCTTTATTTTTCGGCCACTAGCATAAGGCCAAATATAAGTATACGTCTGATCTTCATCAGAGTCTGGATTACGGAAAAGTTTGGTTTTTAAAATAATACCCACAGCTTGATTAAATGCTTCAACAGCCTCTTCATATTTAGGGTCTAAAGGGCTAACCCTCGAAGTTGCACCTTGATTATATAAATAAACGATAAAGTTGCGAACATCTGCCTCTTCAGAAGTATAGGCAATTAATTCATGATAGAGACTTTTCACATTCTCATCATTCCCTATGCCTACTTTTTCTCTAAACTGAAGGTAGGCATTTATCCAATCAGAACTTACATGAACTTTTTTATTTTCTCCTCGGTAATGAGCTAGTTCATGAAAAAAAGTAGCGTGAGTATCAAAGGGGCTATTAATATTTATAATCACATCTTCTGGTGTCACAATAAAATGATGGCGCGTTTTTATTTTTGTCACTCCTTTTGCAGCCCAAGATTGATCATAACCAATTGCTAAAGGGATTAATTCACGAGTCACATCTTTTGTTCGAATAAACCAAGGGGGAAGAACCTGAATTGACTTATAGATATTTTCAAATGTAGTTCCAATATCTCTGTCATCAATTTGAGAAGGAATTTTATCAAACTCATAAAAAAGGAGAAATCCCTCATCAAAAAAAGTTCTTAAATAAAATTGAACCGTTTTCGACTCTCCCCCTTCCCAAAGAGGAAATTTTCGATCCAAATTATCTCTCAACCAAGCAGCTTGAGAAGGAGATTTCTTTTCAATAAGCAAGAGTGCGACCTCTTCTTTCATCACCGGATTGACTTCAGCTAACTCTTGTAACTCTTCAAAAGAACGTTGCAGTAGGCCAGGCGTTCCAGAAGCAGCGATCATACTCTCTGCATCTTTTTTCCCTAAAACACGCTTGCTCTGATAACCCAAACTTTCTCTAATCGCACGTTCTAAACCTGTTTCCACGGCATATACAAGTGTTGCTTTCTTTGTTCTATCTTTTCTTACTGTTTTAAGTTGCTCTAAAAAAGCTTGATTGATTCCAAGGATGTTCTGCTTATGATCCACAGCATACTGAGAACCAGAAAATGGAATAAGGAAAAAAGCAGAAGAAGCAGGAAGAACAACATCATCTTCAATTCGATCTAATACTCTAGCTAAGCGACTTAAAATCTGCTGAGTTCCAACTCGCACAATAAGTTTTTTCGAAATATAAAAAAGGACCCCGTCATAGCGCAGACGAACTATTTCTATCCTTTCCCCATTAATTTCAAAACGAGCTTCACCCAAAAACTGATACTCAGAAGAGATTGGCTCCAAGACATCTATCCAGCTCTCCTTGGAAGAGAGATCCCATTTTTTTCCTCTTAGCTGCGTTGTTAAATCCTGAAAAGCAATATCCTTACCGTTAACTGTAATTTCTTTAGAGTGAAAGTCAGAATCTCTTTTAATTAAAAAAGGCCCCATATTGAGCCACTCGCGTTCAGTTAATACAGCTGTCATTCGATTAAAAGGACTAACTGGAGCAAGAAAATTATGAGAAAGTTGCGACGCGGGACAAACAACTCCAACACACATAAAAAAGACAAGAGACAGAATCCTTATTTCCACACCATAATTATAACATATGTATTTCAACTATCTTTATAAGAAAGACTTACAATATATCTGCCCACCAAGTAGGAAGGGCAAAAGAGGCAGAGTGTAGGCACTCATTGTAGTAGCGGCCAGAGATTTGGGCTTGGGCCTGAACGCATGTTTGATCTTGTTGTTTGTGGCCAATCACAAAAGCCATGTCGCCACCAATATAGGTTGGGACGGCTGCATGAAAGATTTCTGTTTTAGGATAAACAGCGTTCATATTTGCCATTCCCTTTTTAAAGATCTCTTTTTGATACGCAGGGATGCAAAGATGACGGCACATTATACCGTTTGGCTTTAAACTGTTTGAAACGTTTTGGCAAAAGGCTTCGTTAAATAATATTTCACCCGGGCCAACAGGATCACCTGAATCAACAAGCACCACATCAAATGAATTTTCTTTTGCAGCCTCAACATAAGCGGCACCATCGCCAATAATTAATTCCACGCGAGGATCATTATAATCTCCGTTGATCTGAAGATATTCTTTGGAAACATTGACCACGGTTTCATCAATCTCAACCATGACAACTCGCTCAACAAAATCGTGCCGCAACACCTCGCGCAATGTTCCACCATCGCCCCCGCCAATAATTAAAACAGAGAATTTTTCATGGCTAGATTCTTCGTCGCTTTGCTCCTCAGAATGACGCGCTGTTTTGTGAGGCAATCCTAAAAGAGGAACATGGGCCAACATTTCATGATACACAAATTCATCGGCTTGAGTGGTCTGGACAATGTCATCAAGCGTCAGCACTCGGCCTAGCTCTTCATGTTCATAAATGCCTATTTTTTGGTATTTGCTTTGGGTGAGAAAAAGCTCTTGAAGTTTAAGCCCTTGGCGCACAGAGGTATCGACATCGCTTTCATCCCACCATTGGAAAGTTTTGTTTGAAGCCGGTGATGATTTAGACAGGCTCATGCACAACTTCTAAGGTTTGGAGAGACTCGGGTTGGTTTGGGGCAAAGCCCCGTTTGATTTCTTGGATTTTGTATTTGCCTGCTTGTAAGGCTTCTTCTAGATGTTCCATTGCTTTGTGTGGCTTGCCTTCCCCGCAAAAGAAAAGATCTGCAGCAAAATAACCATATTCAGGCCAGGTATGAATCGCAATGTGAGACTCAGCTAACGTCGCTGTGGCTGTGACCCCATGCGGGCTAAACTCATGAACCGTCAGATCAATTAAAGTGGCTTCACCTTCTTTAATGGCTTGAATCATTGCTTGAGTGATTGCTTCTTTATCATTAAGCAACTCATGGGGGCAATCCCACGCATCAATAATCAAGTGTGTTCCAATATTTGTTTTATCCATTTTTCAGCCTTTAAATAGATTCGCCTGCGACTCCAACCTTGTTCTGCGGCACATACCTTACACAAATTTGTTTCGTGTATCAAGCCTAATATGAAAAATTTAAGTGATATATCTGGTGAGATTTAGTCCCTGTGGATAACTGAGCCTGACCCCATTATCCACAGGGGAAATGGGGTTATTCTTCGATCGCTTCGTATTTTTTGCGGAGGCTTTCTACCACTGTAGGATCAGCTAAGGTCGTTGTGTCTCCTAGGGCTTTGCCATCAGCCACATCACGGAGCAAACGTCGCATAATTTTTCCGGAGCGAGTTTTGGGGAGATCTGCCGTAAAGAGAATATCTTCAGGCCGAGCAATGGGCCCTATTTTTTTGCTCACATGCTGTTTTAATTCTTGAAGCAATTCTTCAGATGGCGTGATGCCTTCTTTTACAATCACAAATGCCACGATTGCTTCACCTTTGATGTCATGTTTTTTACCTACGACAGCAGACTCTGCCACCACTTCATGATCCACCAAAGCAGATTCCACTTCAGCGGTTCCGATTCGATGGCCTGCCACATTCATCACATCATCCACCCGACCTAAAAACCAAAAGTAACCTTCTTCATCTTTTTTAATTCCATCACCAGGAAAATAAGTCTCTTTATTCCACTTTGACCAATAAGTATCCACATAACGTTGATCATCATTAAAAATAGTGCGCAACATGGAAGGCCAAGGCTTGGTAATACAAACATAACCTCCACCCGCTTCTACTTTTTCACCTTTTTCATTTAAGACTTCAGCAGAAATTCCAGGAAAAGATTTGGTGGCAGAACCAGGCTTGGTTGTCGTCAGTCCAGGAAGCGGCGTGATCATAATCGCCCCTGTTTCAGTTTGCCACCACGTATCCACAATTGGGATTTTTTCTCCCCCAATATATTTGTGATACCACATCCACGCCTCAGGATTAATCGGCTCTCCTACCGATCCAAGCAAACGCAATGTCGATAAATCTGATTTTTGTGGCCAGGATTCACCCCACTTCATAAACGCACGGATAGCAGTAGGCGCTGTATAAAAAATAGTCACTTTATACTTTTCTACAATCTGCCAAAACCGACCTTTATCAGGGGCATCTGGCGCTCCTTCATAAACCACAATCGTGGCTGCATTAGACAACGGACCATAAATAATATAACTGTGGCCGGTAATCCACCCCACATCAGCGGTACACCAAAACACATCATCAGGCTTTAAATCAAAAACCCATTTGGTGGTGGCATACACGCCAGTCATATACCCACCGGTCGTATGCACAATCCCTTTTGGTTTGCCTGTTGTACCTGAAGTGTACAAAGTAAACAACATATCTTCAGAGTCCATCTCTTCAGGCTCACAGACAGAGTCAAGTCCTTCAACTAATTCATGCCACCAAACATCTCGACCTGAAACCATATAACATTGGTCATCAGCTAAAGTTATTTTTTGATCGCGCTTTAACACCACAATATTTGTGATTGTCGGACAGGTCACAACAGCTTCATCAACGGCTTGTTTAAGCAAAACTTTTTTTCCACGACGCCAACCAAAGTCTCCAGTAATCACAAGCTTAGCACTTGCATCTTGAATCCGGTCACTCAATGACTCCGCACTAAACCCACCAAACACAACACTGTGCACCGCGCCAATTCGAGCTGTAGCCAAACACGCAATGATTGCTTCAGGAGTCATCGGCATATAAACCGCAATACGATCCCCTTTTCGAATACCCAATTTTCTCAATCCATTAGCAAAACGAGAAACCTCATCTAACAATTGCTGATATGTTAATGTTCGAGAGTCCCCTGGCTCCCCTTCCCACAAAATAGCTGTTTTATTTCCCAAACCATTTTCAACATGCCGATCCAAACAATTAACCGAGGCATTTAACTTACCACCTAAAAACCATTTCGCATGCGGCGGCGTCCACTCACACACCTTACTCCAAGGTTGCGACCACTTTAATTCCTTAGCCCAATTTGCCCAATATGTTTCAGGATCTTTGGCTGCTAGTTCATAAATTGACTCATCATTAATATTGGCTTGGCTTTGAAATTCTTTTGAGGGAGGAAACTTACGCTGCTCGTGTAAAAGGTCTTCAATTGAAAGGTTTGACGGATCTACCACTTTCTCACTCATAAGGCCAACTCCTTGTTTCAGAATAAAGTTAAATTATAACTCTCTTTCCAACGTTTTAAAACTCTGTAAAAGCCCATCACAAATAAAATCTTCTAAAAGAGATGAATCTCCCGAAAGTTGGGACTTACTCAAATAAGTGTAGTAGAACATCTTCTTTTCTTGAGCCACAGAAACAGGAGGCAAATTAACTCTTAAAGCCATAGCATGCATTAATAAACGACCTATTCGACCATTTCCATCAGCAAAAGGATGGATTTGTTCAAACTGACTGTGAACTTGAGCTATTTGACCAATAGGATCTTCTTCAAACTGACTGAGTTTATCTGTTAACCCAGTCATCAATTTCTGTATTTTCAAGTAATTTGAAGTAGGAACATTTGATCCCACAATTCGAACAGCATGACGGCGATATAAACCAGCATCGCCATGTATTCCATTCATCAACATTCCATGCAATCTTAAAACTAAGGCTTCATTAATCAAGATCGAATGTTGTAAGTAATTTAATAGATAATTTAAAGCAGCTTGATGATTCTTAGCCTCCATCTGTTCGATTAATGTTTTATTCGGCAAAGCCACATTTTGAAATAAAATTGCAGCTGTTTCAGGTTCGGTTAATGTACTTCCTTCAATACTGTTTGTATTATACGTTAATGAAAGTAAGAACTGATCATTGATGTCTTTATTTTTTAAAATAACTTCTAAAATAGACGAAAACTTCTTCCCCTTTTCTAAAACAAACTCTTTTTTAGCCTCAAGAATATTTTTTGGGATCTCTTTCTGACCTGTCATTTCTTTATACAAGAGTTCGACCCGTTCTTGAGCTTGCAACCTAGGATAAGAACGTTCATTAATCCAACTGTTCAAAGTTGAAAAAGTGACACCCAACTTCTGAGCAAGCCTTTCCTGAGAAAATCCTGTCACTTTTTGAATAAAAGAGAGTTGTTCCTTTATAGTCATACTATAATTATACATAACTCTATAGAGTTTGTAAATATTTACAAACAACATATAACTTTACCAAGAACTTCTACTGCAATTAGTTATAAAAGAGATGTCCAATGATAGAAAAGAGATTCTGCCATAGAATGCACTTTAGGCATAAAGGTTTGAGCTTATCTTAGGATTTGCGAGCCATTGAGATTGGCCTCTTTCAGCTCTTCAGTTAAAGCAACCTCATACCAACCAATCTCTTTTTGTCAAAGCACCTATATTATAAGCACATCTATACAAGTAACTTACAAAATAACCATGTCACAGCTCTTGACATCTAGATGAGCACATGATATATTTTAACTTTTATAAAACCAACAGGTTGTGGAAATTCTTTAAATATGAAAAACCTTTTCTCACTTTTTATCATTATTTGCATGTTAAGCACCCAAATTGTATTGGATGGAGACCTAACGATCTCCCTCTCTTCCAAGCGGGCAAATGAATTTCTGGCTCCAGCTAGAAATATCGATACCAGCTTTTCACAATTTGATCAGCAACCTTTAAGAACTATTTCATCAACAGCATCTAACCTTAAAATACCCGCCCTCATTTCTATTTTCTTTTTACTCAGGACTCAATCGGCTGAAGGAGCAAGCAATCTGTTACTTCCATTTGCTGTGATTGACCCTTCTTTTTTTCTTTATCTAATACCAGTTTTAATCTCTTTCGGCTTACCAATAGCATTCAAACAAATCCTTGAAAGGGCTGAATCTGAAAAAGATGATTCTCTTCCTTTATTTATTTCGGGGCTTTCTTGTGGCACAATAGCATCTTTACTTCTACCAACAGCATTAACACCTCTCCCTATTCTTGTCATGTTATCTTTAGTCAATCTTATAGCTTCTATAACAAGCGTAAATAGAGATAAAATAATATCTTTTTTCCACAACATGAAAGAGCGAAATAAAGTTAAAAAAATAATTTCTCTAATTAAACTAGATGAAAAATTTCAAACTATAGAATTAATCAAAAAATTGAACGAAGTAGATCTCACAACTGAAGAAGTCGGAGCTATTATTAAAACAACAGCAACTATCTTATCTAAAAAGACAATCCCTAAAGATAAAGTTGGCCCCATTAAAGAAAGTCTTTTAGCTTTTGTTGAAGCAAGACAAGGAGTTTTTGAGCCAAAAGACCCTTCGTTTATATTCGACCTAATGGATCCAAATGTTTTGACGCACTTCGGACCTACAATACAACCTATAATTGAAGATGCTTTGTGGAAAAATCCTTTTATATTAGAAGAGATGATAAGTGCTCTAGAAACATACCAGTCATTACTTACAGCTAAAAGCGCATTAACATCTATTCTCAAGTATTGTAAACACTTTCCCTTTTCCGACAAATTAAAGAGAGTCCTCTTTTACATCCAGGCTACATTTGAAAAAGATGAAGAGTTTAGGGAAATGAGACTCAAATTTTTAGAATTAGCTAAAAATAATATTGTCGATTTAGGCCCCTCTATTTTAGGTGGCATTTATTCTCCAATCCTATTAGACAAACATCCTGAAATTTCTATTTCTATTATTCAAGAAATGGCTAAAAAAAACCCTAAGAAGACTTCAAGAAGGCTCGTTCAGATTGCTGAAAATTTTGAACTGCCACCTCTATGGAAGAAACTATTAGAAGTTAGAAACAATATCGAAATAAAGACACATCAAAGAGACGATCTTTTTTTAGAAAGTGAAAAGAAAGAAACGTTAATAGAGCTTTTTAACAGATTAAGAGATGAAGAAGCTGATGCAACAGAAGAGTCTGAAATAGTTGCGAGCATTACCAGTAATGGCGCAGACGAACCTATTGAGAAAACTCAAATAACCGAACAAGCAGAAGAAGACCTCCTCCCCTCTGCTACTTTAAGAACTACGACATCCTCAAATACTTTTCATGTAACAGGCCCTATTAAAATTGAAGATGTTCAATTAGGTAATGAAATAAAACGTGGCGCCATGGGAGTTGTTTATGAAGGAACATTTGAAGGCAGACCTGTAGCTGTAAAGGTAGCGCACCAACCAGGTGAAATGTCAAATCGTACAAGAGAAGAGGCTAAAACCTATGAAACTTTGAAGCATCCGAATATCATTACTACTGAAAAATCAGGCACATTGTTAGATGGACGAGCTTATTTTGTGATGCCAAGGATTAAAGAGACTTTGCGAGACCGGCTTAAACAGGACAATCTCACCACTAATGAAATCCTTCAAATATTCAAACAGATCTCAGATGGTTTAGAACATGCCCATGAAAAGGGTTATATCCATCGTGATATTAAACCTGAAAATATCTTACTCGATGAAGAAGGGCAGGTCTATTTAGCTGACTTTGGTGTAGCCAAAGATATTGGCCCTGAGCTAGAAGCAATGACACGGCAAGGACGAGTTCATGGAACCATTCCCTACATTGCTCCAGAGCAACTTGAAGCGGAGCCAGTAAAAAAATCAGACACCTATTCTGTTGGGGTCATGCTCATGGAATTTCTCTTTAATGATAGACCGACAAAAGAACTCTATAACCTAGTCAAATCTTCCAAAGAAAAGACTAGAATTGCCAAAAATGCAAAAATTCTATTAGCCAGTATTAAAGATGGAATGACCCCTGAAGAAATCTTTAAATTAATCATAGAAAATAAAGGCATAAAAATAAAAAAGAGACGAGAAAATCCAACAACAGAAGATGTAGAACTATTAAAGCTCGCATTAAATATTTTAACCACAGGTGAAGCACAGGGTGAATCGAAAGAAGAGATTGAAGAAGAAATCGAAGAAAGACCTACTCCTTTAGAGTTAAAAGAAAAATTGAATAACATCGCCGCACGGGTGGACCTGAGATCCACCCCTACAGAGGTATCAACAACAACCATAACCAACAACAAATCAGTCATCCCGATAGAGACTCGAATAAAGGTTGTCCAATTTTTTGGCCACCAGAAAGAAACTGAAATAGCCCCCTTAACCCAAGAAGCATGGAGCGAGGGAAACCGAACCGTTAATGAAATTACTGACTGGATTAAAGCAAACTACGATCTTGAACAGCCTGAAACTGAGACAAGATCAGAAAACAACACCCGTTTTCAAGAATCACAACGACAAAAAGAACAAAAAAAGAAAAATAAACGCCGACTAAAGCTTGAACCAGGAGCAATCGGCGAAGGACTCCCTCTACTCTTTCTCATCAATAAAGGAATCGTTCTAGGACAATTTAAAAATATTCCAGAAGATGATATTCAAACGGTGGAAAAATTACTTGACTCAGCTGAACTTCGACTTAAAAGAGAAGCTACTAGGCACACAGGAGAACAAAAAGAAGTCCTTCTTTTTGTTTTAAGTAATCTAGACCTTTTAAAAGAAAATATAGATTACTTCTTAGCAGCCTTAACTATTCTGAGCAAAGAAGACTATTTACTCGGCTTTAAAGGAAGACGACTCGGCATTGCTGTTGACTTTGTCCACTTTATCTTAGAATTAGAATCAATCATTGATAAAGATGGAAATATTATTAAAGCAGCTCTGATCCAAGAAGAAAGAATTCTCTTAGCCATTGAATATCTCTTTCATGAACTTCACGGCGAAGAAGAGATAAGCCACTACAAACTCTACAATAATATTCAGCATGATCTTTTAAGGGATCTCTTTGGTGAGGAAAATCATTTCAAACATGTGGCACGCATGTTTATTGATCAGAATGTGCCTCAGAAAAAAGATCAGGCTACCACAACCACAACACTCCCTTCAAATATCTATTTCCAAACTGATTTGGTTGGATCATCATTGTAAAGAGGCTCCCGGGGTTTGTGCTGGACGCAAAAAAAAGCGAGTGGCTCAAAAAGAGGAATTTTGGCTGACTTTTAGCCACTTTCTCACTCATTAAAAAAAATTTATAGCAAATTAAACCAATTAGAGAAGAGGGGTTGTGCCATAGAATGAACTTTAGGCATCAAGTCTTGGGCTTGTCTTAGGATTTGCGGACCATTGAGATGGGCCTCTTTCAACTCTTCAGCAAAGCGATCGATCCAAATAGGAAGCATGATTTCAGTCACTTCCATATGAAATAAAAAGCCGTACACATTTTTTCTGTAACGAAAGGCTTGGTGCTGAGTCAGTTGACTTGAAGCTAAAGAGACAGCTCCTTTAGGCAAATCAAAAACATCACCATGCCAATGAAGCGGGGTAAATTGAGTAGGAGCTTCTTTTAATAAAGGGTCTTGCTTCCCCTCTTCAGTTAAAGCAACCTCATACCAACCAATCTCTTTTTGAAGACCCTTTTTTACCTCAGCCCCTAAAACCGAAGCAAGCAGCTGGCTTCCCAAACAAACCCCAAGCACAGGCTTTTCTGTTTGGAGAACTTTTTCTAAATAAAATTTCTCTGCTTTTAAAAAAGGATAAGCACTTTCTTCGTAAACACCCATTGGCCCGCCCATCACAATAAAGCCAGAATAAGACTCTATTGATTCAGGATAAGCATCCCCCCGATAGCCATGAATAAAATCAATCTCAATCCCGCGTTCTTTTAATAACAACTCAAACAAACCCGGGGTTTCAATTTCAATATGCTGGAGAACTAAAAGTTTCATAAAAGAAGTTTAGTCTATTTAGCTTAAAGAGAGGAATCAAAACTTAAATCAATCTCTTTTCTTATTGTGAGAATACCTATAGTCACTGTACGAACAGATCTCTTTCTCAATAAAAGAGTATAACGATCATAAAAATCTTTTATTTTTTGTGGAAGGGGATGACGATTAAAATCACTTTCAGAATGAAAAACCGAAGTTAATGTTTCATTCTTCCTATCAGTCAGAATACCTCCAGCAGCTTTTTCTTGCTCATAATATATGGCAGCAAAACGGGCAAAAATTTCAGAAAGCCCTATTTGTCTACCAACACCCTCTGTATTCAAAGAAGGAATCAATCGAATGCCCCCTATTTTTTTAAATTTGTTCATATAATTCCTAACCTCGCGGTCATTAGAATGAAACAACATCTGTTCAAACTCTTTTCTTCCTTCTTTCCCAAGCAAGCCAGTAAAAAAAACATCATGAAACAATTCATGAAACACCATGGCATAGACCTGACTCTCTAAAAGCACATTAGGCCAAGGTTCCCGAGTAAGGCCTTCATCAAAATTAGGAAGATCCCCTTGTTGGTCTCTCATTTTCCATAGCCGACTAACTTTATAAGCAAAGTCTTGCTTGTTCCGTTTTAAATGAAAGTGCTTAGTCTCTGGAAAAGCTCCTGAGCCAACAACAGGTCTAAAATCAGGCGATACCCAATTAGGGTTAATCCCAAAACTTTTTGCAAGATACTGAAGTGATAACGTTCGTCTTAAACGTTTATCTTCTTTCAATAATGCTTGAATAAAATCTAATGGAGGGTACACTTGATAATCTAAAGTGCCATACAATCTTTGGCCAAATGCTCCTACTTTAAGCACCGGTATTTCAAACTCAGGCCATAAAGAAAATTTAGAAAGATATTCTCGAAATCTGACCACAACAAGAGGTTCATTTCTACTTTCAGGCTCTAAAATGTAAAAATGCTGGTCTCCTAGTCGCTTAATAGAAGGAATTGAAGCAAGATTAAAAACTTCGTCAAATTTATGCTTGAAAGAATGATCTCTTCCATTAAAACCTGTCTCTTTTATATATCTCTGAATCTCAAGCTCAATTTTAAGAATCTTTTTATTAAGCCACTCTTCATCTAAAGACAAGGGATCCCTTAGCTCTGTAGTAGGAGAAAGCGTCCACGCACTGAAAGGAAACAGCAGAACAAATAAAACTAAAGCAAAACGTTGAAGCAAAAACATGGGATAAAGAATAACAAATTAATCAAACTAAGACAACCATAATGTTGCAAGAGAAAGATTTAAAGCTTTAACCTAATCAAAAAGAGGTTGGATTTTTTCATCCCAAGAAAGAGATTTAAAAAGCCACTTATCTTTAGGTTTATAAAAGACAAACAACCACCGAAGAACATTGGCTTCATACTTTTCAATATAAGTGTACTGAAGCAACAAATCCTCAGCCTGTTCTTCTTTAACCATCTGAGAGCCTATTGGGAATCCAAATCGCTCAGCATATTTATCAAGCTGATTAATTGTCTGAATTTGAAGTTTGGCATACTCTTCTTCGCTCGACGTTCTAAAATAAGGCTGTAAAATCTTAAACGCTCCTTGTACGTCAAGCGCCACAATCGCGCGCATAAATTTATCGCTAACCTCACGGGTCCCATCTTTATTTTCAAATGTTTGTTGAGCCCAACTTCCAGTTGTAAAAAATAAAAGAAACAAGAAAACAAATAAAACTTTTTTCATAATAAACAAAACTCCTTAACTTTTTTGAATAGAATATTTACCTGGACCAATCAAGATCAGACTTAAAAAGAGAATACCAGCTTCAATCGCGTGAGAGGCCCCTTTTAATCCATCCCCTTGTCCCAAATGCATCGATGTCGCAACCAACATCGTGGCAAAAAGAAAAAAACAAGCAGGGCGAAAGAAAAAACCAGCAACCAGTAATAGCCCACCCACAAACTCAGAGGCACTGGCTAAAAACCCCCAAACAACAGGGTAGAAATCGATTCCCCACATTTTCATCACAGAACCCAACCCAGACCACTTTTCAACCCCTCCGAAAAGCTTGGGATAACCATGAGTCACAAACATCAAACCAATCCCCACACGCAAAACAAGCAAGCCTAAATCACGGTATTTCTCTAAATTTAAAGCCATGGTTTTCCCTCCAATATCCCATTTTATTTTATGCTACACTAAAATGAAAGGAGATTCATGCGCCGGCACATTGTTCTCTTCTTTCTGGCCTTAGGGATTCGGTTACTTTGCCTCTGGAAACTTAAAGAGACCCCTCTTTTTTCTGATTCTTTTTTGGCTCTTTGTTCAAAAAAGCGACTCAAGTAAAAAATGGATGCAGATAGGACTTTTTTCATTAGGTCTCGGACTGATTTTAATTCCAGTAGGATTACGCAATCAAGCTGTTAGCGGTGATTTTTTAATCACCACATCTCAATTTGGACCTAACTTCTATATCGGGAATAATCAAAAATCAAATGGCCAATACAACCCTGTTATTCCAGGTCGAGGCAATCCCGAGTTTGAACAAATTGATGCCATTGCCATCGCTGAAAAAACTAACCCCGAAACAAGTCTCTCGCTACTGGACTCAAAAAACATTAAAAGATATCTTTCAAGATCCAGAGCATTGGCTTTCAGTGATGTCTCGAAAATGGTTTCTAACTTGGAATGCTAGAGAGGTGGTTGATACTGAAAGTTTTGAACTTTATCAAGACCATTCTTGGATACTTGGTGTCTCAGGAAAAATAGATAAGGCCATTAAATACTATAAAAAAACTTTAGCGCTTCAACCTGATTTCGAAAAAGAAAATAGAAAAATAAAAGACTTGGAAAAACCCGCTTTTAGATACGAAAATTTAAATTAAATTTTCCGGCGGATCATGTAAAAGAAAACGCCCAAACCAAACAATGCAGCAATCGTCTTAATCCACGGTCCTAAGCTAGAAAAGCTATAAGAGGTTCCAGGTGCCGGTGGATTTTTCAAATGATTAGCTCCTGTTTGCATTTCTAAAAACTTGCCGACATCTTCTGATGAAATGCCTGAGTTTTCAGCCATGGCTCCCCACTGCTGTTTCATTGCTTTCTGTGCGTACTTATCTACAGCAAATGTTTCATTAACACCCATGCTCCATATAGAGATAGTGAGCCCCAATAAAACTCCTGCTGTGAGTAAACTCTTTTTTAGTTCCATAACTCTCTCTACTATAAATATACATGAAAATTATGACGCCTGTGGAAGGCAAAAACGGCTCTCAGCTATCTCTTTTTTGGACAAAGAGTTACATAAGAGCCGTTTCTGATTATTTAAAATGCAAGCTGCCAACCAACGGTAAAAAACCAATCCACACCAAGCTGTGGTCCTTGAAGTGATTGAAAAAGAGGGGCTCCAAATTCAACAGCCACTCGATTTCCAGCCAATCGCCCTTCAGGAACAATGTAGTTCAAACCAATCAACGCATCGAGGCGCTTTCCTCCACGAAGGTCAGGATCGGCTGTTGGGATCAAAGCAGGTTTTAAATCAGGATCTGCTCCATCCACATTCTCCCAATTCTTGAATTCCAACCGCCCTGAAGCTGAAAGATAACGACAAATTTTTCGAGTCAGCCAACTAGTCACGGTCCATTCGTTGCCCAGACTATAATCATTGTCATTTCGGCCTAAACGAATATTAGCCAACCCCTGCAAACCCCAACTCCAATCATTCACTCGCCCGGAATAAGTAATTCCAGGAAGCAAGTCAACTGTTCCTGAACCTAACTGCATTGGATAAGGAAGTTTGGTTCGACGGCCCGCAGGCGTGTTATCTGTTTCATCAATTTCACCAGAAGGCAAACTCACACCTGCATTCAAATGAATGTCATGCACTTCATTTTTCCACAAACGGATTAAGGCAGATGTTTTAATATCTCCAAGTCCTTCAGCACGGGTTTTAAAACGACCTCCCATTCGAGTCTTATGATCCATGGACTTAAGTACAAACGGAATCATGGTTGCCAAAGTAATATCGTCGGTCAAACCATACATCATCCCAATCATATGCATATGCATTTGCATCACAAAGGGCGCTACAGGAAACTCACGCAATACACGTTTTATACTGACGCTGTCATGTCCATCACGATTGCCATCCATATCCATATACATGTAGCGATAGGAAAACATCACTTCACCCTGCTTATGCAAGTGATCGCCCATCACCCCAATTGGTGCATGGCTATCTGGAGAACTAAATGGATTAGCTCGGTTAATCAAACCACCAAGATAGCTCTTCCCTTTCCAAATAGAAAAATCTTTTTCAGCATCACTCTTTTCAGAATGCGACCAAATCTGATTTGGCATTAATGTAAAAACCAATAACGCGATAAGAAACTTTTTCAACATTGTAAAACTCCTTAAAAATAAAAAAGAATAAAGGCAACCCGTTGCCTTAAGTAAGAAAGTAAAAACTAAACGGGGAAAACTTCTTGAGGAGGCTTTTCAATTTCTGAAAAAATATTTAGATAAAAAAACTGATTTAAATAAGAAAACAAGTTATCTACTGTTTCAAGTTTAGTTACTCCTAAAAAGCACAGCTCAAAGTCTGTTCGATTAATCGTCGAACGGACAACATTATCTTTTCCATGGCACGCACAGTCAGGTCGCTCTAGTTTCTGGATATTCTTACCATCACAAAAAGAATCAGCAACCTCTTCAACAACACAACAACACTGCTCTGTATTCTTACATGAAGAAATCTCCGCAGAAACAGACTTTGCCCATCCTTCTGGAAGCAAACTAAAGGAGATAAGAAAGACTAAGCTAAGAGCAATTAGTTGTCGAGTCATAGGGGTGAAAGTGTCAAAAAAAGAAGTGCTTGTAAAGAAAAATCCTGTTTCGTCTTATCGAAACAGGATTTTTCTAAGTGATTACAGATTTTAATTAATCCCAGCTTAAGGACGAACCAACTTGGTACTCTGTGACCGTGGTTTCAAAGAAATTCTTTTCTTTACGTAAGTCAATAATCTCACTCATCCATGGAAAAGGATTACCTGGATTATCAAAGAGTAAAGGGAGTTTCAATGTTTCCATTCTTCGGTTGGCCACATAACGAACATATTCATCAAGCATGTCATGGGTTAAGCCCAACATTCCGTTTGGCAAGCAATCATGTCCATAAGCAATTTCAAGATCCACGCCACGTTTGAATTTATTGATGATCTCTTCTTGAAACTCATCGGTCCAGATCTCTGGATTTTCAGCTCTGATTCCGTTGATCAGTTCCAAACCAAAATTCATATGCATACTTTCGTCACGCAAAATGTATTGAATCTGTTCGCATGCCCCTGGTAAACGATTCTGACGACCAAAGGAAAGAAGCATTACAAAAGCAGTATAAAAGAAGATCCCTTCCATAATGGCAAAATAACCAATCAAGTTACTGACTAAACGTTGACGACCATCTAAAGTATCGGCTTTAAAATCAGGTCTCATCAAATCAACGGTTAAGCGAGCTTCAAACTCGGCTTTGTCATGAATCGATGGAATTTCTCGATACATATTGTAAAGAGAGGCTTCATCCATGCCCAATGATTGAGGAATGTATTGATACGCATGTGTATGAATCGCTTCTTCAAAAACTTGACGCAACAAATATTGACGGCACTCAGGAGCTGTAATATGACGGTAAATAGCTAACACTAAGTTATTGGCAACCAATGTATCGGCTGTAGTAAAAAAACCAAGGTTTCGTTGAATCACACGGCGTTCATCCTCGGTAAAACCTTTTGGGTCTTTCCACTGCTCAATGTCACGTTGCATTGAAACTTCTTGCGGCATCCAATGATTAGCACAACCATCTAAATAATATTGCCACGCCCAATTGTACTTAATCGGAACCAATTGGTTCACATCAACAGTACGGTTATTAATTAATCTTTTATCTTCTACTCTTACTTTTTCTTTTGTAAAAGGAATCACAAATTCTTCAGCCATGACTCAACGCCCCATCTTCCCTTTTCTTGTTTCTACAACTTAAAATTCAACAACACTTTTCTACTGACACGCTTCGCAGTCTGGATCTTCAATTGCACAAGCCTCTGGTTTATCAGCCGATTCTTTTCGCAATGAACTACCCGCGTACTGATTTACATCCACAGTTGATTTTTCTATTCGAGTGGCACCCATAGAACGTAAATAGTATGTGGTTTTTAACCCTTTTTCCCAAGCCAAAAAGAACATGTTGTGGAGTTTTTTTCCACTTGGCTCAGCAAGATAAAGATTTAACGATTCACCCATATCAATCCATTTTTGACGACGCGCGCCACAATCAATCAACCACTCTGCTCCAACTTCAAAGGCTGTCGGATACCGATCTTTAACAGATTGAGGAATGCGAGTAATTTCTTGCAAAACACCATCAAAGTATTTCAAGTCAGTCACCATTTGCACATCCCAAAGGCCTAGTGCTTTAAGCTCTTCGACTAAATAAGGGTTCACCACTGTAAACTCACCCATCAAATTACTTTTGACATACAAGTGTTGGTAGGTAGGTTCAATTGACTGAGTCACCCCAATGATGTTAGCAATCGTTGCGGTGGGTGCAATCGCCATGGTGTTACTATTTCTCATTCCATATTTTTTGACGGACTCACGAACAGGGGTCCAATCAAGCAACCCTTTACTATCCATATCTAAATGACCGCCCCGCTCTGCTTCCAACATCGCAATAGAATCAATTGGCAAAATCCCTCGATCCCATTTAGACCCTTTATAAGAATCATAAGGAGCACGTTCTCTGGCCAAATCACTTGAGGCTAAAATCGCATTGTAAGAAATCAGTTCCATGCTTTGATCGGCAAACTCAACCGCATCTTTTGAAGCATAACTGATTCCTTGAATATAAAGCGCATCTTGAAAACCCATCAACCCAAGACCAATCGGGCGATGCTTCACATTTGAATCATGCGCTTCATCTGTAGGGTAATAATTGATGTCTATCACATTATCTAACATGCGAATCGCTGTTTTCACTGTCTTAGCTAATTTTTCTTCATCAATTCCTGCTTGCGTTGTGTGCGCGGCTAAATTGACTGAGCCTAAGTTACAGACAGCTGTTTCATCAGCAGAAGTATTCAACAAAATTTCAGTACAAAGATTGGAACTGTGAACAACACCTTTGTGATCTTGTGGTGAACGAACATTTGAAGGATCTTTAAA
The DNA here is from genome assembly GCA_029263055.1 of Actinomycetes bacterium. Classification (GTDB taxonomy): domain Bacteria; phylum Auribacterota; class JAJCYG01; order JAJCYG01; family JAJCYG01; genus JAJCYG01. The sequence continues at coordinate 19,050 of JAJCYG010000085.1, forward strand.
CGTAATCCATGGATGGCCTGTTTCAAATAACATTTGAAGCATTTTACGCCACAGCTGAACTGCCGGAATTTCTTTAGATAATTTGATGGTTCCTGATTTGGCTTGCTCTTCATATTCAGTATAGCGTGCTTCAAAGGCTTTTCCGTAAAGGTCATGCAAGTCAGGTGTTTCATCTGGGCTAAAGAGAGTCCAAACACCATTCTCTTTGACACGCTTCATAAAAAGATCAGGGATCCAGTTAGCCGTGTGCATGTCATGCGTTCGACGACGGTCATCCCCTGTGTTTTTACGCAACTCAAGAAACTCTTCAATATCAATGTGCCATGATTCTAAATAAGCACAGACTGCACCTTTTCGTTTCCCACCTTGGTTCACAGCCACAGCAGTGTCATTGGCCACCTTCATAAAAGGAACAACCCCTTGGCTTTTTCCATTGGTTCCTTGAATGTGAGCGCCTAAACCACGAACCGGTGTCCAGTCGTTTCCAAGACCTCCGCTCCATTTAGAAAGAAGGGCATTATCTTTAATACATTTAAAAATGTGATCAAGATCATCACCTAATGTAGTTAAGAAACAAGAAGAGAGTTGAGAACGTAATGTTCCGGCATTAAACAAAGTAGGAGTTGAACTCACGAAACTAAATGTAGAAAGCACATCATAAAACTCAATGGCTTTCTCTGTTTTATTCGCTCCTTCAGCAATGGCTAGCCCCATTGCCACACGCATCCAAAAGATTTGAGGGGCTTCAATACGACGGCCATCTAAATGAATAAAGTAACGATCATAAAGTGTTTTCAAGCCCATAAAATTAAACTGAAGGTCACGTTCAAAACGCAAGGCTTGGCCAATTTTATCGAGGTCAAAGGTAAGAAGTTCAGGACTCAAACGATCTGCCTTAACAGCTTGCTCAAATGAATTGATAAGCGCGCGGCCATACTCTTTTTCCATCTCAACAAACGTAACAGGCTTTTCTACAACTTCACGATACAAGATGCTTAAAAGAATACGCGAAGCAACATAACTATAAGCAGGCTCTTCTTCAACTAAAGGACGAATCGCTAGCAACATGGCATCAGGAATTTGTTTGGACTCCATTCCTTCATAACAATTAAGCAATGTCTTCTTTAATACAGCATCAACAGAAACCTTATCTTCTAAACCATGACACGCTTCTACAATACGTGGACGTAGCTTTTGAATACTGATCTCTTCAAGCGTTCCATCGGCCTGCTTCACATTAAAAATCTTGTGCGCGATTTCAATCTCTTCTACAGGTTCTTCCTGACGGGATTTACGACGCGCTTCACGGTAAATAATGTAAGCTCGAGCAATATCGTGAAACCCTTCGTCCATCAAACTCTTTTCAACTAAGTCTTGAATATTTTCAATCTGAAGAAGCTGAATGCCCCCTTCTTCTTTTTTAACCTTTGCCACAACCTCATCAGCAATTTGCAACACTTTATGGCGAAGAAGAGGTGAAAGGATTTTACCTTCGTTTTGAGCGGCAAACGATTTTCCAATGGCAATGGCGATTTTCTCAGGTTTAAAGGAAACCACCCGGCCATCTCTTTTTTCTACAGAAATGCGCTCGGTATCAAAACGCTTAAGCTCTTGTTCACGACGATAGGTAGAATAAAGCTCAGCCACTTTGTCAAAACCACTTTCACGAATTTCTTGAACCACCGTGTTTTGGATATCTTCAATAAAAAGAATAGGCTGGTTCTCAACTTGTTCTTCACACCAAGCAACAACCTTTTGAGCCACATTCTTCACATGGCCTTGATCTTCAGGCGGCAATTCAACCTCATGAGGAATGCTCAGATACTCTTTAAACGCGCTCTCAATAGCGTTATAGATCCTCATCTCAAAGAAAGGGACCTGTTGACCGTTTCGTTTCTTAACAACTAATAATGCTGTGCGGGCTGATACCTCGACCATAACGGTCTCCTCCTAGTTAAAATTCTTCAAAAATTGAGTAGCTGTTTAATTCTGAGAGCATCGCCCATTTTATGTAGAGACAGTTCTGGTGTAAAGCGAATTCACGGATTTATTAACTGAATGTTCTCTGGACGCAAATTTGTTCCCGACGCGGGTCACTGAGAAGAAAAAAGAGATGTTTTTTATGGTAAAAAAATCGTTCAAGGTTGGTCGATCTCATTTCCATAACTCCCCTTCTCCCAAACAACGTCCACTGCGGCAGGTGAAAAACTTTAATTTGTCCTGAACAGGACGACACTCTACTTATTGTACTTCCACTGCCATCATACGACTATATGTAGTGCCTGTCAACCTTTTTGGCCTTTTCAAACAGGCTCTTCTAACCCCTTGAATTGGAAGAGAATTAGAATATTTTGATGATTAGAAATGAAACTTTTTTAATCTTTTTTTGATTTTTTTTAAAACTTTTTTGACAAACTTTTGAGGATTTTAAAAAGAAGATCAGCGTCGCTGATTATTGAAAGAGTTCGACTTCAACATCTCCAGTTATTTGCGTAACACAAGCCATTCGAACGTTGTCGGGAAACTTATTAAACTTTAAATTCCATTCTTCATCATCAACTGGTTTTGACAAGTTTTCCATGCCACTGAGTACAACCACAGGATCGGTTCCACAATTACCGAATTCGCAGTCACTTCGGACGTCTTGCCCTAAAGTGTGCAGCGCTTCCAAGATGGTTGTCCCTGGCTCCACTTCAATGGTCTGACCTTGAAAAGTTAGTTTCGGCTGACTCATTTGGAAGAAGCCTTCTCCATAACAGACTCGACAACAGGCACCACTTTGCCGACATCTTTACCATAACCATCTGCTTGGATCTCATCAGCAAATTGCTTAGTGGTCACAGCGCCACCAATCACAACTTTATAAGGCAGGGCTTTAGCTTTGACTTCATCAATCACAACTTTCATCTGCATCATGGTTGTGGTCATTAAAGCAGACAAACCAATACAATCTGCATTTTCTCTTTTCGCTGCTTCTAAAATATCGTCTGCAGGAACATTGCGTCCCAAATCAAAAACTTTATAACCAAAGTTGCGCAACATAATGCAGCAGATATTTTTTCCAATGTCGTGAATGTCCCCTTTCACGGTCGCCATAATAATGGTTCCTTTAGATTCCACACCCCCTGCAGCTTCTAAAAGAGGTTGCAACACTTCCACACCCCGTTTCATAGTGTCGGCTGAAGCAACTAAATGAGGAATAAATTTTTTGCGCGCACCAAAAAGATCTCCTAACTCACGGATTGCTGGAGTCATCACTTCAATAAAAATATCAAAGGGGCTCATCCCTTCGTCCAAACCTTCTTGAGTCAAAGCAGCAATATTATCTCGATATCCTTCTAAAACAGCTTCATAAATTTTTTCAGCGGTTGTTTCAGCCACTTTCTTTTTTGTCACTTCGCCGGACTCTTCAGCGAGCCTGTCTGCCTCTTTTTTCTCTTCAAATGCCACAAAGGTTTTACACTCGTTATCACGCCCTGTAAAAAGTGCGGCGCCACGGACTACGTTTTGTAAAACTTCATCCATTGGATTACAAATGGCTGAATCCAAACCACTAGCAATGGCTTGTGCTAAGAAAGTATTGTGAACCCATTTTCTATTTGGCAAACCAAACGACACATTACTCAAACCTAATGTTGTGGCACACCCCAACTCTTGCTTGATCAAACGAATCGTATCTAAAGATTGGCTTGAACCTTTTTGCATTGCAGAAACAGTTAATGCCAAGACATCAAACACCACATTCTCTTTTGGAATACCTAAGTCCATTGCTGCTTTTAAAATCTTTTCTGCATTCTTTAAACGAGCCACAGCTGTTTCTGGAATTTCTGTTTCAGCAACAAGCGCAATCACTGCCGCTCCATACTTTTTAATAAGAGGTAATACTGCTTCTATTTTTTCATCTTCAGCATTCACACTATTAACTAAAGCTTTTCCTGGATAATTCAACATCCCAAGTTCTAACGCTTCATCATAAGAGCTATCAATCACCAAAGGTAAATTGACCACATTTTGAATCGCCACAACCGCTTTAGCCATCATGGCAGGCTCATCCACAAGAGGAACTCCCACGTTCACGTCCAAGGCTGTTGCCCCAGCTTCAAACTGCTTACGCGCTTCAGCAAGCACCAAGTCCATGCGTCCTTCTTTAATCGCTTCAGAGAATTTTTTCCGACCTGTCGGGTTGATCTTTTCCCCGATTTTGACAAAGGGATGCCCTTCTCCTAAATAAACGGTATTCATCCGGCTACAAATCTTAGTCCCCGATGGAGTGGTTCGCTCTAATGGTTTTTTCTTTTTTAGACGCTCCGTAATCAAACGGATATATTCAGGTGTGGTTCCACAACATCCGCCCACAACATTAGCACCTATATCGACAAATTTTTCAGCGTAAGGAGCCATCTCTTGGGGTGTGGCAGGAAAAATAGTGACGCCGTTTTTCATAATCGGCAAACCTGCATTGGGTTCAATAGAAATAAATGTTCCGGTTGCTGCGGCGATTTTTTCTATGACTGGCTCCATATGCTCAGGGCCTGTGGAACAATTCAATCCTAAGATATCAACATTAAACCCATCAAGCACCGTCACAACAGAATCAGGATCACTTCCTGTATCAGTCAAACCATCTTGAGTAAATGTCATATGTGCCATAATAGGCAGATCTCTAATTTCACGAACCTGATTGGCGGCGATTAAAGCGGCGCGCATTTCTTGCAAATCAAACATGGTTTCAATCGCAATCAGATCTGCGCCTGCTTCAACCAATGCTTTCATTTGTTCATAAAAAATATCAATCGCTTCGTTAAAAGCAAGCTCTCCAAATGGAGCCACTGTGGTTCCGCAAGGACCAATGTCTCCGGCCACATATCCTTTCTTTTCTCCAAAAGCTTTTTTGGCTAAATCAACTGCAGCAAAGTTAATGTCTTTAAGTTTTCCATACGCATTGTACTCATCAAGGCGAATCTTACTTGCCCCAAAAGTATTGGCTAAAACAATGTCGCTCCCGGCTTGAATGTATTCTTGATGCACAGCTAAAATATCTTTAGGGCGTTCTAAGTTCCACAAGTCAGGCGCATAGCCATTAGGCAAACCACGACCCTGCAGCAAAGCTCCCATGGAGCCATCCAAAATTAAAATCTCACTTTTAAGTCGTTCTAAAATTTCATGTTTCATAAAAATTTACTTACCCTTTTTTCTGCCAGCCCACAACGGCTGATACTGACTTTCTTGGGTTCATGATGCACGAGTCTGAAAGAGTGATTCCTAATCTCTCTGCTTTTAATAAAGGCAAAATTTCTTGCTGCACCTCTAATTGCCAATCACCATAACCAGGTGAATAACGCATGGTCCGGCCATAACCCCACTTTAAAATTTCAGCTTCCACAAACGCGTCAACTTTGTCTGTAATGTAATCAGCCATCCAACCACCCACCGTTTCCAGGTAATAAGCCCCAGAAGCATCATCGGTTTTAATTGAATCAACCTTGTCTTCTAAATTGGGGCCAATGGTTGCCAACAACAATGTGGCATAATCACACTCTTTCAAAAGCTTTTGAATACTGGGCGCTTCAAAAATTGTAGGTGCTTCTTTAATATAAACTCCTTTTTCTTCATCATGAATTAAAGGAAGTGTTATATAGGATCCATTCCCATCAATAAAAGTATACGCAGTATCTATGGCCCACTTAATAAACTTGGCCACATTCTGCTCTTCCATCTCTTTGAGTGTTTTAATGCGCGGAATCCGCAATTCACGCAGAACCCGTTCTTCCACAATTTCAAAGGGGATGTTTTTAATCGTAATGATGTTGTTTAAGCTTTTGATTCTCATAGATTTAAGTTAGTGATGGTAGCGCTAAATAGAGGAAAAATCAATCCCAAACCCTTGGCTTACATCGAATTAGAATCCCTAGTCTCAAGCACGACAAACCCAGAACATGACTATCCGTAAAACTACAACACATTGACAGACAACGAATTATATGATAATATTTAATCATAACTAGGTAAAAGAATGATAAAACAACAACAACTTTTTAACTTAACTTATTCAATGCTTTTTACAGGATTCCTCTTAATCTTTCCATCAACATCTTCCGCGGTTCAATCATATTGGGACTCTGAAATCATTGAATCTTTTGCCTCTGGAAGCGCAAATGAAATATCGATGAAAATTGATTCTTCTGGAGACATCCACGTCGCATATAGCAACTCAACCACGAAACAAATCAAATATGCCAAAAAAAGCGGAGGTGCCTGGGCTATTGATGTGGTCGACACTCACGGGACACAACTCTTAATTGGTTCCTCTTTAGCTTTAGATGCTTCAAATAACCCACATATCAGTTACGGCATCAACAATGTCTCGGGATCCTTAAACTATGCATCAAAAAGTGGGGGTAGCTGGACAAACCGTTCAACAACGGTTTCAGGATGGTCTCCAGGCTATACCGCTATTGAAGTCGATACTTCTGGTGACGCAAAAATTGCCACTGGAACAGATCTACGTTTATCGACTTATAATGGAGCCTGGTCAACCGAAACAGCTTATATAGTTGGAACCCCTGAAGGGATTCAGGTAGATATTGCTATCGATTCAAATGATAAAATTTATTTAAGCCATGCGGTCCAACCTTCTCAAAGAAACCTAGCTTATACAACCAATGCCAGTGGTGCGTGGGTCACCCAAACAGTTGATTCTGTTTCAAATTCAGGCAATAACAGCTCCATTGAACTCAATCCAGTGACAGATGATCCGAGCATTGTCAGTTCAAGAAATGGCACATCAAAATATATTATGTTTCACTCTTTTAATGGAACAAGCTGGGCTTTTCAGGTTGTTGATACAGGTGATAGTTCATATGCTGAACCTGATTTAGATTTTGATACGAGTGGAAACCCATATGTTAGTTATTATCAATTCAACGGAGGAAACCAAACAGTCGAATTTGCAACTAAAAGCGGCGGAGTATGGTCAAGCGAAACAGCCAAGAATCTCGGAAACACTTCTAGCGATACAAGTATTGGTTTAGACGCGTCTGGGACAGTCTCTATTGCCTACGCCGCTCTTGTTGGAGGCTTTAGCGAACTCCAACTTGCCACAAGAGAAGCCGGCAACCTCTTAAATGGTGTCAATGCTGATATTGATGTACGAACAGGCCCTAATACATTTACTGGAGCCGATCAATCTGGCGGGATAACAGTCGACAGTATTAACGTCACTGGCGATGGTCGCATTAAAAAACAAGCAGCTCAAAGCACAACAGAAGCCTCTTTTGAAAGTACTTCATTTATTGGAGATGTTTTTTCTATTTTTGACTTAGCTTTAGATGATGCCACCTTAAATGGGACCGCACGAATTACATTCAATTATACAGACCTCTTAGGACTACTTTCTGCATCAGGTTTTGAAGAAAGCGATCTTCAAGTCTACCATCACCTTGGTGGATCAAATTATGAAACTCTTTCTGTTTTTGCTAGAGATGAAGTTGCCAATACAATCACAGTCGATACAACCTCATTCTCTGATTTTGGGATTGGGGTCAATCCCGAACCAACCACACTCTTATTACTCGGATCAGGGCTATTAGGCCTACTCCCTCGTCGAAAAAAACAAGTCTAGTTTAAATGCCTTGATGAGCTTCCCAGGAGACTTTAGGCCGAGAGATCTCCTCTATCTGAGCCAGGAACCATTTTAGATAGATTCCGGTGAAAACAATCCAGGTTGGAATAAGAAAAAGGCTTGTTAAGGAAAATTCAGGAAAAACAAGCCTAGCAATTAAAAAGAAGAGCCCAAGGCCCACAAACACTTTGAGAAAAAGAGGAGGCGTTAAAGTAATGGCTCGAAGAGCAAAGTCTTTCCCATCTCGTAACGCATTTTTTTTAGCAGCAAAAAAGTAACCAGAACCTAACAAAACAAGAGAAAGAATAGCAGCTGCAGAATTGATATAAAGAAAACCTTTAGATAATGAAAAAGCAAAGAGCGCCATTAAAATAACAAGAAGTAAAAGAGACTTTATTTTTTCTTTGGGCGCAACTTTTCCAGACATCAAATCTTGGGCTAAGGACTTGGTATTCCAAATATACATCATCTCTCTCCTTTTAATCAGATAACATCTATAAAGGTTCTTAAAAACTTTCCAATGTAATAAGCCATACTTGCAGCAACACCACCAACTAATAACGTTTCTGCTCCAGCAATCAACCAACCTTGACCCACAAAAAGACTTTTAAGCGCACCGACGATAAAAAAGGCCATCCCTGTTAGCACAGCACTCACTAAAAAAGGATTAGAGACAGACTCTGGAGAAAACCATTGTAAAAGGTAAGAACCAAGAGGAATGGCTCCGATTAAAATAAAAGCGAAAAAGGTTGTGATCGATGCACGCCAAGGAGAGCAAGGATTTAAAGATAATCCCAACTCATCTTGAAGCATGGTATCAACCCAAACTTTTCGATCAGAAGTAATGACTTCTACAACACGCTCCAGATCTTTATCTTTAAAACCTTTAGCTGCATAAATCTGACGGATCTCTTCTTTTTCTCCTTCAGGCACTTTGTCAATATGCTCTTCTTCCATAATACGCGCCTGTTCAATCAACTGCTGCTCTGCACGTGTGCCTAAAAAATTACTCACAGCCATACTAAAACCATCTGCAATCAAATTAGCCACACCTAAAATAATGACCACACCCACAGAAAGGCCTGCGCCCGCAACCCCCGCCACAATCGCAAAGGTGGTCACCGCCCCATCCACGGCTCCATAAATGAAGTCCTTGAGATAGTTATGGTCTGGCCCTTGCTCTAACCGCCGTTCAATGGCTGTAGAGGTGTGAGAATGTTCTAGTCCGTCGTGTGATTTAGGTCGAAATAAATTCATCGCTTTATTTTTTTATCCTTAGCCATTATGATGGAAAGCTATGAAAAAAGCTAGTCCACGATTGACTCTATTAATTTTGCTTTTAGGCACCCTTCTTTTATGACAAAACAAAAAGGAGACGTGGTTGTGACCATCAAGTCGACGAAAAATAAATTTACTGTGATCACGAGTCGATAAAACTAAGGGGTCAAAATCGGTGAAGAGAGAGGCTCTTTAGGGGCTTTTTTCAAATCCAACCGTTTCTTCATTTTTTCAAAAACAGCAGGCCGTTTCTTTTTTAAATACTGAAACAAATCAACTTCGTTTTTAAACAAAACTTTTTCTTCAGGATCACCATCGCCATAACGACTGCAATGTTTCACCGAATAATCTCGGCACATCATTGGGCGATTAAAATAATTTCCACACAAGTGTCCTTCTAACTTCTCACACGGGGAATTAAACTGAATATACCAATCATTTTCATGATCTGAATAAACCCAAACATCTTTATGAATAATGTACCAATAGATATTGTCAAAATCACGTGCGGTTTCAGGCTTGTCAATTTCAATAGCCACATACTCACAACAATAGCTGCAGTTAGAACACGGATTCGGATCTTTCTTATCTAATTTTTTATTTCTTTCAGGTATAACTGGATCAGGCATAGGTCTCTCTCTAATTGATGTAAAGATTAAAAGTGTAAAGGATTGTCACTCATACGGAAAGAGTTTTATTTAAAGAAACGTTGGCGCTGACGCCATAATCCAAGCAAGCCAGTCCCAATTAAAAAGAAGGTGGATGGTTCTGGATTGACTGCCACGCCAAACCCTGAGAAAGAACCAGTAGGAACATCAAATGAAAATGTTTGATTTCCTGGAGTGTACGTTCCTTGAATGATTTCAAATGTGCCATCCCCTTTTAAATAAGCACCCACCAAATCATTCACATCAAGCCCATGAAGAGTCACACTATTATCTACTTTAACTGTAATCGTCACTCCAGCATCAAAAGCAAGGCCATCTGACTTTGAAAATTCATACACAATTCCCTCACCCCCATCTGAGATAGGAAAAAAATTCCAATTATCATCCAAAAATGCTGTTAAAGCTGTTTGATTCACATTCACTTGTCCAAAAGCAACATTCGTATTTCCTTCGGTGTTGACCTGATCATAAGTAATAGCAATATCTCCTGCATCAGCAAGCAAGGTCGTATTGTCACCTAAATACGAAGTCGTTGAATCAAATGTAGACACAATGTTTGTCCCTGTTGCAGTATTTAACGATTGAATGGCAAGAGCCACATCCCAACCAACTGTCGGATCTGAGGTTAAAATTTCAAGACTTGATCCATCTAAGTTAGATCGTCTTATCTGGCCATTATCACCAATATAGATCTTCCCCGCACTTTCATCTATTTCAATTCCTCTCGGAAGCTGAACACTCCCCGTATTAATAACTGTCTCGACATTGGTTCCATCCAAATTAGCTCGTTTTACAAAATCATCACTGAAAAAATTGGCAATTGTCCAATACACCTTATTATTAACTAAATCTAAAGCCAATCCACTTTGACCTGGTAAATCAAGCACGCCTGTAACAATTGTTTCAACGGAAGTTCCATCTAAATTGGATCGTTTAATTTCGTGAGTATCTATACCCCCATGTAAATCACTAAAATAGACTTTATTATTTACTGTATCAACCTCAACGGATAAAGGACTATTTGCATCAGCAGATGTGAAAATCGTTTCAACAGAAGTACCATCAAAGTTAGCTCGTTTGATTGCCAGATCACTTGAATTGGTAAAGTAAAATTTCCCTCCTACAACATCTAAACTAAACGCATTAGGAGTAATCCCAGATAACACGGTTTCAACAGAAGTACCATCGAAGTTAGCTCGTTTGATTGCGCCGTCAGTACTATCTGCCCAATAAATTTTACTTGCTGAATTATCAACTTCAATTCCTAAAGGATTGCTCAAACTCGACAACACAGTTTCAATATTGCTTCCATCTAAGTTAGATCGTTTGATTACTTTTTGGTTCTGATCTGTCCAATAGAGGTAACTCACAGAATAAACACTAGAGCTAGAGAGGAGGGAAAAAGTTAGCACACAAAATGCAAATAATGCGCAACGTTTAAATAATTTATTTAACAGATCTTTAAAAGTCATAACCGTTGTCACCTAAGTTAAATATAGCAATTTTTATGCAATTTGTCAAGGGGTATCAAAAAGGTCTTTTACTAACTCCTTGAGCAGGTCTAGCTTATACGGTTTGGCCATAACCCCTTTAAATCCATATTCTTGGTAATTGGCCATGACCGGGTCATTTGAATATCCGCTCGAAACAATCGCTCGAACATCAGGGTCTATTTCACGCAATAGGCCAATGGCTTCTTTTCCTCCCATGCCTGCAGGAATGGTCAAATCCATAATCACTAAATCAAAAGGAGCTCCTTCTTCTTTAGATTTTTTATAAAGATCAACCGCTTCTGATCCTTCATGAGTCAAAGTCGGTTCCAACCCCGCTTTTTTACACATAAGAGCAGCTAAGTTTAAGACCTGGTCTTCATCATCCATCAACAAAACTCTTTTAATAGGGCCTCCATTGGATGGTTCACTTTTCATTAGAGCAACCTCTTTTTCTTTCTTTTTAACAGGCTTCTTTTCTTCTGTAGCTGGCAAATAAATATCTATACTTGTTCCTTTTTTCAGTTCAGATTTGATATCTATGGCGCCATTATGTTTTTCAACAATAGAAAGGGCAGTCATCAGCCCTAATCCACTTCCCACCATCTTTGTGCTGAAAAAAGGATCAAAAACTTTAGATAAATTTTCCTCTGGAATACCGCAGCCTTGGTCTTTAATGTTAATCTGAAGGTGTTTTCCCTTAGATAACTTTAAAAATTCTTTCCTTTTATCGTCATCGCTAAACTCAACGTTCTCTATTGAAATGTCAACAACGCCCCCATCTTCCATCGCTTCTTTAGAATTAAGAACCACCGCTTGAATCGCTCGAAAAATTTGGTTTTTATCAACTTCGGTATCCCAAAGATCATCCGACGCTTTAATCTCACAGACTACATTAGAACCTGTTGTCACAAAAGCAGAACTTTCCTTCACAATTCCAGCAATATTCTCAACCGATTTAACAGGAGATCCACCTTTAGAAAAAGTTAACAGCTGGTTAGACAAATGAGTTGCTTTTTCTGTTGCTTTCTCCGCTTCAGTGAGCATACCTGTAACTTGCGGGCTATCTGTTAGCATTGTTTTAGTCAAAGAAATGTTGCCAAGAATAACCGTTAATAAATTATTAAAGTCATGAGCAATCCCAGCAGCCAAGGTCCCAATCGCTTCAAGCTTGCTTGTTTTTTGAAGTTCTTCTTGGACTTTTTGTCTGCTTTCAATATCCCGAAAAACAAATACCGCACCTGTCACGCCTTTGTTTTGATCAAACATAGGGCTTTTAATTCCTTCAAGCAGACAACTTTTTCCAGAGAGACTCTTCACTTTTAATTGATCAAAAAAATAGATCTCTTTATCAACAACCGATAGCTTTTGGCTCAAGCTCTCTTTTTCTCTGTTTTCATCACTTTGACTCACAACAAAGATCTCTCCAAGAGACAACCCAAGAGCTTCCTCACTGGTGCAATTAAGCAACCTCTCAGCCGCCTCATTAATAATAGTGGTTTTACCTTGTTCATCGACGGCAACCACCCCATCACCAATACTCCTTAAAACAACCATAAGACGTTCTTTTTCTTCAGCTAACTGGCTCGAAAACTTTTGCTCTGCTTCTTTTTCTGAGTGAGCAATGAGCGCTTTTTTCTCTGCGTCGTAAAGCTGGCCTCGAATTTTTTCTGTTTCTCTTTCAAAATGCTTTCTGCGTAAAATAGAGTAAATTCTCAACTTAATGACACGGAAATCTCCACTTTTTACCACATAATCAGTTGCTCCAGCTTCAAAACTACGGGCCACATCTTCTTGCACTTCACTGGCAGTTAAAATCACAATCGGAAGGTCTTCAACCTTATATTTGGCTCTAATCGCACGGCACGTTTGAGAACCATCCATCTCAGGCATTTTTAAATCAAGCAAAACAAGGTCTGGCACTTTTTCTTCAATCTTAACCAAGCATTCTTGGCCTGACATCGCTGTGCGAACTTGATACCCCTCTTCAGCCATTGATCTTTTAGCCGCTTGCACATAAGTTAAATCATCATCCACAACTAAGACTTCCTTACTTGATAAAGAAAAAGAGCTTGATTCTTGACCCTGTTCTAACATGGGTGGCAGCTCTTTACTTGTTTGAAGAAACGATTCAGCCCGCTTCACAATTAAAGAGAGAGGTTCGTTTTTATTCACATAACCATCAGCTCCAGCCTCCAAGCCTTTCATCACAATCTCTTCATCATCATGCATGGTTAAAACCATGACAGGAATATCCCTATAATTAAAATCCATTTTTAATTCACGACAGACTTCTTGCCCATTGATACCAGGCAAAGTCAAATCTAAAATAATTAAATGAGGGCGTTTGTTATGGACTGCTTCTAATCCTTTTTCTCCTGTTTCAGCGCAAATAACTTCATACTTTAAAGCAGCAAACTCTCGTTTTAAGGCTTGCTGATAAGTAAGCGAATCTTCAATGATTAAAATTATTTTAGACTGATCAGGCGACATGTTTTTTTCTCATTTTATTTTGTTCAATAAGGAATAATATCTTATCCGCAATATCTTCTAAACTTAGTATAAATTCAGCAGCTCCTATCTCTTTGGCTGCTTTGGGCATTCCATAAATAAGCGAGCTTGCCTCATCCTGGGCAATTGTGCGGCCTCCTGCATCTCGTATAGCTTTAAGGCCCTGAGCTCCATCTTTGCCCATTCCTGTTAAAAGTACACCAATTGCATTAGAACCATACAACTTTGCCACAGACTCAAAAGTAACGTCAATTGAAGGAGCATGTAGGGTCTCTTCTGAAAATTGATAGCCTAAAGTAAAGTCATTTTCAAGAATTAGATTTTTTCCTCCAGCACAAAGGTACCCTGTTCCAGCAATCAATTGATCCCCTGCTTTTGCTGTATAAATGTCTAAGTCACAATTCTTGTCTAACCACTCTGCTAATCCTGGAGCAAAATCAGCATCAATGTGCTGAATTAAAACCATACTTGATCGCAAATCAGCCGGTAATGCTTGAAGAATAGCCGCTAAACTTTGAGGGCCCCCGGTTGAAGCTCCTATCGCAATAATGGTTTCAGCCGTTTTCCCTTTGATAATGGGTCCTGGACGGGGATTAAAATCTTTATCACTCTTAAGATCAGGCTGAGGCAGTTTTTTTGGGCTCAATAATGCAGATAGATTTGAAATAATTTTGATTCGATCAATCAACTCCTTCACGGTTTGATTCTCTAGATTAAAATCTTCATTTCGTCCAATGATAGGGGTTTTAATTGCTTCAACCGCTCCAAAACTCAAACAATCAAAAATATAAGACATGTTTAGTTTTAATGAGGCTGTAACCACTAATATTTGACAAGGGTGTTTCAATGCTACGATTCTTCGAGTCGCTTCAACACCATCCATTTTAGGCATATTAATGTCCATTAAAACCACATCGGGATTGTGTTGTTGAACAGCCTCAACAGCCTCTTCTCCATCATTGGCAATGCCAACTAATTTAAAATCTGGTTCCAGACGAATCACTCGTTTGAGCATCTCTTGAACCATAAGAGAATCATTGGCAATTAATATGTTAACCATTTTAAGCCCCGATTAATTCATCAATAGCACTCAGCAATGTTTTGTTATCGTATTTGCTTTTAACCAAATAACGATCAGCTCCAACATCTAATCCTTTTCTCTTATCTTGTTCACTTTCTCTATAAGAGACAATGATTGTTGGAATGGCCGCTAAAACAGTCTCTTTCTTCATCACACCTATAAGCTCTAATCCATTCATTCGGGGCATTTCTACATCTGTCACCACCAAATCAAAATGAGCTTCTTTTAATTTATTAAAGGCATCCATTCCATCCATTGCGGTTTCCACTTCAAACCCTTGATTCTTTAACACTGTTTTTTCTAATTCACGAACTGTTAAAGAATCTTCAACAACAAGTATTTTTTTTCGTTTTTCTAACTTGTGGATCTGTTCTTGAGTAATGCCTTGCCCTTTATAATCCGAGATACTTCTTAAGACAGAATCAATATTAACCACATAGGCAACTTGCCCATTATCTAAAATGGTTCCTCCGGATAGATCCGCTAACCAGCCCAATCTTCGGTCCAATGATTTTGTCACAACTTCTTTTTCCTCTAAAAATCGATCTACACAAAGGGCTATTTTAAAAGTAGAGTCTCCCAAAAGTAATAAATCTTTTTTTTCTGAAATATCCTTTTCAGTTGAAAGGCTCCATAAAGCACCTAGATGAACAATCGGGACCATTTCGTCATGAATATTTACCGCCTCTTTACCTTGAATCGTTTGAATGACTGATTGATCTATTTGATGCACGCCTTCAATACGTGTTAAAGGAAAACAAAACTTTTCTCCTCCAACTTCAACCAATAATGTTTTTGTGACAGTTAACGTCAATGGCAATGAAAGAATAAAACGTGTGAATTTTTTATTTTCAGTCTCAACTTGAATATTCCCACCCACTTGATTCAAGCTACTTTTAACCACATCCAAACCAACCCCTCTACCTGAGGTCGTGGTTACTTTATCTGAAGTGGAAAAACCATGTAGAAAAATAAAATTTAAAAGCTCACCACGTGCTAATTGATTTAATTTCTCACTGGGAATCAATCCTTTTTCTTTCACCTTTTGAACAATCTTGGCCTCATTAATGCCACGTCCATCATCTTCAACCGTGACAATCACTCGATCCGCTTGATGTATGGCAGAAATCTTAAGTGTTGCCGCTTCAGGTTTTCCTGCTTTTGACCGCTCGGCTAAGGATTCAATTCCATGATCACATGCATTTCGAATCAAATGTGTTAAGGGATCTTTTAAAAGCTCAATAATATTGCGGTCAATCTGAGTCTCAGCCCCTTCCAACTCTAAATTAATGACTTTACCTGTTTCACGCGCCGCATCTCGCACATAACGTTCATAAGGCTCAAAAAGAGTGGATGCTGAAAGCATACGTGATTGCATCACCTCATCTTGAAGCTGAGAACCGAGATGCACAAAATTGAGACTCACTCGTGAAGTGGTTTCAAAATAACTCGAAAACATTTCTTGGAGTTTTCGGATCATCGCTTCATTTTTAACAAGAAGCTCTTTAACTTTAGGTGACTCAATCTCTTCTTGCCGCAAATTACTAGAGAACTGGTCAAATGCGGAAAGAAGTTGAACAAAATAACTAGAAAAAGCCCGTAGCGAGCTCGTATTACGATCTAAGTTAAGAACATTGGTATAAATTTCACCAGACAAGTTAATCAGATTGTCTAATTTATCTGTCCCTATTCGCACCGTTGTTTTTTGCTGTTTAGGCTCTTTAGAAATAGTCTCTTTACGCACTGTCTCTAAAGGAATAACGTTAGGGGCCTCTTGAGCGACCTCTTGAGCCACATCAGCTTGTTGAAAGGATTCTACTTTTCCCTCTTTTGCCGCATCTAAACGAGCCCCCCAAACATCGACATTAATAGAAGAGGGCTTCTCTTCAACAAATTCACTTACTGAGGTCTCTAAAGAATCTAATATCTTTAGAATCAAGTCGCTTACTTCAGAAGGAAAATCTTTCTTCTCATTTTGAAGGTTAATGAAAAACTCTTCCATTTTATGTGATAATGCTTGAACTTCTGGATGATTCACAATACGCGAGGCTGCTTTTAAACTGTGGGCTTCACGCATGGTGTCTTCAATTAATTCTTGATTGGAAGGTTCTCTCTCTAAAGAAAGGATATGTTTATTAAGGGTCTTGATTCTTTCGTCTGCATCAAGCTTGTAAATTTCAGTTAATGACATACTGTCAAAATCAGGCATTTTGCATTCCTTTACTGTCCCTTACTTTAATTTAAATTGCGCCACACTCGCTCTTAAATCTTGAGCCATACTCGTTAAATCAGTGGCAGACTGCCGCGTCTGTTTGGCAGCTGTTGCAGTAAATCGAATCGACTCTGTCATCTCTTTAACTGATCGAGAGACTTCTGTATTCCCGCTGGCTAATTGCGTAATACTTTCAGACACATTTTCAATTTGAGGCAATATTTGCTCCACCTGTTGAGTGATTCCAGAAAATCTATCTGACAATTGTGTGACCAACTCAGAACCACTGCTCACTTCATGCATTGATTTTTCTGTCACCATAATCGCACTAGATGAAGCAGCTTGAATTTCATTAATAATATTAGAAATTTCACTGCTTGATTGCGATGTTTGGTCTGCCAAACGGCGAATCTCTTGAGCCACCACACTAAATCCCTTTCCATGCTCTCCCGCTTTAGAAGCTTCAATGGCCGCATTTAAAGAAAGCAAATTTGTTTGATCTGCCACTTCAAGGATCGTTGCTAACATTTTATTGATCCCTTCGATCTTTTCACTCAAGGTTTTTAACTTATTAGAAACCGCATCATTAGAGTTCTTCATTTCACTCATTTTAGATTGCGTCTCTTCAATTGCTTGTCCTCCATCTTGCGCGCTCTTCTCAATCTCTTTTGCAAACTTAGCCACTTCTTGGGCTGTACGACTCAATTCTGTACCCGTTGTTGCGGCTTGTGTAATCGTGGCTTGAATTTGATTCATTTGAGCAGATTGTTCACTTGTTGTACTCTCATGTTGATTGGCTGCAGCCAATATCTCATTTGAAGAAGAATTGATCTTGAGCGAAGACTGTAAAATACCAGACACGATTTGTTTTAATCCCATCCGCATGTGATTAAAACTAGTGGCCAACAATCCCACCTCATCAGAAGATTGTTTTTCCACCTCTTGGGTTAAATCTCCCTTTGTGGCCACTTGCGCCATATGCTGGACCAGCACTTTTAAATTAAGAGAAAGCCCTCGGCCAATCAAAAAGGCAACAACTCCTCCAGCAATTATACTGACTAAAATAGAAGACAAAACAAACCAAAAAATCGATTTTGAAACATTCATTGCCTCCTTGATAAAACGCTTTTCATGAGCATAACCTTGTTTCACTAATTCATTGCTTTTCGCTTGAAGAGCCTCTCCTTTTTGATTAAAGAAAACTCTTTGTTGCTCAAACGCCTTGTCGTTCTCAATCAAAGCCAAATAACTACGGTCATATTGATCTAATTGAGACGCTAATTCTGAAGAGACAAATGAGTCCAAACTCGACTTGCCTAAATCTCTTTTAAAAGTTTGCACAAACAAAGCATGTTTCTCCAAAAATTCAGCTTTGTTTGTCAAAAGATATTTTTCACCCACTTCTCGAATTTTTAAAAAATCGATTTGAAGAACGGGCAAAGCTAATTGCTCTAATCTTTCGTCCATCTGGTGCGCGTTTTTTCCCATTTTCCCAAACAAGCCTGAGTCAACATCCCCTCTCTTTTGAACCAACTCCGTCATTCCCAAAACACCTGCTTCAAACGCCTTCATCTCTTGATTCATCTCTGTAACCAAAACAACTTCTTCATCTAAGCCATGTTTTTTTGCCACAGTAGCAATTGAAACAAGCTCTGCCTCAACTTTATAAATATAAGTCAAAAATTGATTCTGAATATACTCCTGGTATGCTTTCTCATATCCTTGAGAAAAAGAAGACAAAAGAAATGCTTTCTCACTCGCCAAGGCTTCAAGAAAATGAATTTCTACTTGGTCGCCTAATTCGACCAATTGAAGGCCAACATCTTTAACTTGGACCCAAGACTTATTCGTAGAGTTCAACCCCATTAAGGCGACACTCCCCACTAACACCACAAAAAGGGCCATGACTCCAAAGCCAACAGCTAATTTAGCACCGACAGAAAACTTAATGTCAGCAGCAGAGTTGCTTGCAACAACTGAAGCAGGGTTTGCTTCAACCCCATTTCCACTCCATTCAAAATCAGTTGGACTGGGCTCATCAGCCTCAGGTCTCGTTGACTTTGGAGGCGGCGGCTCCATCGGTTGTCTCTGCATTTTTTTTGTTTCTTCATTCTCTAGTGCTTGTTGTTGCTCTGATTGTTGTTCTGGATTTACCTTTTTCATTGTCTGACTCCTTTGTCAATCTATAGAAGAATTACCTTCAAGTTCATTGTTTAACTGGTCAGTCACTTCTCTTAAAATTTTTGGAATATCTAGCCAGATTTTAGATACTCCCTCATGTTGAAAAAGTCCTTTGATCCAATCGGTTTGATCTCCCTTTGAATGAGAAAAATGAGTTTGTTGTTCTCCAGTATCAATCTTAAGTGAGCCTAAAGCTTGATCCACTACCATTCCTGTTCTGTCAGAACCTGACTTTAAAACAATCACTTTTGATTTTTCTGTTTCTTCTAATTTAGGCAACCCTAATAACGCAGCCAAATCCAAAAGCAAAACCAATTCGCCCCGAACATTCATAACACCCAACATAAAGGGTTTGCTTTTAGGAAGCTTAGAGATACGCTCAGGGGAGACCACCTCTTCAATCAGAGGCATATCAATCAAATAAGTTTCCTTATTCAGTCGAACTTGAAAAAATTCAACGCGCTCTCCTTTTAAAATCACTTCATCTTGCTTCTGGGCATAATGAAGCGCTCGTTCTTTTAAGATTTTTTTATCTAAGACTGCCTGTTCTTCCTTTTTCTTTTCTACCTTCATTGTGACTCACCCTTTTTTAAGCAGCCATATCTGCACATAAGCTGTAAATATAATCTGCTGTATAACCAAAGCGCTCTTGTCTTAATTGATCTTGCTCCATTTGGTCAATCACTGATTCTGTTTGATGAAACAAATGGTTCGCCTCTTTTTGCTGATCAACCGCCCTATAAGAAAGAGCTAAATAATAAAGAACGACAAAGTTTTTTTCGTCGCAGTAACGTCCTTTTTTAAAATGCTCAATTGCTTGTTGATAATCTCCTCTTTTAAAATAGACCAAGCCTAAAACAAAATAAATCTCATCAACTAAATTATCGATTTTAATAATTTCTTGGCAGGTCTCAATTGCTTGTTGATCTAAATCACTATCAGCATAAAGAGTGGCTAACCGAATCAAACTTTTAATGTGGCGGGGTGTCTGCTTCAGCTGCTCTTTAAACTCGTTCTCAGCCTTATCAAATATTTTAATCTTCAAATACCCCAAACCATTTTCATAATGCTCCTCCAGATCATCGCTTTCTTGGGTCCGCATTTTAGAAGGTGGTTTTGGTTTAGGTTTTCTTGGCAGAGGAATATCTTTAGGCAATGAAAACTCAGTTTTTTTTATGTTTGGTTTAATAGAAACCGTTCGAGGCTCTGTAGGTTTAATTGATTTTGAGCCTCGAACCCAAAGCAAAGCTTTGCCAATCTGCTTGAGGTGAAACGGACTCTCCAAAAACAACAGAGATTCTGAAGAACCAAGAAACAAGACCCCTTCAGGAGAAAGGTTCTTATCCACTTTTTGCATCAATTTTTCAGTATCCGCTTGATTAAAGTAGATCAACACGTTTCTCAAGAAAACAACATCTGCCCCAGCCAAACTAACCGGAGCATGCTCTAAATCAAACAGATTCGCGTTGTAAAATTGAACCTTTTCTTTGATTTCATTGTGAAGTAAAAATCGGTTCTCTTTTAAAGTGAAGTATTTTTTTAAAAATTCAGTGTCGGGCTCACGAAACATATGAGAGGAAAATTCTCCAGACTCAGCCCGCTCAATCGCATTTTTATTTAAATCAAACGCAATGATTTCAAAATCAGCTTGATCCATTAAGTTTGATTCCATTAAAGAGATCGCAATCGAATAAGGCTCAGCACCAAAAGAACAGCCACAACTCATTATTTTGATTCGAGGCTTAGTCTGACCTATTTTTTTCTTTTCAATTAGTTCTGGAAGCACAACCTCGGTTAAAGCATCAAACTGTCTCTTATCTCTAAAAAAATAAGTCTCATGAACCACTAAAAGAGAGGTCAATTTTTCCATTTCATTAGAATTTGGTGCCAAAATCTTAAGGTAGATATTTGGATCTTCTATTTGTGTTGCTTCCATTCTCTCTTTGATCGCCACTTTTAAAGAAAACCAATTAGAAGAATCAAAATTAATGCCGGTTACAGCCCGAACCCTTGTTTCGACTTCAATTAATAATGGTTCTTCAACATTATACTTCTCAGTGATCATCCTGGCTTTTTCCATTTGATAAATTTAGGTTTATTTCTTTTAAAAAACTTTGAGGAGAGATTAATTGAACATTTTCATTGGTCTGCAATCTAGCAAGCCTGTGCTCGGTTACTTTAGACTCATTTAAAGAAAGAGGAAGCGTTTCTATCTGAAGAAATTGAATATCTCGAACCTTATCAACAATCAGGCCGACTTTTTTGTTTTCAATGGTTGTAATAAACACTCTTGATTCAAAAGGGTACTCTTTTCGCTGAAAGCCAAGTTTTTTTGTTAAATCAAGAACCGGGAGAAACTCTCCGCGCAAGTTCATAATCCCTTCAATTTTTTGATCTTTATCTGAAATAGGTTCCAATTCCATCATGGGCACAATCTCATCAATATGGCAAACTTCCACTCCGTACAGATGTTGCTCAATCTCAAAAAGGATCACTTCACTCTTTTCTTCTTGCTGAGAACTGTTACCGTATAAAAGATCTCCATCACCATTCACTGTCTTGTTCATACTTCTCCTTTAAACCCATTGTTATTATCGCATATATTGGGCCATCTCATTTTTACCCTGTGACTTACGTTATTAAGTGAATAAAAAAGAGGGGGAACGGACATTTTTGTGCAAAGCAAGGCAAAACTGTGCAGATAAAACCTGACGAAGGGTCACTTCTATTGAAGGAGTTAGTCTTGTTTTGAAGCGTCTAAAACCTTGGGGTCCCATTGAAACTGTTTGAAGCTCGCTTTAAAGAAAAGTGAGTAGAGAACCGGGCAAAGCACCAAGGTAAGCACTGTGGCAAATCCCAAACCAAATATGAGCACATTGGCCATAGGACGCCATAATTCTCCGCCTTGTAACGAAAGCGGGATCAGCCCCACAATGGTTGTGATGGTGGTCATTAAGATGGGGCGAAATCTTTTTTGTGCTGAAAGCACAATCGCGTTTTGAATGGTGGCCCCTTCTGCGCGTTCAATTTCTATGCGATCAATTAACATAATGGCATTGTTCACAATAATCCCCATCAAACTAATCATGCCCAACATCGCCATAAAACCAAACGTACAATTTGTGATTAATAAACCAAGCGCAATTCCCAAAAGCATAGGAGGAATCGTCAGCAAAATAATAACAGGACGTCGAATAGAATTAAATTGAGAAACTAAAATAAAAGAGAGTAGGCCAAGTGCCAGCGGCATTCCTGCAGCGACTGAAGCTTGAGCTTTGGCAGACTCTTCTTGCTCCCCACCATATTCAATCCAAAAGCCTTTTGGCCACGCATCTGAATCAACTAATGATTGAACTTTTGGCATCACCTCTGCTAAAGCCTCGCTTGGAAAACGCCCTAAGACATCTGCTTTTAAGGTCATGGTTCTTGTTTGATCCCGACGCTGAATATTACTTGGTTGCCAAACTAATTCTGTTTTAGCCACATTAAGCAATGGAACAGAACTGCGATCTGAATAAGAATAAACATTCATCCCCTCAATTTTACCTAAGTCTTCGCGGAACGCTTCTTGAGAACGAACTAAAATAGGAATGACTTCATCTCCTTCACGAAACTCGGTTGCCTGCGCACCTGAGAATTGAGTTTTTAAGGAGAGAGCAATGTCTTGGCTGGTCATGCCTGCTCGTTTTGCTTGTTCTTGATTCACATTCACTAAAAGTTTTTTTGCCCACTCACCCCAGTCATCATGAATGTTATAAACACCCGGAACTTTGGAGATGGTTTGAGCAATTAAATTACGCGCCTCATAAAGATCGTCCATATCTTTACCTGATATTCGAATTTGGATAGGCGTTCCCACAGGGGTTCCACTTTCAAGCTGCTTGACTGTGTGACGGGTATCTGGAAAATTGGCATCCAAATAAGCGCGCGTTTTTGCCATCAAACCAGCCACAGCCTCATAAGTAGCTGTATTAATGATGACAAAAGCATAATTGGGATTATCTTGCTCCGGACTTAAGGAGAGATACCATCGAGGACCCCCTGAGCCCACAAAAGAGCCGACTGAATCAATTCCTTCTTGCTTAACTAAGAACTCTTCGAGCTGAGACACTCTTTCTTCTGTACGCCGAATATCTGTTCCATAAGGCTGCCAAAAATCAATCACAAACATTTCTCGATCGTTTGGAGGAAAAAAGATCGTTGGAATCAATTTAAAAACCATGACGCCTAAAAACACAATTCCAACCACACAGCTCAAAAAGACTTTTCTGTTTCTTAAACTCAAAAGAAGGAAGTTTCGATACCGCGTATAAAAAGAAGAATCAAAGGATTGTTTTTCTACTTTTGGTTTTAAAAGATAGTAGCAGAGCATAGGAACAAATGTGATTGAGAGCAACCATGAACAGAGCAAAGTTGAAGAGACCACAATAAAAAGAGAAATACAATATTCTCCCACTCCAGATTGAGCCAACGGAATAGGTAAAAACGCAAAAATGGTTGTTAGCGAGGCTGAAAGAAGAGGACGTGTCAGCTCTTTAACCGCACCGCCGCATGCTTTCAGTCGATCCTCACCACTATTTAATCGAACGAGAATATTTTCAGAGACAACAACCCCGTTGTCCACCAACATTCCAAGCGCAATAATCAAAGAAGCAATTGAAACACGTTGCAAATCAACATCAAAAAAAGGCATAAGTGTGATCGACATCAAACAAGCCATTGGAACAAGCGCACCCACTACCAAGCCTAATCGGAGTCCTGCGAAAAGAAGCATCACAGCAACCACAAACACAAAAGCTTCTCCCAGATTGACCATAAAATCATTAATCGATCGGCTGACAAATTTAGGTTGATACGAGACCATGTCAAAATCTAAACCAATCGGAAGATCTACCTCCAACTCTTTGAGTCGAGCGGTAACCGCGTCGCCCATTTCAACAACATTTCCCCCTTCAGCCATGCTGACGGCTAAAACAATGGCTGATTCACCATTAAAGTGGCACAACGTTGTGGGTGGGTCCACAAAATCACGGCGAATGGTTGCCACATCTTCTAAGTAAATCGACTCAGATCTTCCAGGAATACGAAGAGAGGTTCTTTTTAAATCATCTAAAGATTTGTACTCACCGGTTGCTTCAATAATAATGCGCTCTGTATCAACTCGAGCATTACCGCCTGATTGTAAAATATTTTGCGTGCTTAAAACTTCTGCTATCAGATTAGGGTTCACCCCATACTCAGCTAATCGAGCATTTGAAAATTCAACAAAGATCTGTTCTTGTTGCAGCCCATACAAGTCTACTTTTGCCACATTGTTTACTTTTAAAAGTTCATCACGCACATCGTCAGCCACATCTTTCATTTCACGATAGGTGTAGCCATCAGAGGTTAAGGCAACCACCACCCCAAACACATCTCCAAACTCATCATTAACAATCGGCTCTTCCACTCCTTCGGGCAAATACCCCTTAACATCATTGACTTTATTACGAAGCCGATCCCATATCGGTTTCATATTTTTATATTTCTCATAAGCATCTACATAAACAATGGAGAGACCTGCTAAAGATTGAGATGTGACTCGCTCGACTTCTGACATTTCACGAATCTTTTTTTCTAGTTTATCTGTAACAAGTTCTTCTACTTTTTGGGGAGAGGCGCCAGGGAAAGAGGTTGCCACCACAGCTGTACGAATCACAATATCAGGGTCTTCTAAGCGAGAGATATTATTAAATGTAAAGATGCCCGCGCAAGCAAGCAATAAAAAGATAAGGGTTGAAGTACGGTTATTTTTAATAAACCATTCAGCTAAAGTCATTTTAGTAAGCTTACTTTCATCCCTTCTTCAACTCGATGAACGCCACGCACCACTAAAATTTCTCCAGGTTGCAGCCCTTGTTTAATTTCTAAACCTGCGGATGTCAAATCACCAATAACCACATCTCTTTTCTCAACGGTTGTAGAAACAGGATTCACAATCCAAACAAAGCGTTCTTCTCCTGTCTGGCCCACAACCGCAACAGCTGGAATCAACAAATAGCCTTTCTCGCTGCCAGAATTAAAATAAAAGACTGTTTCAGCAACCATTCCTGAGCGAATACGCGAATCAGATTGAAGAAGAGTTAACTTAACGGGATAAGACGATGATTCAGAAGCAACAATACCTACCTCAGAAACTTTTGCTTTAAAACTACGAACAGGAATGGAATCAAAACTGACTTCGGCGGTTGTGTTGACTTGAATCTGGCTAATAATCGATTCAGGGATACCGACTTCAACTTCCATTTCTTTGCTCGAAGACAATGTCACAATCTCGGTTCCAGAATTGATCGATTGATGCAATTCAACAGGAACATTGGCAATGGTTCCATTTACAGGAGCTCTTAATTCTGTGTAGCCTAAACGCTGTTGAGACTGTTCTAACTGTTGTGATTTAGCATCGAGCTGAGCTTCGGTTGATTCAAACTCGGCTCGACTTTTATCCAAATCACTCACACTAATGTTGCCTGCCTCATAAAGATTTCGAGACCGCTCATAACTTGCTTTGGATTGCTTAAACAAAGCTTCTGCTTTAGCCTGCTCAGCTGCGCTCTCTTTAGTCGCCAGCGCATAATCAGCAGCGTCAAGCCGAGCAATCAGATCTCCTTTAGCCACCTTCACTCCAGACTTTACAGGTAACTCAACAATGTCTCCGCCGACACGAAAGCTAAGAGGTGTCTCCAAACTTGCTTTAGCAATGCCTGAAAAAGTACGCTCTCTAAGTTGGCCTGGTTTTTCAATGATGATTGTTTTTACAGGACGCACGATTTGCTCTTCTGTACCCTTCTTTCCTGAACAAGAAAAAAGCGTGCTCACAAAAACTAACGTCAAACTAACTCTTAATAGAGGAAGTGTTTTCATATCCAATTCTTCCCTTCATCTTTCATTTTTTCCATATATTCTTGAAATCGCTGCACCCACTCTGTTTTTTCTTGAGCGGTTTTTGTTTCTTGAAACCATGAGGTGGCTCGTTGAAACTCCATTAGGTTTTGTAAATAATCATACGTCGCCACAGAAGCTGACTGGTTTTGAGTAAAGGCTTGGCTTTGAGCATCAAGCAAATCAATAATAGGCAATGTTCCTTCTTTATATTTTTCCTGAACCACATCAAGGTTTCTCTGAGCTTTAGACGCTGCAAGACGACTCAACGCAATGTTTGGGTGAGAACCTTCTAAACCAAATAAAGCGGATTGGGTTCGCTGCGCAATCAATTGCTTGGCTCGCTCATAAGTTTGATTAAGTTGGTCTAATTCTGCTTCGGCCCGATAAACATCGGCATGACGCCCCCCACCTTCAAATAAAGGATAGACCACGTTCACGCCAAAGGTCCAATCTTCCTTGTCTGACGTGGGCGCTTCTGCAGGAGCAAAATCTTTACGGTCTAACTCATAATCAAACGAAACAAAGGTTGAAGCTCGAGGAATAACAAACTTTCTTTTTAACTGATTTAAAATAATGGTTTGAGCTTCGATTGCTTTTTCAATGGAACGCAATTCAGGAGAATTATAAAAAGCCTCTTCCACAATAAAGCGTCGAAAGATTGCCAACTGATAGGTGTTATGCAAATATTTTCCAAGAACTCCACGTAAAAAATAATAGTCATCATCT
Organism: Actinomycetes bacterium; assembly: GCA_029263055.1. Classification (GTDB taxonomy): domain Bacteria; phylum Auribacterota; class JAJCYG01; order JAJCYG01; family JAJCYG01; genus JAJCYG01. The sequence goes on from JAJCYG010000085.1 coordinate 45,739, forward strand.
TCTAAAAAAATCTCTTTAGCATCCCAGCGCTTGTATTGATCCACATTTAGGCTTTGATTCAGCGCCACACGCGCCTGTTCCACGGCTGATTGAGATTGATATAAAGAGGCTTTTTGATTGGCTTCTTGAGCTTCCCAACGATACACCTCTTCAGGGCCCGCTGTTCCAGCCTGCTCTCTAAAAGTGGCGAGCTCCAAATTGCGTTGCGTTAATTTTAAGTTGTCTTCTTCAACACGTGATAAAGCTTTTGACGAAAGATATTGTAAGAAACGTTTAGATGCTGTGTCGATCACATCCAAACGAACAGCCTCACGTTCAAACTCTTCTCCTTGATAAGAGCGAACAGCAGATCGAAATCGACTCAAAACCGCATCATCAAAAAGAAGTTGTGAAGCTGTCACCCCTGCTGTGATCAATGATTCTGGCTGTCCCCCTTGAAAAGCCTGAGCCCGATCTTTATCAATAACTTGTGTCTTTACGTTGGATTTAATTTGCGGCAGCAAAGGACTAAAAGCTTGATTTTTATTTTCTTTAGCAATCTCAACATCAGCCCGCGCAACAGCCAAATCAATGTTCTGCTTTCGAGCCAAATTAATGGTGCTATTTAAAGTAAGGTACTCTCCTTGATCAAACACCTCTGGAAAAAGAACTTCAGCCTCATTTAATATTTTAAAATCAGGCGCATACCCAATTGCTTTTAATGTTTTAGCATTAATCACAAGTTGAGGTTCCATTGAAAGGTAAACAGGCAAATCATTTGGGGAAACACCTAACATGAGTTGCTGCATATTTAAAGCAATCCGACGAGCCAAACGTTTTGAAAAATCTTTAGTTTGTCCGGCTAAAACACCTAAGTGAACTTCATTAAAACCATTGAATGTAAATGAAGGGATTTTCTGCGCATTAATCCCCTCAATCAGTTTCTGACGCTCTACAGAAGACATCTGCGCAATCGGAACAAGATAAACCGCCTCCACATTATTTTCTATATAAGGAAGAAACTCGCTTGCTTCTTTTAAAACTGGGGCCCATTTAATTGTGATGGAAGAAAGAGCCGGCATTTTTTTAAGGGTGGCCTCAATCGTTCCTTCTAAACCTTGGAGAATATTACGATCCCCCACAATGGTAATTTCCTTACCCGGAACCATGGCTGTAAAAGTGGCCAGATCACTTGAAACTCGTTTTGGAGAAGCCACAAAAGAAAAGTTCGATTTAGTGGAGACTTTCTTTTTAGCGTCGTAAGGCATTCCAAACAAATCTGCATCTAAGATAAGACCCGCCACAACAGGTTTGGTTAATTCCATTTCAGGCCGAACAATCTCTTGGGTTACCAGCACGCCTACTGCATAAACCATATCGACTTCAGGATCATTTAACGCATTTAGAAAAACACGCTTCATTCGATTAAAATCCCATTGCGCATTAAATGCAGGGACTTGCTTGAACGCTACTTCAAACTCATCACGCACCAATTGCTGTAATTCAATTTTGGTTTGAGCAATAAATGAATCTAATAAAGGGGAATCACCATCGCGCACCACAGCAATGGTAAAATTTGATTTTTGTTCTAGAGGAGCAGATTCAACAGCTTGCCATTCTTGGGCAAACACTGGAACGGCAAAAACAAGGATAAGGAATAAAAAGGGCCACCTAGCCATAAGCCATAATTTTAAAGCAAGAGAGCCAGAAAGGAAACTTATTTAAAAAGAAGTTTCAACTTGTTCGGAATAACTTAAGAAATGAATGTCCCCACCTAAAAGACTACCAGGATAGCGCAAGAGACGAGTTTTAAGCCCTGATTGAACTAAAAATTTTTCAGAAACCAGTTTCCCTCTCTTTACTTTACCTTTTTTAAAAACACGGCCTGTTTGAAAATCTACCTCTTCAACTTTTTCATCATCTGTTAACTCGACCAATCCCGCACTCTCCATAATTGAGATCCGCCAAATAGCAAAAGAATCTGTTAAAGAAAGGCGGTAAATAAGTTCTTTAAAAAGAGGGACAAAAATATCAGGGTGCATTTGCGTTGCCACATCTAAAAACCGTCTAAATGAATGTCTTTCTGGAATTTTTATAACCGGAGTATTAAACAAATAAATATCAGCTAAAGGAAAGTTAGCAAATCCTGGCTCTCTGGTTAAAACAACCTGCCCCTCTTTTACTAACATAATTTGATTTGTTTCTTGAGCATACTCAATATTCCAACGGGCTAAAAAAAGATACGTCGCAAACAAATCACTTCCAAAAACTCTTTTAGCCCCATACCGCAAAGCATAAATCAGATTAACCCCAGACCCAAAACCAATCTCAACCACATCTCGACCCCAGAACTGATTCGAAACCATAAAAGCAGACTCTTGAAAATCAAGGCTCACTTCCCAATCAGGCCCAAATGGATGCTGACCAAAATCGAGTGATGGAGAACGATAGATCTGTTTGATATTTAACAGTCTTAACGGCTCTTCATCATAAAGAACAGATTCTATAGAGGGGCTCACTTCATAGATGCGAGCAGCGCTTCTATGCTTAATCTGCTGATATGGAAACAAAACCTGCCAAACCTGTTTGTACAACGAAAAAAAGAGTTTCATTGCCAGCTCTTGGTTTGAGATCAAATCAAATTGTAGGTTAAACTTTTCATCCACATTCAAAACAATATCGAGCAGACTCAAAAAAAAGACTCTAGATGTCACCGATGAATGAATCATAAATCCATAAGGAATCTGTTTAACGCCTAAATGCTTTAGGCGAAATTCTTCACGATCAGAACTGTATGTTAAAAAGAAAACATGCGGCTCTATTTCACCTGGCTTAACTCCCATTAATTCACTAAAAAATTCACGGCCATGGCGATTCAATTTAAAATCAAGAATGCCGACTGATTCATCTACATCAAGAAAATCTGCATTGAGTTTTTGGAGAGAGCCTTGATTTTGAAAACGACCTAGAGAGTTAAAAATGCTAGAAAGAGTTTCTGAATGCGCAACACGACCAAACATTTGTTGAACTGAAGAACTCGATAGCTCTTGAAACAACCCTGAGCAAGGGGCCAAAAAAAGGAGAGGTCCTTTGCTTGTTGGAGGAACAACCATCAGACTCAACAAAATTAATATAATTATTTTTCGGATCATTGTACAAATACTTTGTTTACAAAATTAACTTAGCCACATAAAATATCTTTTTTAACTCATTTGGTCAAGGAACGAAATGAAATCGTTTTACGCAATTCTCATTGGAAGGGCCCCTATCTCTATTAAATGGAGTCTGTTCCGCAATATGACCCTGCTTGTTCTTTTGATTGCAGGTTCTATCACTCTTGTTGCGTTTTTGGGTTCCACTCGTTCATTAAAAGATCTTGGAAAAGGCTTGATTCTCTATTCTATTGAGCATACTGAAACAGAGTTGAAACGTTTCTTTCAGCCTATTTATGGGATCATGCGTATTTCAAAACAATGGGGTCAAACCAATGTCATTGACCCAAACAACCTCAATAAATTTAATGCCCACTTCATTCCAATCTTGAAACGCTTTCCACATGTTTCTTCAATTAACTCAGGTGACACAGATGGGAATGGAGTTTTATTATTACGTAATGGAGAGACTTGGCTTAATCGTGAAGCACGGCCAAATGAATGGGAAAACAGAGTTCGTTGGACAGAGCTTAAAGATGACAACACAGTCATTAAAACATGGTTTGAAGATTCAGACTATGACCCTCGTCAGCGACCCTGGTATAAAACAGCCCTTGCACTAAAAAAACGGCAAGAAAAACAACAACGTAAATCAGAATTTTTAGCTTGGACCAAACCGTATCACTTTTTAACCACTCAAGATTTAGGGATCACTGCCTCAACCTACATTGATCCAAAAGAGGGCTCTTCATATATTTTAGCTTTTGACATTATGCTCTCTGCCATCACAGACTTCACAACAAATTTAGAAGTCACAGAAAACGGGAAAGTTTTTGTGATCAGTGATGAAGGACTGATGCTAGGCCTTCCTATTGACGAACGTTTTAAAGATGCCCAAGCAAAAAAAGAGGCCATAGGAATGCATATAACCTCAATCGACATCCCTATCATTCAAGATATTTTAAAAGTCGCCAATCAATACCCGCTTAAAAACCCAGAATATGTCCGAATGCTTAGTAGTGATAAAAAAGTCTGGTGGGGAGGCGCTCGTCCTTATTTTCTCGGTCGAGGTCAACGCCTTTGGATTATCGTGGCTGTTCCAGAAGATGACTTTTTTGGCGACTTAAAAAAACGCCGCAATGCAACAGCAGCCATTGCTTTCATCGCTTTAATCATTGCCTTTTTTATGGCTAACTTTTTAGCTCGCCGTTATAGCAAACCAATAAATGAACTTGTTCATGAAAGCGAAAAAATGCAAAAACTCAATGTTGATAAAGGCAAACCTATTGAGTCAAAAATAAAAGAAGTGAACCAATTAGCCGACGCACAAGAAAAAATGCGCGTGGCATTAAAATCTTTTTCAACCTATATTCCAACAGAAGTAGTGAAAGAATTAATTAATCAAGGTGAAGCGGCTAAGATTGGCGGAAAAATAGAAACTCTGACGGTGATGTTTACAGATATTGAAGGATTTACATCTATTGCCGAATCCATGTCACCCGAAAAATTAACACAGCATATGGCTAATTACTTTGAAGCACTACTGACAATCTTAAAAGAAGAAAATGCAACCATTGACAAATTTATTGGAGATTCCATTGTTGCTTTTTGGGGAGCCCCTATTTCAAATCCAAACCACGCCAAAGATGCTTGTCGAGCAGCAATCAAACTTCGAAACAAAGTTCATGAATTAAATAAAACATGGGCAACTGAAAACAAACCGGTTCTAAAAACTCGATTTGGACTTGCCACGGGCCCTGTACTCGTAGGAAATGTGGGATCCTCCAGCCGTCTGAATTACACCGTGATTGGAGATACAGTCAACTTAGCCAGTCGCCTCGAAGGAACAAACAAAAAGTACGGAACCGAAATCTTAGCTTGTGGCCCTGTAAAAGAAGCAGCCGGAGACCCATTTCAATGGAAATTCATTGATACTGTTACGGTTAAAGGAAAATCTCAAAGCGTTAAACTCTTTGAATTAACGGAATAATCAACCTTCTTAAAAAAAGTTTTATCCCTTCCAGCAAACACAACTAGCTGCACAACAACAAGATAAATATCAAACAAGAAAGCAATAAAGGCCCGAAATGGCTTTTTCCTCTATGAAGAAGCTTTTTTTTAAGATTTGACCATGCTATACTATTTCGAAATAAAAGAAGGGGTGTATAAAACACCAAATGTCATCAAAATCCGTCGAAGAACTACTAAACGAGAAAAAAGTATTTCAAGTCCCTAAAGGCGATCCTATTTTCGCCTCTCCTGATATTACCGTCCAAAAAGCAATTGAGATCATGCAGCAAGAACACCATGGCTACATTGTTCTTGTTAACAATAAAAAAGTCATTGGAGTCTTCACAGAAACCGATGTCTCACGCAAAATTTTAGACCATTCGATTAACTGGGATTCACCTGTAAGTGAATTCATGACAGCCAATCCCATTACAATTAAAAAAGATGATTCAGTAGGCAAAGCAATTGCTCTAATGGGTGAAGGGCGTGTCTATCATCTTCCTATTGTTGATGACAAAGGCAATTTAGAAGAAGTACTTTCGGTACGAGCTTTGATTCGATTCTTAGCTGAGTTCTACCCGACCGAAGTTTATAATTTACCTCCTGATCCAGATAAAATTGTTGAAACCGCTGAAGGAGGATAATCAACACTGCTACGATGTTAACATCTGAGAACCCTAAGATTATACAACAGAAAAATGCAATAACGGTTCGATTTGCCGGTGATTCTGGTGACGGAATGCAGCTCACTGGAGATCAATTTACCGACACTGCGGCATTAATGGGAAATGACTTTGCCACTCTTCCCGATTACCCAGCTGAAATTCGCGCTCCAGCCGGAACCTTGCCTGGTGTGAGTAGCTTTCAAATTCAATTTTCCGATTCAATTATTTTTACCCCTGGTGATTTATCTGATGTCTTGATTGCCATGAATCCCGCTGCACTTAAAATCAACACCGCTCTTGTTAAAAAGGGTGGCACCGTTATTATTAATGAAGACACTTTTACAGAGCTGAACTTAAAAAAAGCAGGTTGTAAAACCAATCCACTAACAGACAGCACCCTTAAAGATTTTCAAGTCCATCAAATTGCCTTATCTGAATTAACCAAAAATGCCTTAAAAGATCATGGGCTTAAACCAATTGAAGTGGAAAGATGTAAAAACTTTTTTGCTCTGGGTGTGATGTTTTGGTTGTACCAAAGAAGCATGGATCACACTATTGATTGGATCGAAAAGAAATTTAAGAAACGTCCTGAAATTGTCAAAGGGAATGTGGCAGCATTAAAAGCAGGTTTTTATTTTGCTGATATTACTGAAGCTTTTTCAACTCAATACGAAGTGAAAAAAGCAAAGCTTGAAAAAGGGACTTATCGAAAAATTACAGGCAATGAGGCAACTGCGATTGGCTTTATTACGGCCGCCAACTTAGCAAAGAAAACTCTTTTTTATGGTTCTTATCCAATCACACCAGCCACAAATATTTTGCACGACCTAGCTCGTTACAAAAATTACGATGTAAAAACGTTTCAAGCTGAAGATGAAATTGCTGCTATTGGATCTGCCATTGGCGCCGCTTTTGGTGGAGCCATTGGGATGACCGGAACCAGCGGCCCTGGAATGTGTTTAAAGTCAGAAGCATTAGGACTGGCAATTATGACAGAGCTTCCACTCATTGTGATTAATGTTCAACGAGGTGGGCCTAGCACAGGAATGCCAACAAAAACCGAGCAGACTGACTTGCTTCAAATGATGTTTGGACGCAACGGGGAATCGCCGGTGGCGATTGTGGCTCCAAGCACACCTTCTGATTGTTTTGATATGGCGATTGAAACGGTACGGATTGCAACAAAATATATGACCCCGGTTATTTTTCTTTCAGAAGGAAACTTAGCCAATGCTTCTGAACCTTGGAAACTTCCTGATCTAAAGAAGCTGCCTAAAATCACGATCAAACATCCCGCTGGGAAAAAAGTTCATAATGGGGATCCAGAAGAAACCTTTTTACCTTATGAACGTGACCCTAAAACATTGGCGCGGCCATGGGCTTTACCTGGAACCCCTGGATTAGAACACCGTATAGGGGGTCTCTCTAAAGCAGATAAAACAGGAAATGTGAGCTATGACCCTGAAAACAACCAAAAAATGATCAACTTACGGGCAGAAAAGATTGAACGGATTGCAGATGACATTCCTGAACTAGAAGTCCGAGGCCCTCAATCAGGCAAACTTTTAGTTTTAAGCTGGGGCGGAACATATGGCCCTGTTTATCAAGCAATTGATAACATTACTTCTAAAGAAAAAAATGTCGCGCAAGCTCATTTAAAATATATCAACCCTTTTCCTAAAAACTTGGGGAGCGTGTTGAAAAAATTCGACACGGTTTTAATTCCAGAATTAAACATGGGCCAACTCCTCTTTTTAATTCGAGCAAAATTTCCTGGAGTCAATGCTATTGGATTAAACAAAGTGCAAGGGCAACCTTTTAAAGTAGATGAAATTGAAAGCAAGATTAAAGAGAGTCTAAAATGAGCTCAACTAAAGCCGCACCTAAAAAAGAAATGAAACAGCCGGTTTACCGAAAACAAGATTTTGTCTCAGACCAAGAGGTTCGCTGGTGCCCTGGTTGCGGCGACTACGCTATTTTAGCAACGATGCAACGGACCTTAGCCAAATTTGATACACCTAAAGAAAAATATGTCTTTGTTTCTGGGATTGGGTGCTCAAGTCGTTTTCCTTATTACATGAAGACGTACGGCTTTCACACCATTCATGGCCGCGCCCCTACATTTGCTACAGGTTTAAAATGTGCCAACCCAGATCTTTCTGTTTGGATGATTACAGGGGATGGAGATGGGCTCTCAATTGGTGGCAATCATTTAATTCATGCGTTACGCCGTAATATTGACATTAAAATCGTTTTAGTGAACAACCGCATTTATGGATTAACCAAAGGACAATACTCCCCAACTTCTGAAACAGGAAAAGTAACCAAGTCTTCTCCGATGGGATCGATTGAAAACCCAATCAATGCGCTCTGTTTAGCGATTGCTTCAGAAGCAACCTTTATTGCTCGAACCTTAGACAATGCTCCGGCTCACATGGCTCAAATATTTGAACAAGCTCGCAACCATAAAGGCTCTGCATTTATTGAAATTTATCAAAACTGTTTGATTTTTAACGACAAAACACATGAGCCTGTTACGGGTCGAGACAAACGAGATGACCGCATGGTCTTTTTAGAAGATGGAAAACCGCTTGTCTTTGGAAAAGACCAAGACAAAGCAATTAAGATCAATGGGCTACAACCTGAAATCGTGAACCTTAAAGATGCCAAACCTGAAGAGCTCTTAATTCACGATGAGAAAAACCCGGAACCTAATTATGCTTATTTTTTAACTCAAATGGAATACCCTGAGATGCCAGTTCCTTTTGGTGTGTTTCGTGCCTATCAACGTCCAACCTATGATACACTGATGGAAGATCAAGTTAAAGCAGCCAAGGAAAAGCTTGGCCAAGGAGACCTTGAAAAATTGGTGTACGGCAAAGATACCTGGACGGTGAAGTAATGGCTAAAAAAGTAACATGCCCCTCATGTGGTGTTGAAAATATTGCAGGGCTAGATAGCTGCGAGCAGTGTTTGCATTCGTTAATGCAAAAAGATATTCCTCGCCCAAAGAAAAACGATTCATACCAAAGCGCATTAATGACAGCACCGATGACAGAGCTCTTAACAGGTAAAGACTTGTTAGTTGCCCATCCCAATGACTCTGTTGAAAAAATCGTTAAAATTTTCAAAAAAGAAAAAAAGAGCAGCATCTTAGTTTATAAAGATCACAAACTAGTCGGCATTGTCACCAACCGTGACTTACTTAATAAAGTAGCAGGCAAATATAAAGATCTCTCCAAAGTCAAAGCCGAAGAAATCATGACCCGCAAACCAGAATTTGTGAGAGCCAATGACCCCATTGCCTATGTAGTAAATAAAATGGCTATGGGTGGCTATCGCCGAGTTCCTGTATTACGCAAAGACGGCACCCCCCTCAGCATCATCACGATTAAAGATGTGATGAGCTTTCTCTCGACAAAATAGACGCTTTTCCCTCCATTCTCCTTTTTTCCTTATAAATGGTAGAATAATTGTAGGTTTTTAAAATGGAACAGGCGATCACGCTAACGCGTCATATACTTGAGGGGCAAAAGGCACATCCGGGGGCAACTGGGGAGTTCAGCGCTCTGCTGACTCAAATTGCTTTAGCTGGCAAACGAATCTCATTTGAACTTTCTCGCGCAGGTCTGTTAGGTAAAACCGGTTTGACTGGCGGCACCAATATTCATGGTGAAGCGGTTAAAGAGCTGGATCAAATATCCAATGACATTTTTGTTGATTGCTTTGAATACCTTGATTTGGTTTCCATGGTTGTGTCTGAAGAAATGGATACAGCAGCTTCTTTAAAAGGAAAAAGTAAAACCGGTAAATATTCGCTTTATATTGATCCAATGGATGGTTCGTCTAATATTGAAATCAATGAATCACTTGGTTCTATTTTTTCAATTCAGAAAAATACCAATGGGGCTGAAACAGAAAAAGATTTGCTTCATAAAGGAAGCGATCAATTAACTGCCGGCTACCTTATGTACGGCCCCTGCACCATGCTAGTCATTGCCTACAACAATCAAGTGCATGGTTTTACTTTAGACATGGGATTGGGTGAATTTATTCTGACCCACCCCAATATCCGGATTCCTTCTCGAGGAAAAATCATCAGTCTCAATGCAGGTAATGCTTCTAAATGGGACAAAGGATTACAAAATTATTTGAAGTACACCCAGGAGCAAACAGAAAAAGAAAAGCTTTTTAGCTATCGCTACTCTGGAACCTTTGTTTCAGACTTTCACCGTATCCTCTTAAAAGGTGGAACGTTTCTTTATCCAGGAGAAGTTAAAAAACCTGAAGGAAAACTTAGATTGCTTTATGAAGTAGCGCCACTTGGATTTGTGTGTGAAGCAGCAGGGGGTAAAGCTTCAACAGGTAAAGAACGTGTTCTAGATATCCAACCGACTGAAATCCATCAGCATGTTCCTGTCATTATTGGGAGTGCTGAAAACGTGGACGAAATTTTAACTTATCTCTCCCACTAAAATAGATCTCTTTGACTTGACACATCCCTTACTATCTGATACTGTAATCACCTTATTATGAAAAGGTTATTTATTTTATCTATAGCAGCTGTAATTTTCTTTACCCCCTCTTTTCAAAGAGGGGGTCTAAGTCTTGATCTGCCTAAATCCTATCTTGCCACTACCTCAATTTTTGATTGGAACCAAATTCTCGAAGATCAACATAAAGAGCTTAAAAATTTTACAGGACTATTCTTTATCGGTCGCCATATGAAAAAAAGAGTTAGAGATAATTTAGCTCAAATTGAATCAGCCTTTCATAACTTAATTCCAAAAGAATTCACTTTTAAGAAAAAAAGGGAAATAACAACGGATTTTGTTTATTCCTTATTGGCCCTTAAAAAGCCTGAGCTCTTTTTTGATGAGGAATTAACATCAACTATCGTAGCTCTTCAAAATGGCGCCATACCAGAACAAGAACAAATCACTCGTTTTTGGTACAGCTATAAAACATCTATTCAAGACTTGATTTCTGCTATCGGGCAAAAAAGTACAGACGTGCTTATAACACGTTTATTTAAAGAACATTCTGCTAGAAGAAATCACATTTTTAT
>JAJCYG010000086.1 GCA_029263055.1 Actinomycetes bacterium
AAGAAGAAGAAACATTTAAGGTTTTTAAGGCTCCAAGATAGTCCTTACCAGACAAGTCCAATAGCCCAAATCCTGGTCTTGAACCATCTAACCCACCAGAGAGCAAACCAGCCTCTTTAACGGCTGTAGTAACAGGCATCATTACATGCTTTATTTGGCCGTCCTCAAAACGAATGGTTGAAACCACAGTCCCGGCATCAATCAAATCATTATCAGAAATGTCTAGCCCCTCCCCTGGTTTCCCATAAACCTCTCCATAAGTAATTTGAAAATAAGGTATTTCTACTCTTTCGCCAGGGTAATAACTTACCAGCATAGTTCCGGTTGGTAATTTGGCTGAAGAAATTTTAATCTCTTCTTCACCTTTAGGAAGAGGAACTCTTTTCACGCGCTTAACAATAGCAGACATCTCACCACCTTCAACCTTTGAACCACCATGTAAATGGACCTCTTCAAGGTAGGCTCCCTGGCCAATAAAAATTTCTTTGTTGTTTTCTTTTTCAAAATCAAACACTACGTTTGAAAGAATCGTTCTATAACCTAGTTCAATCCTAATCTTTCCTTTACCTTTGATTCGAACATTGCGCACAAAAGCAAAAGCATCGCTTGGATTACTTACGGTCCATCCTGGCTCACCCACCAACACCCCATTAACAAAAGAAATTTCATGTTTTTTTCCTTGAACATCGGTGGCAACCAAAGTTACTTCTGCTTCATTATCCATTGTTAAATGTTGAATATTAGGCTGAGAATCTTTTGCTGAAGCAAAACTGTATAAGTCAGCGCTCTCTCTTCCCAAAGAGTCAAACGCTTTCTCCCTGGCCATTCTTATAAATTCCCAAGGATATCCAGCATCAAACCAAAAACATCGACGATCCTTTGGATTTGCATTCATGGAAGCCACATAAATTTTGTGTTCTCCTCCTTCAACATATTCATTTGTAAAGAAGCTACGCATCGCATTGCTGATTAACCAATTAACTTGAGAGGGATAAGGTGCAGAAAGCCCCCGCTCTCTACCATTATAAAGCCCTTTGTTCAAATAATGGTCTACTTGTTCGTCCACCCTGCTGTGATAAGCTTCCCACCAATTTGAACGCTCGTTATAAAGATTTTCTCCCTTTTCATCCTTCCAAGCCAACGTATTTGTGGTCAACTTATGAAGTTCTTCTATTTCACTTGAGCTAAAGGGCTTTCCTGCCTCCTGAGCTTGTTTAACAATGTTCATTATATAACTCCCCATGATGGAATCTAAGCCACCCGTAAAAGACTTTAATGGCACTTGGCCAAGTGTCCAATACAAGCTGGTCCCATAGAGATCAAATAGAGTTTTGTCTTTCACTTTTATACCATTCAGCAATCTTGCTAAATCATAAGCAGCTTCTGTTCTAAGCCAAAAATTAAAGGCATTTTTAACTAATCTTCCCTGAGAACCTTTATCAATAGCTGCTTCAAATAATTGGGCTGGTGAAGCTTTTTCAAGAAAGTTTTCTAATCGTCCTGTTTTCTTGTTGGGAACTTTAACACCCAGTTGGGTTAAATTTGCATTCACGATCCTTTCCATAATTTTTTTTCTAAGCAAAGCTAATTCTTTACCGAGAACCTTTTCAGGGTCCTCCTGCATTTTCTCAAAAACTCGCAAACGGAATACGTCTATATTCTCTTTTTTTCTTTCACGAGAAATCACTTCATCGATTCTTGCATTTATTTGATTAAATTCTTCTTCAGTTATTATTGGCTTATCTAAGTCTCGACCCACAAAAAGAAAACTAGCCTCTTGACCTTCTTCACTTGCCAAAAAATTCCCAATAGAGCGAGGCTCTCCCTCTTCGGTTTCTCCAACACCAAAGAAACCAGAAATAATATTATTATCACTCCCAAAAGCACCAACCCAGCCTTCACCTCGTTCAGGCAAAAGAAACAACTGGCCAATAGAGGCTTTAGCCTGCATTTCAATAAAAGATTGATCATGAATTTTCAACAATCCCTGCCACCCTTTTGTAAGTGTTAAAAGAAAGTTCCGAGTATTTTTTCCCCCATCTGTAATAAAAATTCTTCGCGTTGTTAGAAATTTACGTTTAAACTCTCTCTCTCTTATAGCAGTTATTCGATGATCACTCTCTTCTTGATGAATTTTCTCTAGTTGTTCTACAATCGGTTTGTAAAATGTTTCTCGAAAAATATCAAAGAATGCAGACATTTCGCTCTTCCAATGGCCAGAGTCTACTGCATGCATGATCACCCGCACATTAGGAAGGTAGCGTTTTCCCTTTTCCTGAACCACAAATCTTTCTTCGCTTTCCTCAACCTGCTCATTAGATTTTAACTCTCTGCCTCCAAACGCATCAAAAAGCTGGTCCTGAACTTGACGAAAATAATAGCTCTCAGATTCATCTCCATTCCATTTGGTGATCATCAAATGAATTTCAAAAACTTCATCTGTGACAGATGATTTAATGTATTCTTGCACTTCTCTAAAGTGCTTCATGGTTTCTTCCACACTTTCAGGAGGATCATCAGGTGTGTAAGTAAGATTTGGAGGCTGTTCTTTAGTTTGTGTAACCGGAGCAATAAAATGTGTGCTAGATATCGCTTGTTCTTCAAAAAAATGAGTAAGTTGGATAGGACTCAATAAGAGGGAAAGTGAAAAAACTAAGCTAAATATTTTTTTAAAGATAATTCTAAACATTTCTTACAACCTCCAAAGCTGATACATATTTATTTTTAAACCTACTTATATAAAGTATAGCAAATAAACGATCAAATTTCAAGTACACCCTATAAATAGGAACCACTTCTATTAAAGCAACTTACAACCCTTATGCGCTGATCAGCACAATATTGCTGCGGATTTCAATTTCTTGCTCGCCTGCTTTTGGTGCTTTCGTGCGTAAGATTTCTTCAAAAGTGACATCCAATTCATCTAATGCTGTACCTAATGCTTCACGCAAGGCAGATGAGGCCATCCAAGTATTCCACTCAGAATCCCCTTTGTTTACAAACACACGGTAGTTAAAACTATCGAGC
>JAJCYG010000087.1 GCA_029263055.1 Actinomycetes bacterium
CCTTTATGCTAGACCTGCATATTGAAAAACATGGCTACACAGAAATAGCCCCTCCATTTATGGTGAATCGCGACAGCATGTTTGGCACAGGCCAGCTGCCAAAAATGGAAGATGACATGTATAAGATTGCTGAAGATGATCTTTTTTTAATTCCAACCGCAGAAGTTCCTGTAACCAATTTACATCGTAATGAAATTTTAGATGAATCACAACTTCCTATTCTTTATGCGGCTTACACACCTTGTTTCCGACGAGAAGCAGGGAGTTATGGCAAAGAAACGCGTGGTATTTCTCGCGTCCACCAATTTGATAAAGTAGAAATGGTTAAGTTTGTCAAACCAGAAGACTCATATGTCGAACATGAAAAATTACTTTTAAATGCAGAAGAAGTCTTACAAGCATTAGGTTTGCATTACCGCGTTTTAAATTTAGCGTCGGGAGATATCAGCTTTGCCGCAGCAAAATGTTATGACATTGAAGTATGGGCCCCAGGCATGGACCAATATCTAGAAGTTTCATCCTGCTCAAACTTTGAATCATTCCAAGCCCGTCGAGCCAAAATTCGCTACCGCAAAAAAGCAGACAAAAAGACAGACTATGTTCATACCTTAAACGCATCTGGTTTGGCATTAGCCCGAACCGTGATCGCTGTTTTAGAAAACTTCCAAACAGCCGATGGAAACATCGAACTTCCAGAAGTGCTTCACCCCTACATGCGCGGCCAAACTAAAATTTTAAAAATATTCTAGCTGCGCGCGTGGCGTTTGCGTTCGTGTTCTTTGAGGAACTTTTTGCGCAAGCGTAAAGACTTAGGCGTGATTTCGAGGAGCTCGTCATCAGAGACATATTCTAACGCTTGTTCAAGTGACATCACTAATGGAGGTGTTAACTTGATGTTGTCATCTGTTCCTGCCGCACGCATATTAGTTAGCTTTTTTCCTTTGCATGGATTCACAGCTAAATCACCTGCTTTGGAATTTTCACCTAAGATCATTCCTTCGTAAACAGGGGTAGCGGGTTGGACAAAAAGAGTGCCGCGGTCTTGTAAGTTGTAAAGAGAGTATCCTGCGGTCTCTCCGTTTTCCATGGAAACAAACACGCCATTGGTTCGAGTTTCAAGTTCCCCTTTGTACTCGGCATACTCATCAAAACTGTGATAAAGGAGTCCGGTACCTTTGGTATCTGTACGAAACTCACTCTGCAAACCAAGCAATCCTCGAGCAGGAATCGTGAATTCTAAACGAACATGAGAGGTGAAGTGGTGCATGTTGAGCATGTCAGCTTTACGCTTGCCCAGCTTTTCCATCACAACACCCATATAGTCTTCACTCACATCAACCACTAAGTTTTCCATCGGTTCTAAGGTCTTGCCATCTTTTTTAATGAGAATCACTTCAGGTTTAGAAACAGCCATCTCAAATCCTTCGCGACGCATGGTTTCAATGAGAACTCCTAGTTGCATTTCTCCACGTCCTGAAACTTGAAACTTATCTGCTGATTCGCCATCTTCAACACGCAAACTCACATTGGTTTGTACTTCTTTATACAAACGTTCGCGTAAATTACGTGCGGTTAAAAGATTTCCCTCTTTTCCAACAAAGGGAGAGGTGTTGACCATAAATGTCATGGTAATGGTTGGGGGATCAATCACTAAAACAGGTAAGGCTTCAGGTTGATTTAAGTCAGCAATGGTTTCACCAATAAAAATGTCTTCAATTCCAGCAATTCCAATAATGTCGCCAGCTTCGGCAGATTCGCGATCGGTTTGGCTCAAGCCATGAAAGCCAATAATTTTTGTCACTTTCCCTTTTTTCTGGGTGCCATCGGCTTTAATGTAGCTGACTTGGTCTGCCGCTTTCACTCGACCACGCATCACACGGCCAAACGCAATGCGTCCCAAATAATCAGAGTACTCTAAATTAGTGACTAAAAATTGAAAGGGTAGGTCTGCGTCACAAATAGGAGAAGGGACTTGATCGACTAAGATATCCAAAATAGGTGTCATGTCATTGCTGTCATCTTCTAAATTATTTTTAGCATAGCCTTCTTTTGCTGAAGCATAAACCAAAGGAAAATCAAGTTGGTCATCATTGGCGCCCAGCTCCACAAACAAATCAAAAACCATGTCCACGACTTCTTCTGGGCGGCCATCAGGTCGATCGATTTTATTAATGACGACAATCGGTTTGACATTGGCTTCTAAAGCTTTCTTTAAAACAAATTTAGTTTGAGGCATCGGTCCTTCAAAGGCATCGACTAAAAGTAAAACCCCATCCACCATTTTCATGATCCGTTCTACTTCTCCGCCAAAGTCGGCGTGACCTGGAGTATCAATAATATTGACCTGACTTCCTTTATATTGAAAAGAACAGTTCTTACTACGAATCGTAATCCCTTTTTCTCTTTCCAAATCCATGGAATCCATAACCCGTTCCGCTACATTTTCGTTAGCACGGAAGAGCCCGCTTCCTCTTAGAAGCTGGTCAATCATAGTGGTTTTACCATGGTCCACATGGGCAATAATCGCTACATTGTGTAAATTTTCACGTCTTTTCTCAGTCATTTTTCCTCTAATTCCTTTATAAAATCGCAACAACATAGCAAAGGAGGGGAATTTATGCAATAAAGGATACTCTAAGCTTGTCATAGGGGGCTAGAGCGGCTATCATAAGCGCCCAAAATAATTTGATGCTTTAGGAGAGATGGCCGAGTGGTCGAAGGCAGCAGATTGCTAATCTGCCGTACGGGTTTGCCCGTACCGAGGGTTCGAATCCCTCTCTCTCCGCCATTGCAACCAATTCGAACCTTTGTGCCTGTCATCAAGCAGCGCAAGGGTTTGGATTTTGTTGTCACTCAATAATTGATCTTGACCCTTCCACTAATAAACACGATAATAAACACGATAATATATGTTATTAACAATTTTCCAGGTGACTATGAATTCTTTTAAAATAATTCATCCAAAAATTTCATTAGGTACTATATGGCTTATGAACAGTATCTCAGAATATAAAGGTAAGCAGGAACTATATAAAAAACAATCTCCTCAAGTTTTAAAAACACTCCTCCAAACAGCAATCGTTGAGAGTTCAGAATCGTCTAATCGTATTGAAGGTGTCACGATTGATCGAAGTCGTTTAAAACCTTTGTTAATAGGACACAGTAAACCTCGGGATCGTTCTGAAGAAGAAGTTGTTGGATATCGAAAGGCTCTTGAACTGATTCATAAAAAATATAAAAGCTTGGAAATAACGCCAGACACGATACAAAAATTACATTTACTTTGCCGTGGAGAAACATGGGATTCTGGCAAGTGGAAAGAAAAAAATAATGACATTATTAAGAAACATCCAGATGGCCGAGTAGAAGTCATATTTAAACCATTAAGTGCTAAGAAGACACCAATGGCTATAGAGCAACTCTGTTTATCTTATGAGCAGAGTGTGAGTCAGCTGAAGTATCCAGATCTTTACGCCATTGGTTGCTTAATACTCGATTTTTTATCTATCCACCCTTTTCGAGATGGCAATGGACGTGTCTCTCGTTTATTAACTTTATTAGCATTGTATCAACAGGGATATGAGGTGGGTCATTATATCAGTCTAGAACGGATCATTGAAGAGTCGAAAGAAACATATTATGAGGTCTTAAACAAAAGCTCTCAACTGTGGCATGAATCAAAGCATGATACTTCCCCATGGATAAATTATTTTCTAGGAACAGTTATTGGAGCATATAAAGAATTTGAAACTCGAGCCGGGAATATAACACCTGCCAGAGGAACTAAAACAGGAATCGTTATTTCTGAGATAAGCAAACAAGCTGGTGAGTTTAATATCTCAGAAATTGAACTTGCCTGCCCTGGAGTGAGTCGTCCGATGATTCGGGTTGTCCTAGAAAAACTACGTGATGAAGGAAAATTAGAAAACGTTGGAATGGGCAGAGGAGCTCGCTGGAAGAAACGTGATAATAAATGGTAAAACGTGATAATAAACGTGATAATTCTATCTTGAGCTATCAAATTAGCTAGGGTAGAGCTCAATCCTTTCCTTAGAAGGTAGATTGAAAGGTTGTATAAGTGTTAATTGTAAGGTTTTTATTGGGCCCTTTGGATCATTAATTGAACCGCTGGAATGGTATTAATGGCTTCCATCTGAATGGTAGGATGGGCCTTATGATAGACACGGAATATCTCATCGGCAAATCCTTGCCCAATTCCTTTTACATTTTTGAAATCAAAAGTAATTCGCTTAAATTTATCCAATCCAAATAAGATTCGTTTAGCTTCAGAACGAGAAACATAGTTTCCTTGTTTTTTGGCAATAGAAACAATCACTTTTGTTTTGTCAAATTCATAATTTTCATTAGAATATTGATCAAATAAATCTTTTAAATTTTTTCTAGACCGTTGTTTTAATTTAAATAATATAGTAGTACCTTTTTGAGAGTTCTTTTTTTCAGCTAAAAAAATATCTTTTTTGGTATTGTCTATTTCAAGTATTAGGTTGGAACTTTCTATATTAAAAGTATCTGCTATTTTTGAAGTAAAAAAGATTCCTTCACCAGAGTGTCTTTTAGAATCTGTTGTTTGTTTTCCCTTTAATAGATGTTCTACAGATTCATAATGATCATTTAGCTTAAATTTCTTTTTAATCTTTTCAAAAATTCCAATTCCGTGATCTATAACTTTAAATTCAAATATTCCTTTAGAACAAATTAATTCAAGCTCAACTTTTAAGGATTGAGAATGATCAATTGCATTATTTAACATTTCAGTAAAAGTATAATTGGCAATATTATAAGCATTTGCGCTTAACTCTTTCCTTAAGCGCATTTTTAAATCAGCTTCATCAAAAACCTTGTGTTCACTCAAATTTTTGATAATACGCGTTGATGAAAAGTGGTTTTGAATAAGGGCTGCTTTTGGGACGGAATAGGGGATATAAGAAACATTTCGAGTGGTTCCTATCTTTAATACTTTTTTTGCTTCTATTAGTTCTCGAAAGTGTTGTGCCACAGTTTGTCGCGTAATCTTTAATTCTGCTTGAATTTCAGAAGCTTTAATCCGTCCTTTTTTCTTTAAAAGCTGTAATATAACCTTTTTTGTTTCCATAGAGTCAGTATAGTCTATTGTAAGGCTTATTGGAAGGTTTTTTTTATAATAATTGTAAGGTTTGTTAGGGGCTGCCAAGTCTTTATGGTCATCGCCGCGTGGATTTCCACATTGGTACGAATTGGTTGCAGTCGGGTCCGAAAAAATAGGGAATCTCACCAGAGGTTCCCTTTTTTCGTTTATAGAGGGATGAGAGTGCTCAGGGTCGTTAGTGTATATTTATAATGTGAATATGATGCAAATACGTGCAGTTGTTCTGATACTATCCCTTATTTTTTACCTTGGGCCAGTGAGTCTATTTCCCCAAGTTGAAAGAGCTGCAAAGTGGCTTTCTCCAGAATCTTCTCTTAGTTCAGAGCGCGATGTTGATGCTATTTTGGAGCGGATAGAGTTTTTGATGAGTGAAAGCGAGACCTATCTTTGGCAGCGGACTCTTGGGGAGATTTACTTTAATGAACTTCTTTTACTTCACAAGTTAGGAATCTTAACAAAAGAGTCGACTGTTTTTAATGTTCTTTCAGGGGCTGATTTTTTTCCGGGTCTTTATACGCGTACAATGTGGACTTCAGATAATCGTCTTCTTCAATCTGAGGTAAGAGATCATTTTACTTTTGCACATCAATTTCTGCTTTCTTCTATTCAAGACAAGTCTGTTCTTCCTAGCTTAGAAAATTTAGCAAAAGTTTATAACGATAAAATTGATGTTTTAGACAAAGAGTTTATTTCAACATGGGCCTCTGAGATGAAACCCGGTGATGTTCTTTTTTTAAAGTTTGTTGCCGATTATTTAATTTTGCATTTAAAGACGCCAAAAGAGATAAAAGAATGGATAAATGATTTCATTGCAGTCATGCCAGAAGGTGTTTATATTGTTGTCTATGACCAAATAACCCCTCCCCTTGAAGGTTTTCCAGAAGGCTTTGCTTCTTATTTGTCTGGTTTAGAAGGGGTCACTTATTTAAAAACGGGAAGGCATAAACTCTTTTCTGAAACTCAGCAAAAACAATGGCAAAAAATTCAAAATAAGAAGGGTTCTCTTAAATCCACCCCACTCTATTCTACTAAGGTCGCTCTTGCGCTCGGTCTAGGAGGCAAAATGACTCTCCTAAAAAAAGTTGATTCCCCTACAATTCTACCTGATCTAGATGCTTTGGGATGGGCAGATAAAGATTTCTTTTTATCGCTTTAGGACGGTTCTTTTGTGGTTAAGGTTTGTTCAATTACTTCTTGGAGTTCGGCATTTTTGAAGGGTTTGGGTAAGACAGTGGCATTTTCGTAAGATTGTAGTTTGGTGACTAGGTCAGTGTCTAGAAAGCGGGCAGTGACAACAATGACAGGTATTTGGGACTCGCTTTCTTTAAGCCACTCTAACACTTCTTCTCCTGTCATCCCAGGTAGCATCAGGTCTAAGATGATTAGCTCTGGATGGCGTTTTTTGATGGATTCGACACCATCTTTTCCGTTAATTGATGTAAATACATCGTATTTAGACTTTTCTAGATAATAAAGAACAGCATCTAGGAAGTCTAAATCATCTTCAATGATCAAAATTTTGGTTTTTTTGGCCATAATTTAATGCTCTCAAACGTGGCTAACTAGGCTTGCTCCACAAGCTTGTCAGTTATCATGTATACTATTAAAGAAGAGTAAATTATAACAGACTTTTCAAAGGGTATGAAAAAACATAAAACGACCTACATAACTTTGGGTGTAGTGATTCTGGGGCTGAGCTTATTCTTATTTATTCCTCCATTCCTATCTGATTGCAAAATAAAAGCTCAGGAAAAGCTTTCTTATGAATTTCTTAAATCTAAACTTTCTTATGAAAATGGGGCTCTGATCCGCACCATTCCTATCGATAATCCAGACATAGAAGTGACGTCGCTTCTTTCAGAAACAGTGGGATTGATCATGCTTTATGCTGCCCACATTGGTGATCAGCCTGAGTTTGATAAGCAGCTCGATGTGGTGAATGATATTTTTATGTCTCCCAATGGTTTGCTTTATTGGTTGGTGAATGTTCCTTCAGGTGAACAAGAAAAATGTAGTGCTTCGCTAGATGATCTTCGAGTTGCCGCAGCACTTATTGTTGCTTATGAAAAATGGGGAGAGAAACGTTATTTAGATCTCGCGCTTGATCTTTCTGTAAGCATGAGAAAAGACAATTTGATTGGTGAGTATTTTATTGAGGCTTTTTGTTGGAATGAAGGGGGAGATTCTAAATCATTAACAGTGGATCTTTCTTATCTTGATCTTTGGGCAATGGAAAAATTAATTAAGTATGACTCATTCTGGAAAGTGGTGATTAAAAAATCAGTGGCTGTGATAGACAAAGGGCTCACCCCTGTTGATCTTTACTACGACAAGTATAACGTTAAATACAAAGAGTATGGTTTTCTTGAAAAGAATTTAATCAACAATGTGTTGTGCGCCTTTCATATGGCTCAAGTGGGGCTTCCTGATGGGGGTGTTTATGAATTCCTTAAAGAAGAATGGGCTAATAACAATAAAATTCGAGCCAGTATTGACCCTATTAATGGAGAGATCATGCATGATTGGGAGAACATCTCTGTTTACGCCATATTAATGCGTTTAGCTGTAGCTAAAAACGATATGCGATTTGCTAAAAAGATTTATAATAAAATCTCTTCATATCAAGACATGAATGAAAATTCATTTTTTTATGGAGCGTTTGTTTTAGGGGAAGCTCATTCATTTGATAATTTACAAACATTGCTCGCTTTTTATGAGTATAGGGAAAAATGTAGATGAAAAATTTTGCCATTAATATTTTAGTGAGTTGTCTTGTTATCTTTACCGTGTTATTTGGTGCGGTGTTTTATTTGTTGTTTGAGTTTAACTATGAGCTGTCTATTTTTATCTATGTTGGGATTTGCTATCTTGTTTCTGTAGCCGCTCTATTAGGTGGGTCTTTAGTTGGATTGATCACCTCTATTTTTGCCATTTTTGCTTATGCAGCCACCTATCTTTATACCACGATTCAATCTTCAGTCTATTTTGATATCTCCTTTAATCAAGGGCTTTGGTTGTTTCTTTATCTTTCTATCGCCATTGTTGTGGGAAAGGTGGGCGATGGTCTGAATGTGTATAGAAAATTATTACAGAAATACCCAGAAGAAATTAAAGATATGATCAAAGAATCAAGCTTTCATATGAATTCAGAAAGAGATTTTGATGAAGCAATGAATAATGAAATGATTCGTTCTCGTCGAATGAAGGCTTGTTTTTGTGTGGCGACATTTTCTTTAGATGAGATCCATGATGTGACCCGTGTTTTTGGAGAGAAAGGTGTTTACCTTTGTATGACAAAGGTAAAGTTTTATGTGCGAACCATCTTTCGGCAAACAGATCGCATCGCTCAATCGAGCCCTAGTACAATCCAAGTTCTTTTTCCTGGTATTAACAAAGATCAGTTGATGAAGCGGCTTGTCCACTTACAGAGACAACTCGATAATTCTTATATTGAATATAAAGGCAATCACATTAAATACCCTGTTTTGATGACAGCAGGTGTGGCTGCTTTTCCAGAAGATGGGCATGAAACCTATTTGCTTCGAGAAACAATGGAGAAGCATAGAGGAAAAATTGCTGATTTAGAGACAAACGGTTCAACCACCATATTGAAAAAAACCAAAGCAGTTTTGAGTCGAAAGAGAAAGACAGATACCGCTGAGAGTCATGAAGCCGTGCCTACAAAATTTAAAAAAGAAAGAAAAGTGGATGAAGAAAAAAGTGCTTAGATCAATAGGTAGTCTTTTTCTTTTATTGATACTCTTTTCTTTTAATAGTGCTTTTGCACAACAAAAGAAAGCGCAAACCGAAGAGGAAAAAATAGCACAAAGAGAAAAAGAAACGCTGCTTTGGGAAGAAGCTCAAAGAGAAGCAGCAAAAGTAAAAAAAGTTCTTCTCGTTTACCAGCAAAAAATTCCTGATGGGGCCAAATATGATGCGGTCCATGCTTTGCGTAATCAGATCTCTCACTTTAATACCCGTATTGTGCCGATAAAGAGCTCTAAATACGAACCAGGTATGCTTCAGTTCTACGATGTGGTTTTCTATGTAGGGTTTAATGACAAGGAGCCACCCCCAAAGATTTTTTACGAAGATGTGATTGATGCAGAGCAAACAATCTGTTGGCTTTATGCAAATGCAGGTCCTGTTGTGAATCGAGAGGGTGATACTTTAGGTTTTCGTGTTTCAGAAAAAACAGAATTTGGATTTAATTCTCTTAGTTATGAAGGCATTTCATTTAGCCGGTCCGGAGATGATGCTTACGTCATTACGATTACAGATCGAAAAAAAGCAAAACCACGTGCGAGTTATTTTCGTCGGAATGAATATGTCCCTTATGCTGTTCAATCTGACAACTTTTGGTATGTGAGTGATCTCCCTTTCTTCTTAGATAGTTCGGGGCATATTTTTTGTGATTTGTTGCACGAGGTTTTTAAAGAGCCTCATTCATCCTATAAATATGCCATGATCCGAATTGAAGATGTTCATCCTTATCGCGACCCAAAACAACTCAGGAAAGTAGGTGATATTTTCAAAAAATATAAGATCCCCTTTTCCTTTGCCATTATTCCTGTCTACACAGATCCTGAAACCAAAGAACGGGCCACGCTTGCTGAAAAGCCTTATCTTATAGCGGCAATGCAATACCTTCAAGAAGTAGGGGGAACCCCTATTTTGCATGGTTACACCCATCAGTATCGATCAGAGTCGGGTGAGGGCCATGAGTTTTGGGATATTAATAATGACACTCCTATTGCGGAAGATTCTGAAAAATGGATTCGAGATAAATTAAATAAGGGTGTTGATCTTTGCGCAGACAATGGCATTTTTCCCCTAGCTTGGGAGACTCCCCATTATGGTGCTTCAGAATTAGATTATAAAATTTTTAGTGAGATCTTTTCTACTGGAGTGGAGCGGATGCAGCTTTCAGACCTGACAAGTCAAGCTTCTCAAAGTTATCCTTACTTTATTCAAAGTAGGAACGGTCGTTGGATTGTCCCTGAAAATTTAGGCTATGTCAGTTATAGAGAAGGACAAACCGTTGATAAAATTCTTGAAGAGGCTTACAAAATTCTTGTGGTTCGAGATGCGGTTGCTGTTGGTTTTTTTCATCCTTATGTTGAAACAGAACATCTAGAGAAAATGATCATTGGTTTAAAAGATTTAGGTTACTTTTTTTTAGATATGAAGACGCTTCCTAATCAAGTTAAAACCGATAAGTGGCAGATCTATTCAGGATTGCCTTATTTCTATGGAGAAACTGAAAACAAAAAAGTTTTTTACAATCGTGAGATTACTCCCATTATTAATTTAGATATTGAAAATAAATATATTTATTCTTTTGTCATGAGCAAAAAATTTAAAAAGAAAGACATTGACGTGAGTGAAGATCCTGTAAATGGAGATATTCTCACACGCATCCCTCGGTATCAAGAAGGGGTGTTTGTGATTCGAATAGGAGATGAGCCTAAGGTAGGCTTAAAAAGTTTTGAGCACTGGGCATTAAGAACCTTTTTAGGTACAGATTCAAGGGGTGTTGCAGACTCGATGATGCGATTGCTGATGTGGGGATTGTTTATCATTACTGCGCTCCTGCTTGTCTTTTTGCTTGTAATTTTCATTAGTTTTGCTTTTACGAAAAGGAAGGGCAATCGTGTTTGAGTCAGTTCTACTTGATCTTTTTTTTGTTTTATCTATTTTTTGTATCTGGCTCATGCTTGTTTACAATGCGGTCTTGATCTCTTTGGCTTTTCTTTATTCCAAGAAAAACGAATGGAATACTCAAATGTTACTTCAAGAGACCAAAGAATATCCCCCTGTTTCTGTGATTATCCCTGCACATAATGAAGGGGTTGTGATGGAAACAACGCTTCAGAGTATGGTTAGCCTTGATTACTCAAAAGAAGATTTAGAGGTGATTGTTATTAATGATGCTTCTACAGATAATACCGAAGAGATTATTAAGGAGTTTGCTGCAGAATACCCATGGATTAAGCTTGTCAATGTGCCTAAAGAGCAGTCTGCAAAAGGAAAGTCAAATGCTCTTAATTATGGCCTCTCTGTCTCAAAACATAACTTAATTGCTATTTATGATGCAGATAATTCACCTGAGCCCGGTTCTTTAAGGATTTTAGTGGCAGGAATTATTGGAGATCCTCAAATAGCGGCTACAGTGGGCAAGGTACGCACTATTAATAAAGAGAAAAATATCTTAACCAAGTTTATTAACATTGAGTTTATTGCTCACCAGTGGACGGCTCAAGCAGGAAGATGGGTCATGCATCATATTGTGATGCTTCCAGGAACCAACTTTGTTTTAAGAAAAGACATTTTAAATGAAGTGGGGGGGTGGGACACCACCTCTCTTACTGAAGATACTGAATTAAGTCTTCGAATCTTAAAAACAGGCTATAAAATATGGTTTCTTCCTTCTGCGATCACTTGGGAGCAAGAGCCAGAAGAATGGGCGGTTTGGTTTAAGCAACGCCAAAGATGGGTTGAAGGCAATTACCATATCATTTGGAAGTACTTTCTTGAGGGATTTGGCAATTTTAAACTTTTCATAAATATGTTGTATATGTTGTTTACTTACTATAGTTTAATAGTGTTTATATTATTTTCTGATATCCTGTTCATTCTAGGATTTATGGAACTTGCAAAGGTGAATGTGGCTGGCCCCATTTTACTGATGTGGTTTTGTGCGTTTATCATGTTTATTGCCCAGATTTTAATTGCTTTAGGGCTAGAGCAAAGAGAAGTCACGCTTAGCAATGTGTTCTCTATTATTTTAATGTATTTTACTTATTGTCAGATGTGGCTTGTGATGGCGATTAAGGTGATGTGGAAGCCACGATTAACTAAAAAAGAAGCAGCGCCTCACTGGGAAAAAACGCAGAGGTTTTGATGCAGTACATCAAGGGATATCTTTTAATTGGGTTAATAGGGTTTGTTCTTCTCTTTACGAGCGCACCTGCGTTCAGTCAGTTTTTTGGTCGTACAAACAACAAGGAAAAATCAGACACTAAAAAAGTTGATTCCAAAGTCGAAAAAGCTTCTGCTTCAAACAAATTAGCGACTCCTGAAAAAGTTAAAACTATAAGATCAGGTGCTCATGCTGCCACAGCTGAAATATATTTGTCTGAAAAAGAAGACCTTATTTATGTGGGCCTTCATTCTTATCAAAGTCTTTGGTTTCGTATTCCTGTTTCAGTTAGAAAGCCAATAAGTGGAGAATTTAAACTCTATTTTGCCTTTTCAACCATTCTGATTCCTGAGACATCCAACATCACCCTTTCAGTCAACGACATTCCATTAAAAAGTATTACACTGAAAGATCGCGACCCTGAAATAAGTGAAGAAATATTTACCATTCCAGCCGGTTTTTTAAAAGAAGGGCTGAACCATCTTCGTATCCAGCTTTATGCTCAGGCAAGTACAGATGAATGTAAAGATATTGATAATCCTGCTAACTGGTATGTGATTAAAAGGTCTTCAGTCTTAAACCTGTTCTATAATGATACTCCGTCTCAAAACTTAGCTCATTTTCCAGAACCTCTTTTAAGGATGGAAAGTTTTTCAAAAAATGGAATGACTTTCATTGTTCCTAAAAAAGCATCTACGACTTTGATTGAAACTCAGGCCAATACAGCTAAGCAATTAGGTGCCTTGAGCCAAGAAACATCTGATGACGTTCCTATTTATGGTCATAGCGAAGTGCTGCCGAAAGAAAAAAATATTTTAAAAAGTAATTTAATTGTCATCAATAAACAATCCGATCTTCCTTTTGGGTTGACCAAGGAGCTTCCTCTTGGACAAGATTTGGCTCAATATGCGTTAGATCTTTCACCTTGGTCAGAGAGTGCGGTTATTTTTTCTGTTTCGTCTGATGAAGTGCGCCACTTAAAACCAGCTGTTAATGTGATGATCAGTGATATTTTGAGAAGAAAGTTAAAAGGAAAAGAAAAAAGTTTAGATCCTTATTATGGCCCTTATTCTCGACGCTCATTGGCGGATATTTTTTCTTTAAGGCGGACGTTTGAGAACTTGGGTTATGATGATCAGATGATTCGAGGCTCTTTTTATAATGAGAGTGCGTATTACTTTGCGATTCCTGCTTCTTGGCGGCTTAAAAAAAATGCAGCCATAAACTTTGTGATGGATCTGTCGCCTCTTTTAGTGAACAACCAATCTGAAATGTCTGTTTTTGTGAATGGTCTATTTGCTGACAGTGTAAAACTAATAGCTGATAGAAACGATTCTAAAATAGTACGTATTGAACTTCCTTCAGAAGTTCTTTTAGATAAAGGTTTTGAAATTAATGTTCGTTTTTATTTAGACATTGGCCAAAAAGGGTGTGAACGCCGCTTTCCTGAAAAAGCATGGGTGCTGATGCATAAAGAATCGTATGTTTCTTTACCTCACGTTGATAAAACAGGGCTGACACTTAAAGACTTTCCCGCTCCTTATATGTTAAATAATAAAGTGAGTTTGCCTCTTATTATTATTCCGGATGAACCTGACAATAATGCGCTTGGCGCCTTGTTTCGATTTGCTTTTACGTTAGGTCAGTATCTACCTCAAAGCCAAAAGTGGCTTATTGTAAAAAGGTCAAGCGAAGTGACTGATGATGACCTTCAAAAGAACTTAGTTGTTTTGGGCAGAGCAGAAACAAATAGTTTTTTTAGTCGAATAAACCCTGATTTACCGATCTCATTTGACTTAGAAGATTCAACTCCATTTATTACACGAACCAGTGCCCAGGATGATGAAGAAGCAAAGCTAGATGGAAATTATCAGTGGAACTTACCCGCTGATTTTAGGGGCGAGATTGGCTGTGTTGAGTTGATAACCAATCCATGGAATAAAGAAAAATCAATTGTGGTTATAACAGGCTCTGCTGAATACCTTTTATCTGATGCTGTTAATCTTATCCGTAACCGCGCGAAAATGGCTTTGATTAATACTAAGATTGCTATTATTAGTTCTGAAGGAAGTGTGATTCCTTATACTGATAAAGCTTTAGATCAAGAAACAATTGATTTGAAAAGGGATGCGCTTCGAGCAAGAGTCCCTATGTTTCTCATTATTGTTGTGACTCTTATTTTTGCCATTGTGATCAGTATCTACTTCATGCAAAAAAATAAAAGATAAAAAGTAAAGAATCTAAAATGAAAACTATATCACTTTTTCAAACAATATTTTTCTTTTGTTTTTTAACGGTGATTTGTTCTTCTCCAAAAAGTTTTGCCATTGATCGGAAAACAGAACTTAATTTAACCCAGCACGAAAGAGATTTGTTGTTGCGCGCTCATATGGCTAAAACTCTCAAAAAGTATGATCGAGCTGAGAAAGCTTATCAAAAGCTCTTAGACCATTCTCCAAGCTTGATCGATATACAAAGAGAGCTTGCTGAGCTTTATATCGAACAAAAAAAATGGAAAGAAGCGGCTGATGGGTATCGAGAAGTCCTTTTTCTTGATCCTGACGATGTGGAGTCGCGTTTTCAATTCGCACAAATACTTTTATGGGACAAGCAGTTTGAAAAAGCAGAAAGAGAGCTTCTTGGTCTCTCAGAAACACATCCCGATGAAGAAGAAATTCTAGAAAAACTCATAGACCTTTACCTTGAAAAAGAAAATTGGCAAAAGGCTTTAGCGCTTTTAGATCGATTGATAGCCGTTAATCCTTATAGCCGTACACTCCGTATGCAACGGGGTCGTGTTTTAACGTGGAGTTTGCAGTATGATTTGGCGATAGGAGCGTTTAATAATGTTTTAGAAATTTCTCCTGGTGATTATGAGGCGCGTAAAGAACTTGCCTATATCTACGGATGGAAAAAAGAATGGGTAGAAGCAGAAACAAGATTGGGTGAGCTGATTGAAGAAAATCCTTCTGACATGGATCTTCAAAAAGAATTAGGTGAGATCTATTTTTATCAAAATAAGTATGATGCGGCTAATGAGATTTATTCGCAGATCATTACATATAATCCTCAATCAAGCCAGCAGTTGAGTGGCCGTTTGAGTGAGTTAAGAGCTGTGAGCGCACCTGTTTTATCTGCAAATTATTTTTACTTTTATGAAAAAGATCAAGATGCTGGGACTTCCTCAGACAATCACCAATGGCTTGTTGATTACGCGTGGCCTTTAAATGATAAATTTAAGGGGACCATTATTTCAGGTTACCGCTTTGATTCGGTCACAAAAAACACCCCTATTTTTGGCGCAGCTGTTCAATTTGAATTGTTTCCTAGAGTCTTTATAGAACCTAGAGTCACAGTTGAGCCAAACAAAAAGATCAATCCAAGACACAAATACCGTTTAACAGTGGGTCATACTTTTAATCCTTCGTTTGAAATTCAACTCTATGATGAGTACACGAAATTGTGGAATGATAATCGTGCTAATTCAGTCGCCTTATTTATTACAATGCGTCCTTTAGCAGATAAGACCTTTCGTGTCCGTAATGCGACTATTTATGATTGGATCCATGCTCCTTCTGATTTTTTTATTCGTGTTGATAAGCCAGAAGGAGCGCGGTTAGACAAATGGTCCAATTCGACTACCTTTGAAAAAGATATTAAAATAAATGAAGGCTTTACTGTGACCCCGGGTTATACCTTTGGTTATGATCAGACAGCGACAAAATCACAGACGGTCTTTGGAAGTATGACCCTTTCAGGCCCTCGTTATAGTTTTATTTCAAGTGTTTCATATGGTTGGGATTCAGATAACTTTATCTATAAATCGATTGGTTCTTATTTTTCCTGGAGATTCTAAAGGGTTTATTTTATGAAAAAGAAAGTCCTCGTTGTTTTTGGCACACGACCTGAAGCTATAAAAATGGCGCCTGTTATTGAAACTCTAAAAAAGGATCGTTCGATTAACTGCAAGGTCTGTTTTACGGGCCAACACTATACCATGGCAAAACAGGTGATCGATTTTTTTAACATCAAAGTGGATCACGAGTTAAAGGTCATGAAAAAAGGGCAAACACTTGAATACCTCACAAAAGTGATGGTCCCTAAAATGAGCGAGCTCCTTGATAAGGAAAAACCTGACTGGGTTTTTGTTCAAGGGGATACAACCACCGTTTTTCTGGTCGGCCTTGTTGCCTTTTATAAAAAGATTAAAGTCGCTCATGTTGAAGCGGGATTAAGAACACATGATAAATATTACCCCTTCCCTGAAGAGATGAACCGACGATTAGTTGCTCCTGTGACAGATCTTCATTTTGCGCCAACAAAACGTGCCAAAGAAAACCTTCTTCTAGAAAATTTTTCTTCCAAGAATATCTTTGTGACAGGAAATACTTCCATTGATGCTTTGTTGTGGGCTCGCAAAATTATTAAAAAAGAATACCCTAAGTTTAAAAAAATAAACTTTAGTAAAAAGATAGTATTAGTGACAGCGCACCGAAGAGAAAGTTTTGGAAAACCAATGGAAGAGATGTTTCGAGCAATGGTTGACATCGTCAAACAAGACTCAGATGTTGAGGTTCTCTACCCAGCTCATTTAAATCCAAATGTTCGAGAAAAAGTCGCCAAACTGTTGATGAAAAATAAACGCATCCATATTATGGACCCTATTCCTTATGATGAGCTTGTCTACTTGATGCAAAAGTGCACACTCATTTTAACGGATTCAGGTGGTATTCAAGAAGAAGCCCCTTCCATTAAAAAACCCGTCTTAGTGATGCGCGACGAGACTGAGCGGCCCGAAGGAGTGAAGTTAGGTGTCTCTAAATTAGTCGGCCGCAAACGAAAAACCATTGTTTCAGAAACCCTGAGCTTACTTTCCTCTAAAAAGAAATACCAAAGCATGGTCAAAGGGAAAAATCCTTATGGGGATGGAAAAGCCTCTCAACGCATCCTCCAAATCTTAAAAAAAGCTAAGTAAGCTATGGACCCTTCTTCTCAATCAGATTGTTGTGATTCGAAAAAGAAAACAAACATTGATTTTCTTTTATGGGGGTGTTTGTCTGTTGTTAGTCTCTTTTATCTTTTTCATCTCTTTGTCTCTTCAACCCTTTCGCCTCTCTCTTTTGTGACGCCATTTGCTCTTTCTGTTTTTGAGCTAATCAATACAATGTGGTGGGGAATTTTAATTGGCGTCTTGACTGTTGGGTTGCTTGCAAAAGTGCCGCGTGAATTTGTAATGGCTATTTTGGGTAAGAGTGGCACGTTTGACTCTATTTTTCGTGCGGTTATGGGAGGCGTGCTGCTTGACTTGTGTAGTCATGGCATCTTACTGGTTGGGTCTAAGCTTTATGAGCGTGGGGCTTCAGCAGGGCAAGTTATTGCTTTTCTGGTGGCAAGCCCGTGGAATTCTTTTTCATTAACATTTATTTTAATTACTTTAATTGGTTTGAAGTGGACGCTGTTGTTTATTGTTTTGTCCATGCTGATCGCTATTGTGACAGGCCTTATTTTTGATTTTCTTGTTCGTTTAAAAGTGTTGCCACATAATCCCAACCAAGTTGATCTTCCAAAAGATTTTAAATTTTTCAAAGAGGCTAAAAAAGGTTTAAAAGAGACAAGCTATTCTTTTAAATTCTTTACAGAACTATTTAAGAACGGATTGTTAGATTCACGCATGGTGATTCGTTGGATTTTGTTTGGAGTTTTATTAGCCAGCTTAGTGCGAACGTTGATCTCTTCTGAACATTTTTCAACTTATCTCGGCCCTTCTTTAATGGGGCTTGGTTTCACATTGGTGATTGCGACAATCTTAGAGGTCTGTTCGGAAGGTTCGACCCCTTTGGCTGCTGATTTATTGACGCGGGCCAATGCACCGGGAAACAGCTTTGCTTTTTTAATGACTGGAGTGGCAACCGATTACACTGAAATCATGGTTTTAAAAGAGACCACCAAATCATGGAAAATATCTCTCTTCTTGCCCCTTATTACTGTTCCGCAGGTTCTTGTTATTGCTTGGTTCTTAAATTAAATCAAATTGATTATTTGGGTGGGGCTAAAAGTTCCATGAATTCAGGGTGACGAATCAGCCCTCCTTCATAAGCAGTGAAGTAAAAGAAGACAAGTGAAGTGAAAAGACTTAATAAAATGATTAAACGAAAAGGGCGGATTAAGCAGATCTTTTTAATCGCTTCAGCTAAAAAAGCAAACAGAGCTAAAACTCCAGCAATGCTTGCCGCCCATGTTGCTAGTTCTGCTTTTTCTTCGTGTCGGTCAATCTGTGTCTCAGTGACATTTTCTAATTTGCTCACCATTTCATGAGCATTTTCACCTGTTTCATGTACAGGATAGAGAAAAGCAGCTGAAACAATAATGAGAAACCAACCGACTTTACGCCAGGCAGTGCAAGAGGAGAGTTCGGAAAGAACTAGAACAAGGAAGGCAAAGAAAAATCCCACCATAGGGAGATGGTTTAGAATGACATGCCAGTGAGCGGCATTGTGTGGCCAAGCTTCTAGTCCCATTTATCTTGCCTTTCTTCCCAGAATTTGTATAATCTACGCCTGTTCTATATATTGTAGAAAACAGGAACATATTTGTCACCCCACATTCTCATCTCTGCGCTCGTAGCTCAACTGGATAGAGTATCTGACTACGAATCAGAAGGTTGCAGGTTCGACCCCTGCCGAGCGCAAAAATTTTACTCAACTTTTGTTAAGCAAATCGATCTGTAATCAAGACTTCTTCAATCGGCAATTGCCCAGGCTTTGGCCAAGCTGGCTTGATTGCTTTTCCTATCACAACCAAAAGCCCAATCACATGGTCTTCGGGCAAATTAATGACTTCAGCCACTTTGTCTGGATCAAATCCAATCATAGGACAGCTATCATAGCCTAGTCCTTTAGCTGTGAGCATCATGGTTTGAGCCACAATCCCTAAAGAGCGCATTGCTTCATCGCGTTGAAGTTGTTCCTTGCCTTCATAGAATGGTTTAATCATGGGAACGAGCATATCTTGAGCTGCCTTAGGTGCATCTTTCCAATACCGTTCTGGTTCTTTTTCCCAGCTTTTTAAATCAGCACACATCACAAATGAGAGTGAGGCGTCGGTTATATGGGGTTGGTCCCAAGCCGCTGCGCGTAGTTTTTGTTTCTGTTCTTTATCGCGCACTAAAACAAAGCGCCAATTTTGAATATTAAATGACGTCGGAGATTGAATGGCGCAATGCATTAACTTTTGAAGATCTTCTTCTGGAATGTCAAAGTTAGGGTCGTAGTGTTTAACGGCGCGGCGTTGTTCAATAGCATCAAATAGGTTCATTTTAGTTCTCCTAAAAAAGGTTTTGTTATTGAAGAGTATAAGGCCTTGGTTTCACAAAAAGAAAGGCATAATACCATTGGGGAAAAGATTCTGCATATATAGAGTTGGCTCAATTTAAGCTCTTTTCCTATATAGCGACTTGACAAGCTACTGATTTAATGTTATTTTTATATGTGGTTTGTTATCAAGGTGTTATAAAGAAATTAAAGCTGATTTTGAGCACAGCCTTAATTGGCGTTATGTGCTTTAACCAATCTCTCTTTGCGTTAGCTCCTTTGAGTTCTTTTCACGCTCCTGAAGTTCCAAGTTCAGCCTCATATTTTCCCGTGTTACCAGATTCAATTCCTGTCACATTTAGTGAGCCATGGGCTCATGCAGAGGGAATGCCCCTTTTGACTCCTGCCCTAATTTCAAAAAATGGAGAGCAGGATATTGAATTAATTCGGTCATCAGTTAAGACTCGAGGATCTCGTTTGGAAATTAATGAAACGACCTTTTTTATTGATCCCGATTTATTAAATCAATATGAAAGATTAGGGTTTAAGAACCAAAAAGAGTTTCTGGAATATTTAAAAGCTGTTCTGACACCAAAAATATTTTTAAATCCCCCTGCTCAAAAAGAAATAGTGATCACTCTATTAGATAGTTCCGAGTTTCTTTTTGAAGATCACCATGGAAATGGATTTATTGGAGTGAACCGTCAACTTTTTGAGAGGCTTGTTGAATCTCTTCAAACAGCAAAAAGCCTTTTAAAAATCGGACTACTACATGAGTTGGCTCATGAGTCGCTTGTCTTTGAAAGAAAGGTTTTACTAGAACATTTTCAGGAAGCTGAAGGACTTCTCTTTGCTCAGGCAGCCCAAAGAGTCGACCAGTTTATTCAGGCTAATCAAGCTCAATTGCAGGAAAAACTTAAAAAATTGGATTTATGGGATAAGGTAGAAGCTGAAATGTTAGAGGCTGGCTTGCGCCAAGCTCAATCAGAAGCTTTAGATGTGTCTCAAGTTGCTCGTAGTGGTTTGCTGCGCCCTGATGCCCCTTTTGTTGTTCGTTATCTTACTGAAACACGATCCAAATTTGCAGATGTTCTTGAAATTGAAATTGAGACCTTGGAGGAGCAACATGGTCTGGTTGATGAAAATGATCCCGTATATCAAGAGCTTAATACCATTTTTAAAAATATATTAAAAGCTGCTGGTTTAGATCCCAGTAAGATAGATCTTTACGTGGTGAACTCAGATGAGATTGAAGCTTATTGGATTAAAGATAGCGGAGCCTTTTTTATTCACATAGGATTGATTAAAACTCTAAAAAAATATTTAGAAGAAAATAATAAAGAGCTAACTCAAGATGCTATTGCCTGGATATTCGGACATGAAATTCAGCACTTGATTCAGTATAAAGAAGGAAAAGAGGTTGTTGCTGGTGCCAAGTCAAGTGATGCACGACAAAAAAATCAAAATCTAGAATATGATGCCGATAATGGCGGGCTCTTTTTAGCTGCTTATGCTGGTTATAATCCCAATGCTGCTGTTGAGGTGCTTGCATTCTTAGATGCTCTAGGAAATGCGCCACCTTTTATATCAGGTCATCCAAAGGCTGATAACCGCGTTGGTGAAGTACAAAGAATATTAAAAAGTCCGGATCAGTTTCTTCCTAATGTGGCTAAAGAGTCACAATCTTTTACTCAAGTCTTTTTAGAAAGCCCTGTAATTCTCGAATCAACAAAAGCAGCTTTATTATATGAAGCACTACTTGAAGCAAAAACAGAGGAGGAACTCGGCGTCATACTCGAATCTATTGATGATGTCAGTATTTTAGAAAACTTTTTAACTTACTCTTTTTTTGTTAATCGATTTCAGACAGCTTACGCTCTGTCAAAAGATCCTGATTTCATAAACTATCTCTCCTATGTTTTTATGTCTAATAATATACAAGCTGTTGTTAATGGGCAGTCTGAGAATAAAAGTTGGACGACCGTTGTTTGGAATCGCGACTGGAAGCTTCCTCTTTCAATTCAAAGTCTATTTCTCTATTTGAGCCAAGAATTTAATAAGGGTCCTGATGACGCTTCTGTTTCTATTGGCGAAGACCCCTTTCACTCTAGAGAATTTTATGTTGAATCAATTGAAAAGTTAATTGATGAAAGAATTTCATTTTTAGAGAAAACAACCTATCCAGAAAAAGAAGAAAAATTAAAGTTCTTGCGGCAGTTTAAGGGTGGTTTCAAAAGAGTTTTAAGAAGAGGGGCTCGTTTAGATGGTGCTCGAGTAAGTAAATCTCATAAAGATAATTATCGGTTTGTTAAAGGTGATTCATTTGATGATGCAGATGATCTAGATCTTAAAGTTGGGGAGGAGTGGGTTCTATCAATACGAGACCAGCCAAAAGGGTCAATCTTCTCAATATTTGTTTCTGAAGAGGAGGTTTATAATAATTTTGAACGGTTGTGGGATTACTTTGAAAAAGAATATGACCTAGAGTTTAATGAGCGCTTACAGCAGCAAAGGAAAGACGTTGAAGCAATTAGAATGTTAGGTTTAAAGAGGTGGTTTCGAAAAAAATATGGTGATTTACCAAAGCCATCTGCTTTATTTGAGATTAGAGTTGATCATACTGGCTCTGACGGTGAAGAAAAAGAACAAGGGCGAAAAGAATTTCTTGAGCTTTATGGGCCCTTTCTCGCTTTTTACTTTTTGAATGAGAAGTTTGGAGCCTTTGATTCTTCTCCAGAAGAAGCGCTGCCGCTACCCACATATTGGGAAGCAATTAAAAATAAAGCCGAAACTTTAAATCAAGATCGATTTCAGAATAGAGGTTTAGATGCTGAGTCAATTAAACTTTTAACAGCCATTCAGCATCTATCTCTTTATCGAGCTCATGACCCGCAGCATGATGAAAAGATAGAAGAAAAAATATCGCAACTTTCTGATGAACAGACAGAATTAGTATTAGAAACTCTACTCGATTCTCCTTCATTATTTCTTTCATCTATGCCTAGTTCGATTCGTAAGATGCTTGATTATGGAGATAATACAGTCCTTTTGCAAAAGAAGCTTGCTTCATATTACAATGGTGTTGTTCTGGAGGTCTTAAAAAAGAGAACAGAGTCTAGGCCTCTTGCTCTTTCTGATTTGAACGCAATATTTAAATTAAATAAAGTCTTTGAAATACGTTATGGAATTAAAGTATCTAAATTAGATGGGTATACGCAGCTTCTAAATTACTTTTATTCTACCTTGTTGGAAGATGGGAATTTACCTGCATTAAAGATGCTTATTTCAGAAGTCGGTTCTAATAACTCACTTGAAGCAAATAAAATACTGATTAGTTACTTGATTGATGGCTATTTTCCTTCTCAAGACTATAAGGAAAAAATAAATTCTTTATTAAGGCTCTTTCCCGTTTCTAGCACTACAAGAGATGATTTTTTAGAACAGATATTAAAATCAGTAAATTACGAAACAATGAACCCATTAGTTAAAAAAGACTTTTTAGAAACAATCTTGCCATTATTTCATCCAACAAAGAGACAGTTAACTGGTCACCGAGAAGATGAAAAGCTTTTGCATCAACGTTTAGCATTAGACTATATGAATCTTTTAAAAGCTGAGGGGGTGGGCTTTATTGATTTAGTGCAAAGATTAATTCAAAAAAATGCAGTGGTGACTCTGTTTGATTTAATAACAAAAAATCAACAAGAGTGGGGCCGTTTATCTCTTGAACAGGCAAAGGCGGTTGTTGGTTACATAAAAGGGGCTGATGATAATGGTTTTGAAACATATCAAAGTGCTATAGGGGCCATTGCTTTAGCCAAAGTACGAATCGATGTCCCTCTATTTTTGGTCACTAAGTTAACGGATCAGAGTCGACAAGTAGAGGATTCTCGTGGGTATACAACCTCTGTTTTTTTCTATAACGATAGTGTGGAAGATAAGGAAAATAATTTTAAATATAATTTGTATAGCTTTGTTCGTAAAGATGGAAACAATAATGGTAAGTGGTTATTTGAGGGTCTGAGTTTTCAGCAATCTGTTTCATTGGTTTTAGAACTCTTTCCTCAGTCCAAAGAAAGAGACTCTATTTTAATTGATCTGCTAAAGGATTTTAATCCAAGTGAAGATGAAATAATTCCTTTGTTAGAAGGTTTGACTCCTGTAGAAGATAAAGGTGAACGCCCTACATTAGGGGCGTCTAGTCGGTTTCGGTCTGCACGTCCTACGGTTTCAGATGAAATGATTTTGTCTTACTTAGGAATTAGAGAGATGGATGCTGATAAAGCATTCACTGCAGAAGAAATCGAACAAATTATAAGGACTTTATCTGAAAAGGTTTCAAAAAAGTATCAAGGCTCTCTAGAAGTGACAGAGTCTCTTAAAAGAGTGCGCGAAAGACTTCATGAAGTTAATGATCGATTAGCTAAGCTATTAAAAAGAGATCCTCGAAAATTTGATCGATTTGGAGATGCTAAAGAGGTTGACGGGATTATAGTCTCTTTTGCTAAGTCTTATTCTGTTAAAGAAAATCCTTATTTCGATTATTTTAATTTACGAGATTTTGGTGTGTGGAGTACTGAGAACTTTAAACTCTCTTTAAGGACCTATAAATCGTTATCTTCATATTTTAAAGATTCAAATATTGCCTTTGAAGAAAAAGTTGCGCGATTAAAACAGATATTTCCCACTAAGACGATTTTTAGAGATAATGAACTTTTTAAATTAGCAACTTCCCAAGCATATATTTTACAAAGACAAGAACCTCCTTTTTGGAGTCATCCCTTTGGGATTATTGACGGAGTAGCCAGTTATCAAAGTAATGACCTTCTTTCTACAGACGGTTTGTCTATTGATGAATTATCAGCTGATCAAGCTACGGAGTTGATAGATTTGTATGAAGGTCTTATCCCTCTTATGTCAAATAGTGATTATCAAGTTATGTTAGGACGCGTTGTTTATGAGCTTAAGAAAAAATATACACCCAAAATATTTAGAAGCTTTGATTCTGGTTTAACAGAGATATTAAAAATATTTCCTTACTATAGTTTAGCCCGTGACAATGCTTTTGATGAATTTATAAATTCAACTGCTGTTCGATCCTTTGCTCAATTGAAAGAGATTAATAAGTATCTTTTAGAGGGGAATCGTGTGAGTGAAGAACAAGAGATTGTTAGTCTGCAGCGTAAAAATGAAGCTTGGAACACTATAAATAAACTACCTTCTCGAAAAGAAAGGGGCGATCTTGTTCTCTGGCTCCTTAATCCGAGCTTGCCTATGCCTGAATCTTTGGTGCAGTTGTCGCTTCATAACCATGTAAATTTTGATTCCCTACCAGACATAGTCTTTTCAATGACAAAAGTTGAAAGAGATAAGTTTTTTTATGATATTTTAAGAGGATACAATGGTCTCTTTGAAGAAGATTCTGAAGAAGCACCTGCTGAGATAAAAGAGTTTGTCCAAAATCTATTTGACCAACTTTTTCTTGAAGATGATCTAAGGGGTGCTCAAGATATTTTAAGGGATATTTTTATAAATGTATTTGTCTCGTACTCAACAGAGAGACGAATCTTATTATTTAATTCCTTGATGAATGTTTTTGCAGATAAGAACATGCGGCAAGCTGGCCGTGCTGTAAAAATAAGGATATTGCTTGAGCAGATGGGGGTAATAGGGGTTAAGGTCGGTCAATATTTAGGTGAGCAACCACAGCTCTTTAAAGGAGCGACAGACATTCAGCATGAACTTGGAAAATTAAAAAAAGATGCGGGTAGTTTTCACAAGCGTGCTATTTTTCAGCTCCTTCAGGAAGCTGGCTTAATCGATGAAATACAACTCAAAGAACTTTTAGGATCAGCCTCAATCAAACAGGTTTATGCCTTGTTATTACGAGACTATGAGGGAGAAGTAGCAGGTAAGTTTAAGCGACCCGCAGCAGAAAAGTTTTTAAAAGAAGATCTCTCTGTTTTAAGATCTACTTTACAAGTGCTCAATGAAAAGTATCCAGATTTAGGGCTACCGACAGATATGCTTGAAGAGATTGAAAATGTGTTAAATGAAGAGCTCGACTTTGAAAAAGAGGCTTTGAATGTAGAGCGTTATGAAGCTAATTTAGAAAGTCGCCCATCAATAAAAGGGGAAACCTTTAAAATTAAAGTCCCTAAAATATTGTCTCGATCTTCTCGTATTATTCTTGAAGAAAAAGTAAAAGGACTTGTTATAGAAGATCTCATTCTTCTTAAGCAAGATCCCTCTACTTTATCTGAATCAAAAAGTAAAAAGCAAAATGAATTGCGGCTCTACTTAGAAAGTAATTTTACTTTACCGCAACAACATGCTTTGCTCAATTTCGACATTAATCAGATTCAAGCAGAGCTTTTAAATGAATTTTTTCTTCAAGTCTTTGGCGAGGGATTTTTTCATGCAGATCTTCACTATGGTAATGCCATGATCACCCCAGAAGGGGAAATCTATTTAATTGATTGGGGGGCGGTAGGAGAAATAGACCCTAAAAAGTCACAAGCATTATTAAATTTAATTATCTCGATCGATTTTAAAGATGCTCAAAAAGTGATTCGCTTATTAACGCCATTTCTAGGGCAAACAATTGTTGCGGGTAGTTTAATAGCCAATCAATTAGAGGCGATTGTTACTTCAGCGATCTCTGTGGAAGAGAAACTGAATCAGTTGATCTCAATCATTACCAAACTAGAACCATCTGAAGAGTTGTTGATCTATTTAAAAGGGCTTGCTTCTGTTGCCCCTGTATTTGATGCGCTTCCAGAATCGTTAAAAAAGAAAGTCGTGTCAAATTACTTAACACGAAGTTCTAAATTTTGGATTTTAGTCCGTTCCGCTTGGATCGGTTTTAAATCAGTATTTTATGCTGGGCTAGAAAGATTAAATCAACAAGCACGACCTAATAGTGTCATTGAAACATCAATTTAGAAAATAATGCCACCTTGAACAAAGGGGCCGTGCATGTTGAGTTCACCCGAAACATCATCTTTTTCTGCTTCAATAAATAAAGCGCGATAGCCTCCAGCAAATCTAAAGATATCAAAAGCAGTGTAGTTGATTTCAGCTTGAATATCGAGAAACGAAAAATCAATATCAGAAGCTTCATAACCAAATGCCCGGACACGCCCACTCACAAAGAAGTCTTCATTAATATTGAAACGAGCTTGGCCTCCTAAAGAAACCGTTCCAGCTTCAGCATCTTCTTTAACCGAGACGTTATTGGTAATTGATTCAGAAATAGTGGTTCCAGAGACTGAAGCTACTGAAGTGGGAAGGGATTGCCCTACAATGGAAGAGGGAAGAGAAATGCCTGCAATAGAAGAAGGAACAGTAGAAACAGATGGGACGGTTCCACTGACATTCCCATTAAAATCATTTGTCAGTTCTGCTTCAATATTAATATATTCTCCACCAATCAAACCGCCGATATAACCCCAATCCCCTTGAAAAGGATTGATCTCAATCCAGCCACTCATTCGTTGCACATCTGCACTTCCTTCAACTAAGTCTGTGCCACTAAATGTGACTCCGTCAAAAGTAATGCTCTCGTCAATGTTGCGACGACCTGAAATATCAAATTCCATAAATTCCCAATTTAAGA
Organism: Actinomycetes bacterium; assembly: GCA_029263055.1. Classification (GTDB taxonomy): domain Bacteria; phylum Auribacterota; class JAJCYG01; order JAJCYG01; family JAJCYG01; genus JAJCYG01. The sequence goes on from JAJCYG010000087.1 coordinate 26,997, forward strand.
CAATCCAAGGGTTGCCAAAAGGTGCGGCCCAAACATGCACCACAGGAATGGTGAGATCATCATCAGCACCTAAAGCATCTTGCAAGTCGATTTTGGTTCCTTTGATGGGCCCCAAATCAGCGCCGACTTCAGCATCGATATCAACAAACCAAGCTGCAATCGATCCACCAATATAATCTTTATCTTGTTTCTCTTTTTCCGTCACAATTTCTTCTTCAAATGCAACCACATCATCATTCATTAAACCAAACGATTTCGTAGGGGGTTCTTCTTTACGAACTTCAACATAATCTCTTTTGGTGATGGTTTTTTTAGGTCTGATTGTTTTAGCTACTTCATCTGTAGATTCAGATCTTTTCATGGCCACAGTTTTAGGTTCAGGCCGTTTTCTTTTTGGGCGTGTTAAAACTCTTTCTTTAGGAGCTGAGAGTGTAGAGTTATCTCGCGGGATTAAAAGGACTTGCCCTTCTGCAATTTTGTTTGGATTATCAAGGCTATTGAGTTTGGCAATTGATTTGACAGAGACATCATATTTTCGACTGATTTTGCCAAGAGTGTCTCTTTTCTTAACAATGTAAACAATAGGGTCTTTTTTATCCTCTGCCTGAGCAAAAGTAGCTGGTACAGATAAGCTCATACCCATCCCCATCAAAATTAAAGCGGCTGTTCTAAATATTGCAGTCATAACTCTCTCCTTGGCATACATTATGTAGTGGTTGTATTATAGCTCTACCACAGGCTGTAGGCAATCATTACTTTTCTGCTCCCTAGCAATTTTTTATAAATGAAGTGGTTTTAACCAGAGCCGTGGTGTAAAATAAACCCCTTTCAGGCACAAAAGCTTAAGACCAATAAGGAGTAATAACAGATGAGTTCTTCTAGTAATGGTAGTGGTTCAGTTGACACCTTAAATGTAGATGAGTCGGTACGGTCTCGTTATGCTGAAGGGGCGCAAAGCCAACAAAAAGAATTATGTTGTCCGGTTGATTATGACCCTCAGTTTTTAAAGGTCATTCCTGCTGAAATTATTGATCGTGATTATGGATGTGGAGACCCTTCCAAATATTTAAATGAAGGGGACATTGTTTTAGACCTTGGTTCGGGTGGCGGAAAGATCTGTTATATTGCTTCTCAAGTTGTGGGGCCAACAGGAAAAATTATTGGAGTGGATTACAATCCAGAAATGCTTGGATTGGCAGAAAAATATAAGAAAGAAATCGGGGATAAGATTGGTTACCACAATGTGGAATTTCGCCGTGGTAAAATTCAAGATCTTAAACTTGATTTAGGCAAAGTCGAAGAATACCTTTCGCAAAACAGCGTTAAAACATTTGAAGATTACCTTGCCCTAGACGAATACAAAGAAAAAATTATGAATGAGTTGCCGCTCATTCCAGATAATTCTATTGATGTGATTGTTTCTAACTGCGTGTTGAACTTGGTTCGCACTGAAGAAAAAGCAATCATGTTTAAAGAGATGTTTCGTGTGCTTAAAAAAGGAGGCCGCGTTGCGATCTCTGATATTGTCAGCGATGAAGACATTCCTTTAGAACTTCAAAACGACCCAAAATTGTGGTCGGGTTGTGTTTCGGGTGCGTTTCGTGATGACCTTTTTTTAACCGCGTTTGAAGACGCAGGTTTTTATGGCGTAGAGATCACAGAATGGGGCAACGAACCCTTTGAAGTGGTGGATGAAATTGAGTTTCGTTCTGTCACAGTGACTGCTTATAAAGGAAAGCAAGGGATTTGCTTAGAGCGGAATCAAGCGGTTATCTACAATGGTCCTTTTAAGCAAGTTCTCGATGATGACAACCATGTTTTAGAGCGCGGTATTCGTACAGCGGTTTGCGACAAAACATTTCAAATCTTTTCAAAAGAACCTTACAAAAATCAATTCACATTGATTTCACCTAAAGAAGAAGTTTCTTTAGATCAAGCAGGCGAATTTGATTGCTCACGCAGTGAAGTGCGCCATGCTAAAGAGACTAAAGGGGGCGTCTTTGAAGCTTCTGGTTTGAAAAATGCGAGCTGCGATCCGGATGATGGATGTTGCTAAATGGTTTCATTTAGACAAACGCTCAAAAAATCAAATCTTGCGTTAACGCGCAAACCTCAAATTGAGATTCTCCAAATTAATGTGGGCAAGCTCTGTAACTTAGCTTGCTCGCATTGCCATGTTGAAGCCGGTCCTAAACGGACTGAAAACATGACTCGTGAAACAGCAGAAGCTGTGGTGCGTTTCATGGACCGCATTCCTGTTCAAAAGCTAGATCTTACAGGGGGTGCCCCTGAAATGAATCCTCATTTTGAATATCTTGTTCAAGAAGCCCGTAAACGAAACATTCATGTGATGGATCGTTGTAACCTCACTGTTTTTTATGTGGAAGGACAAGATAAAACGCCTGAGTTTTTAGCTGAAAACCAAGTTGAAGTGATTGCTTCAATGCCGTGTTATTCTCGTGAAAATGTAGACAAACAGCGAGGTAAAGGTGTTTTTGGAGAGAGTATTGATGGATTAATTAAGTTAAACGAATTGGGTTATGGCAAAGAAGGAACAGGTCTCACATTAAACTTAGTTTACAATCCTGTTGGCACGTTTCTTCCGCCTGATCAAGTTGAGCTAGAAAAAGATTACAAGGTTCGTTTCAAAGAAGACTTTGGCATTGTCTTTAATCATTTGTATGCCATCACAAATATGCCTATCAAACGTTTTGAAACCTATTTGAAAAATGAAAACGAATACGAATCATATATGGAGTTGTTGGTGAACAGTTTTAATCCGGCAACGGTTGATGATTTGATGTGTCGCAATACGTTATCTGTGAGTTACGATGGCCGGCTTTATGATTGTGACTTCAATCAAATGCTCGACATGCGTTTGGGCGGCGACACCCCTAAAAACCCTCTAAACATTGATAATATCACTCAAGAAGAACTTCTCACACACCCCATCCACACAGGCTGGCACTGCTTTGGTTGTACAGCTGGCTCTGGCTCTTCCTGCGGCGGCCAAGTCGAATAGAATTTAGAATTTCATTAGTTCTTTGAAGCGTTTTTTGTCTTGGCGGGCAATAGCGTAGTAAAAATTAACTTCTGGGTTTTTAGGTTCAAGCTGAAATGCTTTTTGAAAGTTTTGGTGGGCTAATCCGTATTTAAATGATTGTTGATAAAAACGTCCTAGTACTAAAAGTGCATCTACAGACTTGGGGTTTTCTTTTAGCACTTCTTCTGCCAAAACTTTAGCGGCTTCAGGGTCGCGTCCATATTTTTTAGGTTGATTCATATAAAATTGAGCAAGGTTGAGTTTGGCGTTGATGGGTTCTGGGTTGAGTTCAATCGCGCGTGTGAATGCTTTTTGAGACTGCAAATAATATTTCTTTTTAGAAAAACGTTTTTCAATAAAGCAGGAAAGAAAAATAGCTCTTAATCTCCAGAGTTCAGGATCTGCTATATCTTTTTCTTGCAGCTTGTCTAATAAGGCAAGTCCGATCTCACCTTGATCTTGTAGTTGCTTGAGTAAGCGAGGGCGTTCGTGCATGACTTTGGTGGTGTTGTAACGAAAACGTAAAAATTCAGCATCAAAGAGGTGGATATAGATGCGTGCTTTGACGTAAAAATCAGTCGGGGTTTTTGCGTACCTGTCTTGCGCTTCATCTTCAAGAATGCTTACAGTTGATTTGTCGTAAAGCCGGCGCGCCTGTTTCAGTTCTTGAAAAACGACTTGGTCAAATTGATCTGTCAAACGGCTGAATCGTTCTTTTTCTTTCCGACGTATTTCAGCATTTTTTTTGTCTAATGCTTTATAGTCGACGACTACTTCTTCTTCTCGTTTTAAACGAAGAGCATCTCTTCCTTTAAACTCTTTTTGCCTTTCTTTAATTAAACGACGTTGGTAATCACTGTCGCTTTCTGAATAAGAGAGTGAAGGTGTTAAAAATAAAGCAGTGAGGAAAAGAACGAGAAGTTTTTTCATGGTTGAATTGTTAAGTCGGCAAATTCGGTTTTAGGTGTTTCTCCGCGAAGCCATAAGCCAACTTTTCCTTTTTTAATGATTTCATCGTCGCGAGAAAAAATAAGGCGATTGTCGACATAGGCTTGAAGCAGGTTGTCGCGACAAATAACTTTAAGCTCATGCCAATCGTTTTTGTTCTTAATCTTTACGCGGCGATTAGCAAAGCGTGCTCGGTCGCCGCGGATTGATTTATAAAATTTTAAATTATCAGTATTGCTATTTAGTCTCAAGCAATAGTAGTTGTCTAAATCTTTATAACGAAACAAAAGACCTCCGCCAAAATCGTCTTTTCCATAGCCTGGTTTAAAATGGGTTGTGAGGGTAAAGTCTGAATAGCTTTTGCCTTCATAAATAAAAAGAGTGCACCCATCTTTGGTTTCTGCTTGAGTAAAGCCTTTTGGGAGCCCTATTCCTTTTTTAAGTGAGACAGGAAAAATCCAATCTTTAGCCTCTGAGACAATGCCCAGTTCTGGATTGCTGGTTGATTGAGAAAGTGAAGCACATCCAGTAAAAAATATTAAGCAGTTGAGTAGGAGAAGATAAGAAATTCTCATAGGCCCAATAGGTTATCAAACTCTTAACTCTGTGGCAAACGTTTCTATAGAATATGGTAAACTACACTATCTTATTCTTAGGGAAGGGTATGAACTTGCTATCTCGTATATTAAAAGACCCATTAACACATTTTCTCTTAGCTGGATGTGCTCTTTTTCTTCTCTTTAAACTGCTCCAACCTGATCAAGAGAGTCAAGGGCGAGCTGATTTGACTGTCACATTAGATCGAAATGAACTCATTCACTATTTGAAATCTAAAATCGATAATTTTGATGCTCAAAAATGGGAAGAGATGACCAATGAACAAATTGAGAGCTATATCAATAACACTCTTTTTTATACTGAGTAGTTTTTTAGTTGGTTCTGCTTGGGCTCATGATGGTCGTCCTATGGTGGTTCAAGTAAAAGAGGTTCAGCCAAATCAATTTCTTTTTACGTGGACTGTTCCTAAAAGGATTCCTCTAGAAAACTATCCCCAACTTTATTTCCCTAAATCAAGTGAACTGATTTATAAGAAAGAAATAAAAAATACTTATTCAGAAAAAGAGCTCCGAAAGTTTGATCAAGGCTTAGTCGGTCAAAAAATCTTTGTCGAATATCCTTATAGAAATGTAACTACAGCGACTCTATTTAGAGTTCAGTATTTAAATGGAGAAGAACTTGTTGATCTTTTAGAGCCTTTGGCAGGAGCTTGGATTGTTCCTGATCGAGAAACAAAATCAAAAGTGGCTAAAGAATATACGGCATTGGGTATTGACCATATTTTAGAAGGAATCGATCACCTTCTTTTTTTGGTTTGTCTTTTGTTTCTTGCCAGAACGGGAAAACGAATTTTAATTGCAGTGACTGGTTTTACTTTAGCCCATTCGGTGACGCTGATACTTGCTTCGTTAAAATGGATCGAGCTTCCAATTATACCTGTTGAAGCGGTTATTGCATTGAGTATTCTTTTTTTAGCCACAGAAATCGCACGTAATCGACCTGATACGATTACCTCTCGCTATCCTATCGTTGTCTCTATTTCTTTTGGTCTGCTTCATGGGTTTGGGTTTGCAGCTGTCTTAGCAGAGATAGGTTTGCCGCAAGTTCAGCTCTTAACAGGGTTAATCTGTTTTAATGTGGGTGTTGAAATAGGGCAGGTTTTCTTTATTGTTGTGTTTATAGGGGTTTTATTGGTTTTCCGTAAAATAACTCATTTTATGCATTTGACGGCAATGGGGAACAAGGTCCTTGCTTTAATTAAAATGCCTTTAGTCTATATGGTGGGCATTCTTTCTAGTTATTGGATGTTTGAGAGAATCGCTCTCTTTTAGCGTCAGAAGATGCCCTCTTTACAATCCCAAACAGATCGGTCAAAATAGAATCATGACGACAGTTTTAATTACTTTACTCACTCTAGGTTTGGTCGGTTTAGGTGTGATGCTTTTTGTGCAGATGGGGCGTTCACGTCGTTTTGAGCAAGAGCTGACCTTAAAATTGACCGAGCAAGACAAATCTGCTGTACTGCAGCAGCAGCTCTCAGACTTAAGTTCTACCTTTACAGACAGTTTTCTCAAACAGATGGACCAGGTTCGTACAGATATGAACCAACGTTATCAAGAGTCTGTTGGCATTATGGAACGAACCAATAAAAATTGGAGTGCGCAATTTGAATCGTCTCAAAAAGCAGTCGGTGAAGTGAAAACCAGTCTTGTTCAGCTTGAAGAAGCCTCTAAAAAAATATTTGATGTAGGAAAAGATATTTCAGGACTCAACGATATTTTACGTGCACCTAAATTGCGTGGAAATTTAGGTGAGTTTTTTCTGAAAGATTTGCTGGATCAAATCATGACTCCTGATCAATTTGAAATGCAGTATAAATTTAAAAACGGCCAGATTGTCGACGCTATTATTAAAACAGCAGATGGACTGGTGCCGATTGATTCTAAGTTTCCTATGGAGTCTTTTCGTCGCATGATTGAGTGTAATGATAATGGAAAACAAGTTCAATACCGGCGTGAGTTTCAGCGCAGTGTGAAAGATCGTATTAATGAGATTAATGAAAAATATATTCGTCCCAGTGAAAAAACACTCACTTTTGCCTTAATGTATATTCCTGCTGAAAATATTTATTACGAAACCATTATTCGTGACGAAACATTAGGCGATGATAATAGTTTGAGTGATTATGCTTCTAAGAAAAAAGTGATTCCTGTTTCACCTAATACATTGTACGCCTATCTTTGCACAATCATGATGGGGCTCAAGCGCCTTAAGATTGAAAAGCATGCTGAAGAGATTATTAAGCGGATCAGCCGATTGCACCGGGAGTTTGAAAAATTTTCTGAACATTATGGCAAAATGGATGACAAAATCTACCAACTCCGTAAGCACTACGAAGACTCGCAAAAGCGTTTAGGCAATATCGATAGCCAGATGGGAAAGATTGAAATGGCCGGAGAAAAACAGGGGATTCTCCCAGTAGAACCTGTCGCAGACCTGATTTCAGATAAAAACTAAAAAAACTTTTTTTTAACCTTGACTTACATATAACTTACATATAATATGGTTTCATGATGAGGGAGAAATAAGGCGTGTCTAAGGTTCAAAAACGACATTTATTCAGAAGGGGTTTGACCCCAAAAGAGAAAAAGGTTTTTGACTTTATCCAGGTCAAGTTGGATGCGAGTGATGTGGCTCCCACATTTGAAGAAATTAGAGATGCGTTTGGATTTGCTTCGATTAATTCAGTTCAGCAGTACATCAGGCAGCTCATCCAAAAAGATTATTTGCGTCACCCCGGAGGAAATTTAAAGCGAGCGGTAACTCTTGCGGCCAGTTACCGCTCGTCACCTCCAGGTTTAAACAAGCAAGCCGTCACAAATGATTTTGAAAATATTATTAAGGTTCCTTTTTTAGGGAATGTGGCAGCGGGTAAACCAATTGAAGCGATTGAACAGAACGAAGAAATTGATGTGCCGGCTAGTTTGGTGCGTGGCCTCAACTGTTTTGCTTTAAAAGTACAGGGTGACTCCATGATTGAAGATTGCATTTGTGATGGAGATACCATTTTAGTGAAGAAACAAAACGTGGCTGAAAATGGTCAGACTGTTGTGGCTCTAGTCAATAACGAAGCCACTGTTAAAGTGTTTTACCGTCGTCAAGATTGTATTGAACTAGTTCCAAGAAACCAAACCATGAAACCAATTATCGTAAAGGGGGAAGACTGTGAAATTCAAGGGATTGTCACTGGCATCATTAGAAAAGTCGGAACGTAATAAAAGAAAAAGAGTGCAGCAAAATATGAAGGAATTAAGCAGCATTAAACTGCATCAATTTCCAAGCGTCTCAGATCGAGCACTTGCGGCCTCGTTGATTAGCGCTTAATAAAGAGCCTAATCACGGGTTCTCAGTTTGGTTAAAACTTTAACGCCTCTAGATCCGCTCAAGCGATCGAGTTCGTAAACAAGTTGCCACTCTGTGCCGCAGGTGTTACAGATATAAAACTCTTTAAGCTCGCCATCATCTTTTGTGGCAAATTTTCTTAAATATAGTTCAAACATCTTCTTCACAAGCTTATGCTCGCGGGTGGGAGTAATGCTCCCATACCGCATCATCCACCCCGCCCGAAACAAATTCTTACTCCCACAATGACATCCCATAACCCACTCCCATCAAAAAAAGTAAACACCGGTACCCGGTACCATCGTTTACTTTTATTAGGTATACTTATTATATGAAAAGAATCATTCTGCTATATTTACTCATATTTTGCCAGTCGGTTTGGGCACAGGAAAAATTGGTGCCAGTGGTGAGTGTGCCAGAGCCTACATTTGATTTTGGGCGCGTGCTTGCAGGGAAGCAAATTAAGGCTGTATTTGAGGTGCAAAATGTTGGGGATGCCCCACTAAATATTTCAGGGGTGCGTACGTCGTGCGGGTGCACAACAGCTCTAATGGATCAACCGATTGTGGCTCCAGGTGACTCTGCGCGTATTAAAGCAACGTTTAAAACAAAGGGGCGAATAGGTAATCAAACTAAGGTGATTAGCTTTAATACCAATGACCCCAATAATAATAAAATGGAGTTGCGTTTAACAGGCTTGGTGCAGCCTCGTTTAAAAACAGAACCAAACGAAGTTTACTTTAACGGAAGCACTGGCAAGCGCCTTTCTTTTTTAGTCAATAACTACACAAATCCAAAATTTAAGATTAAGAGTGTGAGTGCTTCATCAAAATATATTGAGGTGACACCACAAGTTCCATTAGGAACCGTGAGCAAGCTTCAACGATTTACCCTTGAACTAAAAGAGGGATACCCGCATGATAAGATCCATGAAAAAGTGGCTCTCTTTACTAACGATCCTTTGCAGTCTGTTATCTGGATCCCTGTATGGGGAAGAAACCGCTAACCCGCCTCTTACGTTTGTCATCCTAGGTGAAGAGCACGGCTATTTGGAGCCATGCGGCTGTACCCCTGGAATGCTGGGGGGGATTGCTCGCCGTCAGACAGCAATTGATCAGGCAAGAGACATAAACCCTAATTTAATGGTTCTCCATAATGGGGGATTGCTCCAAAAATTTGGATCTCAAGCTGAGTTAAAGCGAACGGTTCAAATTAAAGATCTCAATAAATTAGATGTGAGTGCTTTGGGAATAGCTCCTTCTGATTTTATTTTAGGAGCGGGATCGCTAATGATGTTTCAACAAGCCACTTCTTTTCCTGTGTTAGCTTCGAATCTGATTGACACAAAAAACCAAATTAAATTTTTAGAAGAGAGTAGTTTAAAGCAAGGTGAGATTACAGTTCGTTTCTTCTCTTTGATTGATCAATCTCAAAGCAAAGAGGTGAATCGTTTTGTTGATTCCATTCAAGTGGAGCCGATTGCAGTAAAAATAAAAGAGTGGAAAGAACAAAAAAAAGAAAATGAGTTTTGGGTGCTTTTCTTTCATGGGCCTGTACATCAGGCACAAAAACTGGCTGTTGAAAACGACCTGTTTAACTTGATGATTTATAATCAACAAGGTGAAATCCCTTATTACCAGCGAATGAAAAGTGTGAACATGATTTCAACGGGAATAAAAGGGCGCTATTTTATTGCTGCCGACTTTGAATCAACCCCACCTTTTAATTTGATTAACAACACGCGTTACACTTTAGACAAGAATCACTCGCATGATCCTTTTGGAGACAGTCTGATTGCAGATTATAAATTAGAACTTAAAAACGATCAGGTCGCAAAAAAACATCCAAAAGTATCGTGGCCTGAAGGGGCGACTTATGTGGGGAGTAAACGTTGTGCTCTCTGTCACCGGCCTCAATACAATATGTGGAAAGAGACCAAGCACGCTAAAGCGGTTGAACCTTTGATTTCTAATAACAGCCATTTTGATCCCGAGTGTTTGCAATGCCACACAACAGGGTTTGAGTTTAAAGGGGGATTTCGCGATTTGAAAAAATCTAAAGCCTTAGGAAATGTGGGATGTGAAACGTGCCACGGCCCTCGAAGCTTACATGTGAGAAACCCACGCAAATTTCAAAACCCGACACCTACTAGCTCCACCTGCCTGCAATGCCACGATGCCGAAAACTCACCTAAGTTTGAGTTCGACACTTATTGGCCAAAAGTAGCCCATCCTAAATTAGAAAAAAACTAGCTTTGAACCAAAAATAGTGAACGTTTCTATTTGATTAAGCTGTAAACTTTTTTAACTAATTTTGGAAGCCACCCTGTGAAAACGACTTCACCGTAATAGTTGTCGCAAGCTCGTTTGATGGCTTGGGCCATGGTTGGATAGGCGTGAACTGTTTCTGATATTTTTGTGATTGGAATGCCATTTTTCATGGCTAGAGCATATTCATGCATGAGGCTTCCCCCATCATGACACAAAACATGTGCTCCTAATAATTTTTTAGTTTTGCGATCAGCAATGATTTTAATTAAGCCGTGGGCTTCACCATCAACAATGGCTCGGTCCAAATGTTCGAGCTCAAATTTAAGAACAATGCAGTCTGGATGCTTTTCTTTTGCTTCAGCTTCAGTCATGCCAATGCGCCCTAATTCTGGATCGGTATAAGTGACCCATGGCACACAGTTGTAATTTGGTTTGACTCTTAAAAAGGGAAAGTATTTCGTTATAGATGAAAAAAGGGCATTTCTAACCACAATGACAGCTTGGTATTCTGCCATGTGAGTAAAGGGGAAGGGACCTGTGACATCGCCGCAAGCCCAAATGTTTTCAGCTGTTGTGCGTAAATTGTCATCGACTTTAATGCCCTTGCGCTTGTCGTATTCAATCCCAGCTGCTTCTAAACCTAAATTATCAACATTAGGCTGACGTCCAATAGCCACAAGCAGAGCATCGCATGGAATCTCCCACACGCCTGCTTCGCCCGCATTTTCGTTCTCTGATTCTGCTTTCTTTTTTGCATTTTGGCATTGGGCTGTGATGACCACATCTGTTTCTCCAGAACCTTTTTTCATTCCTTTGACTTCAGCACAAGTATAGATTTCCATCCCTTCTTCGACTAAAATCTTTTCAAGAGCAGCGGCCATTTCAGGGTCTTCTTTTGGAAGGATTTGACCAAACTTTTCAACGACGATCACTTTTGTTCCCATGCGCAAAAAGAAGTGTGCAAATTCCAAACCAATCGGACCACCCCCAAGAACGACTAATGTCTCAGGGCGTTTATTGAGCTTTAAAATCGATTCATTTGTGTAGTAATGGACTTGGTCTAAACCTGGAATAGGGATTTCAGCAGGGCGGGTCCCGGTAGCCACCACAAATTTTTTACTCGTGATCTTTTTGCCATTCACTTCAAAGGTGTGGTTGTCTAAAAATTTTCCTGTTCCAAGCTCCACATCAATGCCGCGGCTGCGGAAGAGATCTGGGTCGTCATTTTTAGCAATAATACCTTGCACACGGCGCATCCGGTTCATCACATCTTCAAAATTAAAATCAAGGGGGTCATTCTTTTTAAAACCAAATTCATCTGCTCGTTTAAAATAATGGGCTACCTTAGCAGATTTCACTAAGGCTTTTGTCGGCACACAACCAAAATGCAAACAATCTCCTCCTAGAGCATGTTTGTCAATGAGCAACGACTTAGCCCCGATTTTATTGACCCCTAATGAAGAGATCAAGCCACCGACACCCCCGCCAATCATTATAAAGTCGTAGTCGTATTTCATGACTTGTGTTCCTCTTTTTCATTTTGAGTGTGTTGTTCGTGAAGAGAGGCGCCTTCTGTGGCTGCTTCTTTGGCACCTTTCTTTTTCTTATACCAACGTTGAAAAAGAATTAACCCTGCAATAATTAAGACAGCAATTAAAATCTTACCCACATTTCCTTCAAATAGGGAACGGCCTAAATAACAGAAAGCAAATGTTCCTGGTATAATTCCAAAAAAAGTTCCAATGGAATAAACCGGAAATTTTATCTTAGTTAAGCCGAGGCAGTAGTTTTGAACATCGTAAGGAAGGTTGGGAATAAAACGAATCAAAAGCAATGTCCAGATTCCGTGTTTGTCTAAGTGGTCATCGATCTTAGAAATATGTTTGCCAAACTTTTTCATAGCCCAGTCGCGTCCCACATAACGGGCAACTAAAAATTCCCACATGGCACAGCCTGTTGCGCCAACCACTGTAAAAGCGGTTCCTAATACAGGGCCAAAAACAGCACCCCCAATAGCAGTAAGCAATCCAGCAGGAAATAAAATCAATGGGCGAACCATATAAAAAATCATATAGGCAATGGGGCCCCAGATGCCGAGTGACTTAATGTATTCTTCAATTTTATCAGGTGAGATTTTACTTAGATCAAGTCCAGAGTATTTGATTCCAACAATGATTAAAACAATTAATCCGAGAATCCCTATTTTAAGAAGGGTCTGCTTTTTCATTTCTGTTTTCTCCTTCAGGTAACCTTTTGTAGATTAGCATATCGCCGAGGAAAAGAGGATAGGTTCCCAATACCTTCTTATAAAGCCACAGTTCCGGGGTAAAAGTCTTAATTTTGTATGATTTGACGAGTTCAAACGGCATTTCTTCCCTAAAAAGTCTGTCAATACTATCCATGTTCTTTTGACTGCCACGGTAAACTTCATTAATGTTCTCAGGTGCTTTAAGGGGGTTCAGTTCAGAGCGCATATAGCGGTAGTAATAAGATTCATGTAAGACAATATATTCTGCTTGATGGAGATGGTTGTCTAAATTGGGTAAAACATGGTGTCCATACGAAAGGTGAGCATACTTGGAAGCAGCAATTGCTGTTCCCATTTCAACATTATTGTCCATCCAGCGTTGAGCTTTATAACGTGGATCACGATCAAAGTAACGTTGAATCGAGTAGTTATAAATAAACTGGTACGTAAAAATAATAAAGAAAACAACCATTAAGGTTTTTAACTTATCTTGTCTCCATAAATAACAGCCAAAACGCCCTGCTCCATCTGCAGCGGCAATACAAATCACAGGAATAAGAGGGAGTAAGTGTCGAGAAAAGGGAACATCGAGCATGCTGATCGCTAAAAAATAAATACTAAAAGGGAAATATAAAATAAAAACAGTATCCCAGTTAATCTGTTTGACTCCTTTTAAAAGAGTCGATTTTCGGATTAATGTGCCGATAAAAAACAAGAAGGTCGTCAAGCCGACCCCACATGATATTTGAAATAGATAGACACATGGGTTAAGCCACTTATTGTGATCACGCATGCTGATATTGTCAGAAAAGGCCATATTAAAAAATATTTTGAAGTCGTCGGTGGTGTAGTAAAACCCATTTGAAAGATAAAAGGCGCCAATAGCAATAAAAGCAGCTGTAAAGAAATTTGTAAAAAAATGTTTGGATCGAAAAAGAATATAGATTAAGCAGATAAAAGGAATAAAAGAAAATTTAATCGCTAAAGTCATTCCTGCTGCAAAAGCAATTAAAGGGATGTGCCACGGTTTTTGTTTGTCAGTAAAAAGCAAACAGACAAAAACAGATAAGTAAGTCCAAAATAGAGAGCTGACATCGCCTGTTGCGTAATGGCTGTGCTCAGCATGAAGTGCTGAAAAAGTAAGAAAGAAAAGGGCTAATAATGCTTTCCATCGGTTTTTAAAAAGCCGCCAGGCAATGCCATAAACAATAAATAAAATTAAAATGCCATACACCAGAGAAATATAGCGGCCGATCAAATAAAGATTTTTAACAGAAAAGGTATCAAACAGAGCGTGAATAATCCGCGCAGTGGCCGCAATTTTAACCCCTGTTGTTTTTAAATAATCGAGCGGCCGGGAATACCGCACATTAAAAGAAAAATCTTCTTTTAAAAACTCTTGAGCAATGAGCATAAACTTAGGTTCATCTGGGTGGAATGTGATTGCGCGATGAGGGAAATCAAGGTCACCCCAATGAATGCCAATATGCCTCAATGAAATTCCACAGGTAAGCGTGAGTAAAAGAAGGCCCCAAAAGAGGAGCTTTTGATTCTTTTGGAGCCAATTTTTCATAAGGCTGTTCATTATACTGAAGAATTGCGCCTCTGCCTAGTTTTGTGTCATAATCGCTCTTCTCTAGGAGGGACTATGAAAAGTCTGTGGAATAGCCGTGAGGCAAAGAAGTGCAAAGACAAATTAGATGTATTGGTGTACCGCTCTCGTTTGATTGGCCAAGAAGCCAAATTGTGTGTGTGGGGCGGGGGAAATACCTCTACCAAATGTGAAGAGTCTGACATCTTAGGCCGTAAGCATCAAATCTTACGTGTTAAGGGAAGTGGCTCTGATTTAAAAGCTTCTGAGCGCAAACATTTCACCCCTATTTATTTAGACCGAGTTTTAGATGCGCTCAAAGTAGATAAAATGACCGATGAACAAATGGTTGCTTTTATTGCCCAATGCCAAGCAGATTCTAAAGCCCCTCGTTCTTCAATCGAAGCTTTACTACATGCTTTTGTTCCTTATACAGATATTGATCACTCGCACGCGGATGCGATCTTATCGCTCACCAACACAAAAAATAATAAAGCAATTGCCAAAAAAGTTTATGGCAATGAATTGATTTGGGTTCCTTATATTAAGCCTGGATTTGATTTAGCTAAAAAAATGTACCGAGAGTTTCAAAAAAACCCTAAAGCTAAAGGGGCTATTTTAGAAAAACATGGCTTGATTACTTGGGCCAACGACGGTGAAACCAGTTATAAGTTGATGATTGAAATGGTGAGTCGTGCTGAAGCGTATATCCAAAAAGCAGCCAAACGAAAAAAATGGAGTCGGCCTGTAGCAAAAACATTACCTAAAAATTTACGCGCTCAGTTTTTAGAAAAAATGATGCCAGTGATTCGAAAAACAGTCAGTGCTAAAGAACAAGCGATTCTTTTTTACAGTCACCCGCCTGCGGTCATGGATTTTGTGAATTCAGAACTGGGTGCAAAAGTGTCTCAAGTTGGTCCGGCTACTCCAGACCATATGCTGCGTACCAAGCGAACCTCTCTTTTTGTTAAAGGCCCTAAAAATATTTTAGATTTAAAAGAAGCTGATTTAGCCAAGCAAATCAAGGCGTATGCAGCAGCTCATAAAAAGTATTATCAAAAGCACAAACAAAACGGCATGTACATGCTCGACCCTTACCCAAAAGTGATATTAGTCCCAGGTATCGGGATGATCACAACAGGCAAAGACACAAAAAGTGCTCAAATCGTGGCTGAAATTTATGAACACTCCATTGATGTGATGCGCTCAGCTTCAACCATAGACCAATATGCTTCTCTCTCAGAAAAACTAGCCTTTGAAATGGATTACTGGGATATGGAACTCTATAAATTACGTCAAGCCCCTCCTGAAAAAGAGCTTTCTAGAAAAGTAGGATTGCTTACAGGCGCCGCACGTGGTATTGGTAAAGCCATTGCATTGAAACTGGCTCAGCAAGGCGCACATGTGATGGTCACAGATATTGATGCTAAAAAAGTAGAACAAGTGGCAAAAGAGATAAACAAACAAATTGGTGCCGAACGTGTTTGGGGTTGGGCTTTAGATGTGACCAACGAAAAAGAAGTTCAAGCCTGCATTAACCGCATGGTCCGTTTCTTCGGCGGATTAGATTTTGTGGTTTCTAACGCTGGTATTGCCCACGTCTCTCGAGTTGATCAATTACATTTAAATGATTGGAATCAAAGTTTGTCTGTCAATTCAACCGGCCACTTTTTAGTTTCCAAAGCTGCCGTAAAAGTTTTACGCAAACAAAACCTGGGAGGCTCGATTGTTTTTGTTGCCTCTAAAAATGTACTCGCTCCTGGAAAAGATTTTGGCGCTTACTCTGCTGCCAAAGCCGCTCAAGTCCAACTCGGCCGCATCCTCGCTATTGAAAATGGCGATGCTGGTATCCGCGTTAACTTAATCAACCCCGATGGAGTTTTTAATGACTCAGGCTTATGGGATGGCATCCGAGAAAGCCGCTCCAAAACCTGGGGCATCCAACCCACCCAACTCGAAACCCACTACCAAAAACGCAACCTCATGCAAACAGCCATTCTCCCCGAAGATGTGGCAGAGTCAGCCCTCTTCTTTGTGTCGAATCGCTCAAGCAAAACAACAGGGTGCATTCTTACGGTAGATGGCGGTGTCCAAGCTGCATTCCCTAGATAGGGATTAGCTTAACTCAATTTGGATGGTTTTGATTTGGCGGTTTCGGACTTGGTGGGCGAGGTTGCCTGAGAGTGTGGGGCCTTCGACTTCTGATTTGTTTCCTTGGTTGTCTTCAATGATCCATTTCTTCACTTGTGGTGCATTCTTTCCGTACGTATCTTTTTTCGATGGATTGATGTAGGTGATATCAATGGCACTTAAGAAACGAAATTGGAATGTGCCTTCGGTTGTGAATAAATCTCCTTTGATTAATGGCTGAGGAGAGAAGACTAATTCGCCTTTTTCATTTACATCAAAAGGATTGGTTCCGACAGTGATTAAATGAAAGATGTGTACCCATTCGGCATTGGTTCCTGATAGTCGTGCGACAAATCCGCGACCGTGTGTGCGCGGGTCAGGGTTGTTTGTTGAAGCAATAAATGTTGAGTTTTCAACTACGCTTCGACCATAAATTTTTGGATCTAAAAACGCAGGGGCTGCTTTGTGCAAGTCGGTGTAGAACTCGTCAACTAATCCGTTGCGCAAGCATTCCATTAAATATTTGAATTCCATGTGCATGAAGACCGAACCATTTTCCAACCAACCAGGTGAAAAAACGCGGTTGCGTCCAAGTTCCATTGGCTCTTCTTGAATGGAGGCATTGACTTTATACATGCCTAATTGTTTGTCGTAGAGATCACTCTTTTGAACGGCTTTGTAGAGGGCGCGGTTTTTATCCACGTTTTCACCAAGGCGCATGGCATGAACCACTCCTTCTAAAAAGAGGGGGATTGGTTTTTGCTCAAACTTTTTAACGGTGACGCATTGTTTGCCTTCGCCATTGGTTTTGCCATTGATCTCTTCGTATTCTGTGACTTCATTAATACAATATGAGTAAGGAGCATTTTCTTTTTGGTTCCAGGATCCTTCAATTGCTTGATTGATTTTAATGAGGGCTTTTTCTAAAAATGATTTTAAGTCGCAGGCAGAAAGTGTTTCTTCTTTGCCTTCTATTCCCCAGTAGATTTTTTCTCGGTAAGCTTCTTTGGCTTCTGCTGTTTGATTCCAGTAAGTCAATGCATCTGAAGCAAACGCAGAATCAACTGCGTTAAAAAACTCACCAATCTCAAATGGAACATTTAAAGAGTGTGAGTCTCCTTGTTCTGACTTGTCTAAAGCAGTTTGTAAAATTTGAATCAAGCGTTTGATCTCAAATGTTTCTGAGATAGAGGAGCCGAGTAATCCTGGTAAACCATTTAAGGCATCGTACCAGTTAGGACGATCTGCTTCCATTTCCACACCAACGCCAAATGGATCTAAAGTAGAAATCTTATTAAGTAACAGAGTTGTAAGTTTTACCACTAAAGAGGTGTGATAAACATCTCCTTTGCCTTGATCCACTCGAACCTTATCTTGATTGGCTGTTCTGCTTTGAATAAATTTTTCTTTTTCATGGTCGTGGTTGATCGCACCAAACTGACGCACATTGCCATTGTGCAAAACATGTTTGTCTTTGCGTGGACGAACCGTTAAACAGTTATCATAAAAGGTAAAGTCTTTGCGTTCAAAAAAGAGTTCATTCCATTTGTCTGGATACAGACTCAAATAACTTTGCATTAAATCTAAATTGTAGTGCCAGTGATCAACCCAAAACCCTTCTGAAGGATCAATCTCTTGAAAGCGATTGCTGTATGAAAGAACCGTGCTTAATATTTTTTCAGCCTGATCAATTGTGGCAAATCCTTTTTCTTCCAACCACATGATGAACTCACCAGGTGAAACAGGTTTGACTAAATAGTCTAAGATTTCTTTAAGTTGATCTTCTTTAAAAAGAGTCTTTAAATCTTGGTTTGCTTCTTCAGAAGGAACAAACTGAAATTGCACACCTCGCAAAACAAGCGGATTGTAACCATCTAATTGAGAAAGGTTTAAAAAGGTGGTGATATTGGCCTCTGCCACATCAGGATCAATCCAAGGGTCCATGCGGCGGTTTTGGTTTACATCGCGATAATTAGCATTTCCTTGTGCGTAATAAGTTGGAGCCACTTGAAAGTGATTGTAATCGCGTTCCAAATCACCATGCTTGCGCCAAAACACATGAAACACAAATGGATCTTTTTTAGTTTGAATAGGATGAGGTAGTCCGCCGCGCAAAATATTATCTAAAAAACTTTGTTTGTTGTATTGATCAAACTCAGCAGAACTACTTTTTGTGGCAACGCGATTTTCAATCCCTTGAATAATGTCTCGGTTTTCATAACCTTTGTTTTGTATAAACTCAGGATCTTGAATCTTCTTTAAAATAGACTTTAGCTTGTCTTGGTTTTCAACGCGGCCAATAGTTGTGATCACTGAAACCGTTTCATTTGGTTTGAGTTTGAATTGAGAATGGCCGAATGCACAAGGTGTTTTGTTGGTGACAATCTGTTCCTTTGGAACGTCAAACTTTTTAGCATCAAAAAAGAGTTCAGGTACAGAGTTGTCTGTAATGTTGCCGAAAATTAATTCAGGGTCATAGATTACTTTAGATGGTTTGCTAGATTTACCGTCGCTGGTAAAACTACTGTAGAAATGTCCTGCTTCAATAAATTTAACTTCAGGGCTATCGATCACTTCTACTTTTAAATTAAAATAACCAACTTCATTATTATTTAATGATTGTGCTTGAATCCAGGCTTCAGCTGTTCGAGCCATGTGTTTAAGTAACCAGTTATTCATGCCGTAAGGAACAATCGCAGGTAATCCATCTAACATTGAAAGAGATTGTTCTTCATTAGAAATATTTTTAAGTGTGACCACGCGTGCCAAGCTGGCAAAGTTTTCATTCGGAATCGTGTAGTAATTAACGTTTGTTTCTAAACCAACAGCTGTATTGGTCTCTTTGATTGAAAAGTCATAAGAGGTGACAGTCATTGATTGTTGGATATGTTCTTCATTAGAAGCAGGCGTTTTAAACGGTTCGTAAACCGAGCCATTGCTTTCATTCTTAATAAATGTACGAAATCCGTTTGTTGAGGTGAGCTGATAAGCTCGATTAGCTGGTTGGAATTCTAAGATGGCTTCATCTTTAGTGCTGGCCCCAAAACTGACAACTCCTTGCCCACGGTTCACATAAAAGCACCAAAGCGGAATTCCGGTTAATCCGGCGACTCCAGGCAAAAAGCTAGAAAAAGGCTTTGCGCGATTGTAGTTTTCAATCACAAACGCCCCAGAATCAAGGAGTTGGTAGTTTACTTCACTATTTTTCATATCGCGAAAGGCTAGGATTTTATTGCTCTTTTGTCAAGCCGGAACTAAAAAAGAGAGTTTTTTTTTCAAAAAAAGTTGACAGGGGGGGATTTTTTAGTATGATTTCACGGCAGTTTGTAAATATCGAGAAGGCATAGCTCTTGAGGATATTTCCAGCTTTTTTCAGTAAATTGCTGATTAATGTTCAGGGGGATTTTGTCTCTAGACATTTTTATTTTTTAAAAAATTTAGTAGCACAGTGAACCACAAGATGTTGGGTCGATTACGGGTTAACAGAGTAAAAGATCAATATCAAGTGCTAACAAAAAGTTTTTATCGGGATTCGTAAGCATGGTGACCATGCAAGGTAGTTTCAGGATGAGCTGCAAAGCAACTCCGCCGAGTAAATAAAGGTATAAAAATTATATTTCGGTTGGACCAGTAACGTAAAGTCCGACCATACGAAAAATAATTAGAAAAAATATCTTTTGGGGGGAGCAGCGTTCGCCAGAGGACGAATTCGTCCTTCGGCGAAAACGAACAAAGTGAGTGCAGCGTTGAGGGGGGATCCATGATCCTCCCTCAAGGAGATAATCTGCGACTTGAGCCGGAGGCGAAAGGAGCGATTATCGACGCCCACGTAGCTCAGTTGGCAGAGCACATGCATGGTAAGCATGAGGTCACCAGTTCAATTCTGGTCGTGGGCTCAGTTTAGTCGTAAATAAACTAGGCCAGTAGCTCCAACGGCTAGAGCAGTGGACTCCAAATCCACGTGTTGGGGGTTCGAATCCCTCCTGGCCTGAATTTGGATGTAGAGTTTGGAAGTTTGTAAAAAGTTTAATTGATAAAAAAGTAATTAATAAAGGGAGAGCCAAAATGGCTAAAGAAAAATTCGAAAGAAAAAAACCACATTTAAACATCGGCACAATTGGTCACGTTGACCACGGTAAAACAACGTTGACTGCTGCGATCACTAAAACTCTTGCAGCAAAGGGTCAAGCAGATTTCCGTGCGT
>JAJCYG010000088.1 GCA_029263055.1 Actinomycetes bacterium
CAAAATTACTATTTATTATGTTGTTTGAAGATCGTTTTTAGTGTAAGTATTTGTAATAAAGTGTCTTATGATTTTTTTCTTATCTGGGTTCTAATTCAGGGTATCCATATTATCTTCTCTATCTTATAATCTCTGCATGGAACATTCCAAATTTGTTCACTTACACAATCATACTGAATACTCTCTTTTAGATGGGGCGAGTCGGCTTGGGGCTATGGTTAATAAGGCCAAAGACCTTAAGATGCCGGCTATTGCTATTACTGACCATGGGTCTATGTATGGGGCGATTGATTTTTACCAAAAGGCGACCGCTGCTGGGGTGAAGCCGATTGTGGGGTGTGAGATTTATGTGGCGCCAGCCAGTCGACTGGAAAAGAAGTCGCATGGGATTCATGAAGCTGCTTATCACTTAACCCTTTTAGCCAAAGATATGGAAGGGTATCGCAATTTGATTAAGCTCGTTACGATTGGTCACCTTGAAGGTTTTTATTACCGACCGCGTGTGGATAAGGAAGTGTTGCAGCAATATTCCAAAGGGTTGATTGCGATGTCGGGTTGCTTGAAGGGAGAAGTTTGTTACACAGCAGTGCGGGAACAGTATGACACCACTAAAAGTGTGGTTAGGGAGTATCAATCTATTTTTGGTGAAGATAATTATTATTTAGAACTCCACCGCCATGGTATTCCTGACCAAGATAAAGCCAATGAATTTTTAGTTCAAATGCACAAAGAATGGTCTGTGCCGCTTGTGGCAACCAATGACTTTCACTATGTCGATAAAACCGATGCTGATTCTCACGATGCTTTGATGTGTATTCAGATGGGAACCACGATTGCCGACCCTAATCGCATGCGTTTTTCTGGGGATGAGTTTTATTTAAAAACACCTGAAGAGATGAGCTCTATTTTTAGTGATGTGCCGCAATCATTAGAAACCACGATTGAAATTGCTGAGAAATGTAATCTGGAGCTTGAGTTTGGCAAGCACCACATGCCGCATTATAACGTCGATGGGGATGAAACACGTGAAGAGATGTTGACCCGTTTGTGTGAAGAGGGGATTGCGCGTTGTTACCCTGATGGCGAACCTGAAGAATTTAGAGCACGTTTAGCTGTTGAGATGGGTGTGATCACCAACATGGGGTTTGTCAGTTACTTTTTGATTACGTGGGATTTTATTGATTATGCCAAACGAAATGGTATTCCTGTTGGGCCAGGTCGGGGATCTGCTGCAGGGAGTGTGATTGCATTTCTTTTAGGCATCACCAATATTGATCCGATTAAACATAACTTAATCTTTGAGCGGTTTTTAAATCCTGAACGGGTCTCCATGCCTGATATTGATATCGACTTTTGTTATGACCGCCGGGGTGAAGTGATCAACTATGTGGTGAAAAAATATGGCGATCAAAACGTGGCTCAGATCGGAACGTTTGGAACTATGAAAGCTAAGGCCGCGATTCGCGATGTGGGACGTGTGATGGATGTTCCTTATAGTGATGTGGATAAAATAGCCAAGCTTGTTCCATTAGAATTGAACATCACATTAAAAGCAGCATTAGAACAAAGTCCTGAACTGCGCGAGCAGTATGAAAAAAATCCCATCGTAACCCGTCTTTTAGATATGGCTATACAGCTTGAAGGGTGTGTGCGCAATACTTCTACTCACGCTGCTGGGATTGTGATTTCAGAAAAACCGTTAACAGAGTATGTGCCATTAGGCCAAGGTGCCAACGGTGAGTTGGCCACTCAATATCCAATGAAACCTGTAGAACAACTTGGTCTGCTTAAAATGGATTTCTTGGGCCTTAAAACCTTAACAGTGATTAGCAACTGCTTGAGATTGATTAAAGAAAATCGGGGAGAAGAGATTGATATTGATCGAATCGATATGGATGATAAGAAGGCTTTTGAACTTCTTGTAAAAGGAAATACGATCGGTGTGTTCCAGCTTGAGTCACCCGGCATGCGCGATATTTCTCGTCGAATTGGTTTGCAACGTTTTGAACATATTGTGGCTTTGGTTGCGCTCTTTCGACCTGGCCCGATGAACTTTATTGATGACTTTATCAAACGCAAACATGGCGGAAAAATTACTTACCTTCATCCTGATATGGAGCCGATCTTAGCAGATACGTATGGGATTATGATTTATCAAGAGCAGGTGATGAAAATTGCTAACGTGATTGGGGGCTACAGCCTCGGTCAAGCTGATAATCTCCGTCGGATTATGGGAAAAAAGATTCCCGAACAAATGGAGCAAGAGCGCGAAGTTTTTATTAAGGGTGCGGTTGCCCGAGGTATCAATGAAAAGAAAGCCGATAAAATATTTGAGCAAATGGCTTATTTTGCTGGTTATGGATTTAACAAATCACATAGTGCGGCTTATTCTTTAATCGCCTATCAAACCGCTTATCTAAAAGCAAATTATCCCGCTGAGTTTATGGCAGCATTGCTCACAAGTGAAATGGGCAATACGGATAAGGTGGTGTTATATATTGAAGAATCAAAACAGATGGGGATTGATGTTTTTCCTCCAGATGTGAATAAAAGTTTTAATGACTTTTCAATTGAAGAGAATAATATTCGTTTTGGTTTGAATGCAGTTAAGAATGTGGGGCGTAATGCGGTTGAAAACATTGTGCAGACTCGGAAAGAACGTGGAGAGTTTACTTCACTATACGATTTTACCGAACATTCAGATACACGGATTGTGAATCGAAAAGTTTTAGAAAGTTTGATTAAAAGCGGGGCCATGGATTCGTTTAAGCTTTTTCGTTCTCAATTATTTGAAATGATTGATGGGGCGCTTAGTGCTGCGGATGAGTTTCAAAAAGATCGAGATAGAGGGCAGAGTTCCTTTTTTGAAGTACTTGAAAATCAGGACACGTTTAAAAAAGAATTACAAAAGCCACCCGATGTTCCGGAATGGTCTGAACACGAATTGCTTCGACAAGAAAAAGAGATGATTGGTTTTTACATTTCAGGTCATCCTCTTGTCTCTTTTTCTACCGTGATGGAGCGTTATGGAAATGCCACCATTGAAAAATTAGCAGAACGTTCTGAAGGGGATGAGGTTCAGCTTGGAGGTATTATCCTTGCAGCGCGTCACACCGTGACTAAAAGAAATAATGAGCGCATGGCTATTTTAACCTTTGAAGATTTAACGGGCAGTGTCGACTTACTTGTTTTTCCACGTACTTATGAAACATGCAGCCAATATTTAGAAGTCGACAAACCTATTTTTGTTAAAGGAAAAGCTAACCTTAAAGACGATCAACCTAAAATCATTGCAGAACAAATTTTTCCATTAGAAGAAGTGAATAAACGGTTAACCAAAGCGGTTTTTATTAATGTGGATTTGCCTTCGATCGAAGAGAAGAAATTAAACTCTTTAAAGGAAGTGATGATGCAGCACCACGGGGAGACCCGGGTTTTAATCGATTTTAGCTATCCCACAGGTGAAAAATTAGTTATGGAAGTTGATCCCCAGAGCCGAGTCGACCCAACCGATCAATTAGTGAAAGAAATTGAGGCTCTTTTGGGCGAAAAATCAGTCTTTTTGAAGCGGGAATAAAAAGTTGTTTGTCGTCGCTGTTGCTCTTATTATTTGATGAGGAGATCGCTCTAACTGCCCATGCATGTGAGAGTAGCAAAAAACCGTCACAAAAACTTTTTGTTGACCTTTTTCAGAACTCCTTGTTAAACTACCTACAGGCAATTAGTTAGGAATTCATTTTAGGAGGTCCTACATGACAAAGCGTGAGTTTGTAGTTCGGATATCAAGTGAAACAGGGTTAACCCAAGTCGCTGTTAAAGAAGTAATCCAAAAGACTTTCGATTATATTATCGAAGCTTTGGCAAAAGGCGACACCATTGAGTTACGTGACTTTGGAGTGTTCCAAGTCAAAAAACGTAAAGCTCGTATGGGGCGTAATCCTAATAAACCTCAAGAAGCGATTCCTATTCCAGCGAAAACCGTGGCTGACTTTAAGCCAGGTAAAAAGATGAAAGAAATGGTGGAGAAAGAGTTACCACCTGGAGCCTTTGATGAAAGCCCAGCTCCTGCAGATGATTCTGATTCTGATTTCTAATAATCGCTGAACATTGGAGTGCTTAAAAATAAAAGCTCTAGCCTTTTAGGTTAGAGCTTTTCTATATACCATGAAAATACAAGCCGTTAAAGGAACAGTTGATATATTGCCTGAAGATGTTGGTTTATGGCAATTCATTGAAACCAAAACACGTGAACTCTTTCACTGTTATGGCTTTGGTGAAATCCGCACGCCCATATTTGAAAAGACGCAGCTCTTTGTGCGTGGAGTGGGTGAAGGAACGGATATTGTTTCAAAAGAGATGTATTCGTTTGAGGATAAAGGGGACAAAAGCTTAACGCTTCGTCCTGAGTTGACTGCTTCAGTGGTGCGCGCTTATTTACAAAATGGTTTTTCTGTAAACGATCCTTTTCAAAAGTTTTATTACATCGGCCCGATGTTTCGTCGAGAACGCCCACAAGCAGGTCGCCAACGCCAATTTCACCAAATCGGAGTGGAAGTTCTAGGAACTAAAGAGTCTGGGAGTGATGTTGAAGTGATTGCTCTGGCTTTTCGCTTTTTTGAATCAATTGGACTGGGCGATGTGAAGTTAGTGATCAACAGTGTGGGAGATCCTAAAAGCCGAGAAAACTACATTGCTCTATTAAAAGAAGCATTAGAAAAAGATAAAGGCAAGCTGTGTAAAGATTGCCATGTTCGTTTAGAAAAAAATGTGTTGCGAGTCTTAGATTGTAAGGTTGCTGAGTGCCAGCCTGTGATTGAAAAAGCACCCCAAATTTTAGATCACATTGATTCTGAAAGTGTGAAGCATTTTGAACAGGTACAAGCGGGTTTGGACCAATTAAAGGTTCCTTATACTGTTAATCCAAGATTGGTTCGAGGTTTAGACTATTACACGCGCACAGTCTTTGAGTTGTCTCACCCTGCATTAGGAGCTCAAGATGCCATTGGTGCAGGGGGACGTTACGATAATCTGATTGGCAATATGGGTGGTCCTAAAGAATTAGGGGCAACTGGTTTTGCTTTAGGCATCGAGCGTATCTTACTTGCTCTTAAAGCAAAAAAATGTGGCGATGTTAAACCTGTTTTACCCTTTGTTTATTTTGTCTCATTAGGTGAAGAGGCTTGGAAACAAAATTTTGATTGGTTGTTTCAGTTAAGAGACCATGGTGTGCCTGTTGAAATGGAGATGGGAAATAAAAGTTTAAAATCTCAAATGCGCAGTGCCGACAAAAGTGGAGCACAGTTTGCTGTGATTTTAGGAAGTGAAGATTTAGAAAAAGAAGAGATTCCTGTTAAAGAGTTAAAAACAGGAGAAGAGACTAAAGTGGCAATGTATAAGATAAAAGAAACATTGCTCGCAAAATTTGAGGACAATAAGTGATGAGTGAGTTTAAACGAACCCATGTTTGTGGAGATGTGACAGAAAAAGTACAAGGTCAAGAAGTGGTGGTGACAGGGTGGGTGAATAACCGTCGAGACCATGGAGGACTTGTTTTTATTGATCTTCGCGATCGCTCAGGATTGGTTCAAGTAGCCATTGATCCCACACAAGATAAAAGTTCGCATGAAATCGCTGAAATAGTACGAAGTGAATTTGTGATTGCTGTGCGTGGATCTGTAGAACCTCGTCCAGAAGGAACAGTCAATCCTAAATTAAAGACCGGTAAAATTGAAATTAAAGCTAAAGAGGTCTCTATTTTAAATCCTTCTAAAACACCTCCATTTATTTTAGAAGAAGCTGATCAAGTGAGTGAAGACTTGAGATTACAATACCGTTACATTGATCTGCGTCGCCCAAAAATGCAAGAAGCACTCAAAGTACGCCATGATTTTTGTTTGGCGACTCGAAACTATTTAGATGAACAAGGTTTCTTAGAAGTTGAAACACCCATCTTAACCAAAAGTACTCCTGAAGGAGCACGTGATTATTTGGTGCCGAACCGATTAAACGCCGGAACCTTTTTTGCGTTACCTCAATCCCCGCAAATCATGAAGCAGTTACTCATGGTCGGAGGGACTGAAAAGTATTTTCAGATCTCACGTTGTTTTAGAGATGAAGACTTAAGAGCAGATCGTCAACCTGAATTCACGCAAATCGATTTAGAAATGAGCTTTGCAGGCCAAGAAGAAGTCTTTGCTGTCACTGAAGGCATGATGCAAGCTGCGGTTAAAAAATCAGTCGGAGTTGATATTAAAATACCTTTTAATCGTATGACCTATGTTGAAGCCATGGATCGTTTTGGCTCTGACAAACCTGATCTTCGTTTTGATTTAGAACTTAAAGCCATCACAGATTTAGTTGATGAGTCAGACTTTAAAGTCTTTAAAAGTGTGAAAGAATCAGGCGGCTTGATTAAAGGAATCTTAGGAACAGGTTGCGCTGGTTATTCACGTAAGCAAGTCGATGATCTCACAAAATATGTTGGCAACTACGGTGCCAAGGGATTGGCTTGGTTTAAAGTGACTGATTCAGGTGTGGATTCTCCAATAGCTAAATTCTTTCCCGAAGCACTCCAACAAAAAATCGTGCAACTTTTTGAAGCTAAAGCAGGGGACATGATCTTTTTTGTGGCTGACAAACCCAATGTGGTGAATGCTTCTCTTTCAGCCTTAAGAAACTGGTTAGGCAAAGAACTCAAACTAGTAGATGAAGACAAACTCGACTTCACATGGATCATTGATTTTCCATTATTTGGTTATAACGAAGAAGAAAAACGAGTCGAGCCTGAACACCACGCCTTCACCGCGCCATTAGATGAAGATCTTCATTTATTAGACACAGACCCGGTAAAAGTACGATCAAGTTCATATGATTTAGTCTTAAATGGTTCTGAAGTGGCAAGTGGCTCTGTCCGGATCCACGACCAAAAGGTCCAAGAAAAGATCTTCCGCACCATCAAACTAACAGATCAAGACATCAAAGAACGCTTTGGCTTTTTTGTCGAAGCCTTAAAGTATGGCGCCCCTCCTCATGCCGGAGTCGCCCCAGGCCTAGACCGCATCTTAACCATTCTCCTCAAAAGAGAATCAATCCGCGACGTCATAGCCTTCCCAAAAACCGCAAGCGGAACCTGCTTAATGACAAGCGCTCCATCAACGGTGGATCCTAAACAAGTAGAAGAGCTCCACCTCAAAATCCAAGAAACTGAATAAAAGAATTAAAAGTCATTGACGGGAGAGAGGAACTTTTTTAGTCTTTCTAAAAGGGTCTACAAAGGAGTTTCTCTATGAAAACAATCCGAATTTTTGCCTTTCTCTTTATCTTATTTTCTTTCTTCTTTGTCTCCAAATCATTTGCGTTAACTCCGGCTGAGCCTGCTTGGTCTGAATATGTGAAATCTGTTTATCCGCAATGGTCTAAACATTATTGGGTCGATCGTGAATTGTGGGGGAACCGGGGTTATATTGTTGGAGGGGCGTATGAGTTGCGTGCTCGCCGTCGAGGTGTTTCTATTGTGGCATTAGATGATGATGCCAACTTGCGTGGAATTCCTGCAAAAGGAAAGATTCGAACCTATACTGTGTTAAAAGGGGATTGCTTGTGGTATATCGCGGGGTATCCTGAAATTTATGACAATCCTTTGAAATGGCCTTTGATTTTTAAAGCTAATTCCGACCAAATTCAAGATCCAGACTTGATCTTTCCAGGCCAAGTCTTTGTTATCCCTGAAGAGTAGTCGGCAAACCTCTTCTCTAACAGATTTTTACAGATTAAGGATAAAATGGTAAAATGAAAGAGAGAGAAGGGGGAATTGACCAGTTGGCCAAAAAAACACTTCAGTTTGACTCGCCTCAAAAAGCACTCGCTTTATATGCTAATAATCCAAATAACCTGGGGTTAATTGAAGAAAAATTTGGAGTCACGGTTGTGGCGCGTGACACTTTTTTTAAGGTTGAAGGAACCGATAGCGGGATCACTCAAACTGAAGACCTTTTTCATGCCTTAGAAGATCTTTACAATCAAGGCCAGTCCATTACCAATCAAGAATTTGCTTATGCTTTAAATGGGATTGCCACTGAAGGCGATCAAGGGCTAAAAGATCTTTACGGTGAAAAAATCCAAGTCGCCTCAAAAAAGAAATTTATTTCCCCTAAAACCAAAGGGCAAAAAGAGTATGTCCAAACCATTCGTAAGAACGATGTGGTTTTTGGTGTGGGACCCGCTGGAACCGGAAAAACTTATTTAGCTGTGGCCATGGCGGTTGAAGCCTTGATTAAAGGGGATGTGCAGCGAATCATTTTAGCCCGTCCTGCAGTGGAGTCTGGTGAAACTTTAGGCTTTTTGCCTGGAGATCTCTATGAAAAGATCACCCCTTATATGCGTCCTTTATATGATGCGCTTTATGACATGATGGACGTCAATGTCATTGAACGCTACATTAGTAAGGCTGTGATTGAGATAGCTCCCTTGGCTTATATGCGTGGCCGAACATTGAATGATTCCTTTATTATTTTAGATGAAGCGCAGAATAGCACTGTTGAGCAAATGAAAATGTTTTTAACTCGCCTTGGGTTTGGATCTAAAGCAGTGATTACAGGTGATGTGACTCAGATTGATTTGCCAACCAACAAAAATTCTGGTTTGGTGCATGTGCATAAAATTCTTCAAGGGATTCCTGGCCTCGAATTCGCACTCTTTAATGAAACAGATGTGGTGCGTCATTCTCTTGTTCAAAAAATCATTGCTGCTTATGAAAAACATGCCGAAAACGAATAACGCTCTTTCATTAGAAAACAATCAGAACAAAATCCCCATTCCACTAACATTGCTTCATCAGCGCGCCCTCTATTTTATTTCTGTCTTAGCTAAAGAAAAAAAACATCAGCTCACTTCTAAAACTCAAGTAAACTTCTTGTTTGTCAATGATCGTGAAATCAAAAAATGGCACAAAGAGTATTTATATGACCCGACTCCGACTGATGTGATCTCTTTTTCAATGAGAGAGGGTGGGCATTCTATGGGAGAGGATATATTAGGGGATATTGTGATCAGTGTTGACACAGCCAAACGCCAAGCAAAAGAAAATGGCAAAAAATTAAATGAAGAGCTCACACTTTATATGATTCATGGTGTGTTGCATCTCTTAGGCTATGATGATCTCACGCCTCAGAAAAAAAAGAAAATGGATGCGGTTCAGTTTCCTTTATTAGAAAAAGTATTACTCAAAAAGCCGATTAAAAGGGGAAGGCTTTAAATATGAAGAAAAAAACAGCCACTAAAAAGAAAAAAGGGACACGGACAAAAAGAGAAGTACGCGATTATCCGTTTATTGATAGTTTTAACTGTGCGATTGAAGGATTAATCTACATAGTTAAAACACAGCGGAATATGCGGATCCATTTTATTCTCGCTATCTTTGTTTTGATTGCAGCTCTGTTGCTTCAGCTAGATGGAACCGATTTTATTTTAGTCTGTTTAGCTATTTTAATGGTGCTCTTTTCTGAGGCAATTAATACCGCAATAGAGTTGCATGTTGATTTGGTGAGCGAAAAATATCACCCGGTTGCCAAAAATGTAAAAGATATCTGCGCAGGGGCAGTCTTGCTTTCTTGTGGTTTTGCTATCTTGGTGGGGTATTTGATTTTGGCTAAGAAATTTGACGAACCTATTCGAGCAACGATTCATGGAATCCATGCTTCACCTTGGAATATCTCACTCGCCTGTTTGGGTATTGTGGTGGTGGCCTCTATTTTGCTTAAAATATTACTTCATCGCGGCACGCCATTTTACGGAGGCATGCCAAGCGCGCACTCTGGAATCGCGTTTAGTATCTGGATGTTAGTCACTCTGATGTCAATGTCGACTCTAATTTCAGCCCTTGCCTTTGTCTCTGCCTTGCTAATTGCCCAAAGCCGAATCGCCCTCAAAGCCCATACTCTCTGGGAAGTGACGGCTGGAGCGTTACTAGGGAGTTTTGTCACTCTAACCTTGTTTCAAATCTTCAATTAGCCTTGGGTGGATTCTTCTTGCTCCAAGTGGGGATTTGCCATAGAATATCGGCCTAATTTCTTGCAAAAGAGGGAAATATGTCGATTTCTAAAGAAGATGTGGAAAAGGTAGCTAAATTAGCTCGTCTCCAGTTTAGCGGAGAAGAGGTTGAGACGTTTACCTCCCAAATGACTGATATCCTTAAATATATTGAACAGCTCAATGAACTGGACACTGAAGGTGTGGAGCCAACCGCTCATGTCTTGCCGATCCAAAACGTACTGCGTGAAGATAAAGTGACCAATGGTAAGCCTTCCAAAACCATCTTTGTCAATGCACCTAAAGAAGAAGAGCATCAATTTAAAGTGCCTCAGGTGATTGAATAATGAGTGCCTTTGACCTACAAAAAAAATTAGTTTCAGGTGATTTAAAAGTAACAGAAGCAGCTAATCTCTTTTTGTCGCAACACGAGCAAGTTGATTCCAAAGTAAATGCCTTTGTGGAATTGGAAAAAGAGAAAGTCTTAAAACAGGCTCAAGCTTTAGATGAACTCTCTGCTGAACAGCGCCAATCTAAAAAACTCTTTGGTGTGCCTGTTGCGATCAAAGATAATATTTGTGTGGAAGGTACAGAGACAAACTGTGCGTCTAAAATTTTAAAAGGGTTTACTGCCCCTTATGATGCCACGGTCATTTCTAAATTAAAAGAAGCTGGAGCAATTCTTTATGGTCGAACCAACATGGATGAGTTTGCCATGGGTTCTTCAACGGAAACCTCTTCAATCAAGAAAACCGCCAATCCTTGGGATTTAGAACGGATTCCTGGGGGATCAAGTGGTGGAGCTGCCGCTTCTGTTGCTTCGGGCCAAGTTCCTTTATCCATTGGTTCAGACACCGGGGGATCGATTCGTCAGCCTGCCGCATTATGTGGCGTGGTCGGATTCAAACCAACTTATGGCCGTGTGTCTCGTTACGGCTTGATTGCATTTGCTTCTTCATTAGATCAAATTGGTCCGTTTGCGCGTGATGTTAAAGATGCCGCGCTTCTTTTAGATGTGCTTGCTGGAGCCGATCCAAAAGATTCTACTTGTTCTGAAGAAGCGGTTCCAAATTACTTAGAAGCCATTGATAAAGACCTCTCTGGATTAACTGCAGGGATTCCTGAAGAATATTTTATTGAAGGGATTGACCCTGAAGTTGAAGCAAAAGTAAAAGAAGCGATTGCTCAACTTGAAAAGCAAGGGGTTAAAATTGAGAAGGTTTCATTGCCGCACACAAAGTATGCGGTCTCAACTTATTATATTGTAGCCACAGCAGAAGCAAGCTCAAATTTAGCCCGTTATGATGGTGTTCGATATGGGATTCGTTCTGCTGAAGCTAAGAATTTAAATGACCTTTATTTTCAAACTCGAACTCAAGGTTTTGGGGATGAAGTCAAACGTCGTATTATGCTGGGAACGTATGTGCTTTCAGCAGGGTATTACGATGCCTATTATTTAAAAGCACTTAAAGTGCGTACTTTGATGAAACAAGACTTTGACAATGCTTTTAAAAAAGTAGACTTTATTGTGACGCCAACGTCTCCAACTCCAGCCTTTAAAATGGGTGAAAAAGTAGATAATCCTTTATCAATGTACTTATCCGATATTTTTACCATTTCAGCAAACTTGGCAGGTCTGCCAGGGGTTTCAATTCCATGTGGCTTAACTCAAGAAAATCTTCCTGTTGGATTACAATTAATAGGAAAGCCTTTTGGAGAAGAGACCTTGTTACAAGTAGGGCATCAATTTCAACAAGCCACAGATCATCACAAACAGAGTCCATTATTATGAAATACGAACCGGTAATTGGCTTAGAAGTCCACGTTCAATTAGACACAAAAACAAAATTATTTTGTGGTTGCTCCACTGCGTTTGGTGCGCGAGCCAACTCACAAATTTGTCCAGTCTGCATTGGGTTGCCAGGTGTCTTACCTGTGCTCAATAAAGAAGCGGTGAATCTATCGATTAAAACAGGTTTGTCACTTGAATGTACCATTGCTCCTTTTTCAAAATTTGATCGTAAAAATTATTTTTATCCTGATTTGCCAAAGGCTTATCAAGTCTCTCAATTTGATTTGCCCGTCAATCTAAATGGAAAATTAGAAATTCAAGTGGATGGCAAATCTAAAGTGATTGGAATCACGCGTGCGCATCTAGAAGAAGATGCAGGAAAGCTAAACCACGATGAAACTGGAACTGGAGACAGTGGCGTTGATTACAATCGTGGCGGGATTCCTTTGCTTGAGATTGTGAGTGAGCCTGATATGCGTTCGCCCGAAGAAGCGTATGCGTACTTAAAAGCCTTAAAAGCTATTCTAGAATATATTGCTGTTTCAGATTGTAATATGGAGCAAGGGAGTTTGCGATGTGATGCCAACATTTCTTTAAGACCTGAGGGACAAGAAAAGTTTGGAACCCGTGCTGAGATCAAAAATTTGAACTCTTTTCGAAATGTTCAAAAAGCGATTTATTATGAAATGGATCGCCAAGCCAAAATGCTTGATGCCGGTGAAAGAGTGGTTCAAGAGACCCGTCTTTATGATGCGGTTTCAGGTAAAACTCGTTCCATGAGAAGTAAAGAAGAAGCCAATGACTATCGTTATTTTCCAGAACCAGATTTGGTGCCACTGGTTATTGACTCAGCCTGGTCTGATTCCATTAAGGCAACCTTGCCCGAATTGCCCCAAGCCAAAAAAGCTCGCTTTGTTAAAGAATTTGAACTCCCTGAATATGATGCAGGTGTGTTGACTACAGAGATACCTTTGGCCAACTATTTTGAAGAATGTGTTAAAGAAGGCGCTAAGCCTAAGGTAGTTAGTAACTGGGTCTTATCAGAGTTGTTGAGGAAATTAAACGATAATAACGAATCTATCGAGACTTGCAAAATTAAGCCTAAGATGATTTGTGAGATGCTCAATCTGATTGACAAGGGGACTATAAGCGGTAAAATAGCTAAAACCGTCTTTAAAGAAATGTTTGAATCAGGCGGGAGCCCTGAAAAAATTGTCCAAGAAAAAGGACTTGTTCAAATTGCCGATACCGGTGAGATTGATCAGATTATTGAACAAGTGTTATCTGACAACACCAAGAGTGTGGAAGACTTTAGAGGGGGCAAAAAAAATGCCTTTGGTTTCTTAGTGGGGCAAGTCATGAAAGCTTCCCGCGGTAAAGCCAATCCTCAAATGGTTAACCAAATCTTGGGTGAAAAACTAAAGTAGCCACTATGCCCTTATTTAAAAAACGACTCATTAAGCTTTCAAAACGATCTGTTCCAGATGGTCTTTGGACCAAATGTCCTGAATGTAAGGAAATGTTTTACAAAAAGGAATTGGACGATGGCCTTAAAGTCTGTTCAAAATGTGGTTATCATTTTTTAATCAATTCCAAAGAACGAATTGAACTGATCACTGATTCTGCCACGTTTGAAGAACATAATGCTGACCTTTATTCCGGAGATCCTCTCCAATTTAAAGATTCAAAAACATATCCTGAACGCCAAAAAGCGTCATTTTTAAAAACAGGTTTGTTAGATGCAGTAGTCACAGGAGTGGCACAAATCAATGGCGTTAAGACAGCACTAGCTGTGATGGACTTTGGATTTATGGGCGGAAGTATGGGTGCTGTGGTGGGTGAGAAGATTACCCGAATGATTGAACATGCTACAGAAAAGAAACTCCCTCTGATTATTGTTTCTTCTTCAGGTGGAGCTCGAATGCAAGAATCAACGTTAAGCTTAATGCAGATGGCAAAAACATGTGCAGCCTTAGAACGTTATCAAAAACAAAATCATCTCTTTATCTCAATTTTAACTCATCCCACAACCGGGGGAACAACTGCAAGTTTTGCCATGCTAGGTGATATTATTATTGCCGAACCTGGGGCCATGATTGGTTTTGCAGGGGCTCGAGTAATCAAGCAAACCATTGCACAAGATCTTCCTAAAGATTTTCAAAGTGCTGAGTTTTTATTAGAACATGGGTTTCTTGATTTAATCGTCAGTCGCCTTGATCTAAAGAAAAAACTCTCTCTTCTACTTCATCTATTTGAGAAGAAATGAGCCGAAAAATCCTTTCGCCTTCCTCTCTTGATAAAAAGTTAACCTCATTGCGTCAGCAAGGCAAAAAAATTGTATTTACCAATGGTTGTTTTGACTTAATTCATTTGGGGCATGTTCGCCTTCTTGAAAAATCAAAAAAACTGGGAAATATTCTGATTGTGGGACTTAATTCAGATTCTTCAGTAAAACGTTTAAAAGGAAAAGACCGACCTCTTTGTCCTGAAAAAGATCGTGCTGGAGTGTTAGCTGCTTTAGAAGCCGTAGACTATGTGGTTCTCTTTTCAGAACAGACTCCATATCGATTGATTCAAAAAATCAAACCCAATATTTTAGTTAAAGGGGGCGATTACAAACCTAAAGACGTGGTGGGGGCTGACATTGTTAAAAAGAACAAAGGCAAAGTCCTTATCTTTCCAACGTTAAAAGGCCGTGGCACCACAAAGCTAATCAAAAAAATCACCAGCTAATTTTTTCTAAAGATCATGAAAAATCAAAAAGAGATTTATAAAATTATTGATGCCAATTTAAACCGAGCCCGTGAAGGGGTGCGTGTGGTAGAAGAGTTGTTTCGGTTTATTAAAAAGAGTAAGAGGCAATCCGATCAATTAAAAGAGTTACGCCATAAGATCACGCGAGTGGGACAAAAATTACCAATCTCCTTAGAAGAGGTTAAGTTAACTCGTAAAGTGGCTGAAGATGTGGGGCGTCGATCGTTTACTAAAAGTGAAAAGAGTAAAGAGAATCTTACTGAAATGGTGTTGGCTAATTTGCAGCGAGCACAAGAAGCGTTGCGTGTATTAGAAGAGTTTTCAAAGTTGGTTGATGTGAAAGCAAGCTATCAATTCAAAAAGCTTCGTTTTCAATCGTACGAAATCGAATATAAAATTTTAAAGGCACTGTGAAACAAAAATCGCTTTATGTTATCTTAGACAAAACCTATTGTCCCGATCTCACACTTGAGAAAGCAGCTCGCATGTGTTCGGAGTCAGGAGCTGATTTTATTCAATACCGAAACAAAACAGCCTCACCTGAAGAACAGTTTCACGAAGCCAGGCAAGTGGCTCAAGCTCTAAAAGAAGTCTCCACACTCTTTATTGTCAATGATGATCCACAGCTAGCGCTTGAAGTCGATGCTGATGGGGTTCATCTCGGACAAGAAGATTGCTCTATTGATAAAGCGAGAGAAATATTAGGTAAAAGAAAGATTGTGGGAATTTCCACGCATAATTTGGAAGAGGCGCTCTCTGCTGAAAAAGAGGGGGCTGATTATATTGCTGTTGGGGATCTTTTTGGGAGTGGAACCAAGCAGAATACCGAATCGACTTCTTTGGAGACTTTAAAAGAGATAGCTCAGGCTGTGAAAGTCCCAATTGTTGGAATTGGGGGAATCACCTTAGAAAATAAGGAGTCAGTTTTTGAAGCTGGGGCCACTGCGGTTGCGGTCTCAAAGAGCTTACTCACCTCACCTGAAATCACCCAAACCTGTGGGCAATTTAAGATCTAGCATTATCCTTAGAAGCATCGTATAATAATCGCTCTTTAAGAGAGTTATGTCGAAACAAGGAGGACTTGAGTGAGTATTTTAGTGGTTGGTTCAGTTGCTTTGGATACTGTGAAAACACCTTTTGGCGAACGAGACAATGCTTTAGGGGGCTCTGCAACCTATTTTTCTACCTCAGCAAGCTATTTTACAGAGGTAAAATTAGTCGGCGTGGTGGGACAAGATTTCCCAAAAGAACACGTTGCTTTTCTTCAGAGCAAGAAAGTTGATACCTCAGGTTTAGAAATCACTGATGGCGAGACCTTTCGTTGGTCTGGAAAATATGAATTTGATATGAATGAAGCAAAGACATTAGATACTCAACTCAATGTGTTTGAATCGTTTCAACCTAAAATCCCTGAAACGCATAAAAAACCTGATTATCTCTTTTTAGCCAATATCAATCCTGAGTTACAACTTGAAGTGCTCAATCAAATAGAAGAGCGGCCTAAATTTGTCGCTTGTGACACCATGAATTTGTGGATTGATATTAAGAAGCCTGCTTTATTAGATCTCTTAAAAGGGGTTGACTGCATTATTTTAAATGATGGGGAAGCACGGATGTTAGCAGATGTTTCCAGCTTGATAAAGGCAGCCAAAGAGATTTCTAGTTTTGGTCCAAGTCATGTCATTATCAAAAAAGGGGAGCATGGGGCGATTTATTATGAAAAAGCAACAGGTTCCTTTTTTATGATTCCTGCCTATCCATTAGAAGAGGTTTTTGACCCAACCGGTGCAGGAGATACATTT
Organism: Actinomycetes bacterium; assembly: GCA_029263055.1. Taxonomy (GTDB): domain Bacteria; phylum Auribacterota; class JAJCYG01; order JAJCYG01; family JAJCYG01; genus JAJCYG01. The sequence goes on from JAJCYG010000088.1 coordinate 16,375, forward strand.
GCGGGTGGATTTATGGGATATATTTCCAGCCAAGACAGCACGGATCGCGAAACAATCAAGCAAGCGATGATTCGCGGAACGGTTATGGCTTCATTTAATGTTGAAGAATTTAGTCTTGATCGTTTGGCCACATTGACTCACGAAGAGATTGATCAAAGAGTGGGACTTTTTAAAGAGATTTTTCGTAGTTAAGATGTTGATTGACACGCATGCGCATATTGAAGGGGAAGAGTTTGATCAAGATCGAGATGAAGTGGCTTCTCGAGCCTTTGAAGCAGGTGTGAACGGTTGGATCAATATTAGTAATGGTACTGAGTCATTAAAAAAGTCATTAGCGTTAGCTGAAAAATATGATTCGATTTATTCGAGCGTGGGATTACACCCTCACGAGGCTGAAGGAGCTAAGCAAGAAGAGTTAGATGCATTGGCTAAACAAGTCAATCATCCAAAAGTAGTGGCCATTGGTGAGACAGGCCTTGATTATTATTATGAAAACTCATCTAAAGAAGCCCAACAAAAGTTACTGTTGTTCTTTTTAAAGTTAGCTAAAGAATCTGGTTTGCCGCTTTCGATTCATATGCGAGATGCAGAAGAAGATTTTTTAAGATGTGTTGAAGAAGTTTTTCCTGACCAAGTTAAAGGGGTGATACACTGTTTTACCAGTACCCTTGAATTTGCTCAAACTTGTTTGAAAAAAGGATTTTATATTTCTTTTTCTGGTATTGTGACCTTTAAAAAGTCAGTTGATTTGCAGGAAGTGGCTAAGATTGTTCCACTCGATCGATTACTGGTTGAAACAGATGCGCCTTATTTGACGCCAGAACCTTTTAGAGGTAAAAGAAACGAGCCCGCATTTGTTGTGAAGACAGCTGAAAAAATAGCAGCACTTAAAGAAATCACTCTTGAAGAATTAACAAAACAGACTACAAAAAACGCACAACACTTATTTGGTTTAAAATAGAGGAGCTATAAAATGAGATTTTTTATTGATACAGCAAATGTAGATGAAATTAAAGAAGCACACAGTTGGGGTGCGATTGATGGGGTGACAACAAATCCTAGTCTAGTCGCAAAAGAGGGAAAAGATTTTCGTGAAATTTTAGATGAAATTTGTTCGATTATTGATGGACCGATTAGTGCAGAGACCGTCACTCTAAATCACGAAGAGATTATTGCTGAGTCTCGCGAGTTAGCTAAGATTCACAAAAACATTGTGGTTAAAATTCCTTTAATCAAAGAAGGACTTAAAGCAGTACAAATTGTTTCTAAAGAGGGAATCAATACCAATGTCACGCTCTGTTTTTCAGCCACTCAAGCTTTAATGGCAGCTAAAGCAGGGGCCACTTACATCAGTCCTTTTATTGGCCGTTTAGATGACATTAGCCAAGATGGAATGGCATTGATTGAAGATATCCGTGATATTTATGATAACTATGATTTTCCGACTCAAATTTTAACTGCCAGTGTGCGTCATCCAGAGCATGTTCGTTTGGCTGCTTTAGTTGGTTCAGATGTGGCAACCATTCCTTTTGGAGTTTTAGAAAAGTTGATCAAACATCCATTAACCGATAGCGGCTTAGACAAGTTTCTCAAAGATTGGGAAACGGTTCCTAAATTAACGAGCACATCTCAGAAAGGCTAAGCTTGATGAAGTTTTTAGTCACAGGTGGAGCTGGTTTTATTGGAAGCCATTTGGTTGAACGTCTTTTATCTGAAGGGCATGAAATCGTCTGTATTGATGATTTTAATGACTTTTACGATCCCTCTTTTAAACGTGACAATATTTCCGCCTTCTCAGATAAAGAATCTTTTAAGTTAGTTGAAGGGGATATTCGAGATCTTTCACTTCTGAAGCAGGTTTTTAAAGAACATTCCTTTGACCAGGTGATTCATTTAGCTGCCCGTGCAGGGGTTCGCCCTTCAATTAAAGAACCTCAGCTCTATGTTGATGTGAATATCAATGGAACAGTCAATCTACTCGAGTGCATGCAAGAGCATGGCATTAAGAAAATGGTTTTTGCTTCTTCATCCTCTGTCTATGGAAAGAACAAAAAGGTTCCTTTTCAAGAAAGTGACTTACTTGATTCACCTTTTTCGCCTTATGCAGCCACTAAAACAGCAGGGGAAGTGGTTTGTAAAACCTATTTTGAACTTTACGGCATCTCTTCTGTCTGCTTGCGCTTCTTTACTGTTTATGGACCGCGTCAACGGCCTGAAATGGCTATTTATAAATTCACCCGGGCGCTTTTTGCGGGGGATGAACTGACTTTATTTGGAGAGGGAAATTCTGAGAGAGACTATACGTTTGTTTCAGATATTGTAGAGGGAATCTTCGGAGCGATTCGCACAGAACCAGGATTCTCTATTTATAATTTAGGTAATTCAAGTCCTATTTCATTAGCAAAGTTACTTCAAACTTTAGAAGAAATTATCGGAAAAAAGGCAAATGCTAAGTATTTAGCCAATCAAGCAGGGGATGTTCCTGTGACTTATGCTCAAATTGATAAAGCAAAAAAAGATTTAAACTATATTCCGAAAGTTTCCATAGAACAGGGACTCAAGGCATTTGTTGAGTGGTTTCAGGAATCTCGATTGACATCCAGTCATAAATAGATGCACAATAAGTTGTACATTATCTCTGATTTTGCTATATATTGTACAAATAGTGGTATTTTCTAAAATATTAAGCCGTTATTCAAATAACCGTTAATTAGGATTATTGTGTGAACAAGGGAACACTTTATTTATCACTTTTTCTAGCCTGTTTTGGGGTCTTATTTTCTCAAAATGCCTATTCCATTGAAACGCCTGTCCGCTGTCAGGGAGATCGGGTTGAATACCTTCGTGATGATGGGGTAATTCAAGCTGAAGGAAATGTGATCCTGACTCAAAATGGAACCGAGCTAAAATGTGACAAAGCAATTGTTTTTGTCAATACAGGGGAAGCTTTTGCTGAAGGAAGAGTTGTTTTATACAACGAAAATCAAACCTTTACTTCAGATAAGATGCACTACAATTTTAAGACTGGTTTAGGGGATGTGCTTAAAACTAACCTCGTGAATCAGAATTGGTTTTCTGAAGGTGAAGCAGGAACAAAAGTCTCCAATCAAGAATTTATTCTTCAAAATGCTTATATCACGACGTGTGATTTAAAAGATCCTCACTACAAAATTTATGGCCGTGAATTAAGAATCTATCCAAATGATAAAGTGGTTATTCGCCAACCTACAGTTTATATTTTAAATATTCCTGTGATGTGGCTGCCTCGTTATACCTTCCCTCTAAATGATGAACGTTCTCGTTTTTCGTTTGCTCCTGGGTATCGCTCTGATTTTGGTCCTTTTATTTATACGGCATTTAACTTTTATCAAACTGAAAATATTAAAGGGACTTTTCGTCGCGATTATTTTGATAAACGAGGTCTTGGGGTTGGCCTTGATGTTGAATATCAATACGAGAATGAAGCCTATGGCAAAATTTTAACTTATTTGATTGATGATCGTAATTATGAGCCTACAGGAGCTGGTGAGGGAACCACCTCTGACGAGACCCGCTATCGTGTGACTTGGGAACACCAACAACAAATTTCATATGACACCCGCTTGATTTCTGAATTCAATGTTCAAAGTGATAAAGATATTATTCGTGATTTCTTTCGATCTGAATTTAGAGATGAAAACCAACGTGAGAACTTTGTGGATATCACGAAGTCCACAGCTGATTACCAAATGACTCTGTTTCTTTCAACGCAAGTAGATGATGTCTTTAATGTATTAGAAAAATTACCTGAGTTTCGTTTGACCACACGAAAACAACGCATTCAAGACACACCTATTTTTTATAGATCTAGTACGACATTAGGCTACATGAACTTTGATTTTGGTGATGAAGTTAATGAAGGAGTCACACCAGAGCCTGAAGATTTTGATACCTTTAGAGTCGATACCTTTCATGAGTTTTCCTATCCAAAAAAATATTTAGGCTGGCTTTCATTTGAGCCTCGTCTTGGATTTCGTGTAACCTCTTATTCAGATGATGTGGATGGAGATAGTACGACTCGTGGTGTTTATAATGCTGGTTTTGATATGTTTACTAAGATCTCCAAGACTTGGGATGATTACTCAAATGAATTTTGGAAAATCAATAAATTGCGTCACGTGATTGAACCTGCTGTGAGATATACAATCGTAGGCCATCCTTCGGTCAGACCTGATGAGTTGTTACAGTTTGATGGGATTGACTCGATCAACCGAGTGAACCAATTTCGTTTGGGCATAAGAAATAAAATACAAACACAACGCAAAAATCAGACTATAGAGCTTTTGGATATTGATGTTTTTGCTTTTTTATCACCCCAGCATTCTGATCAAGATTTAGAGCAAGCTTTTTCAGATCTCTTCATTGACTTAGAAGCACGGCCCATTGAATGGTTGAAATTTGATATTGATGCTCGAATCGATACTGAAGATACTTCAAATGGGATTGAAGAGATTAATACTGATTTAGTCTATTACTATCGTGATGATTTGGCATTCACATTTGGACAACGATTCCGTAAAAAAGACTCTAACCTTTATGTGTTTGAAGTCGATTACCAAATCAATCCTGAATGGCAGGCAAAAGTTTTTCAACGTATTGAAGCTGAAACAGGAGATCTGCAAGATTCAGAGTTTGCTTTGTTTAAAGACCTTCATGATTGGAAAGCTGTGATGAGCTATCGCCATAGAGAATTCCGTGATGAAGACACATTTTTTGTGATGTTTTATTTAAAAGATTTTCCTGATGTCCCTCTTAAAATAGGCAACTAGAGGATTCTTATCTTCCATAAAAACCTATCCGATTAAGCAATTCACCCCTAATTTGAGCCCTAACAACGTACTCAATAATGGATGAGTTCTTATATTTTGGTTTTTATAGAAGGTTTATAATTAGATTTAGAGTAGTTATAACTATATGTTTTATAGGTATATAGTGTTAATAATCTTATTATTTACTTTATGCCTTCTAGGCAAGTGAGCAAGGTTCAGGGTTGCTGTTTTGAGCCAATTTTTTTATTCTTTATGTCACTTTTTTTAAATAGGAGAGTTTTGCCATATGCGTGTGAGTATGATTGGAACAGGTTATGTGGGATTAGTGACAGGAACCTGTTTGGCTGAAATAGGGCACCATGTCATTTGTGTGGATAATAATAAGGACAAAGTAGAGAGCCTTAAAAATGGCGAAATCCCTATTTATGAACCCGGTCTAGATCCTCTTGTAAAAAAGAATGTTGAAGGGGGACGTCTTTCGTTTACCACGAGTATTGAGGAGGGGGTCCAAAATAGCGACTTCATCTTTATTGGGGTGAGTACACCACCTAAAGCAAATGGACAAGCTGATCTCTCGTTTGTGGCTCAGGTGGCACGTGAAGTGGCCTCAGTCATGGATGACTATAAAGTAATCGTGGATAAGAGTACGGTTCCAGTTAGAACGGCTGAAAAGGTGTATGAAACAATCAAACGTTATAACAGTAATAAAATTGAATTTGATGTGGTTTCAAATCCTGAATTTTTAAGAGAAGGTTCGGCAATCAGCGATTTCATGAACCCTGATCGGATTGTGATTGGGGTTGAAAGCGAACGTGCTCAAAAAATGATGGAAGAGCTCTATGCTCCGATTAAATGTCCTTTAATCAAGACCAATGTGAAGAGTGCTGAAATTATTAAGCATGCTTCCAACTCCTTTCTCGCTTTGAAAATCTCATTTGCAAATGCCTTAGCAAATATCTGTGAGTTGACCGGAGCGGATATCAATGAAGTGGTAGAAGGAATGGGCCACGATAAACGTATCAATAAACATTTTTTAAATGCTGGAATAGGCTATGGGGGATCTTGCTTTCCAAAAGATGTCTCTGCTTTTATTAAAATCTCAGAAGATCTAGGTTATGATTTTAAGCTTTTAAAAGAAGTTGAACATATTAATGACCTTCAAAAAGAGCTTTTTATCAAAAAGATTGAAGAGACGCTTTGGGTGGTAAAAGACAAAACGATTGGTGTTTTAGGTCTTGCCTTTAAGCCAAATACAGATGATATGAGAAATGCACCTTCATTAGATATTATTAAGCAGTTAGAAAAAGAAGGGGCTAAGGTTAAGGTTTATGATCCTGTAGCTATGCCTCATGCCAAATCAATGCTCAATGGTACCACTTTTTCTAAAGATGTTTATGAAGTGGCTGAAGGGGCAGATGCGTTGGTTCTTGTCACTGAGTGGGATGAATTCAGAGGAATGGATCTCAAACGTGTTAAAGAATTGATGTCACATCCTATTCTTATTGATGGACGCAATATTTTCGATCCTAAAAAAATGGAAGAAGAAGGGTTTGTCTATAAGAGTGTGGGGCGTTAATGTCTGTAGAAAATCTCATTGACCGAATCAATAAGAAAGAGACGGTTGTTGGGGTTATTGGCTTAGGGTATGCAGGTTTGCCCTTAGCGATTGAATTTGCTGAAGAAGGGTTTGAGGTCGTTGGTTTTGATCTTAACGAAGAGCGAGTCAGCAAGCTTCAAAATGGGCAATCTTACATCGAAGATATTTCTTCTGCACGTTTAAAGGAACAGGTTCGAGACAAGCGTCTTAGCCTGACAGCTCACTCCAAAGATTTAGCTCGTGCCGATGTGATTCTTATCTGCGTTCAAACCCCATTAAGAAAGTCAAAAGAACCTGACATTAGTTTTATTATTAAAGCTATTGAGGGGATTCCAACACCTAAAAAAGAGCGTTTGATTGTTCTTCAAAGCACTACTTTTCCAGGAACAACAGAAGAATATGTGCGGCCCTATTTTGAAAAAAATGGATGTAAAATAGGAAAAAATCTTTTTTTAGTTTTTGCTCCTGAGAGAATAGATCCTTCCAATAAAAAATTTCATTCAAGCAATATTCCTAAAATCATTGGTGGCGAAACCGAGGCATGCTCACGTGTGGGTAAAGTTTTATTTGAGCAAGTGATTGAAAAGGTTGTGGTGGTTGATTCTGCTAAATCAGCAGAAATGGTTAAGCTACTTGAAAATACCTTTCGAGCTGATAATATTGCCATGGTTAATGAGTTTGCTTTAATGTGCCATGAAATGGATATTGATGTGTGGGAAGTGATTGATGCAGCGGCAACCAAACCTTTTGGGTTTATGCCTTTTTATCCAGGGCCTGGTTTGGGTGGGCATTGCTTGCCTGTTGATCCTGTTTACCTTTCTTGGAAAGCTAAAATTCTTGATTTTGACCCTCGTTTTATTGATCTTGCCACTGTGATTAATGCGCAGATGCCTCAAGAAATAGTGGTGAGGATCGGCGATTTACTTAATGATAAGGGAAAGAGCTTAAAGGGATCACATGTCTTTATCGTGGGAGTCTCTTATAAAAAGAATGTGGCTGATTATCGTGAATCACCTGCATTAGATGTGATTGATTTACTTCAAAAAAAGGGGGCGACAATTGAGTATCATGATCCCCATGTGGCTCAATTTGAACTGAATGAGAAAGTTTTCCATTCAAAAAAACTCTCAGAATCACATCTTAAAAAACAAGATATAGTGGTTGTTTTAACAAATCATGATGAAATTGATTTTAAATCTTTAGTGAAGCAGTCCCCATTTCTTTTTGATACACGCAATGCCACAAAGGGACTTTCTGCAGCTAAAGGTAAACTGATTCGATTGTAGAGGTGACAATATGAAAATACTTGTGACAGGTGGAGCTGGGTTTATTGGATCGCATGTTGTGGATGCTTTTTTAGAAGCCGGACATGATGTTGTTGTCTTGGATAATTTATCTTCAGGTAAAATGGTAAATCTGCCTAAAGAAGTAAAAGTTTATGAAGTCGATTATGTGACAGGTGATTTAGACGCGATTTTTGAGAAAGAAAACATTGATGTGGTTTCACACCATGCTGCTCAAATAGATGTCCGTTTTTCTTTTAGAGATCCGGTTGAAGATGTCCGCATTAATGTTTTAGGGGGTGTACGCCTTTTAGAAGCGTGTGAAAAGAATAAGGTTAAACAAGTTTTATTTGCTTCTACAGGTGGCGCAATCTATGGGGAACAAGACACTTTTCCCGCAGATGAAAAGCATGCTATTCGTCCTTGTTCGCCTTATGGTTTAGACAAATACCTTTTAGAAAATTATTTACAATATTACCAGCGTAAAGGTGCCTTTGATGTGGTGGCATTACGGTATTCCAATGTTTATGGCCCGAGACAAAATCCACATGGAGAAGCTGGGGTTGTGGCAATCTTTTTAGACCACCTCTTAGATGGAAAACTTGCAACTATCAATGGAGATGGGCGTCAAAAAAGAGATTTTGTTTTTGTCAAAGATATTGCTACAGCAAATGTGGCTGCTTTAAAATTAACAGGCAGTCATGTGATTAATTTGGGAACAGATACTGAAACCGATATTGTGGAGTTGTATGAGTTAATCACTCAAAGTCTAAAGGTTGATTTAAAAGCGCTTCATGGGCCGGCTAAAGAGGGCGAACAACTTCGAAGCGTGATTACATATCAATTGGCTGAAAAGCTCTTAGACTGGAAGCATTCTGTTTCTTTGAAAGAAGGAATTGATCAAACTGTTTCCTGGTTTGCAGAAAGGCACAAAGGACTTTCAAAATGAGTGATGCAGAACTCCTTTCATTAGTACAGGGGCTTAAAAAAGATGTTCAAGAGCAGATAAGGCAAGGAGTCAAAACCTTTCAAGCTCAATCTGATTCTCCTTCTGTTTCAGAAGTTGCACCTCAGAAACTAGAAAAAAAAGTTGTAGAAAAAGACTCCACTGGATTTGAGGCGTTACAGAAAAAAGCACTTGCCTGTACGCAATGTGTGTTATCTGAAACACGAACACAGGTTGTTTTTGGTGCGGGTAATGAGAATGCTGACCTGATGTTTGTTGGAGAAGCGCCTGGTTATGATGAGGATGTTCAAGGACTTCCTTTTGTTGGACTCGCAGGGCAATTGCTTTCAAAAATCATTTTAGCAATGGGACTGACCCGAGAAGAGGTCTATATTGCCAATGTATTGAAATGCCGTCCTCCAAATAACCGTTCGCCCCAACCCGATGAAATTGAGCAATGCTCGCCGTATCTTAAATCTCAAATTGACCATGTGAAACCCAAAGTCATTGTGGCTCTTGGGGCATTTGCCGCACAAACATTACTTAAAACAGATAAGAAGATCAGTGGTTTACGTGGCTTTTTTCATGATTTTGAAGGCATTCAATTAATGCCTACTTATCATCCTGCTTTTTTATTGCGTAGCCCTTCAGAGAAAAAGTCTGTTTGGGAAGATATGAAAATTGTTCTAAAAGCATTGGGAAAAGAACTTCCCAATAAAAAATAGATTTGTGTTGTGAGTTATGGACTTAAAACCTTTTTCTAAATTTGCCACTGTGGTTCTTGATTCATCAATGAACCGAACGTTTGATTACCTTGTTCCCAATTCTCTGCAAAAAACAATCCAGCTGGGTTCCAAAGTTAGAGTCTCTTTTCGAAATAATGAAGTCTCTGGCTATGTGGTTGACTTGCCGGGGCGACCTGAAGTGTTTAAGCTAAAACCAATACTTGAGATAGAAGGTTTAGATCCCTTTGTATCTGGTACAGCTTTATCATTGTCTCGATGGGTAGGGCAATATTATGGATGTAGCCTGGCCACTGCGTTTAAATCTGTTTTTCCTTTAGCTTTGCGCAATAACAAGAAAAAAAGAAAATCACAGTTTGAAGAAATCATGACGAGCACGAATCCTAAGGATAAAGAAGTGCCTGTCTTAACAGAAGAGCAAGAGCAGATTTTATCGCAACTTCTTCCTGTGATTAAACAGGAAGAAAAGACTTATTTTCCTTTTTTGATTCATGGTGTGACAGGAAGTGGGAAAACCGAAATTTATATACGAGCACTTCAAGAAACATTGGAACAAGGAAAAGGAGCGATTGTGATTGTGCCTGAAATTGCCTTAACACCTCAAACAGTGGGCCGATTTCGTTCTCGTCTTAATCAAGAAGTTGCGGTTTGGCACAGTCAGCTTACTCCGGCTCAACGCCGTGATCAATGGAACAAGATAAAAAAGGGTGAGATTAAAGTTGTGATTGGAGCGCGTTCAGCCATTTTTGCTCCCCTAGATAAGTTGGGTCTGGTTGTTGTTGATGAGGAGCATGAGAAAAGTTATAAGCAGACAGAAACACCCCGTTATCATGCGCGTGATTTAGCTGTTATGCGTGCTTATATTGAAAAAGCAGTCGTGATCATGGGATCAGCCACACCTGCGCTTGAATCTTATTACAATGTTGAAAAAGAAAAATACAATTTGGGTACGTTGAAAAAACGTGTTGATGATCGTCCGCTTCCTGAAGTGCATGTGATTGATATGCGAGAGGTTTTAAAAAGACAAAAAGGAATGCCTGTTTATTCAAATGAATTGTTAAACGCCATTGGACTTCGGTTAGAAAAAAAAGAACAGGTTATTCTTTTTCTTAATCGAAGAGGGTATTCTAATTTTGTGCTGTGCAAAGAATGCGGGTATGTTCTCAAGTGTAAGAATTGTTCGATTTCATTAACCTATCATAAGCATGCTAATGAGGGACGTTGTCATCTGTGTGGGTATGTGGCGAAAATGGATAAACATTGTCCTGACTGCAAAGAGGGAAAGTTGACTCTTTTGGGGCTGGGCACACAAAAAGTGGAGCAATTAATTTTAAAAATATTTCCTGAAGCACGTGTGGCTCGTCTGGATAGTGATACTTCGGCAAAACGAGGCTACACAGAAAAAGTATTAAACGATTTTAGAGATGGACAATTAGATATATTAATTGGAACTCAAATGATTGCCAAGGGACTTGATTTTCCTAATGTGACTTTGACTGGAGTTATTTTAGCTGATGTGACTTTGCATGTTCCTGACTTTCGTTCAGGTGAATATACGTTTCAACTTTTGACTCAAGTTGCAGGACGAGCCGGTAGAGGAGAGCAACCTGGAGAAGTTTTTATTCAAACATTTACACCAAACCATGCCTCTATTCAAGCGGCAAAGGATCATGACTTTGACACGTTTTATAAAAACGAAATGGAAGTTCGAAAAGAATTAAATTATCCACCTTTTTTTCATTTTGTCGCTTTGACTGTTCAGGGAAAAAAAGAGGAAAAAGTTGAGGAAGCAATCCGTGTTTTTGCTAAAGAAATTGGCGAGTCTGTTAAACCTTTAGCTGAAATGATGGGGCCGATGCCCGCACCTCTGTCAAAGGTGAATAAAAATTTTAGATGGCAGCTGATCTTTAGAGGTAAGAGTGTGTTGAAATTAAGTCAACTTATTCAAAAATTAAGTTCGAGGTTGAGTCGTCAGTATTCGGTTCAGTTTCTGGTTGATGTCGATCCGACAATCATGTTATGAGTTAAAGATGATCAAATTTTTTAGACAAATATTTTTAAGCTGTAGTGATTTCCCTTTTTATAAGACGGTTGTCAAACAAAAGGTCTCTCAGTCTGTACAGTATTTCATACTACTGCTCTTGGCTGTTACTTTAATCTCGAGTGTGTTCTATTGTTTTTATTTTAAATTAGCTTTAAATGTTTTTGATGAATGGTCTCAAAAACATATGCCTGAAATGATGGTGCGAGATGGGGTGGTCACCTCTTCTGTATCACAGCCTTATACAGCGATTGAAGAAGACTTTGTTTTTGTTTTGGATACAACGGGTACGATTGATCGTATTGATCCTCTTTATCCAAATGGGATTTTAGTGAAACAGAGTTCAGTATTGGTTAAGCGTTCAGGACTTGAAGATCAAGAACTTGATTTGACCTGGATCAAAAGTTTGGAGTTAAGTGCGAAAGTTGTCTCGCTTTGGAAAACAAAAGCATTTCCTGTTTTAATTCCATTTGTTTTCTTAATCACTCTTATTGGGCTTCTTTTATCTAAGTTTTTTCAAGCCTTTTTATTTTCCTATGCTGCTTCGATTCTTTATCCCAAAGAGAGGACCGGGTTAGGATTTTCTCAGTTTTTTAATTTGGCGCTCTATTCAGCAACCCCTCCAATACTTATTGGGGTATTAGCCCAAGTTTTAAAGATTCAGATCCCTCTTTTTTGGTGGATCTATTTTGGGATGTACGCGGCATTTTTTATAGGGGCTTTTTCCCAATGTCGTGTTATAAAAGAACCAGATAAAAACCAAGATATGGACCTCGATTTATGAAAAAACTGTGTGCTAAATATATTCTGTTTCTTTTCTTTTTTCTGTTGTTAGGTTGTTCTTCAAATGCCGATGTGTTGACCATGCGAGCAGGTGGGGTCAAGTTGACTGTTGAATTAGCTGAAACTCCAAAGCAAAGAGAAAAAGGGCTTCAAGAGAGAAAGAACTTAGCTGAAAACCGTGGGATGCTTTTTCTCTTTCCTGTATCCCAAGAACTCTCTTTTTGGTCAAAAAAGACTTACATTCCTTTATCAATTGCTTTTTTAGATGACAGTGGAAAAATTGTGCAAATTGAATCGCTTCCACCCGAGCAGCTTGATCCCGTTCGTTCTGAACAGCCGTTACGTTATGCCTTAGAAGTGAATGCTGGCTGGTTTCAAAAAAATGGAATTGGAGTGGGAGACTATTTAAGAATCGAACGCGAGTGAGAATTGTATTTTTAGGAACTCCAGAATTTTCTGTCTCCATTCTAGACGCTTTATTTTCCTCTAAGCACGAAGTGGTTGCTGTTGTGACTCAACCTGATCGACCCAAAGGACGGAAACTGGTTTTAACTCCGTCACCTGTCAAAATCTATGCTCAGCAAAAAGAAATCCTTTTATTCCAACCTGAAAAAGTGTCAGAGCCTAAATTTTTAGATCAGTTAAGAGCCCTTAACCTTGATATTGCTGTTGTGGCTGCTTTTGGGCAAATTTTTAGAAAAGAACTTTTAGACTTGCCTCGATTGGGGTGTTGGAATGTTCATGCCTCTTTGTTGCCTAAATTCCGTGGTGCTTTGCCAATAGAGCGTTCTATCTTAGCAGGTGAAAAAGAGTCGGGACCGACAATCATGAAAATGGACTTGGGTGTGGATGATGGCCCTATACTAGACCAGGTTAAAATTCCAATCTCTTTGAATAAAACAGCAGGAGAGCTAGAGGAAGAGATTGCCACTAAAGGGGCTCAACTGATGGTGGCAACTTTAGACAAGATTGAGTCAGGTCAATTTGAATTAAAGGCTCAAGATGAAAAGTCTGTTTCTCATGCCCGAAAACTCAAAAAAGAAGAAGCACAAATAGATTGGTCTCAAAAAGCGATCGACGTTCACAATAAAGTAAGGGCTTTAAATCCTAATCCGGGTGCTTACACGCTTTGGAAGGGACAGAGACTTAAAATTTGGCAGACAGAGCTTGTTGAGGAATCTCTAAGTGGAAAGCCTGGAGAGATCCTTGATGTGAGTAAAGAAGGGGCGAGCGTTGCGATTCAAAGTGGGGGATTACTGCTCAAAAAGCTTCAACTGCCTGGAAAAAAAGTAATGCAGATTGACCAATTTTTAGCCGGTCATAGTCTTAAAAAAGGAGAGTTGTTCGAATATGTGGCACCGTCTCTTTAAATGGTCTGCTGCACTGTTATTGCTTCCTGCATGTTGGGGGGCTATGGTGGGGTTTTCAGAGACCCTGTTTGTAGAAGATCAATTTTTTTCAACTCAATGGCCTTTTTTGCTGGGTGTGGTGATTTATGGCCTTTTGTCCTGCTTTTGGCAGCAACCTATGCGGACTTATGTTTTTGGACATGAGCTGAGCCATGCTCTTTGGGTTTGGGTCTTTCGAGGCAAAGTAAAAGGCTTCTCTGTTTCGGGTCGCGGTGGTGAAGTGCAGACCACAAAATCGAACTTTTTAATTGCTCTGGCCCCTTATTTTTTTCCGGTTTATTCCATTCTATTGATATTGCTTTACCTGCTCTTTCGCTCTTTTTGGGAGATAACCCCTTACTTTAAGTTTTTTGTCTTTCTTTTGGGGGCTAGCTGGTGCTTTCACTTTGTAATGACTCTTTATGCCTTAATTAAAGACCAGGAAGAGGTCCGAGAGACTGGGATCTTTTTTTCTGGGGTGCTGATTCTGTTTCTAAATGTCCTTATTTTAGGGGGGCTCCTTGTTTTTAGCTCGCCCAACGTCTTTTTAGAAGACCTAATGTTGGCTTCTACCCAAAACATTCGGTACCAATATGAGCATCTCGCTCATTTTTTAAATGGGCTTTGATTAATTTAATCTTGAAAAAGAGAACAAACATTACTAATATAGAAGCTTATGAGAAAAACACTGCTTTTAATCACAGTCCTTTTTAGTCTTTCATCCACGGGGTGCGCTCACTTAGGTTCTTTATTTGGGGTAAAACCAGTCAAATATTCAATTGTTAAAGTTAATTCTGATAAAAAATATCTTCAAATGATGTCTCGATCTCGCGGTGTCTTGGGCACATCAAATATAGGCAAATTTAATTATGATGTGGTTCAGCTGCCATATGATCTGCAAGGTGAATATTTTGTGGTGACTTGGAAGCGTACAGGTGGTGAAAAATATATTAATCAAGAAGTGACCTGTCGAATTGATTACAAGCATGTTGATGGCGAAGTTGATTCTGTTGAAAAAGCTTTTCCCAATCCCAAACGAGGAGCTCATCGATTTCTTTTTGAAAATACCGGTGATCGCTTTGTTGACTTTGGTGAGATTGAACTCTGGAAAGTGAGCGTCATTGTCGATCAAGAAGTGGTTGCTGAAGAAGCCTCTCAACTTTGGTGGACTGTTGGCCCTTCCTAATACTCTGCTCGAAATGCTTGACCAGTCCGTTTCAAAGTATCCTAACCACATTTTTATTCAGTTTGAAGATCAGCGCCTTACTTACTCCCAGTTTGACCAGCAAGTCAATTCCTTAGCACATTATTTACAGGAAAAGTTTCAAGTGCAAAAAGGAGAAAAAGTATGTCTGTTTGCTCAAAATGGAATTGAGTTTCCAATTGCTTTTTTTGCGATTGTTAAGTTAGGGGGAGTTGTGATCCCTGTGAATTCTTTTTTTAAGGCGAGTGAATTAGCTTACATTTTAGAGAATAGTGAAACCCGTTTATTACTCATGACTTCTGGTTTGGCTAGAGTGGCTAATGAGTTGGATGCCAAATTAAAAGAAAAAGTTGAGATTATTGATCTCAAGAAAAAACAGTCTGATTATCAAGCTTATTCAAATAAACTAGCGCCTGTCACATTAAGTCCAGATGATTTGGTTGTTTTGATTTATACCTCTGGAACTACAGGGCACCCGAAAGGGGCGATGCTCTCTCATAAAAACTTTCTTAGTAATATTGAAGGGGCACTTCAAGTTATAGACCTTAATGACAAAGATCGTTTTTTGGTTTTTTTACCGCTGTTCCATTCTTTTACTTTAACCGTTCTTTTTTTAATGCCTCTTTATGTGGGGGCCCGTATTTTATTGATTGCTACGATTCAAAATTCTAAAAAAATATTGAAATCCTTTTTTATTGATCGAGCGACTCTTTTAGCAGGAGTGCCTCAAGTGTATGAGCTTCTCTCCCAAAAAAAGCTCCCCTTTTTCTTAAGGTGGTTTTTAAATCTCAAATATGCCATTTCAGGGGCAGCTCCTTTACCTGAAGCCACATTAAGAACCTTTGAGAAGAACTGGAAGCTTCCTCTTTTAGAAGGGTATGGGCTTTCAGAAGCCTCTCCGATTGTGTCGATCAATCCACCTAAAGGGGAGCGCAAGGCTTTGTCTGTAGGGCTTCCGTTACCTAATGTAAAAGTGAAAATTGTAGATAAAAAAGGAGTCTCTTTACCTGTTGGGTCTGAAGGAGAAATTTGTGTGCAAGGACCTAATGTGATGCAAGGCTATTTTAAAGAGGAAAAAGGGACGCGTGAAGTTTTAAAAGAGGGGTGGCTTTATACAGGTGATGTGGGAAAGGTTGACTCTGAAGGGTATCTTTATATTTTAGATCGAAAAAAAGATTTGATTTTGGTAAGAGGAATTAATGTCTATCCCCGAGAAATTGAAGAGGTTTTAAAGCAAAATCAAAAAGTAAAAGAAGTGGCTGTTATTGGAATTAACGACCCTAAAAAAGGAGAGGTTCCAGTGGCTCACTTGGCTTTAAGAGAGGGTGAGGCAGCGACAGAAAAAGAGTTGCGCCAGTGGTGCTCTAAATATTTAGCCAATTATAAATTACCTGCACAGTTTGTCTTTCATTCTGAACTCCCTCGCACATCTACTGGAAAGATTCTCAAGCGTTCTTTGCGATAAGGGCTGACTTGACGGAACCCCATTCATGTGGTACTTTTTTATTAGACGAGGAGTGATACCGACGATGAAAGACATCTTGATTAATCGACGCAAATCAGTTCGGATCAAAGGGGATTTTACTTTAGAGCTTGGTTCAGGACAAAAGCTCAAGTTGGGTCAAACAATTGATATTAATCTGCGTGGAATGTGCTGTGAGATTGAAGGCAGTGTTCCTATTTTCGAAGTGATTCAAATCCGAATCCAAATTCCAATCACAAAGAAGGAAAAAGAAATATTAAATTGCCAAGGGGTTGTTGTGCGTATTGAGCCTACTTCAGTCAAAGGGGTGAGCCGAATGGCCTTTTACTTTACTGGATGGGATCCTCTCTCAAAAGAGCGGATGAAACGATTTTTGAAGAACTTTCAATTTTCTGAAGCTGCTTGAAATCAAATACATACACTAGATGAAGTGCTCTTCCTTTGTAATTGACATTATAAAGTGGTTCTGTTAGCCTCATTTTGTCTATTCAAAGGTAAAAATAACCATGATTCAAAGAATCCAGTCTTTCGTACTGATACTTTTACTTATTCTGATAACTCCTTTTAATTCAGGATATTCTAAAGATTTATCTCGCAATGAGCGTTTGCACCAAATCTTTGTGGTTTTACCTTTTATTTCAGAAGAGGGTGATAACATAGAGAATTGGTTCTCAAAAACCACTTCAGACTTAATGCGTGGGTACCTTACTGATTTGAGCCATGCTGTTGTCTTGAATAAACAAGAGACTGACAAAGCGATTGAAACCTCTGCCTTAGGCCGTTCAGATCAAATCTCCATTAAAATATTAAATGAATTTAAATCACTTACGAGCTCAAATTGGATTGTTTTGGGTAAAGCAAGTCAAACTGAAAAACGCTTTGATCTCCGCCTTAGAATCATTTCATTGGATAATCCTAAACAAATCAAAAAGATTAAGTTTGCTGGAGGGTTAGATTCTTTAGCCTTAACCTTAAAAGAAGCTACAGCTGAAATAGCAGAGTGGTGTGAGCTGACTCTTCCTGATTCAGATAAAGAAGGTTTATTTAAACCAGATGATTTTAATTTTGAAACATTGGATTCTCTTTATCAGGCTAAGAGGCAAATTCAACGTTCTCAGATTAAAACGGGTGAATTACTCTTAAGTGAAATAATCGAAGAGCACCCTGGCTTTAATGAAGCTATTTTAGCTCTTTCAGAGCTTTATGTAAGCGAACAACAACGTTCTAAAGCAATCGCAGTGTTGAAATTAGGGATTGAACAGAATCCTGCTTCGATTCAACTATTATTGCAGCTTGGACATGTTCACAGTGAAGGGAAAAACTATTTGCAGGCTAAAGAGTTTTATGAGCGAGTCTTGCTAAAGTCTCCTTATGAAACAAGCGCTTTAATGGCGCTTTCCGAAATTTTTTATCACCAAAAATTGTATGAGCTTGCCCTGGATGCCGCACAAAAAGGAATCCGTTACTCTGCCAATAAAAGTCAATTTTATGCTTTTATTGGAAAAATATATCAAGCTAAAGGTGATTTTGTTTTTGCTCTAGAGATGTACAAGAGAGCGTTAAAACTAGATCCTAAAAATGGCGAGATTATCAAGAGGCAAGGGATTGTTATGGCTTTACTGGGCGACTATGAAAAGGCTCAAACCATTTATTCTGAAGCGATCAATCAGTCTGCTCAACAGCAAAGCATTGTGAGACGTTCTCAAAAAAATGAGTTCAAACAAACAGAGTATCAGAATCAAGAAATTCAAAATTATTTAGATCAACTAAAAAAAGACCCTAAAAACGTGTTGGCAT
Organism: Actinomycetes bacterium; assembly: GCA_029263055.1. Lineage (GTDB taxonomy): Bacteria > Auribacterota > JAJCYG01 > JAJCYG01 > JAJCYG01 > JAJCYG01. The sequence goes on from JAJCYG010000088.1 coordinate 34,448, forward strand.
TAAATGGGCTTGGCACAGCTTGGGAACAAGAAGGTGAATGGGTAAAGGGAGAAGAGAGTTTTAAAAAAGCGATCTCAGTCAATGCTACTTTTCAACCTGCTTTTTTTAATTTAGCTGTTAATTTGGCTCAACAGGAAAAAAGCAAAGCCGCTATTTCAACCTTCCGCAAAGGGATTGAGTTAAATCCAAAACATTTAGCCTCTTACATGCATTTGGGCGATTATTATTGGAAGCTTAAAAAATTGAAGAAAGCAACTCAGACTTGGGAAGAAGGGTTAGCTCAAATCCCTGCGAATCAAAAACTGGTTGATAAAATTGTCCATGGATATGCCCGAATGGATAAGTGGAAAAAAGTAATTAAGACATACCGCAACTTAGCAAAATTAAAGGGGAGTGATGAGCAAGCCTCTCTATGGATTGGTCGCTTATATTTACAGTATGGAAAAGACAAAAAAGCACTTAAATATTTTAAAGAAGGGTTGGTTAAAAACCCAGAACGTTCAGAGCCTTATAAAGAATTAGCTGTATACTATGATTTCTATGGGAATGATCCTAAGAAAGCGATAGAATATTACGAAACATATTTAAATTTTGAGACTGAATTAGAAGTTAAAGAAGATATAGAAGTCCGTTTGACAAAAATAAAAGCGAGCTTAGAACAAGATTGATTTGTTTTGGGAAAGGAACCTAATAATGGGCCAAATGCGGTTGATTTTAAATGTTTTGTTAGGAGTGACCCTTCTTTTTAGTTTACCTGTGAGGTCTGATGCCTCGCAAGAGCTAGAAAAAAAATACTTAGATGCTTATCAATTGGTGCGTCAAGCATTCGAAGATAAGAATCGCGGAAACTCACGTTTGGCTCTTCAAAAATTTCAAACAGCCAAACAGATTTTATGGGAAATTAAGTCTGAAAAGCCTAACTGGCATGTTCAGACTATTCAGTATTTAAATAGAGATTGCGAACAGCAAATTCAAAACTTATACCAAGGGGAGAGTGGCCGAGAAGAAGTTCGTTCTGAAGAACGGGTTGATCAGTTAATTGGGCAAATTGTCAATATTCAAAAGAACAGAGATGTGGCTCGTTCTAATCCTAGAGCTCAAGTTGCTGAGAAACCTCGAAAAAGTTCCAAAATCCCTTCACTCACTTCTTTGATTAAAGGAAGAGAAAATAAAAAAGAGCCTGCTAGACCTTCACCTAAACCGATCCCAGCCTCTTATGCAAAAAAATCTAAGAGCATAATTTACGGCGACTCTCGTATGTTGGCTGAAAAAGTAGAAGCGCTTGAATCTGCTTTTATGACAAAGAAAAAAGAAGCTGATCAATGGAGATTGCAATATAGCATTTTGGAGGGAAAAGCAAGAGAAGAGATCCAGTCATTGAGCAGTGAATATGCTAAAGAAAAAACAGACTTAGAAGTTCAAATAAGTGCATTAAAAAATGACATTAATAAAGAACAGCAAGGCTTTAAAAAATTAAAACAAGAAGTGCAGCAAAAGAAAGCCTTGGAACAATCGATTCAAAAATCAACTGTTCGCATTCAAGATTTAGAGAGAGCTTTAGAAGAGGCTCAAGCCATTCGTTCAAAAGCTCAAGAAGAAGCCAAGATTTTAGAAGGACAAGTTGTGCTGAACTTAAAAGAAGAATTTCAACAAAGCCGCTCTAAAATAGTTGAGCAGCTTAATTCTCAAAAAGAACAATATGAGCAAAAAATAGCGACTTTAAAAGAACAGGTTGCTCAAAGTGAAAATCAAATTAAAAATATTGAGCGTGAAGTCGCTTCGAAAAAATCAGGGCAATTAGCAGAGAAAAACCAACAAATTGCTTTATTAGAAGATAAAGTCTTGAAAGCTGTACAAGAAAAAGCGCTTTTAGTCAGAAATACTGAAGGGATTCAAGAGAAACAAATTGAAAAGATTGAATCTATTCAAAAAGCATTAGAAGAATATAAAGCGCGTGAAGTGGTCCTTAAAGAAGAGCTCCAGTCCCAAAAAAGTCAAATAGCCTCATTAGATAAGTCTCAATCAACTTCAAAAGACTTAGATTCTCAATTATCACGGATGCAGTCTCGATTGAAGTTTAAAGATAAAATTATTCATGAATTAGAAGAAAAAGTGGCTAAGTCTGAAAAAATGATTCAAAAGCAAAAGAATACATTTGCTGGATTAAGAAATCAGTTAAAAGTTAAGGAAGAACAAAAAGATGGGTCTCAAGAAATTATTAATGAGCAAAAGAAAGTCATTGTTTCTTTAGAAAATAAAAATAAAGAAGTGAATTCTGTGTTGTCTAATTTAGAGACTAAAATTGCTAAATATGATGAAGAAAAAGAATACTTTCTTAATCAAGATAAAGAATTTGAAGTCACAAAGAAAAATTTTGAAGTAGAAAAAATGGATTGGAAAAGAAGGTTGGCTCGTTTAGAACAAGAACTGAATAAGACCCGTTCTGAATTAGCACGTAAAGATGGCTCGGTTAGAACAGCTCTTCTTGAAGCAGATGGCCGTTTGGCTGAAATCAAGTCTGAGAATGAGCAGACCATTATGGATTTACTCGAGTCTTTTAAGCGTGAGAAAAAGAGTTGGAATCTTGAAGTAGCTAAATTAAATGAAAAATTAACAGAACGTGGTGATGACGCTCAACTTTTAGCTTCTGTGAAAAGAGCTGAAAATGAGTTGGCAGAGGCTTTAGAGAATAATAAAGGGCTTCAGCAAGAAGTTGCTGATTTAAAAGAAGAGATTAGTCTTGTTCGGGTACAAAAGGAATCAGCTGATCCTTCTGAAAAAGAAAAACTGTTTGCTGAAATCCAAGAAAAAGAAGTCGTAAACCAACAACAAGATCAAAAAATAGCTGCTTCTCAAAAAAGAGTTCAAGAGTTAAGGGATTTAGTTGAAAACTCAGAGAATGAAAAGAAGAGTCTTTACGAAGAAGTAAATCAGTTAAATACAATGGTTGTTCAGCTTCGTTTGGATTTAAAGCGTACAGATGACATTAATACTCAGTTGCGTGACTCTGTGAGTCAAATTCAACTTCGCACGCCCACTTCTTTTGTTGCTTCAACAAAGAGTGTAGAGAAAGCACCTGTTAAGATTGTTCAAGCTCCTATAAAAGATCTACGAAAAAGAGAAGCTTTAACAGAACAAGATGTTAAAAATGTTATCCAAAATGTGAAGAATCTCTTTAGACAACGGAAATATAATGACGCATTAGCTGTACTTCAACAACAGCTTGAAATCTATCCTTCAAACGACCGTTTTATGTTTTATCAAGGCCTTACTTTTTCTCGACTTAAACAAGTTGATAAAGCCATTGATGCTTATGAAAAAACAGTGCGCGTGAACCCTAAAATGGCAAAAGCGTATAATAATTTAGGCAATCTATACAGCCAGCAAAAGAGATATGGTAAGGCGATTGAAAACTTAAAAAAGGCCACTCAGTTAAATGGTGAGTTAAGTGAAGCCTTTAATAATATGGGAATCGTCTACAGTCACCTAGGTCAATTCGATGAATCGATCAAAGCTTTTATACGTGCCACAGACATTAATCCTAAGCTGGTGGCTGCTTATTATAACTTAGGTCAAATCTACTACCATGATCAAAAATGGGATGCCGCAGTGACAAGCTTTGAAAAAGTTCTCTCATTAGCTCCTGATCATGTAGAGGCTAAAGACTACCTGGCTCAGATCACAAACGATAAAAAATCAAACAAAACTCGTTTAGCTTTAGAGCCAGAAATCGATTAACTTTCATTCTTCTTAAGGTCTCTTTTGGATTTATCAGAAAGAATTCAGTCTATTCAGTCCAAAGTAAAAGGGGCTGCCTTAAGGTCTAAAAGAAATCCTTCAGATATTCATCTTATTGCCGTATCAAAGACTCAACCTCTAGATTGTATTCAAAAGGCAGTATCTGAAGGACTCTCTTTATTTGGTGAAAACAGAATTGAAGAGGCAGAAGATAAAGTTAAAAATTTGCCAGATTGCCAGTGGCATCTTATTGGCCACTTGCAGAGTCGAAAAGTCAAGAAAGCGCTTCCTCTCTTTGAATTGATCCATTCAGTCGACTCTGAGAAACTCATTGAAAAAATCAATCAAGAAGCTCAAAATCAAGGCATTGAAAAAGTAGCTGTTTTGTTGCAGCTTAATATTTCAGGTGAAGAGTCGAAGTATGGCTTTTCAGAAGAGGCTTTGGGGCAATTGCTATCTCGTTTAGCTCAGTGGAAGCACGTTGAGGTAAAAGGGTTGATGACATTAGCCCCTTTATCTGAAGATCCTGAGGCCAGTCGTCCTTTATTTAGGCGATTGAAAGAGATTCTTGTTGAGGCAAATCAAAAAGAACCTGAATTAAAGTTGAGCATTCTTTCAATGGGAATGAGTCAAGATTTTGAAGTGGCTATTGAAGAAGGGGCGACTCATGTGCGAGTTGGGACCCGGCTATTTAAAGGAGATAATTAAATGAAGTTGAGTAAAACTCGAATAACTTTTCTGGGAGCAGGAAATATGGCCGAAGCATTGATTTCGGGCATTTTATCTAGCAAGTTGCTTCCTGCAAACCAGATCTATGCGTGTGATATTGATTCAGATCGTTTGACTTATTTAAAGGGAAAATATGGGGTTGAATCTGCCTCTTCAGCAAAAGAAGCCGTACAACAAGCTCAGATTATTTTTTTGGCTGTGAAACCACAGAATTTAGAAGAGCTCTTAAATGAGATAGGAACAGAGTTAGATTCAGAGAAGTTAATTATTTCTATTGCCGCAGGAGTGCGTGTCTCGAAACTGGAAAAGTTTGCTGGTAGAGAGTTGCGCGTAGTTCGGGTGATGCCTAATTTGCCTGCACTGATTCAAGCAGGGGTTTCTGCATTGTTTCTCGGTAAACAAGCAGAACGTAAAGATATGGATGTTGCTTTAACACTATTGCAAGCAGTCGGTGAAGTGGTTGAGGTAGGCAAAGAAGAAGATCTTGATGCGGTGACAGCACTAAGTGGCAGTGGACCTGGTTATCTTTTTTATTTTGCTGAAGCCTTACACCAAGCTGGAGTTGACTCAGGGTTATCTGAAGAAATTGTTGAAAAATTAGTGACAGCAACCTTATTAGGTTCCTCTAAATTACTTTCTGAATCAAAAGATTCTGCAGCAACCTTAAGGCAGAAGGTGACCTCAAAAGGGGGAACAACAGAAGCCGCATTAAATGAGATGGAGCGGCAAAAGTTTGTGCCACTCATACAAAAGTCGATTGCTGCTGCAGTGAAACGTTCTGAAGAGCTGAGTCAATAAACCATGGAAATTCTCTTTAATCTATTTTTATTGCTTTTGCTGGTTCTTTGGAGTGGAGAGGTTAATCGAGACCTTTACTTTAATCCTATCTATAAAAAGTTAGATCTTTGGACTCGTTCTTTTTATCAGAGAGTGGCTCGATTTTTACCTGGAAATAAAGAGCAGAGTGTTCATCTTTTTTTGCTCTTTCTCTTTATCTTGTTGAGAGCGGTTCACTATTTTGCTTATAGAACAGATTTGTATGCATTAAAGTGGGGGAGTTCTCTGCTTGTTTGGAAATCAGCACTTTTTGTTTTTGCTTTGCATAAAGCGTTGTTTGCGTCATTTTTGTTTTATTTCAATATGATGTTAATCTTTTTGATCCTTGATTGGGTGACAAGAGGGGCTATTCAAGATCCTATTTGGAATTTGATTCGATCCTTGGTTAAATGGCAAGAAAAGTGGGTGGGGACTGATCGACTTAAAAATTTGGTTGCTTTTTTTCTGATTGGAAGTGTTGTGATGGGGCTGTCACTGCTTCCTGTTTTTGGGATCTGTGCCATTATTCCGGGCAAAGAGATGGGGCTTTTTACTTTTCCTAAAATATTAATTTTAAATCTCTCTTTAGGGTTTAAAGTGTTCCACCTCTATTTTATGTTCTTTTTTCTTCAAGCCCTTATTTCTTGGTTTGTTCCATATGGCATTTATGGAGTAGGTTCTTTACTGGTTCATTTGACAGAACCGGTATTAGCTCCTTTTCGCCGATTTCAGCTCCGAGTGGGACCCATTGACCTGACTTTGATTATTGCTTCGTTTGTCTGCCTTATTCTAGATCAAATCTTTAGCAATATTCTGGTTGGACTTAATATATTGCTATAGTTGTGCTTATTGTATTTAAGTGATAGAATACGCCCCAATTTTATATAGGTTTAAAAAATGGAATACAAACAAACTTTAAATTTGCCGCAAACTTCTTTTTCAATGAAAGCCAATTTGACTCAAAGAGAGCCAAATTGGGTTGCTGATTGGGAAAAGGAAGGCCTTTATTCTCAAATGCTGAACTCCCGTAAAGGGAAAGAAGCTTTTATTCTTCATGATGGCCCTCCGTATGCCAATGGAGACATCCATATGGGGCATGCGCTAAATAAAATCCTTAAAGACATTATTGTAAAATATAAGACACTTCAGGGGTTTTATGTCCCTTATGTGCCAGGATGGGACTGTCATGGGCTTCCTGTGGAGCATGCTCTTTTTAAGGTTTTAAAGAAGCGCAAAGATGAAGTCGATCAAGTTGAATTTCGAGAAAAAGCACATGAGTATGCGCTTAAGTATGTAGGCGTTCAAAAAGAACAATTCAAACGATTGGGTATTTTTGGAGATTGGGATAAACCTTATCTCACACTAACACCTGATTACGAAGCAGAGATTGTTCGGTCATTTATTGAGTTGTATGAAAAAGATTATATTTATAAAGGGTTGAAACCTATTTATTGGTGTCTCAACTGTGAAACAGCTTTAGCTGAAGCTGAGGTAGAGTATGAAGACCATGAATCTTTTTCAGTCTATGTTGTTTTTGAGTTTAAAGATGATTTAAGTTCACTTTTTCCAGATGTTAAAGAATGTGCCGCTGTTATATGGACCACCACACCCTGGACCTTGCCTGCCAATAAAGCCATTGCGATTGATCCTAAAGCAACCTATGTCGTTGTAAAAGGAAATGGAAAATCATATTTAGTGGCCAAAGAATTACTTCCTCAACTTGTTGAAAAATGGGGATGGAGTGAGCATGAAGTCTTGGGTGAATGTTTAGGACAAGCGCTTGAAGGCAAAGTCACGCAACATCCTTTTATAGATCAAGAGTCTCCACTTATTTTAGGGGATCATGTGACTTTAGATACAGGGACTGGATGTGTGCATACAGCTCCAGGTCATGGCCAAGAAGATTATGAAGTTGGTTTAAAGTATGATTTAGAAGTCTATTCTCCTGTGAACTATAAAGGTTGCTACGACAAAACATTTCCTCTGATGGAAGGGGAACATATTGTTAAGGCCAATCCTAAAATTGTGGAGTTGTTGCGTGAAAAAGGGGTGCTTCTTTTTGATGAAAAAGTAGCACACAGTTATCCGCATTGTTGGCGTTGTAAACGTCCTGTGATTTACCGAGCAACAAGCCAATGGTTTATCTCCATGGAAAAACACAATCTTCGTGAAGAAGCGCTGAAAGCAATTAAGAGCGTGAAGTGGATTCCTGCGTTCGGAGAAAATCGAATTGGGTCTATGGTAGAGCAGCGGCCAGATTGGTGCTTGTCCCGTCAAAGATTATGGGGTGTTTCAATCCCTGTGTTTAATTGTCAGGGTTGTCAAACTGTGTTGCTAAATGCTGAGATTGGTAAACGAATTGTGGCTGTGATTCGAGAAAAGGGAGCGAGTGCTTGGTTTACTGAACCAGTGACTTCTTTTATACCTAAAGGGACAAAGTGTGCCGATTGTGATGGAGAAGAGTTCGCACAAGAAAAAGATATTTTAGATTCACGTGTAACTAGTATGAAGAATATTTTTTGTGGAGCGATAGTTTTGATTTTTACAAGAAATCAAGAGACAAACAAGATTGTTTGTAAGCACTATGCCTTTCATGAATATAAAGCTTCTCGCAAGCAGCGATTAACTAAAAAATAGGATAACGAATGATGAATTTTGGAAAACGCCTACTTGCGATTGTATTACTCGGATTTCTTTTTTCTTCTGGCTCAATGAGCTCAACGTTTGCTCAAAAAAGACGGCAAAAGAAAACGAAAAAGAAAAAGGGGAATCAAGGACGAAGAAATAATAACAATAATAG
>JAJCYG010000089.1 GCA_029263055.1 Actinomycetes bacterium
AAAGAGATGGTCTCGCAAGGAAACTTGCAGCAACTCTTTCTTAATTATGTGGAAATGCTAAAAGGTTATTACAAAGGCTACGGCTCCTTTGATGGCATTTACCCACTCTATCCCAGCTTGCTTGTGACAGTAGCTCAAAATAGCTTTGATGATTTTTCTAAAAACGCCATTGGACTCAACTTTATTCTATTATTTGTTCTCTTTGTCTTATTGATTACATCGACTCGAAGAACCGAAGGAGAAGTCTTTGCTCTGCTCCTCACCACACTTCTTTTGTTATGCCCTCAATTTATTTTTGTCTCAAAACAATTCGGATCAACGCTCGTTGTATTAATCAGCTCCTACCTCTGTTGGTTTAATCTTGTGGAGCAAGAAGAACTAGAAGGAAAAAATTTAACAAGTGGGCTTTGGGCAGGCGTTGCGTTTCTTACGGCTCCCTTTTCAGGAATACTTTTTTTGTCAGTCATGTTTTATTTTATTCTTTATTTCAAATTAAAGCTTTTCAAAGAAAGGTCATTCTATACTTTCTTACTTGGTTTTGTTCTGGTTGCCTCACCCATTTTAGTGCGTGATTGCTGGCTCCATTTCAATCCATTTTATTCCATTGGACCGTCGCTAAGCAACTTGTCACTCAACCTCTCTCTACTGTTTCAATTCAAATGGATTAGCGTACTTTACCTAGCAGGATTAATCGGACTGATTCTTGATCGAGACAAAAAAAGAAAAGCACTGAGCTTTATTTTAATGCTCAGTGCTTTCTTAAGTAACTTTTCACTTCTATTAATGATCTTAGCCGCATTTTACGCTGCAGGACTGGTCAACGTCACCCTAACCTACTTTTTTAAAAAGCAAATAATCTGGATCGGAATTATTGCAGGAGTGCTCCTTTGTGTAAAAAGCGCACTCCTTTTTTTCTAGAGCTTATCGCTCAATTCTTTTACAGAAGCAAGAGACTTATCTAAAGCAGCTTGTTCTTCAGCAGAAAGTTCGATTTCAATGACCTGTTCGATTCCTTTGGCTCCCAATTTGACTGGAACACCTAAGAAATAACCATTGATCCCATACTCCCCTTCAAGATGAGCGGCGCACGGTAAGATCCGTTTTTTATCTTTAAGGATCGCTTCTGCTATTTGAACGGCTGAGGCACCTGGTGCGTAAAAAGCACTTCCTGTTTTAAGCAAGGCAACGATTTCTCCGCCCCCTTTTCGTGTGCGTTCAACAATGGCATCAATTCTTTCTTTAGAAAGCATTTTAGGTAACGGGATTCCTCCCACGCTGCAATAACTTGGTAAAGGAACCATGTCATCGCCGTGGCCCCCTAAAACAAATGCAGTGATGTCTTCAACAGAGACATCAAGTTCCATTGAAATAAACGCACGGAATCGAGCTGAGTCTAAAATACCAGCCATACCAATGACTCGTTCGCGTGGAAAGCCACTCGCTTTTTTAGCTACCGCACACATGGCGTCTAATGGATTGGAAACAATAATTAAAATGGTGTTTGGAGAATGTTTGACAATGTTTTCAACAACTGATTTCATGATCGCCGCATTTTTTGCGAGCAGATCATCGCGACTCATCCCAGCCTTACGTGGCAAACCAGCCGTAATAATCACCACATCTGAATCTTTTGTCTCTTCGTAAGTATTGGTGCCTGTGATTTTGGCATCAAACCCTTCTACAGGAGAAGCCTCATAAAGGTCTAACGCTTTTCCTTGAGGAATTCCTTCAGCGACATCAACCAAAACAATGTCCCCTAATTCTTTTGAAGCAGCCCAATGCGCGGCTGTTGCTCCAACATTACCCGCACCCACTATTGTAATTTTATTTCTTCTCATTTCAACTTACCTTTCTACATATTCTCAATCATTAGGGTTCCGAACTCAGAGCACTTGGTTAGCTTGGAGCCTTCCATGTTGCGCTCTAAATCATAGGTAACTGTTTTATTTTTAATGGTTTTTTCTAACGCATCTTCAATCAATTTTGCGGCTTCAGTCCAACCTAAATATTCCAGCATCATGGCACCTGAAAGAATCACAGAACCTGGATTGATTTTATCTAAGCCTGCATACTTAGGTGCGGTTCCATGTGTTGCTTCAAAAACCGCAAACCCATCACCAATGTTGGCTCCCGGTCCTAGGCCCAACCCACCGACTTGCGCAATCGCTGCATCTGACATATAATCCCCATTTAAGTTAGGCATCACACAAACTGAATAGTCTTCAGGGCGAAGTAAGATTTGTTGAAACATAGCATCAGCAATTCGATCTTTAATCAATACTTTACCTGTAGGGACTTTGCCGTCATGCTTGTCATAAACTTCAGCTTCAGAAATAGTAAAATCGCCAAACTCTTCTTTAGCTAACTCATAACCCCACTCTTTAAAGGCACCCTCAGTAAACTTCATAATGTTCCCTTTATGAACTAGGGTCACACTCGGTAATTTTTTATCTAAAGCAAATTGGATTGCTTTACGAACCAAACGTTTGGTTCCTGTAATTGAGATCGGCTTAATTCCAATTCCGCTATCTTCGCGAATGTTTTTGCCCATTTCATTGTTTAAAAAATCGATTACTTTTTTAGCTTCTTCGGTTCCTTGCTTCCATTCAATACCCGCATACACATCTTCAGTATTTTCACGAAAAAGGACCATATTCATTTTTTCAGGATGACGCACAGGTGCAGGCACCCCTTCAAAATAACGAATCGGACGAATACAGGCATACAAATTTAAGTCTTGGCGAAGCGCCACATTCAAACTACGGAAACCTGCTCCAACCGGTGTGCCTAAAGGTCCTTTAATCGCCACCACATGCTCTTTAATCGCTTCTAAAGTATCATTCGGAAAATTGGTTTCATATTTTTCAACCGCCTTTTCACCGGCAAAAATTTCAAACCAAGCAATTTTCTTTTCGCCACCATAGGCTTTTTCAACAGCCGCATCAATCACGCGCGAAGCTGCCGCCCAAATATCAGGACCGGTTCCATCCCCTTCAATAAATGGGATGATCGGTTGATTCGGCACATTAATCGTGTTGTCTGGATTGATTGTAATTTTGTCTCCAACAACTGGAGGAACTAATTTGTCATATTCTGCAGTCACCATGATTACTCCTTTTATCTATGTCAACGTATTCAAAAGTAAACGCCGGTACCCGATACCGGTGTTTACTTTTTATTGATGAATTGTTCTAAGCGGTTTAACCCTTCGGTAATATTTTCTTCAGATGTGGCATAAGACATTCGGATGTTGGCATCGCTTCCAAAAGCCACACCAGGTACTACGGCTACTTGAGCTTCATCTAAAAGCTTGTCTGCCAATGTAAGCGAATCCATACCCAAACCACTGATATTCGGGAAGACGTAAAATGCTCCTTCAGGGTTCAAGCAAGAAACACCCGGCATTTCATTTAAACGTTTCACAATTAAATCACGTCGTTTTTGAAATGTTTTGCGCATGTCATCCATCACTTGTTCATTTAATGCCAATGCTTCCACACCTGCTTTTTGAGTAATGGAATTGGCTCCAGAGGTAGTGTGATCTTGCATCCGATTGGCTGCTTTAATAATTGCTTCAGGACCTGCCGCATAACCCAAACGCCACCCCGTCATGGAATATGATTTTGAAAATCCATTCACCACAATCGTACGCTCTTTAATTTCATTACCTAAAGAAGCAATGCTCACATGTTCTTTGCCATCAAAAACAATTTTTTCATAAATCTCATCACTCATCACATACAAGTCATGTTTGAGCACCACTTGAGCAATCTCTTCTAAACTCTTTTTGTCATACATCATCCCTGTTGGATTTGAAGGTGAGTTTAAAATTAACAGGCGCGATTTTGGCGTAATGCTTTTTTCAAGCTCTGCCGCTGTGAGCAAAAAGTTATTTTCTTCAACCGTTGGAATAATCACAGGATTGGCTTCAGCTAAACGAGCCATCTCAGGATAACTGACCCAATAAGGAGCAGGAATCAGCAGATCATCTCCCCGATCACACAAAGTCAGCACAATATTAGCGCACGAATGTTTGGCTCCACTCGAAACTAAAATTTCTGTTTCTTTATAATCTAAGCCATTATCTTTTTTAAGCTTTTCAACAATCCCTTTTTTTAACTCAGGAATTCCTGCTGTAGGGGTATATTTAGTAAAGCCTGCATCTAATGCTTTTTTAGCGGCTTCTTTAATCACATCAGGTGTGTCAAAATCTGGCTCGCCCGCACCAAAACTAACAATATCAACACCTTGTTGTTTTAAGGCTTTAGCTTTACTTGTAATCGATAATGTAATAGATGGTTGTAATGAGGCAACACGACTCGCTAACTTCATTATTTTCTCCGCTTCGATGGTTTGAAATTTTCAATAATATCTTTTAAATTAGGTTGATCCATTTGAATAATCTTAAATTCTCTTTGCGCACTCTTCACAGAGTCTGAGGCATGCGCGGTATTCACCATAACCGTTGTTCCAAATTCTTTACGCACCGTGGCAGGAGCTGCTTTATTCGGATCAGTAGCCCCTAAAATACCTCGGATTTTTTTAACCCCATCCACACCTTCATAAATAATAGCCAAACATTTTTCTGTGCCGAGTTGCTTCTTTTCTTTAGCTGTCTTAGCCTCTGCCGGACTCAGACCGGTCATAAACTTTATAATTTTTCCAAATTCGTTTTCAGCGTAATCTTCTTTAATTCCTTGAGTCACTTTTTTAACGACTCCAGCAGGAAGGGAAAACTCAAACTCATTAGCCAAACCACGTTTGACTTTATCTTCAACCACCTCTTCAAATCGCTCAGAAAAAATCACTCGCACAGGATGATAAAAATCTTCAGCCATAGCCACACTCATTTGCACAAGCTTCACAGCAACCATTTTTAAACCGGCTCGTGAAAAATGGTCAATAATGGTTCCCACACGTGAACTCGGCCAACGGAAATTATCAGGCTTCAACATAACCAAGGTTTGCTCCACTTTTTTAGAAGCCCCTTTTGTCTTTTTGATACAACCACTGTCTTTGCCCGAGTACTTAGCCCAAATTTTAAGTTTATCTAACACTTTTTGTGTGCTGTCAAAAGTAAGCACAGCAGGCTCAAAGTAAGAAACATTCCCCTGTCCATCTTTAACATAATCACCAAAGGTATCTCGAATCGTCTCTCCACCCTGACTTTTACTTGAGATTTTCCCAACCTCTTCCTGCAAACGATCTGGGGCATTTTCTCCTTTAAATAAAAGAAGCAAAACCCTTGGAGGTTCTTCAAGATCTTGATTAGGTGAATAACTCTGGCGAATGTAGCGAACCACTAAATCTCTAATTTTAGGCTTTGCTGTCTTATCTTTAGCAATGGCGGCTGAAAACTCATCCACCAGCTTTTGGCTTGGAGAAAAAAGCTCTGCTCCAATCAAATGCAATCCAGGACGCCTCAGGAGCCGAGATAAGATCCCCCCTGTGCGCATCTTACGAATACTATATGGATTGATTAGGACAAACCCTAATTGTTCAGTCATTTTTGATCATTTTACTCTGAATAAATTGTACAGATGCTACTAAGAATGGGGGTTTTACGTCAAGCGATTAATACCAGCGGGAACGCCAACGCATGCGGAAGGTTATGACAATAACAACGATTAATAGGAACGCTTTAACCCCACGCATAATCTGAGAATTAAAGTCAATCCGAGTCCAATCAGGAATTTCAGTGCAAAGCCCATTATAACCAAACACCAAAACCCACATCAGCCCATATAAAAGCCCAAATAAGAGAACCGCTTCAATGCTTCGCACCACCACTTGCCCCAAAGCCTTTATCGGATGAGGTTTTTCTTCTTCCTTCTTTTTCTTGATCGCATCAATCAGATGATTCGGGATCATCTTCTCGCCGCATTTAGGGCAAAGACCTGTTGGCGAAAAACCAGAATGCTGGCAATCATCATTAGAGCAGAGCATGTTCACACTCTCCCTTAAAGTGAGTTGAGACTGCTTCTTTCAAAGAGACTGAGACCACTTGGTTTTTTAAATGCTCTTCCCCTTTAAACAGAACCTTTAAATAATTTTTATTGTACCCTTGTAAAAATCCCTCTTCATCTTTTTCTTCAACCAACACATCGGTCTGTTGATCTAAGAAAGGGAGTTTGTGCTCATAAGCCAGTTGGTCAGTTAACTCAGTTAAACGATTAACACGGTCATTCATTTCTTTAGGATCAATGGCAGGCAAGCGACTCGCCAACGTTCCTGATCGATGACTATAAGGAAAAATATGGGTTTTAGAAAACTGCACTTCTTGTGCCACGTCCAATGTCCCCTGAAACTCTTCTTCGGTTTCAGTTGGAAAACCAACAATAATATCTGTGCTAATGGAAGGTTGATTAAAATGCTTCTTTATTAAGGCGGTATGCTCAAAAAAACGTTCTACTTCATAATTGCGTCGCATCACTTCTAAAACACGATTGTTTCCACTTTGAAGAGGAAGATGAAAATGAGGACAGAGATTCTCTAACTCTGAAAGGCGTTTAATTAACTCAGGTGTTAATCCCATCGGTTCCAATGAACTTAGTCGAAGACGTTTGAGACCTGGAATACCACTGATTGTTTCAATAACGTCGGCTAAAGAATGCTCATCTTCTTTTTTAAGACCATAACTTCCAAGATGAACCCCGGTTAAAACAATTTCTTGGTGCCCATTAAAAACGAGGGCGCGCACTTCTTGAACCAACTGCTCGACTGTTCGGCTATGAGAGCGTCCCCGTGTAAAGGGAACAATACAAAACGAACAAAACGCGTCACATCCATCTTGCACTTTAACAAAGGCTCGCGTTCTTCCTTCAAACTGCGCAATATGAAAGTTCGAGCCCAATAATTCAAACGCTTCTTCTTCTGAAACCAATCCTGCTTTAACTAAAAACTTTTCTTTCTCCATATTAGAGACATACGCATCCACCCCTTCGAGTCCGCGCATCTTATCGGTAAAACAACCGGTCAGCACAATCTTGGCATCAGGGTTTTCTCGACGTGCTTGACGCAAAAAGTATTTAGCTTTTGTGTCGCTCTTCTCCGTAATGGTACAGGTGTTGATCACACATAGGTTGGAGCCTTCACCTTCTTGATTCTCTTCCCATCCCGCACGCTTTAGCTGTTCGCGCACATATTGCGTGTCATACTGATTGACCCGACACCCTAATGTTTTAATACTAAATTTTTTCATGAGAGCAACTCGTATTGAA
>JAJCYG010000090.1 GCA_029263055.1 Actinomycetes bacterium
TTATGACCGAAATTTTGAGCGGCGTTGATCCGGAGTTCCGCGATCATATTCTGATACAGGACAGAAGAAGCGCGATCGAATTTATCATCAACAAGGCACAAGAAAATGATGTCGTTATTCTGGCTGGTAAGGGACATGAAACATCCCAGGTCCTGAACTCTGAAACCATTCACTTCGATGATACGGAAGTATCGGCGGACGCTATATGGCGAAAGGCAAAACACGCAAAAATTTATTTCAATATTTTGCCAAATGAAGAACCTGCCCCCAAAACGGTTGTTGAGCGATCACAGGCTGGCGTAAGCGCTCCACGAAAAACTCAAGGGCTGAACGCGATTTGTGAAGCCGATCCCAGCACATAAGATGGATTACCCTATGAGCAAAATGCAACGAGCATATGTTTTTTTCATTCACTCCTTTTTACTGTTCACACTACTGACAGTCGCACCTTCCATTGTATTTGCGCAGGCCAGTGGCGTAGTGACGCCAGAGAATGCAAGCGCGAAAAGCTATGGGGGTGGCTGGGAGTGTGATCGGGGCTTTCGGGAAGCCGACGGCGCCTGTGCCGCTATCAAAGTGCCTGCAAATGCATATCCAACCGATACGTCCTACGGACGCGGTTGGGAGTGTCATCGTGGACACCGGTCTGTCGAGGAGATGTGTGTCGTCATCAAGGTGCCGCCTGACGCTTTTCTGAATGCTTCTGGTGATGGGTGGAAATGCGCCCGGGGGTTTCTGAAAACTTCTGAGGGCTGCCAGGCCATCAAGGTCCCGCAGAATGGATATATCGATCGCTCTTCCTATGGAGTTGGATGGCGATGCGATCGCGGATATCGAGAAACAAATGGAACCTGTGCAATCATCAAGGTGCCTGCAAATGCATATCCAAACAACTCAACCCATGGGCAGGGCTGGAAATGCGCCCGGGGTTTTCTGGAGGTTGATGAGGCCTGCCTGGCCATCAAGGTCCCTCAGAATGGGTATCTGAATTCCTTTGGAGATGGTTGGAAATGTGATCGCGGATATCGAGAGGTAGATCAGGAATGTCTCTTTGTCAAAGTGCCACAGAATGCATTTTTCGATAACTCATCATATGACTCAGGTTGGCTGTGCGAACGTGGATTTCGAAAGGTCAAAGGCTCTTGTACCATGGTGAAAGTGCCTGGAAATGCGCATCTCGACTATTCCGGAAACGACTGGGAGTGTAACCGGCCATACCGGAGGCAACAGGACGGGTGCACACTTTCATAAAGAGGATTGAACCGAGATCCAACAATCAAGAGCGCACGGATCCTTTAAAGGTCAGAAGAGAAGAGTATAGCCAGTGGGTGAGCCAAAACCACCGAGACTACCACCGATACCGGATCTGCCACCCATACCTGAGCTGTTGCCGGTACCAGAACCGCCCATCATGCCACCGCCACGACCCATGCCGCAGACTCAGTTCCCCGCCTAGGAGATTGGGAATAGTAACAAGAGGTCAGAATAGTAAAGTCGTAACAATCGAAGCGGATGGGAATAGCTCTTCTCCGTCCGTCCTGATTCAAACTGCGAGTGCGGCAAGGATTTAGTCAGTGATGATACGCACAAGTGAAAAGAAGGTGACATTCGAGAGGCCCTTTACCCTTAAGAGCGTTGATGAGGTGCTGCCAGCTGGCACCTTTACCGTAGAAACCGATGAAGAGCTTCTGGGAGGCATGTGGTTCCCCGCCTACCGAAGGATACTGACTCTGCTGCACGTTCCGGGAATGCCCGGTCAAGCTGTGATTACCAGAGTGTTGACTATTGACCCGAACGAACTCGACACGGCGTTGAAGCGCGACCGCGCCCTTCAAAAAGCGCCAGTTGACCATCAGGACTCCAAACAAGAGACGCTGAAAACGGCAACGAAAGAGTGCCAGAAAGACACCGACCTCCAGCCATAGAACGAGGCAGAGCCTGCAACCATCGCCTCGCGAAACCAAGCAAAGGAACCCTGAAATGCAGAATTCAGTTAAAACGAAGGCCGAAGAAAAGTTAGCGCTTTCCCGGAAGAAGGCCAGGCAGTCTCTGAACGAAAGAGAAAAAAAGCAGCAAGAAAGACGGAATCTCACAGCGAAACTTCGGGCTCTCCGCCTGGCAAAGGAGGAGAGTGATAAGGAGACTGCCGCACTTGTCTAGCTGACAACGTGTATTTGTAATGCTGACTGATAAAATTTGGATTTTTTTTACACTGATGATGGAAAGGATTTTGAATGTCTAAGTTAAGCACATTTATTTTAGGTGTTGTTGCAGGTGCAGTCGTTGTTCCCATAATCGGGTTTACAGCCCTAGGCTGGAAGCTTGAGGCAAAAGCGCAGATCATGGCAAGCGATGCAGCGTATGCCGAAGTCCAGAAAGTTCTTCTCCCTGTGTGCCTGGCACAGTTCAATGCCGATCCGGACACGGTTGCGCACACAGCCGCGTTCAAGGCCAAGGATCAAACTCATCTCCGCGTCGAATACATCGAACGAGGCGGGTGGGCTACGCTTCTTGGTCAAAGCCAGCCTGTATCAGGACTGGCAAGATCGTGCTCGGACGCGCTTGAAAAAGCTTTGTAGTTTCGTCCTGCATCTTTAGTGCGTTTTGATGTTATTCCGGCGCTTCCAGGATGACGCTTTGCACTGTAAATACTATTTTTCTATTGGGCGCTCCATGTCCGCTATTGGCACCAAGCGGACATTCCAACCTATGTGTTTTTATGTCCGCTTTCGGGGGTAGAGCGGACATATGCGGAAGCAGTTCAACCGATGCTCTATTATGAGAACATGTTCCAGAACAGCGCTAAAAATCCCGGGGAACAACACGGGGAAATGTGAAAAAACTCAATAAAATCAATACCTCGAACGCCGTTGGTAAGGGAGAGGCCAGTGGTTCAATTCCACTCGTGGGCACCAGCTATCTCACCCATTTCGTTAGCCCCTATCGCCTCTTCTTCACCAGCGCGTCGCGGATTTCTTCCAGCAGCTGAACCTCGCGCGGCGGCGGGGGCGCTTTTTTGGGCTTTTCCTCCTCCTTACGCTTCATCTGGTTCATGCCCTTGATCAGCAGGAACAGCGCGAAAGCGACGATGACAAAGCTGATGATGGCGTTGATGAACAGCCCGATATTGAGCGTCACCGCGCCGGCGTCCTGCGCCGCCTTCAGCGTTGCGAAATCACCGCCCTTGAGCGTGAAGAACACGTTGGAGAAGTCCACGCCGCCGGTGATGAGACCGATCACCGGCATCATGACGTCGCCCACCAACGACTTGACGATCGAGGTGAACGCGGCGCCGATGACGATGCCGACCGCCATGTCGACCACGTTGCCGCGCATGGCGAATTCCTTGAATTCCTTGAGCATGGAAATCTCCTCCCTTTGTCTCTGCCCAGCTTCGGCTTTAGCGGCCAGAACGCGTGTTGTCAAAAGGGGTTTGCAACCCATGGATGCAGGCCTCGCGGGCACCATGAACAAGCCTCGCAAGGCCCCGGCGCATAAACCACGCCTGAAGCTCGGGACTGGCCCCCGGCCCGAACAGCCTGTAAGCTTTGCCCAATCCTTGAATTTCCACGCGCAAAGCAACTCTACGCGCAGGATAAATGGGTAAGTACGAACGCGCATGATTGACAGCTGGATCATCATAACGGCGGCCCTGGCCTATCTGGGGTTCCTGTTCGCGGTGGCCTATTTCGGCGACCGGCAGGCCCGGCCCGAAATGTCGAGCAAGGGCCGCCCGGCCATCTACGCCCTGTCGCTGGCGGCCTATTGCACCTCCTGGACGTTTTTCGGCTCGGTCGGACTGTCGGCCACCACCGGGTTCAATTTCATTCCGGTGTATCTCGGGCCGATCATCATGTTCGCGGTGGGCTGGCCGCTGGTCATACGCATCATCCGCCTGTCCAAGACCCAGAACATCACCTCGATTGCCGACTTCATCGCCGCGCGCTACGGCAAGAATTCGTCGCTCGCCGCCATCGTCACCGTGATCGCGGTGGCCGGCACGCTGCCCTATATCGCGCTGCAGCTCAAAGCCGTGTCGGAGTCGGTCACGACCCTGATTGGTCCCGTCGGCACGGGCCACAATATATCGCTGCTGGCGTCCCCGCTCGGGGATATCGCCTTCATCGTGGCTGTCCTGATGGCGATATTCGCAATCCTGTTCGGCACCCGCCACATCGACGCCACCGAACATCAGGAAGGCCTCATGCTGGCCATCGCGACGGAGTCCGTCGTCAAGATTCTCGCCTTCCTGCTGGTCGGCGCCTACATCACCTTCGAGATGTTCGGCGGCATCGGCCCGCTGTTTGAGCGCGCCGCGCAAAGCCCGGAAATAAACGAACTGTTCACCCGCGGGTTCAATGGCGGGGCGTGGATTTCTGTTACCTTCCTGTCGCTGGTGTGCATCATTCTGCTGCCGCGCCAGTTCCACGTCGCGGTGGTGGAAAACAACTCCGAGAACGAAGTCCGCCTCGCGGCCTGGCTGTTCCCGCTCTATCTCATCGCCATCAACCTGTTCGTGGTTCCCATCGCCATGGCCGGGCTGCTCACCTTTCCCAATGGCGAGGTTTCGGGTGACATGTTTGTGCTGGCGCTGCCGCTTTCAGCAGGTGCGCAATTCGTAACGCTCGCCGCCTTCATCGGTGGACTGTCCGCCGCCACCGCCATGGTGATCGTCGCCACGGTCGCGCTGTCGATCATGATCTCGAA
>JAJCYG010000091.1 GCA_029263055.1 Actinomycetes bacterium
AAGTTCATAAAGGACAAGCTGATCCACCCCTATCTCGATATCGACCTCAAATATTACGATTTGGGTATGGAGAGCCGGGACGAAACCGACGATCAGATCACCATTGATTCCGCAGAAGCCATCAAAAAATACGGCGTTGGCATCAAATGCGCGACCATTACGCCCGACGAGGCCCGGGTTGAGGAGTTTGGCCTGAAACAAATGTGGCGCTCGCCAAACGGCACCATCCGCAACATTCTTGGCGGCGTCATCTTCCGCGAGCCGATCATCTGCCAGAACGTGCCGCGTCTCGTGCCCGGCTGGACACAGCCCATTATCATCGGCCGTCATGCGTTCGGCGATCAGTACCGCGCCACCGATTTTCTTGTTCCTGGCAAGGGCAAGCTAAAAGTCACATGGGAGGCTGCAGACGGCTCAGACAAGATTGAGCGTGAAATCTTTGATTTCCCCAGCCCAGGCATTGCCCTGTCCATGTACAATCTGGACGACTCGATCCGCGATTTTGCCCGCTCCTGTATGAACTATTCGCTGATCCGCAAATATCCCCTCTACATGTCGACCAAGAATACCATTCTCAAAGCCTATGACGGCCGCTTCAAAGACCTGTTTCAGGAGGTTTTCGAGGCCGAATTCGAGGACAAGTTCAAGGAAGAGGGCCTGACATATGAGCACCGGCTGATCGACGACATGGTGGCGGCCTGTCTCAAATGGTCGGGCGGATATATCTGGGCCTGCAAGAATTATGACGGCGATGTGCAATCGGACACGGTTGCGCAAGGGTTCGGATCGCTCGGGCTCATGACCAGCGTGCTGATCACCCCGGACGGCAAGACGGTGGAATCGGAAGCCGCGCATGGCACCGTGACCCGCCATTTCCGGGAGCATGAACGCGGCGAGGAAACTTCTACTAATTCAACGGCGTCTATATATGCATGGACACGTGGATTGAAGCATCGCGCCAAGCTGGATGATAATGATGCGCTGGGCAAATTCGCGCAGACCCTGGAGGACGTGGTGGTGGACACCATCGAATCGGGATTCATGACCAAGGATCTGGCGCTGCTTGTCGGCGATGAACAGGCCTGGCAATCCACCACGGGATTTTTAGACAAGATCGACGAGAACCTGCAGAAGGCGATGAGTTAGATCCCGCTACGTCACAGGGTCAGGATCCTAGGTATCCGATTTGCCGGTGGACTTACGCTTTTCTGATTTCAGGCGAGTC
Source organism: Actinomycetes bacterium (assembly GCA_029263055.1). Lineage (GTDB taxonomy): Bacteria > Auribacterota > JAJCYG01 > JAJCYG01 > JAJCYG01 > JAJCYG01. The sequence continues at coordinate 1,226 of JAJCYG010000091.1, forward strand.
TCGGCAACGCTGCGAATTCGGGAAAGCAATTCCGGCTGGCGGTGGCATAGCCGCTCGAAATCCGACTTGTCGAGTACCAGCAGGCGGCACTTTGTAACCGCTATTACATTGTGTTCGCGCTGGCGATTGTAAAGCAGCGCCATCTCGCCGAAAAAATCGCCCTCGCCCAGGCGGACCTGACCGTGCTCAACCTCCACGGCGACTTCACCGGATGCAATGAAAAACATCACATCGGCGCTCTCACCCACGCGCACGATCGCTTCGCCCTCCTGATATGTGCGTGAATAGAGCAATGCTCCGATCTGGGCGACTGCGGCAGCCTCGAGATGGGCAAAAATCGGCACCCGCGCCACCATGCCCCAGGTGATGACAAACTCACGACGGTTTGCCTCCTGGCTGAATCCGGTGGCGATGATACCGATGGGCAGCGCGAACATACCAAGGCCGAAGATCATGATTAAGCCACCGAAGGCCTTGCCGAGCGTTGTAACGGGCACCACATCTCCATAGCCAACGGTGGTAAGCGTTGCGAGCGCCCACCATGCAGCAGCCGGTATGCTGCCGAAGACCTCGGGCTGGGCATTACGCTCAAGGAAATAAATGCCAGTGGCGGCAAACAGAATAAGCGCCATCATGACAAGCAGGGCACCGAACAGGGCACGGTGCTCGTTCGCCATTACTCTTCCAAGCGCGACAAGTGCCGGAGAATAGCGGGCCAGTTTCAGGAACCGGAAAAGCCTGAGCACCCGCAGGATGCGCAAGTCGATACCCAGCACGTAACTCAGATAGAACGGTGCGATCGCAACAAGATCTATAAGCATGAGCGGACGCATGGCGAAACTCATCCGGGCACGCCAGGCAGGCTGGGCGTGCAGCATCGGCACCTCCACGCAGCTCCAGAGACGAAGCGCATATTCAATCGTGAAAATGGCGACCGAAACAATATTGAAAAATTCGAAGGCGTCACCATGGACCCGATGCAGATCCGGCACCGTCGAAGCGGCAAAGGCCGAGACATTGAGAACAATGAGTGCGACGAGGAATGTATTGACGCCCTGTGCAACCGGATCGTGTTCCGACCCGTATTCGAGAATGTCGTGAATGCGCTGGCGCAGGGAAACCGGCCCAACCGGACCTTCAGTGATGCTTTCGCTCAATCCGTCAGGCACCGGCCTGCTCGCTCACTGCCCTGGCGATGGCATCAAGTGCGGCATCGGCTGCTCCTGCATTGGGTCCGCCCGCCTGCGCCATATCAGGCCGTCCGCCGCCGCCCTGTCCGCCAAGCGCTTCAGCGCCGGTCTTGACCAGGTCGACAGCGCTATAGTCGGCCATGATGTCCTCGGTCACACCGACGACCAGGCCAGCCTTGCCATCGTCGCTGACGCCGATGATGGCGACCACGCCGGACCCGATCTGCTTCTTCCCGTCGTCGACAAGTCCGCGCAGATCCTTGGGTGAAACGCCCATCACGGTGCGCGCCAGAAGTTTGATCGCGCCGATCGTGCGCACCGCGTCCTCGGCTCCGTTACCGCCTGCCCCAAGCGCCAGCTGCTTGCGGGCGTCGGCTGCTGCGCGCTCCAGTTTCTTGCGGTCGGCAAGCAACTGTTCCAGCCGCGGGACAAGATCCTCGGTTTTGATTTTGAGCATATCTGCAGCTTCACGCACGCGCGCATCCTGCCCGCTTAAATAGCTTCGAGCGCCCTCACCGGTCAGCGCCTCGATGCGCCGCACCCCTGCTGCCACGGCGCTCTCGGACACAATTTTCACCAGCCCGATATCGCCGGTGCGCTGTGCATGGGTGCCCCCGCACAG
>JAJCYG010000092.1 GCA_029263055.1 Actinomycetes bacterium
AATGCAGATGAATTAAACACTTTATTAAGCCAAGAAGATTACGCCGCACAATACGCAAAAAGTTAATATGGATTACATACCTAATACAGAACAAGATTATAAAGAGATGTTGGCCGAGATTGGGGTTGCTTCGTTTGAAGACCTGATTAAAGAGGTCCCTGAATCATTGCGTCAAAAAAAGATGTCTTTGCCTGAAGGGTTGAGCGAGCCTGAAGTGTTAAAATATTTCAGTGAGCTGGCTGATAAGAACCACGATGGTAAAGGGGTGCTCAGCTTTTTAGGGGCTGGGGCGTATGACCACTATATTCCAACCATTGTGAATCACTTGGCAGGCCGGAGTGAATTTTATACCGCCTATACGCCATATCAACCCGAAGCAAGCCAAGGCACGCTCCAAGCTATTTTTGAATTTCAAACCTTGATGTCTGAGTTAACAGCTTTGCCTGTTTCCAATGCTTCTTTATATGAAGGGGCCACTGCTGTGGCTGAAGCAGCTATGGCAGCCTTTAATTCATTTCGCAATCGTTACGACTTTTTGGTTGCTTCAACCTTGCATCCTGAATATTTAGAAACCTTAAAAACTTATTTAGCTGGTTTGCCGCTTAACTTTAAATTGATTCCTCATAAAGATGGGGTGCTTGATTTAGACTTTATTAAAAATAACATTACTGAGTCTACAGCGGCTGTGATTGTTCAAAACCCTAACTTCCTTGGTTCGATTGAAGAGATGGAGGAGATTGGGGATATTGCGGCAAGTACTAATGCGGTGTTTGTTTCAGTGGTCAATCCGATTTCTTTAGGTGTGCTTAAAGCACCGGGTGAGTATGGTTCTCAAATCGCTGTGGGTGAAGCGCAAGGTTTGGGCAATCCTCTGGGTTATGGTGGGCCTAACTTAGGTTTTTTTGCTGCGGCTGAGCATTTGATGCGTAAAGTTCCGGGTCGTATTGTTGGGGAGACTCAAGACAAAGAAGGGCGTCGTGCGTTTGTGTTGACCTTGCAAGCACGGGAACAACATATTCGTCGTGAAAAAGCGGTTTCAAATATTTGTACCAACCAAAGTTTGTTGGCTTTGCGTTCAGCGATTTACCTTGCTGCAATTGGTAAAGAAGGCATTCAAGAAGTGGGCCGTCAAAATATTTTGAAATCAGGTTATGCTAAAGAAGAGATTGCTAAACTAAGTGACTATAAAATTAAGAATGGCGCGCCATTCTTTAATGAATTTGTTGTGGAGTGTCCTAAAAAGGGAGAAGATGTTTTTGAAACCTTAGCTGCCAAAGAGGTGGTGCCTGGTTTGCCATTATCGCGTTTCTTTAAAGAACGTGAAAATGATTTATTGGTTTGTGTGACTGAAACAAAGACTAAGGATGAAATTGATACGTTGGTCAAATCTTTAGGAGATTTGGCGTAATGGACGCAGGTTTATTAGAACCTCAAACCGAAGCGGTTAAAAAGGAAAAAATGGACTCACAAGTTATTTTTGAACTCTCAAAACCAGGTAAACGTTCTTTTGTTTTTCCAAAGTGTGATGTGCCACTCACAGATGTGAAGCAAATCATCCCTGAAAAATATTTGCGTCAAACCAAGCCCGAGCTTCCTGAAGTGGGAGAGCTGGAGATTGTGCGTCATTACACCAACCTTTCTCGCAAAAACTTTTCCATTGATACTCATTTTTATCCACTTGGTTCATGCACCATGAAATACAATCCAAAAATTCATGAAGAAGTGGTGAAGTTTCCTGGTTTTTCTCACTTGCATCCCTATGCACCTGAAGCATGGTCGCAAGGGGTGTTGCAGGTGCTTTATGATTTAGAACAAAGCTTATGTGAAATTTCAGGAATGGACCGAGTGAGTCTGCAGCCTGCTGCGGGTGCGCATGGTGAATTACTGGGCCTTCTTTTAGCACGTGCTTATCACACCGAGATCAGTGGCAACCCACGTAAAAAAGTAATTTTGCCAGATAGTGCCCATGGCACGAATCCTTCTTCAGCACATATTGCGGGTTATGAAGTGGTCACAATTAAAACCGATGCCAATGGTGAAGTGGATATCAAACAACTTAAAGAATTAGCCGATGAAGAGACCGCTGCGTTGATGATCACCAATCCAAATACACTTGGATTATTTGAACGCCAAATTTTAGAAATTCAAAAAATCATGCATGATGTAGGTGCGCTTCTTTATTACGATGGCGCAAACTTAAACCCATTGTTAGGTGTGGCACGCCCTGGTGATATGGGTTTTGACATTGTTCATATTAACGTGCACAAAACATTTACCACGCCACATGGCGGTGGAGGACCAGGAGCCGGTCCTGTTGGAGTGAAAGAACGTTTGATTAAATACTTGCCAACTCCAACCGTTGAAAAAGTGGGCGACAAATATACTTTAAAGCATGACAACCCAGATTCGATTGGGAAGATTCGTTCGTTTGTGGGAAGTGTGGGGATTTTGATTCGGGCTTATACTTATATTCGTTCACTCGGCCAAGAAGGTTTGGAAAAAGTGGGTAAAGGGGCGATCATTAATGCTAATTACCTCTTAGCGAAACTTAAAAAAGTGTACACCTTGCCGCATGATCGTATCTGCATGCATGAATTTGTGATCTCTTCTAAAGGAGTGGGTAAAGACCTGCACGCTTTAGATGTGGCGAAACGTTTGATTGATATGAATATTCATCCACCCACCATTTACTTTCCATTGATTGTGCCAGAAGCGATCATGGTGGAGCCGACTGAAACCGAAAGCAAGCAGACATTAGATGATTTTGTGGAAGCCATGACCCAAATCGTGAAAGAGAGCAACGAAAACCCAGAACTCCTTCATCAGTCGCCACAAACCATGCCGATTACCCGGCCAGATGAAACCGCTGCTGCACGTCAGCCAAAGCTGCGCTGGCGTCCTGAATAATTATTAATTGAAGTGAGTGTTGTATGTTGAGTCGCATTGTTTCTATCTGTTTAATTGTCTGTTTGTGTTTGAATCCTATCACTCTACCTATTTCTTCAAAATCGTCTCAGTCTGATTATCTCGCACCCAATTCGTTTCTAAAGAATCAGTCTCTAGTTTCTTACTTAAAGAGTGAGGTATTTGAACCTTATATTGATTGGGATGATTCTAGATGGACTTTGTTAATGGATGCTGTTCAGTCTCAATATTGGTATGAAGAGGTGAGCGCGCTCATCTTTTTTTATCGTTTTGGGGTGATTCTTGAGAATGAAGAACTTGAAGAGTTTGTTTTAGAGGCACTTCTTGATCTAATTGAACATGTTGAAATAGAAGAGTTGTTTCATTTTCTCCATTTTGGTCGAACTTTTTTTCGAGATTTAGAAAAACGGGGGGATTTAGCTGTTTTTTTGGAAAAAGTTGAAATGCTTGCCGAAGCAGATGGCCGTTTTTATTACAAAATAGAAGGATTGATCTCTGTTTTTAAAACATATGTAGTTATGAATGATTTGATGAATGCTAGTAAAGTTTTTGAAAAGGCATATTTATATATCAGTAAAAAGTTAAGTATGCGCACTAATCTTCAGGATACTTTTTATTTGATAAAAGAGAGTAAGAGTCTTCTTTATATAGGTGTTTTTTTACTTGTCATAGCATCTATTAACGATTTTAATCTATTTCCTCTGTATAAGGTTTTTTTTAAAATAGGATTTTGGATTTCGATAACATTGTTCTTTTTTAATATAGTTATTTTTTCTAAGAAGGCTAATCAGAAAGAAAAGGAGCGCTCAGAAGAGGTTAAAGAGTCTTTTTCTTTGCTAGAGCAGTTCTCATTTTTTAAGGGTGGCCTATCTGAAACGAAATTAGCTCTAAAACGATTTAAGGTGGATGTATCTGATATTGACTTAGGAGATGACGTTCAAGAAATGAAACTTGTAGCAGAAAGATTGTTGGTTGAATTGAGACAAAAACATTTTTTTCAAAAGCATATAAATGCTTTAACGCCTAATGAAAGAAAAGTCTATGAGCTGGCTAGAGAGATAGAGGGTGTTGATTTTGGTATTGATTTTGATGGAACCATGATCCCTAGTTTTAAAGAGGGAGTTTTGTTAGATGATTTGACAGAAGAGAGTCGAGAAAATGATGTTAATGTAAAAACAAAACGTTTTTGGGAAAGAGCGGCTCTTCCTCCTGGAATTAAGCCTTTCCTGCTTGGTATTATTGAACAAAGTAAGATCTCTATTATAACAGCTGCTACTCGAGGTCATGCAACAGGCTTTCCTGTCTGGATTCCTTTTTTAGAAAAGTTTATGTGGTGGTCTGATATAGATGTTTATGACCGTTCTGACGTTCGTCAAGCATACAAAGGAAGGTTAAATTTTAAAGAAGAGGAGAGTTCGGAAGGAAAAATTTATTCGATAAATGGAACAGTCTTAACTTCTCTTGAAGTGAAAACTTTATGGAACCAAGGATCTAGACTTAAATTTCCTGATAAGTTTGGAGTTGATATCTTATTAGAAGATCATCCTGTTCTAGAGTCTTTTTTAAAGCGTGCTTTTGGTGATGAGAGTGTCTTTACTCTAAGAGAGTATTGGTTGATAAGAGATTCCTCACAGCCTCATTCAGTGATGGGGAAATTAACCTATTCGGATGGAGTTGAAGAGGGGAAGATGTTTAATAATGTGGAGATCGCCACTGAAGAAGAGTATGACGCTGAGGTTTTAAGGTTGCTTCCTTTGTTGGAGCGCTTAAAAGAGATTTCCGATTTAAAAAATAAGCCAATGCTGTTTCAAGATGAGGACTTGTTTGAAGAAGCTATTTAGATTTTTTAAAAAGATTCAAACAGCTTCCATATAAAATACCCCGATCGCTTACGCGGATCTGTTTGGCACCTGTTTGTTGAAGGAGCATTAGTAGAATAGCGGTTCCGGCAATAATGATATCTGCTCGCTTGGGTGGAAGACCTGGGATTTTTTTTCGCTCGGCCAAACTAAGGTAGTGTATCTTATGGAAGAGTGTTTCAATTTGTTTGGTTGTGAGCTTGCTGTTGTGAATCTTTTTGTGGTTGTAAACTTTTAGTTTTTGATGCATGGCAGAGAGAGTGGTGAGAGTGCCACCGGCGCCAATAAAATTTTTCCCTTTAAACATTCTTTTTGAACAATTTTTTTGTATTGCCTTCTTACAATAGTTACGTCCTTTTTCACGATCTTTCAACGTCATCTCATGAAGTCGCACAGCCCCAAGTTTAAAACTTACTTTTTTGAGTTTCTGTTTTGAGTCTTGATAAACAATTTCAGTAGATCCGCCACCAATATCTAAAGTGATAGGGTTTTTAATCTGATAGGGGAGAGAGGCGGTAATGCCTTCATAAGCACGTTTGGCTTCAGTTTGACCTGAAAGAATGTTGACTGGCAGCCCTGTCTCTTTTTTGACCTTATTGGCAAAGCTCTTTCCGTTTTTTGCTTCCCGAACTGCACTGGTGGCAAAAAGTTCAATCGCTTGAACATTTTGCTGCTTGATTTTTCTAAGTGTTTGTTTGATTGCTTTGAGGGTACGTGTTTGAGCTATCGGCTTTAATTTCCCAGAATCGTACAAAGATTCTCCCAAACGAGTGATTTCACCCCCTTGTTCCACAACCCGAACCAATCCATTCCGACCTTGACTCACCACCATAAACCGAGTCGAATTCGTCCCAATATCAATCGCCGCCACTTTTTTCATGCCCACATCCTACCATAGATATTCTTGATAAACGGAGTGTGGAAATGTTCTCTCAAAGGGCATCTGAGTAAACAGGGCCC
>JAJCYG010000093.1 GCA_029263055.1 Actinomycetes bacterium
TTACTTAAGATTCAAGCGATTCAATGGGTTTTACTTGCCATCACGGCTCGCATTCTGGGCTCAGTCTATTTTAAATTTGAACTTCAAAATACGAGCTACCCTAGCCTTTTATTTATGACCATAGCAGCTGCTCTTTTGGGAGTTTGGAGCATTCATATTTTTAAAATGAAAAAGCAGATCTCTATTCGTTCTGGATCTAAAACAGCCCAATTGCACACTTCTCGTTTTATTTTAAATACGTTTGAAGGAAAAAATATTCAAAATGCAATTGGCGTTGATGCGTTTAAAGCGATCCCTGTCTCCAACTTCTTTTTTAATTTTCTAAAAAGAATCAGTCGCGTACAACACTTTGACATTCATACAGCCAAAGTGATTCAAAAGAAAGATTCTCAAAACAATTTTCGCTATCTTCAAATGCACAATCGATTTTATTTGATTCCAGATAGCGAAACTCAAATTGCTTTGGTAGGTTATAACGGCAACAAACCAGCGACGAAGATTGATAACAACTTGGTTGAAAAGAATACAACTGCAGAACTCTTATCCGTCAAACGATGGGCTGCCTACCCTGTTAAAGAAGTCGCTCCAAAGAAAACAGTCAATCGCATCAAATCAAAGACTGTAATAGCTAAAAAATCAAAGCCAGCAACAAAATCTAAACGAGTGGTTAAAACTTCAGGCAAGAAAACAACAGCAAAAGCAAAAAGATAAATCTGACGTTTTTAGAAACTAAAGGGCACAGGAAACTGTGCCCTTTTTTTATTTATTTCCAAATTTCTGTTTATAGAGATCCATGGCGTAAAGAATCTTTTCCCTAGCCACATCCACAGATTCCCAGCCCAATCCTTCTACGGCATGGCCTTCTAAATCTTTATAAACTTGGAAAAAGTGAGAAATCTCTTTGAGGTGATGTTGTGGGATTTGAGTGATATCTTCGTAGTCTTGATAGATAGGATCATGGCTGAGTACAGCTAAAATCTTATCGTCGGGCAAACCTTTATCTCTCATTTTAAAGATGCCTAAAGGACGGGCTTCAACCACACATCCCGGAAAGGTCGGTTCATTAAGCAAGATAAGGATATCTAAAGGATCCCCATCGTCATAGTGGGTTTGAGGAATCAAACCATAATCACCCGGAAAGTGAAGCGGTGAATAAAGAACCCTATTTAAAGTTAAGGCCCCTATCTCTTTATCAAATTCGTATTTATTGCGACTCCCTTTTGGGATCTCTACAACCGCATTTAACGTTTCTGGCGGATTAGCCCCTGCTGGTAAATCTCTCCACAAATTCATTTTAACTCGTCCTCTATTGGTTTACGGTGATTATACACGTTGTTTCAGTTTCTTCCAAGGGGCCCATAAGGTTATCAAACAAGCTCCACCAATGATATATTCTGTTATCTGAGCTAATAAATGAATCCCCAAACCAGATAAAACAGCCATGTCGTAACTAAAACCCATTAAAACAAACGCCCCTGCCCAAGCAGCTTCCCACGTTCCAAAACCACCAATCCCCTGTATAGGCAAAAAGGTGGTAATCTCTGAGCTAGCTAAAGCAATAATCATTTGTAAAAAATTAAGTAAATGAATGCCTAGTCCTTGATACCAAAGCAAATCAAGCAGCAAGCAATACATGGCTAAGTATTTAAACGAACGAATCAAAAATGTCACACCAAATGTCTTTAAATAAATCTTTCGATCTTTTAAGTAAACCAATTCATCTGATATTTTATGTCCTTTTTCCAACATCCCATCAACCCAATGATGTTTTTTTTGAAACCATTTATGCCGTATTTTCTCTAGAGAAACCACAAATCCCTTAACCATCTTATCTAACTTCCAAATCGCTACAAGCAACAGAGAAAGAATCAAACAAGAGATCCACAATAGAGAATGATTATAAAAATGGCTGCCACTCCCAACCACTAAAAGAGCTAACAACAACACAGGAAAAAGGCTCATGCAATCAAACAAAAAGACCACTACCATGGAAGACATGCCTAGTTCAACAGGAATATTAAATCGCTTTTTAAGGAGTAACACATAGGAGAACTCCCCCATTTTCATAGGCAACAGATCAACAAAAACCTGGCGAACCATCACCACTTGGTACATTTGAAGCAGAGAAAGCTTATCTTCTCCAATAAGCCAACAACAACGAAGAGATCTCAACCAATAACCTAGAAAAGAAAAAAGAAGGTAACCAAAAAAAGGAGGCCAATAAAAGTGCTGTAGCAAGTCGATAAAGGAATCTTTTTTAACAAAGGAGAACAAGCCACTTAAAAAAATAGCTGCGACAACAAATGAAACTAAAAGAGTTAAAATATTTTTTTTCATACAATAAAAAAGACCGCCATTAAATGACGGTCTTTTTCGAATCAATGATTAAGTTAACATTAAAGAATCTTTTTGCCTTCTTTATCGTAACCTAATTTCCACAACACTGTTTGTAATTGTGTGACTTTAACTCGTAAGCGAGTCACTTCTGCTTCTAATTCTTCAACGCTTAAAGATTCTTCCTCTTCTTCGTCATCAGATTCTGTTGCAGTTTCTTCAGTTTGCGATCCCTGAATTTGATCTTCTTTTTCTGATGTCACGTCGTCCATTTTTTCTCCTTATCTTCTATTTAATTTAGCTAACAATCTTAAAATCTCAAGGTACAACCAAACCAAGGTCACAATCAAACCAAAGGCGCCATACCATTCCATATATTTTGGAGCCCCTGCTTCGGCACCATGCTCAATAAAATCAAAATCTAAAACTAAGTTCAACGCAGCAATCGTCACAACAAACAGGCTAAACAGAATGCCAACTATCCCACTTCCGTGGATCAAAGGAATGCTCACTCCAAACAAGCCTAGAATAAAGCTAAGCAGATAGACAATAAAAATCCCACCTGTAGCAGCCACTATACCCATTTTAAAGTTTTCAGTCACTTTAATTAAACCTGACCGGTAAGCCGCCAACAAACCAAACAAGGTTCCAAAAGTAAGAAAAACAGCCTGAATCACAATCCCAGGAAACTGAGCTTCAAAAATAGCTGAAATCCCACCCAAGGCCAAACCTTCTAGTGCAGAATAAAGAGGGGTTGTAATAGGCGCCCACTGCTTCTTAATCACAGTAGCAATAGCAGCCCCGAGACCACCAATCACTCCCACTATAATCCAAGGAGTCACTGCTGCAGGATTACCTGTCGTAAAAAATATATTCCAAACCCAAGCCGCCGTAATAATCAAAAGAACCAGTGAAATAGCGGTCTTATTCACAGTCCCTTCAATAGTCATACTATGCGCAGCATCTGTACGCTCCAACCCTTCAAACGTCTTCTTATTTAATGCCGGATTAGCTGTTCTCATAATCTCCTCATAAAATACCCATTCCAGGTAGCCATTAATATACCAAAAAACCAAATTTCTATAGATAATATTTTAGAAAATTACGCGGCAAAGACATATCGCAGATATGTCGAGCCCCCATCAAGGGCAACCAAGCTTAAAACCAACCCGCCATAAAGGGCTATCACCCCCAAAGCTAGCTAGTCCAGCTTTCATATTTTTCTCTGAGCAAGGCGCCGATTTGTTTTCAGGGCGAAGGCGTATATTAAATACGTCGAGGTCTGAAAACAAATCGGCAACGCCGCTCAGAGGAAAATATGAAAGCTGGAGGCGGTGGGAATCGAACCCACGTCTTTGTCGAACTCCAAACAAACGACTACATGCTTAGTCTATTTTTAGTCTCACTCAAAAGCCCCAACAGACAGGAAACTCTTAAGCCAGTCCTCTGTAGGTCTTACTTGAATTACCGCGAACACGTAACCCAAGCCAGCCCGCTGCTCGTTCGCCCCACTAAACCCGCAGGCATAGAGTAGTAGGACGTGCCGTTAGAATCCTACGGCAGTTGGCAGAAACCGAGGAGTAACAACTCCTCCGAAGTCTACCTTGACAACGTTCGATTTCTCGGCAGTTATCATAATACAGGTTTTTTAAGAGGCCACCTGTGCCCTCTGCATGCCGCCTGTAATTCGCCACAACAAATCGAATCCAGTACGCCCCCAAAGGTTCCAGATTTGCCCTGAGCTTCGTTGGCCTTTAGTTTTCAGACCTCGACGTATTGTTTATACGCCTTCGCCCTGAAAACTAAAGGCCGCCTCACTCAGAACAAACCTGGAACCTTTGATCCTTATCAATATTCCCTCTTTTCAAAGAACGGTAGATCTTCTAACATCACTACTTAACTAATTATATCAAATTTTATCGTCTATATTAGAATTATTTACAAATGTCGAGATGGGGTAAAATTCAAGGAATTGGCGAGGCTGTTAACGCAGAAGTTTGCCCCATATCGGCATTTGCGACTACCTATTTTTATACTTTAGGGCTTTTTGCATTTCTCGGTCGTGTTCTTTCTTCTTGATCGTGTCGCGCTTGTCGTATTCGGCCTTCCCTTTACCGATCCCTATTTCTACTTTAATGAGGCTTCCTTTGAAATAGAGCTTAAGCGGGATTAAGGTGTAGCCTTTTTGCTGTTGTAAGCCGATCAGACGCTCAATCTCATGTTTGTGGAGAAGCAATTTACGGGTTGCAAGGGGTTCATGATTTTGACTATTACCAAAGGCATACGGACTAATATGAAAGTTATGTAACCAAAGCGCACCGTTTACCACGCGGGCAAAACTGTCACTTAAGTTTCCCCCTTTATTACGGAGAGACTTTACTTCAGTTCCTGTAAGCACAATCCCAGCCTCAAACTTTTCAAGTATTGAATAGTCTCGAAGGGCCTTACGGTTAGTAACAATCATTTTTCCGGAGGTAGACATAATTTCCTATTCTAATAGTTTCTGTTCAAAAAGTCCAAGATGCAAGGCGGCCGACTGCATCACGACTAAAACGTACAAAAGGTACGTTGCAGGAGTGATAAGGGAGGCCAACGCCGCAGGTTGGGCTTTTTGGACAGAAACTAACTGAAACGACGCTGTTTGAGGTACTCTAAATTGAGAAAATCAATCAGTTCTTTTCTTTCCTGTTCGTTGAATTCGACAAAATAGACTCCCATGCTGTACTCACTCTCAACATCGTGCGAAAGGTCTTCTGTCCAAATAATCTTTGAGAGAGGTTTAACCAACTTGGCTGAACTAGGAAGCTGGAACTCCACCATGAGCTGATGTTTATTTTTAAGCAAATCGCCTAGTGTCTTAGCATGGCTCATTTCAATAGAAAGGCAGAGCCCTTCTTGAGAAATATTCTTTATAAGAGCTTCACCTTCTAAAAGGTCTTCCTCTTTTCCCTCTAAGACAATTTTATATCTTGCAGGAATCTTAACTTCTATCCGAGCTGAGCGACGACGACTTTGATCTTCCATAACAACCTCTTCTTTAGTGACACTATCAATTTACCACACGATTTATAGGTCCACAAGAGGCCCTCTAAAACTGGTGCAGGAGGGGAGACTTGAACTCCCACGCCCCGTAAAGAGCACTAGCACCTGAAGCTAGCGCGTCTGCCATTCCGCCACTCCTGCATCAATAAAGGTTACTTCTTCTTAAAAAGTAAAAAATGGAATTTGCGGCCTAGGGGGATATATTTTTTCATGAAGATGGTTGGGGGGTATCCTTCCAGTTCGTAACGTAGTTCCCCTTTTCCAAATACATTTTCAATGTTTTTATTTTCTTCAAAATGGCGCAATGACCATTCTATATAATCACGATGGTCTGAAGCAAATTGCAACTGGCCATTTGGCACAAGGCAATCAATCATTTTTTGAATAAAGTCTGTTTGAATCAAACGGCGATTATAATGACGGCGTTTTGGCCAAGGGTCTGGAAAGTTGATAAATATTTTTTCAATTTCGCCATTCTTAAAACAACAATCAAAAATTTGATGGGCATCTTCTCGAATGACTCGAATGTTGGTCAGACCTGATTGTTCAATCTTAGATAAGAGAATTGCGGAAACAGTATAAGAACGTTCAATGCCAACAAAGTTAGTCTCAGGTTCTTTCTTAGCCATGCTAATCAAAAACTCATCTTTGCCTGAACAAACCTCTACTTTTAAAGGAGCTTGGCGGTCAAAAATTTCAGCCCAGCTCTTTCCTTGAGAAATAGAATGAATCGG
>JAJCYG010000094.1 GCA_029263055.1 Actinomycetes bacterium
CCCAAATTTTTGAATATCTAATAGGGGGAATGGCTTTGATTGTGATTTATTGGCGCAAACCTCATTCTAAACAAACAAAGGAAGTTTAAAATGAAGCTGTGGAAAATAATTATTTTGTTATTGATTACAGTGGGATCGATATTTTTGTTGAAACATTTTCTATGGGATAACGAAGAAGAGTCTTTAGAAAAAAATAAAGTGTCTAAAAAACTTTTAAAGAAATTAAAAGGGAAAATTATCTTTCAATCTAACCGGAATGGAAGTGATGATATTTTTATGATTAAGGCCAATGGACGTGGTTTAAAAAGAATCACCTCAAAGAAATCGTCAGATCATACTCCTTCGTTTTCTCCAGACGGAAAAAAAATGGTTTTTGCTTCATCCTCTTCAGGGAATAAAGATTTATTTGTGATGGATCTAGAGAAGGATGAGTTGAGTCGTCTTGTTGAAACCCCTGAAGATGAACGGGACCCTGTTTGGTCAAACGATGGAGATCGAATTTATTTTAGCGCGACAAAAGAAGGGAATGAAGATATCTACTTTTACTCTTTCTCTACACAGAAAATCAGTCGTGTCACTGAAGAGAGGTGGCGCCAAATCTTACCTGGTTTGTCTCCAGATGGAAAAAAATTAGCTCTATCTGTGAATAAAGGATGGGGGTGGCATGTTTATCTGTTAGACCTATTAAGTAGAGAGCTCACTCAATTGAGTGATAAAGGGGGGAATTGCCGGCCGACTTGGTCTCCTGATGGTCAGAATATCGCATTTGTTTCAACACGCGATGATCGTAGAGGAGAAGTTTATGTCATGAACTCCGATGGAACAGAAGTAAGAAGAATTACTTATGCGGGTGACACTCACGACTATGATCCTGCCTGGTCACCCGATGGTCAGCACCTTGTTTATAATCGTGCGACTGATAAAAAGAGGGGGCCTTGGAACTTATGGATAATCGACCTCAATAAGAATCAAAAGGCTCAACTAACCGATCATCCTTCAACCAACAAGTTTTCTGATTGGACATTATAATGGCGGAGAGGGTGGGATTTGAACCCACGGAACTGTTTCCAGTTCGTACGCTTTCCAAGCGTATCGATTCAGCCGCTCTCGCACCTCTCCAAGTAGATCTAATTAGGGTCAAAAGCTTGTAGAGTATACACTAAGCTTTTTAATTGGTGAAGGATAGAATCGTTGTTTATAATGATGATCCAACCTCTTGATTTACAGGTGGTTGTGCTTTGCCTGTTCTGCGGATAAAACTGAGTGATTTCCAATCAAAGATAAAGTTTTCACTTATCCAGCTAGCTGGATAAGCCTCTTCTATGAGTCCGGCAAATAAGATGCTGCGTAGCAATGTCGGGGTTTCGGAAATCCCATTGGTTAAAACATATCGATCTGGAAAAGTATGAATTGGAAGTAACTCGGTTGTGGCATGTCGATCTAAAAAAGTATTTAAGTCTAGCTGTCCATTTTTTGAAGGGATGCTTTTAAGTGCATCATAAAGAATTTTTTGTTCTTCATCGTGTCCAGTATTCATAAAATGTAATGTTTTTTTTGCTCCGATGTGGTTGGGATGAAGTTGTAATGTTCGATGAAGACGCATTCGAGCTATGACTTGGTTGGGAGGTTCTTTTTCAAGATAGATTAAAGCGAGAAAGTAATTTGATTCAGCTAAATAGTAACCCATTTCAATAAGACGGTTAAATGCTTGAGTCGCTTCTTTCCAATTCTCTTTTTTAAAGTGTGCTTCACCAAGACGCAATAAAATCTCTTTATTATCAGGAAGAGCGCGTTGGGTGTTTTTAAGTAGTGTTATTGCAGCATCTTCTTTATCCGTTAGAATATAAAAATCTGCTAGTACAGCAACGCCGTTATGGTTGATTGGGTCTAATTCAACTGCTTTTTTAAAAGGAGCTAAGGCGTCTTTTTTTTGTTCCATTAGCACGAGGCCTAACCAGATTAGGGTTGAGACATCATTGGGATCTATTTCTAGTGCTTTTTTAAGTGCAAATTCTGCTTCGGCAAATAATTTATCTTCACGATAAAGACCCCCTAAAACTTGCCATGCAATGGCACTTTCAGTGAGGAAATTCTTTTTAGGAATGTTTTCTTTTGAAGTGGGTGTTGTTTGCTTTGACAGGTACTGGAGTTTTTTTATAATGGGTTTAACAGCCGCTAAGTTGCCATTGGTTATTTCTACAGACTCGATTAATCCGCCAACAGGCCCGCTGTTGGCTTCTAAAACATAAAGATTTAATTTTTTATCAATCATGATATCTAGACCCAAAATGCCTCCGCTAATAGTTGGATCTTCTTTTTTTAATTCATTTTGAATAAGTTGTGCGGTTTTTTTCGAGAGTGCCACGATTCTTCTTTTTAATTTGAGAATTTGATTTGGTGTAAATGACTTTTGTTGCGATTTTATAGGAAGATTTTCAGATAAATAGGTATGGACTCTTCCGAGTAAAGAAATGTTTATTTTTACTCGGTCTTCAATGAACTCTATGAATGTTCCAAATTTTTCTAAAAAGAAAGAAGAGAGTGTGCCAAGAACTTGCTCTAAAAAAGTTTTTTCTAAGCCAAATACTTTAAAGAAATATTCAAAGCTATAAGAGTGCGCTCCTTGAGCTCCATTAACTGGATTCTTTGTCTTTGAATCCATCCTAATATTGAGTGCTGTCACAATAGGTTGTCCTTGCTCATCAAAGCTGACTAGAGAGCGTACATTTAAATCTTGCGGCATTCTTGAATCATCTATCACAATAAAAGATTCAATCCGTTCTTCTATAAGAGCTTTTTCTGAACTGATAAAGAGTTTTTCTAAATGGTGTTTAGGGTCTTGAAATGTTTCAAATATACGGACACCTAGTCCTTGAGAACGGTCAACAGGCTTGATGACAAATGCTTCTCTTTTCCATTTTAATAATGCTTTTTGAATTATTTTTTTAATTTTTTTATCTGACCCTGAAATGTCTTTTTTGCTTACGGTGATTCCTCTTGGAATGGGAACGCCATTTTCACCAAGCAATTTCTTTATTTTTAGTTTGTCTTCAGTTAGTTCGGGTGTGCTTGAGTGGGTCAGTAGTGGAAAGCCAATTGCTTCAAGATCTTTTGATTCAGGATCGCTATGATAGCTACTGTGGAGCTCTAATGGTGTTTCAAATTTACCGTAACTTAATTTTCCTTCTTTATTTATAAAGATTGCATAAGAACAATAAACTCTACCTTCTTGAATAAATA
Organism: Actinomycetes bacterium; assembly: GCA_029263055.1. Lineage (GTDB taxonomy): Bacteria > Auribacterota > JAJCYG01 > JAJCYG01 > JAJCYG01 > JAJCYG01. The sequence goes on from JAJCYG010000094.1 coordinate 3,241, forward strand.
TATTTTCAATCGTACTTGGAATAAGAAAAAAATTAGTTCCTGCTAGTTCTTGAGATGCAAGTAAGAGTGGAATGGCTGCATTTAAGTGAGCAATGGCATAAATGTTTTTGCCATTAGGGTAGAGAAGGTCTTCTTTAGAAGGCGTTTCTATTTTACCGTAGAAAAAATCTTTAGGAATGATTTGCTTTAGTTTGTCTTCCATTTCTTGTCTTAAGTATTTAAATGTGAGAGCAAGGTGTTTTTCTTCAGCTTGAGAAGGTGTTAATAATGGAAGGTTTTCAAGAGTTGTGTTGGGTGATAAAGCCCATGCCGACAGCGGGTTGCTGAGGTGAGTAATGAAGATTAATAGATAAACAAATTGTCTTAACATGACTGCCTTTAGTATTTAATGAATATCAAAGAGTGAAACTATACCATGAATAGAGGCTCTCATCAAGAGTGGATTCGGACGACTTTAACCTTGTTTTCATAGAGGGGAGAGCCTAGAATAAGAGCTATATTGTGCTAGCCGGGGAGGTAGCGGTTCCCCCTTGCCTGAAGTCCGCTCTAGCAGGGGTGATTTCCCGATGGTGTCTGATTTTTTTTAGAGGTGAAATACCTTGGAGGTGTTGACAATCAGACCTTGTGAAGCCAGTCCATATGAACCCCGCCAGGTCCGGAAGGAAGCAACGGTAAGTACTGCGTCTAGTTGTCATAGGACTCTCTGATTTGAGCTTTCAAAGTGTCGAAGCTTTATTAGAAGTTAGGCTAAGTCGGGGGCACATCTAATTTATAAATAAGAATAGAGATTGAATAAAAATGACTGAAGAAAAAAAACAACCTGAAAAAAAGTCTGAAGCTTATTTGGTTTTAGCGCGTAAATGGCGGCCACAACAATTTAGCGAAGTGGTGGGACAAGAGCCCATTGTTAAGACGCTGCAAAATGCCATCTCAGCAAATCGTTTAGCGCATGCGTATCTGTTTTGTGGTTTGCGTGGAACCGGTAAAACAACTACGGCGCGAATTTTTGCTAAAGCCCTTAATTGTGCGGAAGGTCCTTCTGTAAACCCATGTGATAAGTGTGATCCGTGTACAGAAATCACACGGGGTTCTTCTTTAGATGTGATTGAGATCGACGGTGCGTCTAACCGCGGGATCGATCAAATTCGAGACCTGCGTGACAATGTTAAGTTTGCTCCTGCCGGGTGTCGATTCAAAGTTTATATTATTGATGAAGTGCACATGCTCACAACCGAAGCGTTTAATGCGCTTCTTAAAACATTAGAAGAACCTCCTGCGCATGTGAAGTTTCTCTTTGCCACAACCGAATCTCAAAAAGTGCCTGCGACTATTCTTTCTCGCTGTCAGCGTTTTGACTTGAAACGAATCAAAACAGCTGAAATTGTTGAGCATTTGAAAAAAATGGGAACAGCGGAAAAGGTCGAAGCAGAAGAGTCTGCTTTGTTTGCTATTGCCACTCAAGCAGATGGCTCGCTTCGAGATGCCATCAGTCTGTTTGACCAGATGATCTCTTATTGCGAAAAAGAGATTAAAGAAGAAGATGTCAATGCGATCTTGGGCTTGATTCAAAAAGAGAAATATTTTGAAATAGTCGACGCTATCTTAGATAAAAATGGAGCGGCTCTTTTTGAAGTGGTGGCCACGCTTATGAGTTCTGGAAAAGATTTATCTCTGTTTTTAATTGGTTTGCTTGGGCATTTGCGCAGTCTTTTGTTAGCTAAAACATTAGAAAAACCACAAACGATTTTAGAAATGTCTAAAGAACAGATTGAAAAAGTTAAAGTGCAAGCCGCAAAAGTATCAGAACAAGACCTTACGCTTTTTATTGATTTAGCGGCTAAAGGGATTGCGGACCTCCGTTTTGCACTTTCCAAAAGAGTGTTGCTTGAATTGGTGTTAGTGAAAATGATGCAGCAACAAGGGGGCATTCCTGCTACAGAATTGTTGCAACGCTTAGAGCAAATGGAACAACGTTTACAAGATGGAGATAGCGCGCCGGCTCGAGCACCTAAAATGCCAGTAGCACACCGAACAGCTACATTAGAACGCTCATTTGCAAAACAGTTTAAACCTCAGTGGCAAGCTGTGGCAGAACCTCAGGATTATACTGAAACAGAAGATGGTTGGGACCAAGATCCAAGCGCTGTGATTAAAGCCTCTTCTATTGTTGTGGATGAAAGCAAACGGATTCGTGAAGAATGGGCACACATCTTAAGTGCTATGGCAAAAATTAATCCCCTGTTATGTTCTTACTTGAAAAAAGGTGAGATCAAAACAAGTGAACAAGGAACGATTTCAATTGGTTTTGACGAAGAATTTAATTTTCATCGTGAAGCGATTGATACATTGCAAAACCGTGAATCTGTTGAAAGCCAATTTCAGCAACGATTAGGTAAGAAATTTAAAGTGGTCTTTATGCAAGGCGAAACCAGTGCAGAAAAAAAAGGACCCAAACGCAATGTCACCGCTGAAAAGCAACAAAAGTTATTAAACGATCCAATGGTACGAAAAGCTTCAGATCTTTTTGGTGGCCGCGTGATTAATATTCAAGGAACATAAATTATTTGCGTCATTCTGAGCGTAGCGAAGAATCTCGGCAGAATTAAATAAAATTAAGGAGATCAATGTTATGAATATGGGAAAGATGTTAAAACAAGCCCAACAAATGCAAAGTGAAATGGCCCGTGTGCAACAAGAATTAGCTGATAAAGAGATTGAAGGCAGTGCAGGCGGCGGGGCTGTTGTTGTGACGGTTTCAGGTAGCAATAAGGTTTTGAGTGTGACCATTTCTCCGGATGCACTTGATGACGTTGAAATGGTTCAAGATTTAGTTTTAGCCGCAACCAATCAAGCGTTAGAAAACGCAGCCAAAATCGCAGAAGAAGAAATGGGTAAAGTTACTGGGGGCATGAATATTCCCGGCCTTGGATTCTAATGAGCGCTTATCCAAAATCTGTTGATTCTTTAATTGAAATGTTGAGCAAGATTCCTTCGGTGGGTCCTAAAAGTGCCGAGCGGATTGCCCACTATGTTTTAAAAGCTCAAGCGTTTGAAATTAAAAATCTGGCAGATGCTTTAACTGCAGTCAAACAAAATATCCGCAATTGTTCTCGCTGTTTTAATTTAGCAGAAGAAGACCTCTGTTTTATTTGCCAAGATTTTAAACGTAATTCCAAACTGATTTGTGTGGTTGAATTTTCAAAAGATATTGTGGCGATAGAAAAATCACAATTTGAAGGACGCTACCACGTGCTAATGGGAAAAATTTCTCCCATTTCTGGAATCGGTCCAGATCAACTCCGCATCAATGAATTGTTACATCGAGTCCGCTCTGAAAACCTCGAAGAAGTTCTCTTAGCCACCAGTGCAGATATGGAGGGGGAAGCCACAGCCATGTATATTTCAGAACAGCTGAAGCCCCTTAACGTTAAAGTCTCCCGTATTGCTTATGGTATCCCTGTAGGGAGTTCTTTGGATTATGCTGACCAAATGACCCTCTCCCGTGCCATTTCCGGCCGCCGCGATTTCTAACTTTATTTCCTTAAAGTAGACACTTAGTCTAGTTTTATTAATCTCTTTTTTTTCAAGCGATTACGTATTGACAAGGTGGATTCCTTGTGTTATATTTTAATTAGAAGTCAACCGAAGATAGTTTGAGGTTTTTATGACTCTAAATAAAAAGTTTAAAAAAGTTAAAAAGATCGAGGGTGTTAGCACGTTGGTGGCGCTCTCGATCTTTTTATTTTCCCTTCCTTTACAAGCAGCAACACTGACATGGGACAATGGTGGAGTGGGTAGTAATTTTTCTACAGTTGATAATTGGAGCCCAAACCAAGGTCCTGCATCAAGTGATATTTTAAATTTTTCTGGGTCGGGTGATGGGTTTCTTACCTCTAGTTTTAACTTTGACAACCAATTAAATATTTCAGGCAATCATCTTCTTTCGATTTCGGGTTCAGGAGCTCCAATCAATCCAAGTATGAATGGCACTGTTACAGTTAACGGAGGATTAAATAACACAACGATGTTTATTGTTACAGGAACAACTCCAAACCACACAACTTTAGATATAGGCGGAACCGTTAATTTAATTAATTTTGGTGAAATGGAAGGTCAGGGAAATGGGCAGATTAATGTGAATGGTGGGGGTACTATTAATGCTGTTAATAACGATTCACAAATTCAACTTTTTACGAATTCAAGATTAAATGTTAAATCTGGAGGTGTGATTAATATTGCTACGGGGGCTGGATCCTTTGGTGAATACCAAGGAAACAATAACTCTTTAACAACAATCGAAGCTGGTGGAATTCTTAATACACATCAAAATGGCGATATTCAACTCTTTTCTAGTGCTCAAATGGATGTGTTTGGCACAGTCAACCAGTTAGATGGTGATTCGGCTACTAGTGGTGATGCCGATGCCTTTAATAATTCCACAATACGAATTAAAAATGGCGGGGTTTGGAATAATAAAGCGGACCATTTTGATATACACAGTACGGCTGACTTGATTGTTGAGTCTGGAGGTGTCATCAACCTGGATCCAGACTTAAATAGTGATGTTGATATGGACCTTTCAAGTAGTTCTAATTTTACGATTGATGTGGGTGGTCTTGTAAATGCGCGTTGGGAATCAGACATTGCTCTTGAATCAAGTTCAAATCTGAATGTTAATGGAACATTAGACCTCTTTGATAATGCTAGAGTGGTTCTTGCTTCAAGTTCAAAGAGTTCGAACTTGAATATAAATGGAACGATGAATTTAAATGATGACAGTCTCATTAATGGTAGCTCGAGTACACTCAGTGCCGAAGTCTATGTTAATGCTGGATCGACGCTGAACCTTTTTCACGAGTCTGATGTTATTATTGGAAATACTTCAGATATGTATATTGAGGGAACAGTGAATGTTTCTTCCTTTGCCTCAGGATTTTGGTCTGACATTAATATGAGGGATGGAGATGGAGTGGGTGGGGGAGCTGACATTATTGTAAGAGCCAACGGTGTTGTCAATTTAGAAGCACGATCAAAATTTTTAAACGATGCTGACCATTCAGATATATTGGACAATGGTCGGATTAATGTGAAAGCCGGCGCATTCTTTTTAATGGATTCTTTAAATACTGTTGATAATGATTCTGATATGGATATAAATGGAGCCACTGCGACATTAGATATTCAAACGGGCGGTGTTCTTGAGATGCATCAAAATGCAGACATTGATGTGATGCAAGGCAGTCTGCTTTTACAGGGTAGCGCAACTCTTAACAATGCTTCAAATATTACGGTCCTTAGTGGGGCTGTATTGGATATGTCCGGCGGGAAGTTAGTGATGAATGATACATCGCTTTTGACTCTTAACGCAGGGAGCACTTTTACTACCGATGCAACTTCAGATATAGATGTTGATGGCGGAACCTTTTCTTTAGCTTCAGGCACGGCTTACACGTTTACCGGAGACCTTGATGTGGGTGCAGGAGGGCTTCTTAAAATGAATTCAGTTTCATCCATTGCCAATTCTAACCTGTTAACTATTTCTGGAAATTTGGATTCTTTAGGGGTTGGAACAAATACTATTGGCGGTGCTATTTGGAATACAACGGGGATTATTACGGCTAAGGAAGGTTCTCTTTTAGACTTGAACGGATTTGTCACCAATACATTTACTTCTTCTATTATTGCAGACGCGCTTTCCACAGTTAATTTGGATGGTGCCGTTAATAACAACGGAAATGCTGTTGTTAAAGCCAATGCAACAGGAACGGTTAATATCACAAACACATTTGATAATGCCGTAAGTGGCGAAGTGGTTGCTGACGGTGGAACCGTGAATTTAAGTGCAACAAGCAATATCACAAATAGAACCAGTTCTTCAATTAAAGCAATAAATAGTGGAACCGTCAATATATCAGGAACATTAGACAACCAAACTGATGGAACTATTTTAGCCAATGCAGGAACAGTTGACTTTGAGGTAGGTGGAACGTTTGTTCATAAAGGGATTGCAGAAGCACGAGGTGCAACAGGAGTACTTAATATTAATGAAAATATTTCAGGAGCCGGAGGACGATGGGTGGCCGATGGTGGAACTATTAATATTAATGGTGGTAAAGATGTGACCACAACGGGCGATATTACGATTCAAGATGGTGGTTTTCTTAACTTAGTCGCGCATGCTTCTGATGCGACGATTACAGGGGCTAATTTAACTTTGTCAGATAGTGGCACGAATAATACAAGGTTGTCTGTAAACAGTGGTATTTCATTATCCGGGAACTTTAGTTTTAACTTAACAGATGAAACCGATATGACTTGGGGGGCAAGCTCTATATTAGAAATGACAGGAACCGGGGTTTTCTTAGAAGTAGGGGGACAAGATTTTGGGACGGATCCAGCTCCTGGAACTGTTGTCGGGGCTCCTGCAGGTTTCACAAATAATTTTGATTTGACCACCTTAACTCTTGCCCCAGGAGCCACAGTCAACTTAATTGATTTTTACAATAACGGAAATCGAATCGACAATGGTTTTGGAACCGATGAAGCCTTATATGTTGATACATTTAATTTAGGTGCAGGTGCCACACTTAATTTAAATGGCTTGAGCCTTTATTATTCAGCTTTAAATGATACGGGTGGGACAATCAATGGCGGCATTGTTTTAAATACGTTGATTGCAAATAATGATGCAGATGTGATTTTAAATCCTGGCGGCATTGCTGCGTCGGCGATTGATGATTTAAATGAAGTCGGTTTAGGTGGCGGTGGTTTTGAAGTGCTTTACCATGAAGTCACTGCAGATGGGAATACCATTATTAACTTTGTTACAAATCAACCCATTATAGATGATTTTCTTTCAGATCCTCAAGTGGGAGGGTTGTTAGGATCGGTTTTAGACATTCAATTATCAGGTGGCGCTACGGTTGATTTTACAGGGGGTAAAGGGGCTTTTGTTCGTGTTCCGTTTAATCCAGATGATATTCTTTTTGGTCTGCCTATTGATCAAGTCAAATTGTATCACCGCGATGGTTTGGGCAATATTACTGATATTACCACCTTTGTGAACAACGTCCCTGGCAACTACTATGTAGAAGGATTCACTACCTCCTTCTCCGAGTTTGGCGTAGGGG
>JAJCYG010000095.1 GCA_029263055.1 Actinomycetes bacterium
TTAGGACTTAGTGTGGGATGTTTGCAAAATGATATGGATCCTGCCCAGCGCAAAGAAGAATATGGTTGCGACATTACTTACGGAACCAACAGTGAATATGGATTTGATTATCTCCGCGACAATGGAATGGCCCGAAACGAAGAAGAACATGTGCAACGTGGCCATTTTTTCTCAATCATTGATGAAGTCGATTCTATTTTAATTGATGAAGCGAGAACGCCTTTAATTATTTCAGGTCCTGCAGCAACCAGCACTCACCGTTACGACACACTTAAACCTTTAGTGAACAATCTTTTTCACCAACAAACGCTTTTGTGTAATCGGCTTATTAAAGAAGCTAAAGAATTGATTGATAAAGATAAGCAAAGTGAAGAGGGTGGCCGAAAACTTTATCAAGTTTTTTTAGGCACGCCGAAACAAAAACTTTTAACTAAAATGTTAGAAAATCCTGATACACGTAAGCTTTTAGACCAAACCCAACTCTCTTTTATGGGAGACCTTAAAGGGGGGGAGCTTGGTGAATTAAAAGAAGAGCTTTATTTTGCCATGGAAGAAAAGACTAAAGATGTTTCTTTAGGGGAGAAAGGGCGAGATTTATTAAATCCAGAAGATAAAGATGAGTTTATTTTACCTGACCTAGTCGATAAACTTCAAACTATTGATCAACAAGAATCACTTTCTGATGAAGAGAAAGAAAAACAAAAACAAGCGATTCAAACAGCCTTTGAAGAGACAAGCCAAAAAATTCACAACTTAGATCAGCTGTTGCGCGCCTATGCTCTTTTTGAAAAAGATGTGGAGTATGTGGTCTCTGAAAATAAAGTGATGATTGTGGATGAGTTTACGGGCCGTTTGATGCCAGGCCGTCGTTATTCAGATGGACTGCACCAAGCCTTAGAAGCAAAAGAAGGGGTCCAAATCGAAAAAGAGACTCAAACTTACGCCACGATCACGATTCAAAACTATTTTCGTCTTTACGAAAAACTGTCAGGAATGACAGGAACGGCTGAAACTGAATCCAATGAGTTTCGAGATATTTATAAATTAGATGTGGTGGTGATTCCAGCTAACGAAGGGTTGCATCGTATAGACCATAATGATGTGATTTACAAAACACGGCGTGAAAAGTTTAATGCGGTTGTTGAAGAAATTGCCCAAAAGCACAAAGAAGGGCGCCCTGTTTTAGTTGGAACAGTGAGTGTTGACAGTTCAGAGGTTTTGGCTCGCCTATTGAAACGAACAGGGGTTCCTCATAGCGTGTTGAATGCAAAGTACCATCAAGAAGAAGCTGAAATCGTGGCCTTTGCCGGCCGAGCGGGGCGGGTCACCATTGCAACCAACATGGCGGGTCGTGGAACTGATATTAAGCTGGGTGAAAACGTGGTGCCTTGCAAGCGTTGTGCTCTAGATAAAACAACGGAAGAGAAAAATTTTGGCTTACACATTATTGGAACAGAGCGCCATGAATCACGCCGAATTGATCGTCAGTTACGGGGTCGTTGTGCGCGACAAGGAGATCCAGGTTCCTCGAAATTCTATATTTCTTTAGAAGATGATTTGATGCGTCTCTTTGGTTCAGACCGTATCGCTAATGTGATGCAACGGATTGGAATTGAAGAAGGGCAAGACTTAACCCATCCACTTTTAAATCGTTCAATTGAAACCGCTCAAAAGCGTGTCGAAGAACGCAACTACTCGATTCGGAAACACACGCTTAAGTATGACGATGTAATGAACAAACAACGCCAAGTTATTTATGATTTTCGTCGAGATATTCTTACCACAGAAAAACCACAAGAAATTTTTGATTCGATTTTAGATGAAGTGTTAGATGAAAAAATAGATCTTTTTTGTCCCCAATCAACACATCGCGATGAGTGGGACTTTAATGGTTTGATTCAATGGATTAGACAAAACTTTCCTATCGGCATGACATTTGATTCCCTTGAAAAAGAAGCAAATGATCACGAAGAACTTTTTGAAATCCTTAAAAAGATCATTGTTAAAGGATGGAAACAAAAAGAAGAAATAGAAGGCGAAGAAGGGATGCGCATGATTGAGCGTTACAGCATGCTAGCTATTGTTGACCGCTTATGGCGTGATCATCTTTATGGCATGGATGCGTTACGTGAAGGTGTGGTATTGCGTGCTTATGGTCAGACCGATCCGTTAATGGCTTACAAAAAAGAAGCGTTTGATACTTTTTCTGAAATGATGGCAGATATTAAAGAGCAAATCCCACGTGCTGTTTTTTCAAGCACGCTCTCACCTGAAAAATTACAGGAATTTTTTGACAGTCAACGCGCTCAAGAATACACGCACCGAGAAATTTCAGCTTTTGAAGTAGAAGGGGGAGCTGCGCCATCCCAGCCAAGTGAATCTGATTCAGTTGGAGCAATGCCACCTCAACGGACAACAGCTCCTGCTGTAGAACCGGTTCGCCGCGAAGCACCCAAAGTAGGACGTAATGAGCCTTGTCCTTGTGGAAGTGGTAAAAAATTCAAAAAATGCTGCGGGCAATAACAGATGCACTTAATCCTACTTGCGCTCTTTAGCGCATTGCTATTGGCTTTTTCATTTCCTAATGCAGGTATTTCTTCTCTTGCCTGGTTTGCATTGGTCCCTTATTTTTTTATCATCCAAGAAGTTAAAACAACCAAACAACTCTTAGGCTACACATTTTTGACAGGGTTTCTTTATTATATTTCTTTGATGTATTGGCTCTTTTATATGGCCTCTTGGACATTGGAAACTTGGAGCACCTCCGCCGTTGTCGTCTTTTGTACGGTTTTATTATCTGCTATTTTGGCAGCGTTTTATTTCTTTGCCGCTTGGACTTGTTGGTTCTTTAGAAAGAAGATAGGGCTTTCATTTATTTGGACTTTTCCTGTTGTTTGGGTTGCGATTGAATATATTAAGAATCATCTCTTTACAGGATATCCTTGGGGGTTGATTGGCGTTTCTCAATACAAGTTCCTGCCTCTCATTCAAATCAGTGAATGGACAGGTGTTTTTGGTGTCAGTTTTATTGTGGTGATGGCCAATGCCTTAATCTTTGAAGTGATCTATTCAGTTCAAGGCAAACGAAAATCTTTATCTTTATTAGAAGTTTCTGTGCCGATAGTTTTATTGGTTTCAGTTCTTTTTTATGGATTTAGTTTTTTCTATATTCCTAAAACATATAATCCAATGAAAGAGGTTGGCATTGAATCAACCGAAGCTCCGCTAGTGGTTCCAAAAAATAAAGATGAGCAAGAAGATGGACTTTCTGTTTCGTTAATTCAAGGAAATATTCCTCAAGATGTAAAGTGGAGTAACAAGCATGAAGATTATATACGCGATGAATACAGACGCTTGTCTTTAGAAGCGATTAAAAAAGATAAGACCGAACTTGTTATTTGGCCTGAAACAGCAATGCCAAGTTATTTACGTTTTGATGAACCTGGTCTAATCCTTTTATCTGAACTAATCAAAGGCTCTCAAATCCCTTTTTTAGTGGGTGCTTCAGACCAGCGCCAAGTTGTCAAAAAGAAGGGGGACAAAGAGTGGCTCAAAGTGGATTACTACAACACAGCTTTTCTTCTTGAACCCGGCAAAGGGTTTACCCAGCAATATAATAAAAGGCACTTAGTCCCATTTGGCGAATACATGCCTTGGTGGATTACTTCGTTACGCAGTCTTTCACCTTTAGCTGATGACTATTCTCCCGGCAAAGGTTATACCGTTATTGATTTTAAATATCCTTTTTCTGTGGTGATTTGCTACGAAGACATTTTTCCTGATCTAGTGCGTCGATTTGTTAATGAAGGGGCAACTTGGCTTGTGAATATGACTAATGATGGATGGTTTCGAGACACCAGTGCGCCGATGCAACATTGTGCTCATTCAATATTTCGTTCCGTAGAAAATCGTGTTTGGATGGTGCGGTGCACCAATACAGGCGTTTCTTGTTTTATTAATCCTAAAGGAGAGATCGTGAGTACGGTCGAAGACGAAACAGGAAAAAATGTTTGGATTCCAGGAACGTTAACAGATAAAGTCTATCCTTTAAAAGAAAAGACATTTTACACAAAGTATGGCGATGTTTTTTCTTGGTCCATGTTTTGTATCATCGGGTTGTTTTGTTGGCGTTTGAGGGAGAAAAAATGAGCGAATTTGAGCAAAAATTAAATGAACTTCAAGACCGATTGGCAAAAGCCAGGAGGTATCTTTGACCTCGAAACAAAAGAAGCTAAAATTCAAGAGCTAGAAAAGATTGTGGCTCAGCCAGATTTTTGGAATGACAATGAAAAGGCTCGAGACGTTTTATCTAAAGTGACTGAGCTAAAAACATGGGTCACGCCTTGCTTAGAATTGACTAAAGGCTTATCAGACATCAAAGACCTTCTTGAAATGATGGAAGGGGATGATCCGCAGCTTCTCAAAGATTTGCAAACCGAACTAGACCTTCAAGAAAAGGCATTGGGTCAAATTGAATTCAAAGCCATGCTCGGCGGCCCCCAAGATAAATCAGATGCGATTATCAGTATTAATGCTGGAGCGGGTGGAACAGAATCATGTGATTGGGCAGAGATGTTGTTTCGTCTTTATTCGCGTTGGGCAGAACTTCACAATTTTTCTATACAAGTTTTTGACATCCTTTCTGGAGAAGAAGCTGGTATTAAGAGCGTCACCTTTTTAGTTAAAGGGGATTTTGCTTATGGGTATTTAAAAGCCGAAAGAGGCGTTCACCGTTTGGTTCGACTCTCTCCATTTGATTCCAATAACCGGCGCCACACATCGTTTGCTTCATTAGATTCCATTCCTCAAGTTGAAGACAGTATTGAAATTGAGATTGATGATAAAGATTTGCGTATTGATACCTATCGCGCAAGTGGAGCAGGTGGACAGCATGTGAACAAAACTGATTCAGCTGTGCGTATCACCCATATGCCAACCGGTATTGTGGTGCAATGTCAAAATGATCGCTCGCAAATTAAAAACCGTGCCACTTCAATGAAGCTTTTGCGTGCACGACTCTATGAATTGCAACAACGCAAAAAAGAAGAAGCGTTGCAAAAAGAGTATGGCACCAAAGACAAAATCGAGTGGGGCAGTCAGATCCGTTCGTATGTGCTGCATCCCTATAATATGGTTAAAGATCATCGTACGAATGTAGAGACAAGTAATACCTCGGCTGTATTAGATGGAGATATTGACCGTTTTATTGAGGCCTATTTAAAAAGCATAGCCTCTAAAAAATAGATGTTTTTTCTTGCCAAAACTTTAAAATTCGACTATAAATTATTCTTGTTTTTAGACGGGACTCTAAAACAATAAAATGAGAAAATAGATGGTCAAAAAAAGATCTATATTTTTAATCCCGCTTTTATTTGTTTCATTTATTCATACCCCCTTTCTATCTTTAAATACCCTTGCACCTGTAACAGAAGTTGATGAATTAGTTTATGACATGTTTGAACCGATTGAGCCTCCAGCTGAATTGCGTTCAGAATTTAGTTTTGTGGATGAAGCCACGCGCCAAACAGCGGTGGGTGTGGTTGAAGCAGGGCTCAGAGGTAAAGCATTAGGACTTCCTAAAAAAGAAGCTGAGTCGGTCAAAGATGAGGCTGACAGCTTGGCAAAAACAGTTTTTCAACAAGTGGTTCTTGATCGAAACGTTCAAATGCATGTCTTAGCCAGCGAAGGTGGAGGCCGAGATGAGGTTGAAAATAGTTTTATGGCAGGAGATGTGATTGGTGAAGGTAAAGAGATACATGTTAACAGTGATGTGATTGAGGGCACCAATGATTTTGCTTCTGGCAATGATGGTCGAGCTTTTATAGAGATTGATGATTCGGTGGCTGGTGCGATGTCTGTTGCTGTTTCAGGAGACGCTATTAAATCTTTGGGTGCGGCGCCTGATATTTATGCCGACCTTTTTATGTCTAAAGTTCCTGCTGATAAAGCAGATCAATGGAGAAAAATAGATCTGGATCCTAATGATTTAGGTTTAAGAGGTGAAGAGCGTGTTTATATAAAATGGCGCTTAAGCGAGTTGGCTTTTTTAAATGGTCTTTCTTTAAATGATTTAGAAGTGGTGATTATGGAACGTGAAAGAGAGACCGATCGTTTAGAAGCTTTAAGGCAAATTCAAAGCGAATACCCTGGTTTTCAAATCACTTTAATTGGAGATGGAACGGTTGCGCACGCTTTACTCGCGGCATTAGGTAGAAAAGAAGGAAAGCATAAAGTTGTTTGGACCGTCGCTGCTGCCCCTGAAAGTTTTATGAATTTAGCGATTGCAGGTGCGCTAAAAAAACAAGGTGCGATTGGTGGATTGCGCATCATAAGCCCTTTGATTAATGATTCAGAGGAAGGTGAAGGAACAGCCAAAAGCCATGCATGGCGTTTTAATTTTCCAGAATCATTAAAAGAAGAGATTCGAAAATTAAGAAAAGATCAAGGGGATGCAGAAGCCATTATAAAAGGAGAGAAAGTTTTCACCATTCATGACGTCAAAGGGGATGTGGATGGGGCTTTTGCCTTTATTACAGATAGTGGTGTTTTTAGGCGCCGGGGTGTGAGTACCAATGGAGTGCATCAAGTTGATTCATTAAGAATTTTGTCTCAAAATGGGGCTGGATATGCCTGGATTGAGTCTAAGAGAGTGGGATTAGGTGTTTTAGAACATATTGAGAATAAAGGAGTTATAACATTTCTAGAAGGGGGTGCTGTATTCGAAAAGGCTATTTAAAGTCAATGTTTGACAAACAGTTGTTACTGTGGTAAATAGTTAGTAGTGCAGTTGATAAAGAATATAGTTAAAAAAATACGAAATAGTGTTGACAAACTTGTGTATAGATGTTAAATTGTGACTTCGCTTTAAAATCAAGAACCATATTAGAGCGATATTTGAAAAGCAATGAGCATTGCTTAGAACAAACGGAGGAGATGTAAAAATGAATATTTTAAATAAAAAGAAAATGTGGGTGAAGGTCGTCGCCCTCACATTAGTTCAATCTTTCCTAGGGTGGAATGCTGCGAGTGCGGCTGTTTCAGACAGAAGCATGTGGCAACAAAGAGGCAAAGTTTCACAGATAGGGACCAGTGTGTCTTCTAACGCTTTGGCGCAAGAAACACTCGAAAAGGGTCTATTTGCTGAATACTTTGTTCCTGAAAATTCAGGAACTATCAATGAGTTCTGGGTACCAAAAGGAATGGATAAAAAAGCTCTTTCCTCCTCCAAGCTTTTAATCCACGTCCGTGATGCTCATTGTAACTACGAAGCCCAAGGAAATATCGCAAACATCATTAATAACTTTGTGAAATCAAATAGTCTTTCTTTTGTCTCTGTTGAAGGGACTGAAGGAACAATTGATTATTCATTATTAAATGCATTTCCAGACTACGAAGTTCGTGGAAAAGTTTCAGATGCATTCATGAAGCTAGGGCGTTTGAGTGGTGCTGAATACGCTAACATCAATACCAAACAAGGGTTTGACTTATTTGGTGCTGAAGATATGGCCGTATACAATAGCAACTTAAACAACTTCCGTAAGACATTGTCTTACAAAAAAGAAGGTGTTGAGTTTGTTAGCCAAATCAAAGATGCTTTAGAAACATTAAAAGCTAATATGTACACACCAGAGCTTAAAGAGCTCGAAGAGATGTCTTCTTTATATAACAACCGAGAAATCTCTTTTGTGGACTATTGCCAATATCTTTATAACTTGCCAGCTGCTTCTAAAGTGCGCAGTGGTTATAAAAACTTTGCCTTGCTCATGGAAGCTGTTCGTGTGCAAGATTTGATTGATTTTTCACAAATCGATAGCGAAAAAACCGACTTGGTTAATGAGTTGGCTCGTAGCGTGGTTCGTGAAGAATTAAGTACACTAAGCCAAGCAACTATTGATTTTCGTCGTGGAAAATTATCTACAGCGAAATATTATCAAATGCTTGAAAACCTAGCACAAGACGCAGACCTAGATATGGCAGCATATAAAAACTTGCGTCCTTACATGGTTTACTTAAATGTGTATGAGCAAATTGATAGTGCAGAACTTTTTCAAGAAAAAGAAACATTAGAAGCAGAAGTCAAACGTGGTCTGTTTAAAAACTTAGACCAAGCTCGTTTGGACAAGCTTTCTAAAAATGCAGAAATCTTAGAAAAAATCTTTTCAGTTCGTTTAACCAACGCTGACTTAGCTTATTTTCAAGATTTCCGTACTGATTTTACTGCTTGGGAATTCAAAAGCTTTATTCAAGAGCAAGCTCCTAAGTACAACTTAACTTTTAACATTGATTACGCTAAAGACCCAATTGATGTGTATCTACCTAAGTTGGAAGCTTTCTACATGGAAGCTAAAACACGTGATAACATTTTAGTCGAAAACGCAATGGCTCAAATGGATCTCGAAGGTAAAAACGTCGGTGTCTTGGTTTCTGGTGGTTTCCACACAGCAGGGATTACTTCTTATGCAAGAAGCCGTAACATCCCTTACATGGTGGTCACACCTCGAATCTTACGTGAAGATGTGAACAACCCTTACTTAAACTTAATCGGTGGCGAATTGTTGCCTGTTGAGAAAATTCTAGAAGGGGATTTCCAATTTAGTTTGTCGGTTCCTATTAATGCCGGCCAAACAACTGATTCTATCGGAATCGCCCAAGCAAGTGATCCTGCTGCTTCTCCAGATTTAACAGAAGGTTGGATTACATTGGCTCAAGCAAATGGACTTTTTGCTAATGGAGCAATTCCTACTAGAGGGACTATTGCAAATATTCCAGTTGTCTACAGTGGGAGTGAAGCAGATGGGTATGTTGTTGTGACAAGTACTAACAACCAAGCTGCTTTAATAACTGCTTTAGATAGTGCTAGTGTTCAATATGGTGAGACAGCAACATTTGCAGATGCTTCTGCAACACCTGCTTCTGGTGCGTTAAAAGGTATTGTTTCTAATGCATCTAAAACTGCGTTGGCAAAGCAAGATGCAAATGTGGTTGCTGATTCAATTGAAGCTTTAATTAAGGGTAAAGGAAGTTTAGCTGAGTTTTTAACTGCAGTTGATGCAGCAGCTAAAGCATTTCCAATTCCTCAAGCAGGAAAAGATGGAATTGGTGCGATCGAAGTTCGTAGCGCAAAAAATGTGGCTGACTATCCTTATCCATCTATTCCACAACCAGAAAATGATCAAGCTTTAGTGGATCAACACGAAGTAGTGATCAGTAATGGTAAAGTGGTTACAGGTGGTTTGACTGTTGCCTTGGCTGCAGCTAGAGCCACTTTAAATGACTCAAATGCAATTAAATTGTTAGCCGGTAAATTAGCTCATGATGCGTATGAGTTAGACCTTATTAGCAAGGCACCTGCAGATGCAGATCCTCAAGAGGTTGCTGATGCAGCACATGCCAAAGCAGTTGCTGATGTTGATGACGTTGTTTTAAGAGATTTAGGTATTACAGGCGTAGATAACTTAGCTGCTCTAGGTTCGTTCCTAGACGGAAGTCCTTCTAATGAAGCTTTTGTTGCAGCTAATGCAACATTGGCTACTGCTGCAGATGCTTTTTCAAAAGATCCATCTGAAGCAAATGCTGTGAAAGTCTTCTTTGCTGAAGTGGCACTTCGTAGTGTGGCTACAGATACTTCTGTTAAAGATATCTTAGCTCAAGAAGATCCTGCAATTATCGCTCAAGCTTTAGCAATTGCTGCTCCTACAGGTGTGGCTGGTTTGAGTGCAGCTAGAAACCTCTTAATCACTGAAGCTGTTGCGCCAGCTATTGGACAAACAGTGAGTGGAATTGAAGTTCCTGCTGAAGCCTTTGAAATCCTAGAAGAAAAAGGTGGAGTTTCCTTGGTTATCAGTGCTGACATCGCAGGTTCAGCAGCCCGTGCGGCAATTTATACAGCAGCTTTAACTGAAGGTGCTGATGCTGTGGAAGCGTTGACTGAAGTCGATGGGAAGCCTGTTACGGTTTCTTCTTATACCTCTGGTGATGCTAAGATCTTAGTGGTTGAAGCTAAAATAGATGATGAGAATGCAAAAGCCGTTGCTGGTCTTAAACTCCAATATGATGCGGTGGCAGCTGCTGCGGCTCAAGCAGATGCAGATGGCTTTATTGTGATCAATACAAGTGATGCCACAAATGCTGAATCTATTGCAGCTGTTGTGATCGGAGCAACCACCGTTACACGTGGAACAACAACGATCAAAATTGCATTGCAAGCTGGAGAGAATAAAATTGAAATTAGAAATCAACTTTTGGCAGCGGGTGTGACTGCTGAGCAAATCGTTGAAGAAGAGGTTATTTCTGACGATGCACGTCGAGTTCACATTACATCTAAACCTGAAGAGGTAACAACATCAGACCGAGTCAGTGTCTTGAAAGTTGAGCCAGCTTCTGGTAAGAATGCGGTTCGTTATGATGCTGCTCTTCCTTTGGCTGCCTTAATGGTGACATCAACAAGTGCTGCTGATTTGGCTAATGTTAGAGGCTTAGTGGTCAGTTTGTTGGGTCAAATGGGAATTACAGCAGCTGAACAAGTTGAGTCCTTTTTGAAAAATCCATTTAATGGGGCATTGAGTTTACCTGCTCAACCATTGAATATTAATCTCTTGTCAATTAAGTTGGCGATTGCTGCTTAATTTTCTTGAGCAAAGTAGTAAAAAGAGCAAGGTCTAAAAGACCTTGCTCTTTTTTTTTGCTTCGATATATAATAGGGAATATCACTCGTCGCAAATAGGAGGCTTTTATGTCTTTGCTGACTCGATCCTTTCTTATAAGTTCATTTTCTGTTTTTGTTTTTTCAACCGTTAGTTTAGCTGTCCCTGGGGAAAATCATAATCTCTTGCTTTCACGTACTGGGAGTGATGAAGCTGTGGTCCGTAGCGACGCGGCTAACCTCTTAAAAAAGTATGGAAGTGGAGAGAGTGTGAGCCGTTTACGCCAGTTAACTCAAGATACAGATTGGCGTGTTCGGTTTGACGCTGTTAAAACATTAGGCCGTTTAGCTGAGCCCACAGCCGCTGAAACCATTGAACCGTTAGTCAGTGATCCTATGCCACATGTTCGTATGATCTCGGTCTGGGCCCTGTATCAAATAGGGGATGCCTCTACAGTCCCTTCTATCATTCAAACCGTCCAAGACCAAGACCGCCAAGTCCGCAGTATGGCTCAACGAGCCTTAAAAAATCTCAGTGGTACGATTCAAGATCGCTCCATTGAAGAATGGACTGCTTGGTACTCCCAAAACAAAGACCTGATAGCCTCTGACTGGGGCCAGCAGTAAAGTTTTAATTAGCTTCTACCAAAATAAACTCAAATATCTCTCCCCCTCACCCGGAATTTGTAGCAGACTGCGCAAAAAATGTGAGGGCAAGAATGAACTCACTGCGCCTCTGGTCCGAATGGCTTTCTGCCAGAGGGCTAAAGCCCCCCTTGGCAGACGCACATTCGGCACGAGTCTCCGTTCAGACACCAGTCTTGCTCTTTCCCTCACATTTTTTGCTCCGTCTTTGCGACAAATTCCTTAAAGGTTCGGGGGAGAGATATTTGAGTTTATTTTTGCGTGATTAGAAGGTTCTGATGAACGCGGGTTGTTAAAATGTTGCCTCATTTTGAATATACTAGCGGAGTTCAGAAGTGTCTCTCAAAAGGCAAGAGCAGCCAGGGGCCCTGAAAAAGTGCACTCCAAGAGGAGTGTGCTTTTTCTGGGTGTGGCTGCGACCATGAGTGAGTCTGGTGACTTGCCGGGCGGCAAGTTGCCTAGGGAACGTCCTTTTGAGAGACACTTCTGAACGGAGCGTATAAGGTCTAAATGCTAATGCACTTTTGACAATGGGGTATGTGAGTGGTATAGTGTGGTTAAGTTAAATTAACGAAAGGGAACGGTTTATGAAGCGGTTATTAACCTTGTTTTGTGCCGTAGTACTCGTTGGAAGTTCATTTCTTATTAGCCCATCTAAAGCATCTGCAGACGCTGAATTCCTGGTAACAGTCGGACGTATGGCTACTGTTGTGCCGGCTGCAATTGTCCGTGGAGGGGTGTTCTTGGTTGAAGGGACCCTTGATGGCGTTATTGAAGGGTTTACCACTCGTAAAGGCTTTTTACACGGGGAAAACCGATATATTAATTAATCGTTTGATTAATTAACCCCATAGCGTGAATAGCGATAGCCTGATTCATCACTAAAGGTATCGTAATACCCATAGTCATTGCCATTGCCGGCATAATCCCAATTGTCTTGTGGATTTCCATTCACACCAAAAGGCAATAAGATCACATCTCTATAATAGCCTAAAGTCTCCTGGCACCAGACAAGAGGTGATGTGAGAACGGTTCCTATGAAGCGGTCATTCTCTTCAGCATTCACAGGAAAACTGAATAACAATAAAAGACTTAGTGCGGCAAATAAGATCTGTTTTTTCTTCATTAAAAGCACTCCTTATTTCTAATTTAAAATTACCTGACATACTGTAAACTGTCAAGTTACACTAAAAACTTAAATTAAAAATATCTAAGATAATCTCTAAACTACTTTTAATAGGTCTGTTAGGTTATTGTAGATGGTATAAGAACTACTTATATAAATTCATTATTTACGTTATAGGAAAGAGGTAAAGAAATAATGAAATCTTTTACATATTTGTATTTTTATAACCATCTATTTTTTATATTTGTAACTAGCTTATTTTGTGATTCTGTGGCACTTGCTCAAGAAGCCCCTCCAGCTCCTCAAACACGACCTCGAATGAACCATTCATTAAGTCTCAGCACTCCATTTAAATATTCGATTGATTTAGATGAAGTACAAATGAAGGCGATCAATTTAGACCATGAATTTGGTGAATGGGGAGAAGCGCTCAATGGTGTGGCAGAGGTTCAGTTTGGAAGTGGGTTCTTAGGGACTCAGGAGAGTTTAACGCTTGATCAATTAATCTTATTAGCTCAAGAGCGGCATGAAGGAATGGCATTTGGCTAAATTGGAATTGAAGCAAGCTTGGGTTATCGGGCTGAGTCATTTGAGTCAGAACGCTTGGATAATGATTTTGAATACTTTATAGGAGTCAATGGCCGTCTTCCTTTGTTTGGGCATGTTTTGGAATCTCATTCCATTCTTCAAGATAAGCCTTCAACTTGGTTGCAAGCAAAGCTGAGACATGATCAAGCTCGGGCGGCTTTAAATCAAACTAAACGGGTGAATCTTTTTGAGGTGGGCCGAGCTTATTTTGAAACGCAAAAAGCAATGACACGTGTGCTACGAACAGGGAGCCAGCAACGTTTGGCTCAAAAGCAAAAGGAGTTTGCTTTGATCAAAGTAGGATTGGCTGAGGCCTCATTAGGGCAGCTAATGGGAGCACTCAAAAAAGAGCTCCAATCCAATATTTTGGCTGCAGAGGCAAAATCTCAGTTTTTATTTGCCCAAGCTGAGCTGGAACGTGCTGTAGGAGAATAACTTCAGCTGAGACAAACCGCTTGACTCAAAAAGGGGTAAAACAGTAAAATAGAGAGATATTCCACACTATATTGAGTTAGAGGGGCCAAATGAAACGTTATTTATGGGTTGTTGCTGCTGTTACTGGGATTGCCGTAGGAGTGGTTCTCTATTCGTCTCACACGAAAAAGCAAGTTTTAGCACAGTTTGAACAAGCAGAAGCAGCCTATTTAGAAGGGGATTCAGCCCAGGTTATTCCTCTTTTATCAAATATTGACCGTTCTAAGTTGCCCGCTAATCTGCAATTAAATGTGTCGGTTTATTTAGCTGAAAGCTATCAAGCAACAGGCAAAGACGTTCAGGCTAAAAAAGCATGGAAAGAAGTGCTTAAAGCAGAAGCTTTAGATCCTGACTTAGCAAGTCGAGCCGAGTTTGAAATCGCTTTAATTCAAAAAGAGAAAGCTCCGGATGTCTCTTTGGAAACATTTGAAAAATTAGCCAATGAATCAAGCAATGAGCCTGTTGTTGCAGGCTCTTTATTTGAAATGGCTAAAAGTTTAGAAGGCTCAGGACAAATTCTTCGAGCAAGTGATCTTTATAAACAAATTTTTACACGTTATTCAGAATCTGTTTATGCAGATGAGTCGATTGATTGTTATGGTGCCATTAATGTGCGGCTTCTCTTTTCAAAGAAACAGACGCCGTATTCAGAAATTTATGTGGTACGCCCAGGTGATTCTTTAGCTTCTATTGCAAAGAAATATAAAATGTCTTTAGAGTTATTGATGAAATCAAACAGTTTAAAAACAGCAACGATTCATCCAAATGATCGTCTTAAAGTGTTAAAAACTAATTTTAAGATTGTGATTAGCAAAGCAAAGAACAATCTCTTGCTTAAAGCTGATGATGAATTGTTTAAGGTTTATCCTGTGGGAACAGGGCGTGAAGGGTCCACGCCAATAGGGGCGTTTAAAATCACTTCTAAATTAGTGGAGCCTACTTGGTACCACCCTGATGGGGGTGTGATCCCTTTTGGTGATGAAGGCAATTTACTAGGAACCCGATGGATGGGAATTAATTCACCCGGCTATGGCATTCATGGTACTTGGATGCCTGATAGTGTTGGCAAACAATCAAGCGCAGGATGTGTGCGGTTGCGTAATCAAGATGTAGAGGAGCTCTATAAAATTGTGACAGTTGGAACCACTGTTACAATTGATGAATAATCATGACTATCTTAGAATTTGAAAAACCCATTGTTGAGCTAGAACAAAAAATCGAAGAACTGAAAAAAGTCTCTTTGAAAGGCAATGTTGATGTGTCTGAAGAACTTGAGACACTCAAAGAAAAAGCGCTTCAATTGAAAAAAGAAATTTATGGAGCGCTCACTCCTTGGCAAAAAGTACAAATTGCGCGTCATCCAGATCGACCTTATACGCTTGATTACATTAAAATGATGATGGAAGATTTTACCGAGCTCCATGGTGATCGTTATTTTGCTGACGACCAAGCTTTGATTGGTGGAGTGGCTCGTTTTATGGGAGAACCTGTGATGGTGATAGGCCATCAAAAAGGGCTCGACACCAAAGAAAATTTAAAACGAAATTTTGGCTGTGCTAATCCTGAAGGATACAGAAAAGCACTCCGTTTAATGAAATTAGCTGAACGATTTGAAATGCCACTATTTTGTTTTATTGATACGCCCGGTGCTTACCCTGGTTTGGGGGCTGAAGAACGAGGTCAAGCTGAAGCCATTGCTGTGAATCTGCGTGAAATGATGGGGATTAAAACCCGTATTGTCGTGGTTGTGATTGGTGAAGGTGGAAGTGGGGGTGCATTAGGAATTGGTGTGGGTGACCAAATCTTTATGTTAGAAAATTCTTATTATTCGGTTATTTCTCCTGAAGGGTGTTCAGCCATTCTTTGGAAAGATCCTAAAAAGACTCAAGATGCGGCCAATGCATTGCGGTTAACTGCTGAAGATTTAAAAAAGAATAATTTAATTGATGACATCATTGCTGAGCCATTGGGTGGCGGCCACAAAAATATGGAATTAATGGCCATTACTTTGCGTGATAATCTGGCTGAGTCACTTGAGCAATTGGGCAAGCTTTCTATCGATAAACTTCTTAAAGAGCGTTACAATAAATTCCGTAAAATGGGTGTCTTTTTTGAAGGGGGAATCACGCCGTATGGTGTTGAGAAACCAAAAGAAGAACCTAATTCTGAAGATAAAAAAAAAGTGAATAACCCTTTACCTGTTTCTTAAAAGACCTCGCCAGTAAGAAATTCCAACCAATGTTTTTGCATCTTGAATGGTTTTGTTTTGTATCCATTCTTCAATTTGATTCCAGTTTGCTGCGATCGGTTCAATCTCTTCATCAGGTTCTAAGTTTTGTTGGGTTGCAATCAAATCTGATGCAAAGTAGAGGTGTATGAGTTCATTACAAAATCCAGGAGCCGTATAAAAGGTGCCTGCTTTTTCCCATTTTTGTGCTTGATAACCACATTCTTCTTCAAGCTCGCGTGGGGCACAATCATCTGGCGATTCATTTGCTTCTAAGGTTCCGGCAGGGATTTCAATTATCACTTTATCAATGGCTTTGCGGTATTGTTTGATTAAAAGAATTTCGTCTTGATTTAAGATAGGGACAATGGCAACCGCTCCAGGATGGAGGATGATATCTCGAACAGCAGGATCGCCTTTATGCGTTAAGACTTGGTCTTGACGATGTTGAAAGACTTTTCCCTCGTAGAGGATTTTACTTTGAACGGTTTTTTCCATATTAGTTGCTCTTCAGGCGATTCTTCTGCAGTTTAGGTGAAAAGTCCTTGAAAAGCAAGGCCAATCCCACTATCATTTTAACTTTCAATAACTTAGCGTTATTCCATTAAATATTTAGAAGCGATTGTTGAGGAGAGTAATGATTACAGAAGATCTAAATGAACAGATGCAGTTACGTCGTGACAAGTGCACTGAATTAAAAGGGACAATGGAGCCTTATGGCCGTCGCTTTGATTCCACCCATTCCATTGCTGATATGTTGGCTGACTTTAAAGAAGGAGAAACCGTTAAAGTTGCTGGGCGCATGATGGCATTTCGTTCTCATGGAAAAACTATTTTTGCTGATGTTAAAGATCAAAATGGCCGGATCCAACTTTATATTGGTAAAGGAAAAATTTCTGATGCAGGGTTTGACCTCTTTTCTCAATTAGATATTGGAGATTTGATTGGAATTGAAGGGGAGCTTTTTGTCACCAAGCGCGGAGAAAATTCAATTCGTGTGGCAGAGGTGACTCTCTTAGCTAAATCATTGCGTCCTTTGCCTGAAAAATGGCATGGCTTAAAAGATGTGGAAATGCGTTATCGCCAACGTTATCTTGACCTGATTGTGAATGAAGATGTGCGTGAGCTTTTTCAAACGCGTATTAAGATCATTTCTTCAATGCGCACATATTTAGACCAACAAGGCTATCTTGAAGTGGAAACACCTATGATGCAGTCTTTGGCAGGTGGAGCGGTTGCTAAGCCTTTTGAAACCTACTATGAAGCTTTAAGCACGCCCATGTATTTGCGAATTGCTCCTGAGCTTTATCTTAAACGATTGCTCGTGGGTGGATTTGAAAAAGTGTATGAAATCAATCGCAGCTTTCGAAATGAAGGGATTTCTCGTAAGCACAATCCTGAATTTACCATGATTGAGATTTATGCTGCTTATCAAGATTATCAAGACATGATGGATCTAACAGAGAACATCATTGCGAATGCGGCGCAGCAAGTGCTCGGGACCACAACCATTGATTATGGCGAAGGCAAACAAATTAATTTGGCGGCTCCTTGGACTCGAATGACCATGCATGAGTCGATTAAAAAGATCACAGGTGTTGATTTAACTCAAGTTGCTTCAATCCCGCAAGCTGCTAAAGAGTTGGGTGTGCATTTTGAAGAAGGTTCTACTGATGATGCGATTGTCAACGAAGTCTTTGAAGCTAAAGTCGAGTCTGAGTTGATTCAACCAACATTTATTACAGAATATCCTGCGTCACTTTGTCCGCTATCTAAAACAAAAAAAGATAATCCTAATGTGGCAGAACGTTTTGAACTTTTTGTCTTAGGACAAGAGTTAGCCAATGCTTATTCTGAGTTAAATGATCCTGAAATCCAGCTAGAAAATTTTAAGAAACAAGTCGAAGGCCAAGAAGATAAAGCGGTTGATAAAGATTACATCCGTGCGTTGGAATATGGCATGCCACCCGCAGGTGGTTTAGGGATTGGGATTGATCGTTTGATTATGCTTTTAACTCGCTCAGAAAATATCCGCGAAGTGATTCTTTTTCCACAACTTAAGCCTGAAGGGATCTAAAAATGTTTGAGCTCTTTGTGAGCCTGCGTTACCTTTTGGCCAAACAACAAGAAAAGTTTATCTCTGTGATTTCCCTCTTAGCTGTAGGTGGAGTTGCTCTTTCTGTGGCCACATTGATTGTGGTTATTTCTGTGATGAGTGGCTTTGAACGCGACCTTAAAGAAAAAATCTTAGGCACTTATGCTCATCTGACTGTTTCTAATGATTTCCTTATGGATGATTACCCTGAGATGATGTTAGAGGTGCGTAAAGATCCTGAAGTGCTTGCTGTGACTCCTTATATTTACGGCCAAATTATGCTGCGAATGAGGGGGAAAGTTTATGGCGCAGTGGTTCGAGGCATTGACCCTAAAACAGAAATAGAAACAACTCAAATTAAGAAACATATGTTGCAAGGAGATTTGGAGCAACTTAAAGATGGGGTCATTATTGGGCAAGAGTTAGCCACTCTGTTTAACCTAGAAATGGGTGATTCCATTAGTATGATTGCACCGGCTGCAGGTACGGCAAGTATGGGGTTGACACCTCCTGTGTTGTCGTTTGAAGTTAAAGGAATTTTTCATTCAGGGATGTATGAGTATGACTCTCGGTTAGTTTATGTTTCGTTGGAAAGTGCTCAACTTTTATTTGGGTTAGGAGAGAGTGTTCACGGTGTGAATATTAAAATAGAAGATCCTCTTTACGCCTTTAAAACAAAAAAGAAAATAGCTTCTCGTATTGATCCACCTAATGTCGTGAAGACGTGGATGGATTTGAATCGAAACATTTTTGCTGCACTTAAAACAGAAAAAAATGTGATGTTTATTTTATTGGTGATGGCCATTGCTGTGGCGGCAATGAATATTGTGAGCACCTTGATTATGATGGTGATGCAAAAGACTAAAGATATTGGAATTTTAAAATCATTAGGAGTGGATTCAGGGATTGTGCTGAAAATCTTTCTCTATCAAGGATTGATTGTAGGCATTCTGGGAACGTTGTTGGGACTATTTATAGGACTGACTATCGTGCTTAATATTGATTCGCTTCAAGACTTGATTAGCCGATTGACAGGGTTTGAAGTTTTTCCAAGTGACATTTATTATTTAGATCAGATTCCTGCAGATGTTAATTTTAGAGACATCTTTACCATTTGTCTTTCTGCACTAGGAATCAGTGTGCTTGCTTCGGTTTATCCTGCTTTTAGAGCGTCTCGCTTGAATGCGGTTGAAGCATTGCGATATGAGTAAAAACAGCGTAAAATAGGGCTTTCTCCAAATGGAAGAAAAATTAATTGAAGTTCAAAATATTTCAAAAAGTTATGGTCTAAAAGGCCATGAACTTCATGTCTTAAAAGAGATTAGTCTTGAGGTCTTTAAAAAAGATCGAATCATGGTGGTGGGGCCTTCAGGTGTGGGTAAGAGCACATTGCTTCATTTGATGGGTGGTTTGGATCGGCCTAATCAAGGTGATGTCTTGTTTCGAGGTGAAAGCCTTTTTAAACGGAGTGATCGGTTTAGAAGCCAATGGCGTAATGAGCATATAGGGTTTGTTTTTCAGTTTTACCACCTATTGCCTGAGTTTAGTGCTGTAGAAAACGTAGCCATTCCTTCAATGGTATATTTAAAGAAGAGGGGATTAACCAAAAAAATGGTTTTAGAAAAAGCGCGTCATCTTTTGGATCAAGTTCAGCTTGCTGATCGAGCCTTGCACCGGCCGAATCAGATGTCGGGTGGGGAGCAGCAGCGTGTGGCCATTGCGCGGGCATTAATGAATGATCCTGAATTAATTTTAGCAGATGAACCCACTGGAAATTTAGACTCAGCTACAGGTGAAAAAATACAAGCGTTGTTACTCGAACTAAACGAAAAAAATGGTTCTGCTTTAGTTGTGGTCACTCACGATGAAAAGTGGAGCGAACAGACAAACCGGTTAATAACAATGATGGATGGAAGAATCAATGCAAATTTACATTAATGGAACATTTTATTCAAAAAACGATGCCAAGATCTCAGTGTTTGATCATGGTCTTTTATATGGTGATGGAGTGTTTGAAGGTATTCGAGTCTATTCTGGAAAAGTCTTCCGACTGAAAGAACACTTAGATCGTTTATATGAGTCAGCGAGATACATTATGCTCAATGTTCCGCTGGACCATAAAAAGATGACAGAGGCAGTGATTGAGACGGTCAAAAAGAATAAGCTCGCCGATGCTTATATTCGTCTTATTGTCACACGAGGTACGGGTGGTTTGGGTCTTGATCCTTTTAAATGCGAGGCTGCTCAAGTGATTATTATTGTGGATAAAATTCAACTCTATCCTGAAGCAATGTATGAACATGGTTTAGAAATTATTTCTTCATCTATTTTGCGTACACCTGAATCGTCATTTAGTCCGCGTGTGAAATCATTGAATTATCTGAATAATATTATGGCTAAGATTGAAGCGGTTCATGCAGGTGTTCCTGAAAGTTTAATGTTTAATGCAGATGGATTTGTTGTGGAGTGCACGGGCGATAATATTTTTGCTGTTTCGAATAATGAAATTTTTACTCCGCCAACTTCAACAGGCATACTTGAAGGGATTACCCGAGACTGTGTCATTGACATTGCACGTAATTTGGGCTATACTGTTTCAGAGAAGTTGCTGACACGGCATGATTTATATACAGCTGATGAGCTCTTTCTTACCGGAACTGCTGCAGAAGTGATTCCGGTTGTTTTATTAGATAAACGACCAATAGGTAATGGGAAGCCAGGTGCGATTACGTTAGGCTTGGTTAAGGCGTTTAAAGAGCTGACTAAACGAGAAGGGCTTCCTGCTTTATAAAAGGTGACTCATGCTTTGTAATGTGTGCCAAAAAACAGAAGCGGTTGTCCACTACGCCGAAATCGTTAATGGGCAGATGAAAAAAATGGACCTCTGTGAAGCGTGTGCTGTTGATAAAGGTGTGGGCACTAATGTTTCTTTAAATATGAGCGACCTTTTAACAGAAGCTTCCGAATCTACTTCAGACAAAGAAAACCCCTTATCCAAAGAAGCGTGTTCTTCTTGCAAGATGACTTATCTTGAATTTAAAAAGAGCGGTCGTCTCGGATGTTTTCATTGTTATCAAGCTTTTTACCGTAGTTTAGCTCCTCTGCTTGAAACCATTCATCATAATTCACGCCATGTTGGGAAGACCCCTGTCAAAAGTCGAGCGGATGCGGTTGATTTAGAGCGAATGCAAAAATTGCATGAAGCATTGAGTGAAGCCATTTCAAATGAAGAATATGAACAAGCGGCAAAAGTGCGCGATCAAATTAGAGAATTTGAAAAAAAGCAAAATAAGAGTTCAAAATGAAATTACATGTTTTATTAAATCAAACAGGTGAGTGGTTACGGGGTTCAGGGCCAGACGCAGAGATTGTGATCAGTTGTCGTGTTCGTTTAGCTCGTAATCTGAGTCGCTTTCCTTTTCCTGCAAAATCAACCAATGAAGATAAAAAAAAGATGGTCTCGCTGCTCGAAGAGTTGACTGCTGAATCGAAATATTTAAAAGAAGCCCTCTTTTTACGTTTAAACAAATTAGATGAATTGGATCGTCAGTTTTTAGTGGAACGTCATTTGATTTCGCGTGAGCATGCTGCGGGTGAAGATGGAAGTGCAGTGATTATTGGTAAGCGAGAACTCGTTAACATTATGATTAACGAAGAGGATCACCTTCGGTTGCAAGTGTTGCACTCAGGCTTTCAGCTTAAAGAATCGTGGTCGCTGATTAATGACTTAGATAATGATTTTGAGAAGAAACTTGATTTTGCTTTTTCTCCGCGACTAGGTTATTTGACTTCCTGTCCAACAAATGTGGGAACAGGGTTGCGTGGCTCGGTGATGTTGCATTTACCTGCATTAGTTTTGACTAAACAAATCAATCAAGTTTTGCAAGCGATCTTAAAATTAGGTTTAGCGGTTCGAGGTCTATATGGTGAAGGGACTGAAGCTTCTGGAAATCTTTTTCAAATTTCAAACCAAGTCACTTTGGGTAAATCTGAAGAAGAGATTATCAGTAGTTTAGAAAAAGTGATTCGCCAGATTATTGGTCATGAACGCAATGCGCGTAAATTATTGATTAAAGACAATGTAAAGCAGGTTGAAGACCGAGTGGGGCGTGCGTATGGAATTTTGCGCAATGCCCATGTGATTTCCTCAAAAGAAGCGATCGAGTTATTGTCGACTTTGAGAATGGGGGTTGATTTAGGCCTCCTGACTAAAGTGGAGCGTCAAACCATAAACGAACTTTTCTTACTCACACAACCAGCGCATCTTCAAAAAATAGCTGGAGAAAAGCTCAGCCCTGAAAATCGCGATATCAAGCGTTCGAATCTTATCCGTGAAAAGCTTGATGAAGCCGATAAGCCTAAAAAGAAGAAGAGAAAGTAGTCCCAATTTCTCTAAATTTTTGCACATCAAGAGGTTCCTATGCTATAATACTATTAGATAGTGTTTAAAATATTTGGTACTTGATGATCAGCACGGAGGAGAAACCAGATGTTTGATCGATTTACAAACAGAGCACGACAAGTCATTATTATTGCCCGTAAAGAGGCAGACCGATTTAATCATAACTATATTGGAACAGAGCATTTACTGCTTGGCTTAATCAAATTAGGGCAAGGGGTGGCTGTGAATGTGCTGCGGAAAATGGGTCTTGATTTCGAGACGATCCGTTTAGAAGTTGAAAAAGCAGTGGGAAGTGGCCCTGAAACCAAGATGATTGGGGAAATCCCTTTAACGTCACGAGCTAAAAAAGTGATTGAGCTCGCTGTTGAAGAAGCTCGAAACTTGAATCACAGTTATATTGGAACAGAGCATCTTCTTTTAGGTTTATTGCGAGAAGGTGAAGGTGTGGCGGCTCGCATCTTAAAGAATCTTGATATTGATATTGAACAAGCCCGTTCAGAAATTTTAAATGAATTAGAGTCTGGTTTTACACCTCCTTCTGAAGATGTGGAAAGTGGGGGTGGGGGTGGAGCTGTTCCAGGAGCCAAGAAATCTTCTGAAACACCGGCATTAAAAGCTTTTGGACGTGACCTCACAGAACAAGCGCGTGAAAGTAAATTAGATCCCGTGATTGGCCGTAAAGAAGAAATCGAGCGCGTGGTTCAAGTGTTATGCCGTCGATCTAAAAACAACCCTGTTCTTTTAGGGGAAGCGGGCGTCGGTAAAACAGCGATTGTTGAAGGATTGGCTCAAGAGATTGTTAAAGGCCATGTCCCTGAAATTTTACGGACTAAAAAATTAATCACTTTAGATTTAGCTCTAATGGTGGCCGGAACAAAGTACCGCGGTCAATTTGAAGAGCGAATCAAAGCCGTGATGGATGAAATTCGCAAATCCAAAAATATTATTCTCTTTATTGATGAGTTGCACACCATTGTTGGAGCAGGAGCAGCTGAAGGGGCCATTGATGCGTCTAATATTCTCAAACCTGCTCTTTCTCGAGGAGAATTACAATGTGTGGGGGCTACAACCTACAATGAATTCCGCAAATACATTGAAAAAGATGCCGCTTTAGAGCGTCGATTTCAAACCATTTCAGTGGAGCCTCCTTCAGTTGAAGAGACCATTGAAATTTTACAAGGATTGCGTGAAAAATATGAAACACACCATAACGCTAAATATACCGAAGAAGCGATCGAAGCTTCTGCCCGTATGTCTGATCGTTATCTATCAGGACGTTTCTTGCCAGATAAAGCGATTGATTTATTAGATGAAGCCGGTGCTAAAGTTCGGATTGCTTCAATGGTAGAACAGCCTCCTGATTTACAAAATATTGAAACCGAAATTGATGAAGCTAAATCATTAAAAGAGGCCGCAATCAGTTCTCAAGAATATGAAAAAGCAGCCGCCATGCGGGATAAAGAAAAAGAAGCTCGTAAACGGTTGGAGTCTACTTTAGAAGGTTGGAAAGAAAACCAAAAAGAAGAAGAAGTGACTGTGACTGAAGAAGATATTGCTAGCATTGTTTCTAAGTGGACTCGTATCCCTGTTTCTCGTTTGGAAGAAGAAGAGTCTGACAAGCTATTACGCATGGAGTCTGAGTTGCACAAAAAAGTGATTGGTCAAGATGAACCGGTTACAGCTATTTCTCGTGCGCTTCGTCGATCACGTGCTGATTTAAGTGATCATCGTCGTCCTATTGGTTCGTTTGTCTTCCTAGGACCAACTGGTGTAGGGAAAACTTTATTAGCACGCGCATTGGCTGAGTTTATGTTTGATGACCAAGATGCGATGATTCAGCTTGATATGTCTGAGTACATGGAAAAGTTTTCTGTTTCTCGTATGACCGGTTCTCCTCCAGGGTATGTCGGATATGAAGAAGGGGGCCAGTTAACAGAACAAGTGCGTCGTCGTCCTTATTCAGTTATTCTTTTTGATGAAATTGAAAAAGCACATCCTGATGTGATGAACATGCTTTTACAAATTTTAGAAGAAGGGACCTTGACTGATAATTTGGGGCGTAAAATTGATTTTTGTAACACAGTCATTATCATGACCTCAAATGTGGGTGCTGAGTTATTAAACAAGCAAACCACTTTGGGCTTTAAGTCGGGTGAAGAAGATCATTCGTTTGAAGGTATGAAAGATAAATTGTTGAACGAATTAAAACGAACCTTTAAACCTGAGTTCTTAAACCGTGTCGATGACATGATTGTCTTTCACCAATTAAGTCGAGAACACTTGATGGAGATCGTGGAAATTGAGTTAAAGAAAGTATCCAAACATCTCGAGAAAAAAGAAATTAAAATCTCTTTTGATCAAGCAATAAAAGAGCTTCTCATTGAAAAAGGGTTTGATCCTAAATACGGGGCTCGCCCGTTGCGCAGAGCGGTTCAACGCTATGTGGAAGATTCATTAGCTGAAGAGATTTTGCGTTCGAAAAAAGAAAAAATCAAAGAGATCAAAGCAACGCGCAAAAACGATACCATTGTTTTTACTCGGGTTTAAATTTCTCTTGGGGTTTAAATGAAATAGGTGGCTGTCTGATTTCGGAATCGGACAGCCACTCTTTTTAATAGCCCTCTAAAGATAAAATCGCCTCTTCTTTAAAAAGTGACTGATGAAAAATAAAAAACCATTTGTTTCAGTGGTATTGCCTGCTGCAGGACAGGGAACACGGATGAAATCAGCTCAGAATAAGCTTTGGATCCCTCTTGACGGGGTTCCTCTGATTGTTTATTCTTTGAATGTTTTTATAGAGTCTCCTTGCGTACAAGAGGTTATCTTAGTTGTGCCTCCTGGAAACATAGAGCCGTATCAGACCGAAATAGTGGATCCTTTAAAAACAGACAAGCCGATTCGGTTAATTGAAGGTGGGGCTCGGCGCCAAGATTCAGTTGGAAATGGGGTCCAAGCAATCTCATCAAAATGTGATATTGTGATGGTTCATGATGGGGCGCGTCCATTTGTGACAGAGGCGATGATCGAGCAATCAGTTGCTGAGGCAGAAGAGTCGGGTGGGTGTGTGATTGGTGTGCCAAGTAAAGCAACCATGAAAGAGAGTGATGAGGCAAAGTGGGTGGTTCGAACGCCGCCGCGAGATCGGTTGTGGGAGATTCAAACCCCTCAAACAGCTCAAGCTTTGATTTTAAAAAAAGCATTTGAAAAAGCTGAAAAAGAAAATTTAGACGTGACAGATGAAGGTATGTTGTTAGAAGCAATGGGGCATTCGGTTAAAATTGTTGAAGGGGAATACACAAATATTAAAGTGACCACTCCTGAAGATATATGGATTGCAGAACAGATTTTGAAAAAGAAAAAAGAGGCAGAATAAATGAGAGTTGGATTAGGATATGATGCGCATCCTTTTGTTGAAGGAAGAGATCTTTTTTTAGGAGGCGTTCCGATTGCTCATGAAAAAGGATTAAAAGGGCATTCAGATGCAGATGTACTTTTACACGCGATTTGTGATGCGTTGTTGGGTGCTTCTGGTCAGGGGGATATGGGACGCTTTTTTCCAGATACAGACCCTGCTTTTAAGAATAAGCGGAGTGACTTCTTTCTTTTAGAAGTGCAAAAGATTTTAAATGACAAAAACCTCTCTGTTGATTACATCGACTGTATTGTTATTTGTGAAAAACCAAAACTAGGTCCATTTTTTGAAGAGATTCGAACCAAAATTTCAGAGATTCTTTCATTAGATGCAGAAAGAATAAATATTAAAGCAAAAACAAACGAAGGAATGGGTTTTACTGGGCGCAAAGAAGGTATTGCTGCCTATGCCATTACTTCTTTAAAGGAGTCTTAATGAGTGTGCGTGTCCGTTTTGCCCCATCACCTACAGGGTATTTGCATGTAGGTAATGCCCGAACTGCTTTATTTAATTGGTTGTATGCGCGTCATCATCAAGATGGAAAGTTGATTCTTCGTATTGAAGACACAGACAAAGAACGTTCCACTAAAGAATTTGAACAAGGGTTGATTGATGATTTGAAATGGTTGGGAATGGATTGGGACGAAGGTCCTGACGTGGGTGGAGAGCATGGCCCTTACCGTCAATCTGAACGAGATGACACGTATCAAACATATCAAAAACAACTCCAAGAAAAAGAGTTGGTTTACCGTTGTTTTTGTTCGCAAGAAGAATTAAAACAACGGCGCGAAGCTGCTTTAGCCGCAGGTAAGCCCCCTAAATATGACAATCGTTGTCGCGATCTTTCGAATGAACAAATCGCTTCTTTTGAAACAGAAGGGCGTGTTTGTGTGTGGCGCTTTAAAGTACCAGTAGGGCGTGTGATCACATTTGATGACGCAGTGCGGGGTGAGGTTCGTTTTGATTGTGACACCATGGGTGATTTTGTCATTTTTAAAGGAGATGGGGGACCTACGTTTCACTTTTCAGTGGTGATTGATGATCACTTGATGCAGATTAATCATGTGATTCGTGGAGAAGATCATCTTTCAAATACCCCAAAACATATTTTACTTTATGAAGCAATTGGAGCAGAGCCACCTAAGTATGGGCATCTGCCGTTAATTTTAGGTTCTGATCGGGCTCCTTTGAGCAAACGCCATGGCAAGACGTCTGTGCGTCAGTATCGCGAGATGGGTTATCCTCCTGAAGCAGTCATCAACTACTTATCTTTATTAGGGTGGTCTCCAAAAGACAATCGAGAAGTATTTAAGCCTGAAGATTTGATCTCTATTTTTTCGATCGATAATTTGAATAAGTCTGGGGCTGTGTTTGATGTGGAAAAGATGGGGTGGATTTCGGCTCAACATATGAAAGAAAAAAATCCTAAAGAAATTTTAGAACATGCCATGCCTGCATTGATTGAAGCTAAAAAAGTTTCAGAACCTCTTTCTGCAGAAGAGAGTGATCGGTTAGAAAAAATGGTGGCAGCTGTGCGATCAGGATTGCGTTATTACAACCAATTGCCTGAACAGATGGACTTGTTTATGAATGATGAATTTGAAATTGCTGAGGCAGAAGCTTTGGAAGTTTTAAAACAAGAGCATGTGGCGCCTCTTCTAAAAGAGTTTTCTCAAAAAGTGAGTGAACTGGATGATTATTCTAATGAAAGTATCAAAGGCTGTTTTAAAGCCATTCAAAAAGAGACAGGCATTAAAGGAAAGAATTTCTTTTTGCCGGTTCGACTCTCTTTAACTGGGCAATTGCATGGTCCTGAAATTGTTGATGTGTTTCCTGCCTTAGGAAAAGAACGCCTTTTAAAACGAATTGACCGTGTGCGCAACCTTTATGTCGAGGCTGGTACATGAGTTTAAAGATTTACGATAGCGCTCTTCGAAAAAAAGTCGCTTTCCAACCTTTAATTCCCAATCAAGTTAAAATCTATGTGTGCGGTGTGACCGTGTATGACCATTGTCATATTGGGCATGGGCGTGCTTATGTCACGTTTGATTTAATGGTCCGTTATCTCAAGTTTTTGGGATTTGAAGTGACTTACGTCCGTAATATCACTGATATTGATGACAAAATCATTAATAAAGCTAAAGAAATTTCTGGGGATCTTCCTTTATTAGAGAAAACTAAAAAAGTAACAGAAGAGTTTACCGGGATTTTTCATGAAACCATGGATAAGTTAGGATTGCTTAAGCCTGATCAGGAGCCACGTGCTACAGATCATATTGCTGAGATGATCCAATTGATCGAACAACTCATTAAGAATGGGGTTGCTTATCAGAATGGAAGCGATGTCTGGTTTGATATTGACCAATGGAAAGAATATGGCTCTCTTTCTGGGAAGGCTTTGGAAGACCTTAAAGCAGGCGCGCGCGTTGAAGTGGCTGCGCAAAAGAAAAATCCATTAGATTTTGCGCTTTGGAAAGGGAGCAAGGAAGGGGAACCTTCTTGGGACGCTCCTTGGGGAGAAGGACGACCTGGATGGCACTTAGAATGCAGCGCCATGTCGATGAAATATCTTGGAGCTCCATTTGATATTCATGGCGGGGGTCAAGATTTGCTCTTTCCGCATCATGAAAATG
Source organism: Actinomycetes bacterium (assembly GCA_029263055.1). GTDB lineage: Bacteria > Auribacterota > JAJCYG01 > JAJCYG01 > JAJCYG01 > JAJCYG01. The sequence continues at coordinate 28,245 of JAJCYG010000095.1, forward strand.
AAAAAGCCCAATCAGAAGCGGGGACCGGAAAAGAATTTGCGAAGTATTGGTTGCACAATGGTTTTGTGACAATCAATCAAGAAAAGATGTCTAAGTCGTTGGGAAACTTCTTTATTTTAAAAGATGTATTTGAACGTTTTAACCCAATGGTAGTTCGTTACTATTATTTAACGCAGCATTATCGAACGCCTATGGAATTTAATGTTGAAGTATTAGAAGAAATCCAAGAACCGTATCGTAAAATACAAAATTGTTTGTCTTTAACCGATTTGTTAATTCAAAAACAAGGCCTAAAAGAACTGGATCCAGCCTCGATTTCAGACTCTAAGTCGATTCAGCAATTCAAATCTTATATGGATGATGATTTTAATACCCCTAAAGCTTTAGCGTTAATTCACGAATTAGTCGGTGCCATCAACGGAGAACGTGAAAAAAGAAAAGAAGAGACCCTGCTTCTGGAAAATGTGGCTGCCTTAAAATTGATTTTGTCTGTTCTAGGCCTTCAGTTTAATGAAGAGAAGGTGGAATTGATTGGGGATGGAGCTCAAGAAAAATATTTAACAGAAGAAAAGGTGCAGGAGTTATTGCAGTCTGATTGTAGTTTAGAGCAATTGCATCTTTTAGCGCAGTCACGTCAAGATTTGCGTAAACAAAAACGGTTTGATTTAGCTGATGCGATTCGAGATAAAATCGCTGAATCAGGTTATGTTTTAGAAGACACTCCAGAAGGGGCACGGTTAAGAAAACAATGAGTGGACTCTTTATCACATTTGAAGGAGCTGATGGATGTGGCAAAACCACTCAAGTGGAATTGTTTCACCAATATTTGCAGGACCAGCAAATCCCCAATGTCTTGACCGAAGAGCCAGGCGGAACTTCTTTAGGGCGTGAGATTAAGGCTTTGTTGCTCGATCAAAAGTATGGAAAGCTCGCTCCAACAACTGAATTATTGCTTTTTGCTGCGGCGCGAGCTCAGCACGTGGCACATTTGATTCGACCGGCATTAGCTGAAGGTAAGTGTGTGGTGAGCTCTCGTTTTGCGGATGCCACTACGGTTTATCAAGGGGTGGCTCGTGGGCTTGATTTAGATCTAATTTTAGAGCTTGGAGAAGTAGCTACAGAGGGGTTGAAGCCAGACATCACCTTTTTACTCGACTTAGACCCTAAAATTGGGTTAAAACGAGCTCAAGAGACTGAGAAATCCACAGCTCGAAAAGGGGAAATGGATAAGATTGAAGCTGAAGGAATCGCCTTTCAGAAAAAGGTGCGTCAAGGTTATCTTGATTTAGCACATGATGAACCGAGTCGGTTTCATATTATTTCAGCTGATCAAACGGTTGAAGCGATTCATTTGGAGATTGTGACTTACTTTGAGTCTGTTTTTAAGAAAGATTTAATTTAATGGCATTAAAAGAGATTGTCGGACATGCGTCACAAATAAAGATTTTTCAGTCTTCAATTCAAAAGGGAACATTGGCTCATGCCTATCTCTTCTCTGGATTAGAAGGAATTGGAAAAGAGAAATGTGCACGTGAATTAACAAAGGTTCTCAATTGTGAAAAAGGGGGAGCTGATAGTTGTGATACGTGCTCTGTGTGCCTACGAATCGATGGAGAGACTTTTTCAGATTTTCATGTCATTGTGCCAAGCGGAGCTTCTCGAACTATTAAAATTGATGATGTGCAAAAAGTTCAAAAGAGTTTGAATCTTTCTCGTTATGAAGGAAAAGCAAAAGTGATTCTTTTTACTGAAGCAGATTGTTTGAATGAAGCTGCTTCTAATGCGCTTCTAAAAATTTTAGAAGAACCCGTGGAAAAGACCTATTTCTTTTTGATTACAGCCAATCATGAGGCTGTTCTGCCGACGATTCGTTCTCGGTGCCGACAAGTCCCTTTTTATCCTTTGGCTGACTCTGAAGTGGAGCAGATTTTGACTCAGAGTGAGGTAAAAGATCCGACTCAAAGAGAGTTTTTGGTGCGGCTCAGTGAAGGGAGTATTGGAAGAGCGCTTCGCTTTTTTGAAGAGAAGGGACGGCAATTGCGCCAGAGTGTGATAAAATTTGCGCTTTCTAAAAGTTCGTCACCCACTGAGGCATTGTTTGCTTCAGAGCAATTTCAAAAGAGTGTTGAACAAGATAAAGCTTATTTGTGGGATATTTTAAAAATATTTGAAGGTGTGTATCGCGATTTATTAATGTTGCAGATTGCTGGAAATGAGAAGCAACTCTTAAACCCAGATTGGGCACAAGGGCTTAATCAGCAAAAAGATCTTTATACTGTCGATCAGTTAGAAGCAAAAGTCATAATGATTGAACGCATTCGAACAGATCTCCATATGAACATTCAAGTTAAGTTTGCTTTGGATTACTTATTGTTATTTTTAATTGATAAAGAAAAGAGTTTGGCAAGTCACTAAGATGAAAAAAATATATATCACAACCCCATTATACTATGTGAATTCAACCCTGACTGTTGGGGGTGCGTACACAACCATTATGGCGGATATATTGGCCCGTTATCATCGTTATTCAGGCCGTCAAGTCCATTTTTTGACCGGTTCTGACGAACATGGCGAAAAGATTTTAAAAGAAGCAAAAGAAGCAGGGAAAACACCTAAACAATTAGCCGATGAAATTGTCTCTCATTTTCAATTGTTATGGGAAAAATTAGAAATTACTCACGATGATTTTATTCGTACAACAGATGAGCGTCATGAGCGAATCGTTCAAAAAGTGTTTGCTAAGTTAAAAGAAAAAGGACTGATTTATAAAGGTTCTTATGAAGGACTTTATTGCACGCCATGTGAATCCTTTTTATTAGAGAGCCATCTTGAAGAGGGGAAATGCCCTCAGTGTCATCGCAAAGTAGACACCATTAAAGAAGAAAACTACTTCTTTAAAATGTCTGAATTTCAAAAACCATTAGAAGCATTAATGAGCAATGAGTCTCATGAATTTGTTTATCCTCCCTTTCGTCAAAATGAAGTGCGCAATCGCGTGCTTGAAGGAATGCGTGATGTTTCTATTAGCCGTTCTGTGGAATGGGGTATTCCGATCGAAGGGGAAAAAGATCAATTTTTATGGGTTTGGTTTGATGCGCTCGTGAACTATATTTCGGCAATTGGCTATGGAGAAAACGAAGAACTTTTTCTCTCTTGTTGGCCTGCAGACATTCACTTTCTTGGAAAAGATATTTTGTGGTTTCATGCTGTTTTGTGGCCAGCTATGCTTTTAGCTTTAGATCTTCCTGTACCCAATACTGTTTTTGGGCATGGATGGTGGACTTTTGGTGGGGAGAAAATTTCTAAATCTAAAGGGCATAAGGCAGATCCTCTTGAAATTATTGATGAATATGGAGCGGACGCGCTCCGGTATTTCTTAGCCCGTGAAATAGCTTTAGGTAGTGATGGTGAGTTTAGTGTGGAAGCATTAGAGACTCGTTTTAATACCGACTTAGCAAATGACCTTGGGAACTTGTTGTCGCGTTCTCTTTCGATGTTAGAAAAATACCGAGAAGGAAAAATACCTAAAACAGATTCATTGGATGATTTGGATAAAGAAGTGATTCAATTAATTGAAAAAACAATTGAATCGTATCATCAACAGATGCCTAAAGCAGATTACTTTAATGCGTTAAAACAAATTTGGCTAGCTGTTCAAAGAGTGAATAAATATATTGAAGAAAAAATGCCATGGAAGTTAGCTAAAGATCCTGAAAAAAGTCAGGAACTTGATAATACATTGGCAATTCTCTGCGGAAGTTTAAAAACATTTGCTTATCTTGTAGCTCCAGTGATGCCTCAAAGTGCTCAGAAAATGTTGGATCAATTGGGACTGGATCAAAAGATTGATTTTGACTCCTTTTCAGAGTACTTAAATATCTCTTTCCTACCAGAGGGACATACAGTCTCTAAAGAGAGATTTCCTCTTTTTCCTAAGTCCAACTAAAAACGCTACTTGTATCTGTTGTAACTCATTGACAAAGCGATACTTATTTGGTATAGTTTCTTTCTTATTTATGAATACTACTTTCTCAAGTCGTTTGGCTTTATTAGTTTTGTGTTTATCCATTGCTCTCAATCCTATTCCACAGAGTGCTAACACCCAATTTCTGTCTCCAGCTTCTTCTTTTTCAGCTCATGTCACATGGGGAAATGGGGTGAGTCGAGAACAAGCCGATCAAATGATTAAACAAATAAGCAATGATTGGTTAATTTTGTCTAAAGGCTTTCCACTTGATTCTGAACTCTTTAAAGCAACCTTAGCTCATCTAGAAGAGTTGAAGGAATTTGCTCCAACAACATTGATGAACCTTATTCTAAGAAATGAATTTCCTGAGGCAAAGCAATTTAGAAAAGCGCTTAAGGAGTATTTAGTTTTTTTAAATCGAGATCGTTTGGGAGGCTTTAATGATGCATTTTTAGATGAGTTTATTAAAGAGATTTTTCAAAAACTATTTTCAGGAATGGTTTTTCGACTCAGTCCCAAAAATAAAATTCCTGGTTTCTTAAAAGGGAGCGAAGCTGTTGAACCTGGTTTTCATATAGAGGGGAGTTCTGATGAGCATTACCTTGTTGAAACCGTGAGGCATCGAGCCGATCTGTTAGATCGAAGCTTTATTCGAATTTCGTCTAAGGGAGTTTTATTTGTTGGAGACATGGGAATAGGGATATTTGATCGAAAGCATTTTATTTTAAAAGGAAAAAAAACCTTTAAAGGAATCCCTGATGAAATACTCCGGTACTATAAGGACTTGGATGGGAAAAAATATACCTTTCTTCCTGTTCGAAGTTCAACCCCTTTATTTTATTGGGAGCCACGCGGGATAGACTCATTGGTTTTTGTTGAAGGTAAAAAAATAGGAGAAGAAGGAGTGCTCTTTTCTGGTCCAAAGACTCATCTTGGGTATTCCGTGAACAAGCATGGAAAGGATGAAGAGAGACAAATTGACTTTGATTTTGAAGGGGTGGGGGAATTTAATGGAAAAAAAGTTTACCTTCAGGAGAATAATGAGGTCAATCGACCTTATCCTAGAATTGAAATAATGGGGGGGGAAGTCTATTTGTTTCGTGAAGTCAATAAAGAGCCGTTAGCAACCGGTGTTTTAGCTTATTACGATGTGTTGGTTAATGGACTTGTCACATTAGATTACCAGCCGATTTTATTTCACTCGAGCGGGATTGTTGATCTACAATTAGGCACACGCTTTTCTCCTTCATTTTTAACCTCTCGTTTTTTACATGGAGCACTTGAAAGTAAGCTCGTTGAAATGGCGTATCAAGGGGTGCCTGAAAAAGTAACTGAACAGGCGATTATTGAAAAAACACATGCTGTGGCTGAAGCTCTTGATCGTGTGGTTGAAGGGGTTTTAGGAGAGCCGTTAAGTCGTGTGGAACGGTTACATCGAAAATACTTTCAGCTTTCTAAGCACTATGAATCTCTAAAAGAGCGTCCTCATCCATTGTATGGTTTAAGACAAGAAATCGACTATGAAACCTTGCCTGAACTGGTTGAAGTGTTACTGGAGTCATTTGGGAATCAGAGAGGTTTGGGATTTACGGTTGAAGGTTTATGGGCCTTTTTTACAACGTCAAAAAGTGATGGAGGAAAGTTCTGGGTGCCGACGCAAGAATCTCAAAAGCTATATGCACAGCTCGATCGTATCTTAGACAAACTCTACATCTATTCAAATGGGCATATAGGGCGTATTCAAGTCAATGGGAAGTACTACTACTTTAGCTTTACAGGTTATCCCTATAGTCGATTAAAAGATTCTGTTAAAAATGATAAAGAGGTTAGACAAGAGTCTTTAAGAACTTTCTTTGAGTTGATGGAGGAATTAAGTCGAGTTAAAATTTCTGATTCTGGGCGCATTAGTTCTAGTGCTCATAGAGCTTTAAAAGAATTGCAGACTCTTGTGCACGGTATTAAAAATCTCCATTTAAAGCAGTTTTTTTCTTTTGCTATTTATAGACAGTTAATGAAGCATGCTCAAGCAGCTTGGTATGACAAGCATCATATGATGGTGAGTGAATATCTAGACGTGTTGAAAATTTTAAATGTCATTCCTGTTTTAAATAAAATGAAAAAAGCAGATATTCCTGAAGCAATTTATCCTGAACTTTTTGTTCTATTGATGACTAAAGGGGGAAGTGAAAATAGAGGTGTGTTGATCAAGCGATTAGAAGCTTATCTTGTACAAGACCCAAAAGCCCCTTGGATAGCAACAGCTCTACCGTTGTTAATTGATAGCGCAGTAGAGCCAGAATGGGGAGTGAGCGTGATCAAAGAGGCTTCTTCTCTTATGTTTGACTATCGTAAACCTGTCTTGAACGCTCTTAAAAAGAATCGAGTACGACTCAATGGATGGGAAAACCTTTCTTCCGATGATATGGATGATGTTTTACTCCCTTTATACCGCGAAATGGGACTTGATTATGTCTCTGGAGTCCGGTTTCTAATGCGTTTGGCTGACGATTCGCCGGCATTAAGTTTACAAGCAACACGCATTCTAGTGAATCTCTTTGATAAAGATTACTTCGACCTATTTTATAGGAAAAAAATGATTAAATTTTCTCAACTTAGAGACGAAGCGATACAACTTTTGATCACAAAATCATTTTCCAAAGAAGAAGAGATTGCTGTTGTTGCTTTAGAGGGATTAAGACGGATGCAAGCCCCACATCAAATCATTAAACCTTTTTACAAAGCGTATCAACAAGTGGTTCATGAACAGACTGTTTCTCCAAAGGTGCTTGAAACATGGCATGACATTGTTCAGGAGCAAGCAAAGATACAAAAATCTTTTCAGGAAAAAAAGGCTGGACCGAAAAAAGAGAGAGAACCTTTACTCCAAGAGGAAGTCTATCGGATCATGGAAAAGAGATTGGAAAAGGGGTTTATTCTAACATTTGATGATTTAGCTAGTGATGTGTTAAAAAAGTTTCCATTGGAATCAGATCTTAAGATTCAAGAATATTATGACTTGAGAAACGGCCTGTTTAGAGCGTTGATCTCTTTTGTGAATTCGTATAAAGCCGATGAAAAAAGAGTGCAGATACTGTTTAAGCGTCCTGATGAATTTGCTGATTTTATCAAAGTCTACTTAGAAGAGCTTAATGGTGTATTGCCACTCGTTGATCTAATAGACTGGCTCGAAGAGCATACTCGAATAGAGTTTATGGTTCGTTATTTTCGTCAGTATATTAATAATACTATATTGAATTTGAGTGGATCTCGAGTTGCCCATTACAACAATCGAGATTCTTTATACGCCTTTTCTATGCCGATAAAAGAGATGCCTCCAAGGTTATTTTCAAAAGCTCAACTCCTTTACTCTAAGTATGCTTCAACAGAGGAGCGTTTTAATGAACTCGAATTTTTGGAAAGAAGTTTAAGGTTATTTTTAAAAAGAGATAATAAGAGACAAGTAAAATCACACATACAAATCTTAGAAGGCATTCTTTATTTAACTAATGTGGCAGATTCTCCAATACGTTTGAAGGCAACAGAGATGTTGGTTGGTACTTATTTTAATGAGCCGAAGAGCCATGAATTTTATTCACCCGCATTAAAAAGTGTTCTTTCATTGCCGTTGCTTAAAGGGATTGATCCTTATTTTGTCAACTTGCGAGAGGCTAATATTATTGCCTTGCTTCATCCTGGTATTTCTCCCTTTCTCAAAAAACCTATTTTAGATGAGCTTTTTGAACAGGTGCTTGCAGATCTACCTCAAAAAGAAGAGAAAAGGGTGTTAAACGCTGTTTTTCTCGCTTTAGAAGATCCTTATCTTTCTCCATTAATTTTCTCTATGGTGGTTCATTTTCTTGATTACCTTCAATCAATAAGCATAGATACAAAAATGAGAAAGAGGTTGATTCAACGGTTTCAAGAGTTGATGACTGATACTCAAGTCCGAAAGGTGTTTAATAAGGTTTTAAAAAGAGGGCTTCTTAGAGAGGTGCGACTTATGCTGGTTTTAATCTCTGAAACAAATCTATTTAAATATATTCATTTAATCGATCTTAGATCGGTTTTAAATAATAAAAATATTTCCTTTTTGACATTTAAAAACATTGTCAAACAAGTCCTTAAGCAAGATCGTGAAGACCTTGATATTTTATTTGATCTATTGGGTCGTTTTCCAAATGAAACATCAAATCAAGAATATGAGAAGTTTTTAATCACAGGCTTGCTTCCTCGCTTTTTTACTTCAACCGTTATAGAAATTGCGATTGAAAAACTTTTAGACTCTGAGGCTGCTGACTATCAAGCGTTAGTTAGAGTCTTAACACACATTTTACCCGCAAAAAAATCTGAAACTAGAGCGGCTTACCGAATAGGGAATATGCATTTAATGGAGGCTGCTTCTGAGAATGGAGAATGGCGTATTCATGGAAATCCTCAATTAGCCCTCCAATTAGCAGATGAATTAGGTATTCCAACAAAGCTATTTTTACAAGCAAACTTGTATCATGAATTGGCTCATGTTCTTTTTTGGATTTATTTGGGAAGAGATTGGGGCGCTCGAGTTGAAGAAGCGATGATTCAAGAGTCTCCTGATGTAAGAGACATTTGGAAAAATGCAAAACAATTGTTTCGCCAAGAATTTGGTTACTCGAACGAAGAGAGTAGAGAAGAATTAATCGTAAAGATTTTTGAATCTCTCTTTGTTGATCAGGAACATCGTGTAGCCGGTATTCAAAATAAAACTTTAGCCAAATCGTTAAGGAGTGTTGCTCCAATTCTTATTCAAACGTTAGATTTAATGGGATTAGGACGATTAAAGGTGAAGTTGATTAAAAAAGATGGAGAGACTCATAAGGAATGGTTGATCCGAACCACTAAAGCAATTCAAAAGCATGGCCTTCAAATAGATTTTACCCATAAGCAACACCTCTTAGAATCCCATTGCACCCCTGAGAGTTCTAGTATAGAATTTTCACTCTAGAGCTAAATTGGAGCGGGTGAAGGGAATCGAACCCTCGTAACTAGCTTGGGAAGCTAGCGCTCTGCCATTGAGCTACACCCGCACATCAGGCACTGACAACGTGGAATCATAGTAAATATAGGTACATTTTCAAGGTTAATTTTATAAGGGATCAACATGGATAATTTATGGGCACCTTGGCGTTTGCAATATGTGGAATCAATTGATCAAGATGAAGGCTGTTTCTTTTGTCACCACTCAATATCTAAAAATGATAAAAAAAATCTACTTTTACATCGTGGTAAACATACGTTTTGCGTGATGAACCTTTTTCCTTATTCTAATGGCCATGTCATGATTGTTCCTTATAAACATGTTGGCAGTTTGGATGGGTTAAAAGAGAGTGAATTAGCAGACATGATGGTCACGACTAGAAAGATGAAGCGCCTTTTAAAGAAAACATTAAAAGCAGATGGATTTAATATTGGAATGAATATTGGTCGAGTTGCTGGTGCAGGAGTAGAGCACCATGTGCATATGCATATTGTCCCTCGCTGGAGTGGGGATACTAACTTTATGCCTGTCTTAGGCAACACAAAAGTGATTCCGGAAGCCATTCAAACAACATACAGCAAATTAAAAAAGGTTCATGACAGTGAGTCTAAAAAAAGAAAATAAATTTTATTCGATTGATACAGCTAAGGGGAGCTTTTTTGTCTCTTTAGATGAGAAGGGAAAACTAGACCGATTGCTTTTTCCTAATCAAAAAGATAAATCAATTTCAATTTCTAAAACATTGACTCTGTCTGTTAAAAAAATTGAAAAGACTTTGGATCGATATTTTTCAGGTAAAACAGTTGCTTTGCCTGATGTTAATTTTTCAAATGGAACGTTGTTTCAACAAAAAGTGTGGAAAACCTTGCTCAAAATTCCGCATGGTCAAACACGTTCCTATTCTTGGATTGCCAAACAAGTCGGTTCGCCTAAAGCAGTTCGCGCAGTAGGCACCGCCTGCGGCAAAAACCCCATCCCCATCTTTATCCCATGCCACCGCGTCTTACAATCCTCTGGCGGCCTAGGCGGCTTTGCCCCGGGTCTTCCATGGAAGAAATACCTCTTAAATCTAGAGCAGAATTAGCTCGTACCAAAACAAACTCAAAACTGTTTCCCCTTCACCCGGAATTTGCAGCAGACTGCGCAAAAAATGTGAGGGCAAGAATGAACTCACTGCGCCTCTGGTCCGAATGGCTTCGCACATTCGGTGCGAGGCTCCGTTCAAACACCAGTCTTGCTCTTTCCCTCACATTTTTTGCTCCGTCTTTGCGACAACATTCCTTAAAGGTTCAGGGGAAACAGTTTTGAGTTTGTTTTTACCTGTTTGAATATTTTAACGGAGTTCAGAAAGCTCTCTCAAAAGGCAAGAGCAGGCAGGGCCCCTGGGAAAGTGCACTCCAAGAGGAGTGTGCTTTTCCTGGGTGTGTCTGCGACCATGAGTGAGTCTGGCGACTTGCCGGGCGGCAAGTTGCCTAGCGAACGTCCTTTTGAAAGAGCTTTCTGAATGCAGTGGAACCAGGTTAAATCTGTTGAAGTTGACAGGCTGTCAGGTGCTAGCTTGTGGGATCTTGTATCTGTGGTAAAATAGAGTAGGAGGCGATAGCTATGAAACCAGGGTTAGATATCGTAATTGCAGATGGTTGGAGAACACCTGTTGGGCATGTGAACAGTAAGATCTCTCATTTAAGTGCTGAAGAGTTGATGGCCACAACAATTGAAGAGATTATGACGCGTTCTAAGCTTGATCCTGACTTATTAGATGGTGTGATTGTCGGTTGGGTTGGCCAAGGGAGTAATGCCCCTAATATTGCCCGTGTGGCTACGTTAAAAGCTGGGTTGCCTCTTAAGTGTGTGGCGTTTACCGAACAGGTGAACTGTGTCTCGGGGATGGATACGATTGCGTCTGCAGCGCGTCGAATTGTCATGGGTGAAGGTGAAATCTTTTTAGCAGGTGGAACTGAAAGCATGAGTCAAATGCCTTACACCATTCGTGGCGATCGAAGCCATAAAGGAATTCGAACACTCGAAGATATTAGAAAGAACTGGGATCACCTTTTAGAGATGGAAGGGATTGATCTTGAAGATTGTTTGTTAGAAGGATTGGTTGATCCGATTAAAAAAATCAACATGGCCGCAACAGCTGAAATTTTGGCACAAATTAATGGAATCACTCGAGAAGAGCAAGATGAGTATGCGATTCAAAGTTATGCTAAATCATTAAAAGCAATTGAACGTGGTTTTTATAAGTCACATGTTTTTGGAATGAAAGATCGTGATGGAGAAGACATGCTGGATGATGAAAACCCTATTTTGCGAGCCAAGTTTGTCGATGATCCTTCAAAATTGCATAAGATGCTCAAGTTATTTGACAATAAAGTATTGAGCATTGAAGAATTTTATAAACAAAACAAACAGTACTTAAATGGAACAAAATACGAGGCTGGAAAAACAGTAGGGACCGTGACTCCGTTTAATGCGTGTCCACGTAGTGATGGGGCGGCTGGAGTTTTAGTGACCACGTTAGAGCGTGCCCAAAAAGAAAATTTAAATGTTATTGGCCGTCTTGCAGGCTGGAGTTTTGCCGGGATTGATCCAGGGTTAATGGCAAAAGCACCTGCTTATTCAACCGATCTGGTGTTAAAGAAAATGGATCATAAGTTTGAGGATCTCGATATCATTGAATTGCATGAAGCCTTTGCTGCAGGTTGCTTGGCCATCTTTAAAGAAGGAAACAAAGAGTTTGGCCATGATTGGCAAAGCAAATTTGATGAAGGACGTATCAACCGTAATGGTGGAACTCTTGCCATAGGGCATCCGTTAGCTGCTTCAGGAACACGCATTGTCTTAAATGTGTGCCACGCCTTAAAAGAAGATACTAAGGCTAAATTGGGCATGGTTACTGCTTGTGCCGCAGGGGGCATAGGGGGTAGTATGCTGATTGAAAAATTTGCCTAATCACAGAGGATGTCATGATCAAACTACATAATTTAGAAGGTTGCCCATTTTGTATTCGCGTTCAGAAAAAATTAAATGATTTAAAATTGGAGTATGAAATTGTGGATGCGGATGCAGATAACTTTGCCACTGTTTTAAAGATTGCTGAATATGATATGGTCCCTGTTCTTGAAGATGGTGAAACAGTGATTCAAGATTCAGCAAAAATTATTTCTTACCTCGAAGAAACTTACGGTAAAGCAGGTCAAAAATCTCTTTTTCAAAAGATTTTCCATAAAGATGATTGAGCTCTGGTATTCCTGCAGGGCTTGTAATATTAATTTCAATTAGCTTTTCTGCAATCACATCAATTCCTACAAAAAAGAGTCCTAGCTTTTTTAGCTGTGGGGCTAAATCTCGGCAAAGTTGTTTTTCTTTTAAAGTCAGTTCTGTAGGAAGATCGCTTACGTAAGAAAGGCCGCGTCCTTTTAATGTTTCGGGTGTGGCAGGGCGCAAAAAAGCACCTATTGGTTTTCCGTCTATGAGTACGATCCGTTTATCCCCTTGGGTGATGGCTTCTGGCAGGTATTCTTGCGCCATAATGTAAGCGCTTTCATTATTTGTGACGTCCAACCATTTTGATTTTGAGGCAAATTCCTTTTTGCTGATTAACCGAACTCCGATACTTCCTCGGTTATCTAATGGTTTGATCACAACTTTACTTTGCTTTTGTAAAAAGGAATGAAGTTCATTTTTATCGCGCGAAACAATAGTTTGTGGAATCCATTTTTGAAATTCTAATGCAAAGAGCTTTTCGTTTTTCAGCATCAATGTCTGTGGATTATTTAAGACAAGAGTCGACGGTGGAGCTAATGCAAAAAGTTGACATGTTTGGATGTAGTTGGCATCAATAGGAGGATCTTTACGCATCCACACAATTTGGAATTGATTTAAAGATAAGGTTTGTTTTTTCTTATTTAAGGTCATTCCTTTTTTAGGATTGATCTTGGCATTGAGGGCATGTGCCCAAACGTTGTTTTTGTCCCAAAAAAGATCTTTAGGATGGCAAAAGTAAATGGCACCTAATGCTTGTGAGGCAGAGGCTAAAAAGCTGGTGGTATCCCATGGAAACTTTAATTCTTTAACTGAATCGATCACAAATAAGCTTTTCAATGAATTTCTCTTTCTCTAAGTTTGATGGTATCATAGCAAAATTTAATTTTATGGGAGAAGTTTTAGGAAAAACAGAAAATACCATGTCATTGTCGCATAAGGATTTATTAAATTACTTTATTCAGGGAGAAAAGCCTCCTTCAGACCATAAGATTGGGATGGAGTATGAGCTTTTTGGATTGCTTGAGGGTGGAAAACCACTTCCTTTTAAGGGAGAGCCTGGGGTTGAAAGCACTTTAGAAAAGTTGGCGCAGTTAGATGGTTGGAAAATAGGCCGTGAGCAAGGCCACGCATTGAGCCTTAATAAAGGAAAGAAGTCTGTTTTTTTAGAGCCTGGGGGGCAAATAGAACTCAGTACTCAGCCGTATCAACGGTTAACCGATCTAAATCAAGAGATTCAAGAAACTCTTTCTGTTTTATTAAAAGCAAGTCAAAACGATTCCATTGACTGGATTGCTTTAGGATTACAACCCGTGAGTTTATTAGACCATGTCGGTTGGATTCCAAAAGAACGCTATTCAATTATGTCTCGGTCGTTTGAAAAGCATGGGAGTGAGTTAGCTCATACCATGATGAAGCAGACAGCGTCGATTCAAATCAATGTTGATTACTCGAGCGAAGCTGACGCCTTAAAAAAGTTTAAACTCTTAACAGCGATTGCTCCGATCACAACAGCTATTTTTGCCAATTCATCTATCTATGAGAATAGAGCTATTCCATTTGAGTCTTATAGAGGCTATGTGTGGCAACATACAGATCCGCTTCGTTGCGGCATAATCCCAGAAGTTTTTAATCCAAACTACTCTTATGAAGAGTATCTTGATTTTATCTTACATATCCCAATGCTTTTTATTAAACGAGATGACGAGTGGATCGAAGTTTTAGACCGAACATTTGCCCAGTTTTTAGAAAAGGGATTTGCTGATTATGAAGCAACGCTTGAAGATTGGAATTTACACCTTTCAACTATATTTACTGAAGTTCGACTCAAACAAGTTCTAGAGCTGAGGAGTGCGGATTCGCATTTGCCAAACATGGCTATGGGAGTGGCTGCTTTTGTGGATGGACTTTTATTTGATCCGTCCATCTTAGATGCGGCGTGGGATTGTGTGAAAGATTGGACATGGGAAGAGCGACTTAGTCTGTATCATGAGGTTCCAAAGGCTGGTTTGCGAGCTCGAGTAAAAAATGATAAAATTAGTACAGTAGCCGGTGAATTATTACGTCTAAGCCAGAAAGGTCTTTCTCATAAGGAAAAAGAGCTTAAGATTGATGGGGAAGCTGCTTTTTTAGAACCTGTGGTAGAAAGGGTTGAAAAGGGCGAATCTCTAAGTGAGAAGAGTTCAAAAGAGTTTGAAAAAGACCCTCTGAAATGGCTTCAGACTAAAAGGATAAGTGATGAGAATGGGATCTGAAAATAACAACGAAGATATGGTTTTAGTCGATATTAAAAAGATTGTCCCAACACCAATGGAATATGCCATTCTTATTGGAAATGAAGAAAAGAGTTTTATTATCTCTGTTGGGCTAGATGTGGGTGCCGCGATTTCAATGTTTGTCAATCACATCGACAAACCGCGTCCACTGACACATGATTTGATTGGAAATATTTTTATGGGCTTAGGCATTGCCGTAGATAAAGTGGTTGTCAATGATTTGAAAGATAATACCTTTTATGCCCGTTTGATTTTAAAAGAAGAAAATGAATTGGGTAAAAAGATTATTGAGATTGATGCTCGACCCAGTGATTGCCTAGCTATTGCCAAACAACAAGATTGTCCTATCTATGTCTCCCGCGAAGTTTTTGATAATGTGGATGACGCCAGTAACCTATTTCAACAAAGTGATGACGAAGAGGAATTCTAATGTCTAAAGATGAAGAGCCCTTATTAACGAGCTTTTCTGTGGTGCTTTCTCCTGCACAAGGGGCGCAGCTCAAAGAGTATCTTTCCGCACGGGCCTTTCTTTTTCGCAGTGTGGACTATGCTCATTTTGGTGCTTCGAGCAAAGGCGATAAAGTGAGTATGACCTTCTATAAAAGTGGGAAACTCTTTATCCAGGGAAAAGGGACAGGGGAATTTGTCCGTTTTTACTTAGAGCCAGAGCTTTTAAAACAGGTTTCGCTAGGATATGAAGAGGAATTAAACGAAAAAGGGAATGTTGACCGTATTGGTGTGGATGAAAGTGGTAAAGGGGATTACTTTGGTCCGCTTGTGATCGCCGGAGTTTTTGTGGCAAAAGGTGAAGGTCAAGCACTCCGAAATATGGGCGTACGCGATTCTAAGAACATCACCGATAAAATGATTACAGTATTGGCCGCTAAAATTAAAAAAACACAAAAATTCAGTGTCGTTGCCATTGGTCCTGAAAAATATAATCAACTCTACAGTGGTTTTAAAAATCTGAATCGACTCTTAGCTTGGGGTCATGCGCGTGTTATTGAGAACATGCTTGAAATAGTAAAAAGTCCTAAAGCTATTTCTGACCAATTTGGAAACAAGAAATTGATTGAAAATGCGTTGATGAAAAAGGGAAAAGAGATTGAATTAGTGCAGATGCACCGGGCTGAATCAGACATTGCAGTGGCTGCAGCCTCTATCTTGGCTCGAGCTGAGTTCTTAAGAGGTTTACAAGTCTTAGAAGAAAAGTTCAAGGTAGAACTCTGTAAGGGAGCCTCTACAAAAACAAAAGAACTCGCTCTAAAAATTGCTAAAGAAAAAGGTTGGGACACCCTTAAAAAGTGTTGCAAACTCCATTTTAAAACAACGGAATGGGTTCAGTCTAAAGTCCCCAATAAACAACTTGATCTACCCAATCCTGTTTTAGATGAAGAAGACGACGATGACCTTGACATGGGTTCCGCGGAAAAAAAAACTCCTGATTCAATAAGTGCGTCATCTTAAACGTAATCTCTTGGCTAGATTCTTCGCTACGCTCAGAATGACGCGATACAGGGTTGTCAGTCTGAATACAGGGTGATGTCATCGTATCGCAGCGTCATCCTGAGGAGCGAAGCGACGAAGGATCTCGAATGAAATTTAAATCAACGTTAAATCCACTTGCTTGGTCTTTTTACGATTTTGCTAATACTATTTACTCCATGAATATTGTTTCATTCTATTTTCCTTTATGGCTGACAAGTAATAAAGGAGTGCCGGAGATTGTGTATAGTTTGGTCTATAGTGGAGCTATTCTTCTTGCCTCATTGCTTTCTCCAATTCTTGGCATCATCTCTGATCTACGAAAATCTCGCTTCTTTCTACTGATACTAGGGACATTGGTCTCTGTGTTATTTACCGCGTTATTAGGGTTTGTCAGCTCAGTAAAAGTAGCGCTCCTCTTTTTCTTTATTGCCCATACCGGTTATATTTTGAGCCTGGTTTTTTATAATTCAATGCTGCCTGATGTGAGCAAAGAATCAACTCCGGGGAAAATATGTGGTTTAGGTGTAGGGTTGGGGTATCTAGGGTCTATCTTTGGACTTTGGATTGCTTCTTATTACGAACCGATGGGACGACAAGCAGTCTTTTTACCAACAGCTCTTTTATTTCTAATTTTTTCATTACCTTTATTCTTATTGGCTTTTTTACCTCAAAATGATTTGAACAAAAAAGCTCAATCAATTGTCGATAAAGCGAAGTATTCGTTTGATCTTAAAAAACTTTCTCAACATACACGGCCGATTAAATGGTTTTTCTTAGCCAACTTTTTATGTGGAGATGCGGTTCACACTGTGATTTTGTATATGGCGATTTATGCCAGTAAAGTCTTTGAGATGGATGATGCCTCTATTCGAACCTTTTTTATTCTCTCTACTTTAGTTGCACTGATCTCTTCATTTGTTTGGGGCGAAGTGGTCTCGCGAAAAGGGGGACTTAAAGCAATGAAAATGGTGCTTGGTTTGTGGATGCTTGTTTTTATCATTGGAAGTTTAGCTTATCAACCGTGGCATTATTGGTTGGTGGGAAGCCTTGTGGGGATAGGATTGGCAGGAACATGGATCTCTTCACGCGTTCTGGTAATTGAATTAGTCCCCAAAGAACGTATAGGGGAATATTACGGCTTTTACAACCTCACAGGCAAGAGTGCGGCTATTTTAGGCCCTCTGTGGTGGGGAGGATTGCTCCTTTTATTGTCGCCGTTAGACAACTTAAAATATAGAATAACCTTAGCAAGCATGCTCCTTTTTGTGGTGGGAGCTTTTTGGGCATTAAAAAAGGTGCAATGTGGAACAGCTAAATCATTACGTTGAAGAATTTCTAAACTTCTTGACCATTGAAAGGGGTTTGGCTGATAACACGAAAACGGCTTATAGAACTGATCTCATTAAGTTTTCTAAGTATTTAAAAAAATTAAAATTAGAAACTCTTCAAGAAATTACCCGCAAACATATCACCAACTTCTTAATAAATGAAAAAGAGAAGGGGATTAGTGCTCGTTCTATTGGACGACGATTGGTTGCCTTAAAAACATTTTTTCGGTTTTTAGTGAGTGAACGCATTTTAAATGAAAATATTACTGACACGCTCGATTCTCCTAAATTATGGAAAACGTTACCTGGAGTTTTATCTGTACAGGAAGTGGAAAAACTACTCAAAGCACCAAAGCTGACAGACCCTTTAGGGATACGTGATCGGGCCATGATTGAATTGCTTTATGCTACAGGTTTGCGTGTTTCTGAATTAGTTAGTGTTAAAGTTGATGACATTAATTTGCAAGCTGCTTTTGTTCGTTCAATAGGCAAAGGGTCTAAAGAGCGAATTGTCCCAATGGGGGGTAAAGCGATTGAGTGGATTCAAAAATACATGGATCGAGTCCGAATAAAAAACAAAAAGGGAAAAGATTCACCTTTTCTTTTTTTAACGATTCGGGGGACTAAGCTAACTCGACAAGAATTTTGGCTCCGTTTACGCAAACATGCTAACGAAGTCCGCATTAAAAAGAAAATCTCTCCACATACTTTGCGTCATTCTTTTGCCACACACTTGCTTTCTAATGGAGCAGATCTTCGCTTAGTTCAAGAGATGTTAGGCCATGCCGACATTTCAACCACTCAAATCTACACCCACGTAGATTCTGACCGCCTCAAAAAAATCCATAAAGAATACCACCCTAGATCTTAGTTATAAGCTTTTAATATAGATGGTGTTATGTGAATAACTTTACAGTTTTATCTCTTTGTACTATAGTTTCACCTCTATTTGTTGAGAGGGCTTGTTGTGTACCGACCTATTTCTTCGCTCCTAATTTTATTGATCTGCTTGAATCTAAATACTCCTCTTTTGTTTCCTAAAGATAATTTAGCTGTTCCTTCATTTACAGTGCAGCTTGCTTTAGCTGAGCAGGGAAGTGAGCAAGAGTGGATTGAAGCGGTTCGAGCTGCGGCACTCAATCATGCAAAAAAATGGAGAGATCAAGGTGTTTCTAAACAAGAAGTGAATGAAAGGGTTGCCTCTTTCTTTTTACAGATTGAAAAGAAATTTAATCGAGAAATTCCCATACAAGTCGCAACAGAGTCTAAAAACTTAGTTTTATTTGATGAGTCAGAGCTTTTCTTAAAACGAGAAATACAATTTTTTAGAGCTATAGGTGATGAAATTGAAGAATATACTTATAGAAGCACTCTATATGAATTATTGATTACGCGTTACTATTTAAAACACCCATTAGACAACAGGTTATTTGATGAAGCATCATTACAGCGTTTAGTGCGGCAAGTTATTTTCCCTACTTTATCTGAAGAAATGTATTCCGGAAAAAGAGATCTTAAAGAAGCGCCTGATTTGTGGCAAAAGGCATTTCAAAACTATTTAGCCCGTTTTATGTCTAAACAGACTGGAAAAAAGAAAAATGAATGGAAACAGGTTCATCGCGAACAGTTACGTTTACGAAAGCTTGTTGATGAATTGATTCGATTAAATGGACCTTTTCCTACACGATATCCTTATATTTCTTCAGAAGATATTCGAGCTCAAATGGTGCAGATAGGAATTAGATCCTTTTTATTTTTTGAAAATATGTCTCTTTCATTTGAATTTAATGAACATCGTCTTTTACAAACATTTGCTTCTTCTTTAATAGAGCACCTTCAGAAAACAAATTTTAGAGCTTTTAATGAATTACTTGTTGAAGCACAATACTTTTTAGATGACCTCGACGTTTCTCATGTCACTTTTAATCACCCTGTTTATGGCCCCGTCTATTTATTTTCTTTTACCTACAATGGGGAACGCAAAGCACTTTATTTTCCTATTCCAAGAGATGAAAAAAACTTATTAGCCATTC
This sequence comes from Actinomycetes bacterium, assembly GCA_029263055.1. Lineage (GTDB taxonomy): Bacteria > Auribacterota > JAJCYG01 > JAJCYG01 > JAJCYG01 > JAJCYG01. The sequence continues at coordinate 47,618 of JAJCYG010000095.1, forward strand.
GTTTTCATGCCCCTAGAAAAAATGCTTTAGTGCCGACTCGTTTTGATGATCTGATTTCACGCGGCATGCTGACTTATGAGGGGGATATTCTTTTAAGCGAGTCTCAACATGAAAGTATTTTAGATTTATTAGGGACATGGGGGCATGAACTCTTTCATGTTAAATGGGTTTATACGTTGAAAACAGATCCATTATTAGTGGCTGATTGGTCTCACCAAATTTTTGAACATCGAAATGAATGGGAAAAAATAAAAGATCTTTATGTCGAGACCTATGGAAAAGACTCTTTTCTGCGAGAAGAATGGTTTAAATCTTCTGAACAGCGTCGTGTCAATGAAGTATTAGCTCTGGCTTTTGGATTCTGCTTGGTCAAGCAAGGGACTGAAGAGAAGCTACCTCAAGAGTGGAGAAAGGAATACATTTTACTAAGTCGACAATTTAATTTATCGCATAGCTTAACCTTGACTGATTCAATGAAAATAGAACAGGAAAGATTTAAGCCGATTGCAGCGATGTTAAATAAAATTCCAGCAGCACCTCTTCTTATTCAGTTGATGATGAAAGACCCTAATGCTCTTCGATTTTTAGATGCTTCATTTACGGAAGAGAGCCTTTCGTGTTCTCATTTCAGACAAAATCGATTTGAAAAAAAATTACCCTCTATTGAGATCAAAACCTCAATTTAAGTTGTCACAAGATAGTCGGTTTCTACTCTCTTTCTCTACAAAATCTAGTGCTAATCTAATAAGAGTTATTTATTTGCAACTTATTTGTATTGCCTTATTTACGAATTAAGTTAAAATAGTTTTTTCCTTGAAGGGGGGGATGTTTCTGAGTGGCTTCATCAAGAGGTGCTGTGGAAAAAAGGTCGGTCTACTCGCGGCCTTAACACTCTCTTTTTCACTTCCTTTATCTGAGCCTTCTGTTTCGATGCTCAGTCCTTATTCGTCTATCCAAAATCCAGTTCCAGGGGTGGTGGCAGGGGATCATTTTGATCAACTCTATCAACTGATGGTTCAAATTGAGCCTCAGTTTGAAGGGCATGTGAAACGTTATAGTTTGGTTCAAGCTCCACCTGTTTTAAATTTGGTCAATTTTCTTTTAGTTGATTTACGTGCTCCAAAAGAGGGGGTGGGGTCAAAAAAGAAACCTCAAAAATCAAAACAGACTCTTGAAAAAGAAGCATTGCTTAAGGCACTTTATACTATTGACCCTTCGGCAATTTCAAATAGACTTCAATTAGCCATTCAGATCACACAAACCTATCGAGAAAAATATGGGTCTTGGCATAATGATCCTGAGCTTCAATATCGTAAGTATGCACACAATTGTCAAACTCGTATTGAACGCTTTGTTGCCTGGTTATTACAACACCCTCCTTTTGAGCCCACAATCGATCCGTGGTATCAATTGTATGATTCATTAGCAATGCTCTATCCACAGTCAATCAAGAAATCCTATTCTTCAATTGAGGTGGGTATGTTTAAAGAAGTTTTTCTATTTTATTTGGTTACAGATATTCCTGATTCAATTTTGACAGCCTTATTGAATTTGGGTTTTGGCAATGTTAGAAAAGATTCTGAAATTTTAGAGCTTTATGAAGAACTTGGTTTAAATGAGATTAATCCGCTTGCCGATGCGGTTATTGAAAAGCTTACCAGTGGCGCAGAAGATGGCTTTGCTCAATTTCATTTTGGTGTGGTGCATTCCGCGTGGGCTAATCTTTGGTACATGAGACGTTTTCCAAGTCCTGAAGAAGCGTTGCTAGCACTTCAAGGTTGGGCCTTTGATCCTGAGCCAGACCCTTATACGAACATTCCTGTTGATAACAAAGGGGCACAGCTAAACAGAATTAAACATTTATTCTTCATAGAAGACTCAGCTCCCATTGAAATAGCCCTTTAACTGTGGATAAAGGGGGAAGACACCGTTATCCACAGGGTGTTTGAATCATAAGTTCTCGATTGGAACTTATTGACAGAGAGGGGGATGCTCCCTATAATCTCTCCCTATGAAAACAGAAACCTTTATTGATTTAAATCCGTTAAATTCACTTAAAGCCCATGGGATGCCTACAGGTTATACGCCTGAGCAAACTCAAGGGGTGGAACCTCAACTTAAAGCGTATCAAGAGGAGCTCAAACCTCTTTTAGCTGATTTGCCTGCTTTACGCAAAAGCAATCAAGCTTGGTACCTTGCTGACCGTTTGCCTGAAGTTAATATTGAAGAGGTGATTAAAGTTGGCCAAGATGTGCGCGATCATTTTAAAGATGTGGTGATCTTAGGTATTGGAGGGTCTGACTTTGGACCACGAGCCCTCTTTGACATGTTTTTGGGGAGTGATGATTACAACAATCTTTATCCAGCACAACGCGGAGCAGATGGTAAAGCCGCACCTAATATTCATTTCTTTCAAAGTTTTGATTCAAGAAAGTGTCGTAACTTTTTAAAACGTGAAGGACTTGATTTAACTCAAACTGTTTTTGTGGTGATTAGTAAATCAGGTAAAACTTTAGAGACACGCCGTAACTTTGAATTTTTTCGTCAAAAATTAAAGGAAGCTCTAAAGAACAAAAATATTGATGAAGCCACACATAAAGATCATTTTGTGTTGGTCACTGATGAAGCGATTGATGATAATGGGCACCCAAAATCAGTCTTACTTCAAGAGTTTTGGGATGTGCCGGCTCAGACTTGTTCCGCACGGGCTCTGTTTCCTGTTCCAGACGGTGTTGGGGGACGGTATTCTGTTTTTTCACCTGTAGGCTTGATTCCTGCAGCCATATTAGGCATTAATGTGAAAGCCTTATTGCAAGGAGTGGCTGATGGGTGTGAGATGGCTCAGATTGCAACTGATAACTCTGATAATCTTCCTGCTCAGATTGCAACCTATCAATACCTTGCTTTAAAAGAAGGGCGTAATATTCAATATTTTTATGCGTTTGGTGAAGCGTTTAAAAACTTAACTAAATGGTATGAGCAGTTAGTTGAAGAATCAATTGGTAAACGGTTTGTGAATAAAAAAGGGGAGTCGATTGAGACAAACTTAATTATTAAACCAACCGTTGGAACCATTGATAATCATTCTTTTGTGCAGAATTTATTAGGAGGCACACCTAAAGATAAGTTTGTCCTATTTATTGGGGCGTCTGATTATGCGCGCGAAGAAGATATTTCTGGAGATGATGGCATTCATTTTGATGATAATCTTCAAGCCACATTAGATGGAACCCGCCAAGCTGTTTGCGATGAGGCTATCCCCAATATTTCGTTAACTGTGCAACAATTTAGCGAACGTGAAATTGCCCAGTTAATGTTGATTTTAGAGTCTTCTATTGCTTATTTAGGTGAAGCTTTAGTCGGGTTAGAAGGGAACACCTTTCTTCAGCCTGATGTGGAAAAGTATAAAATCAAAACCGTGGAAGCATTAAAGAAATTCACCCAAGGGGCCACACGGCATGAGTAAAACCCCCACAGAAGTCATTATTAAAGCTGTTGAAGAAGGATATAAAGGAAAGTATATCTCTGGTTTTGGGGACGAGCATACGACGCCGCTAGTGGCTAAAGATGCCAATGGCCAAGCTTTGGGTCGTATTCAAGAAAACGACAGTGTGATCTTTTTTAATTTTCGCCAAGACCGTGCGCGCGAAATTACAGAAGCGTTGACGGGTGTGGACAGAGATGGGAATCCGTTTCAACACTTTCCTGTTCAACAATCAAAACTCGACTATGTTTCCATGACTGAATATCACAAAGACTTTGATTTCCCTGTCGCCTTTCCAAAAATTAAATTAACAAAATTATTATCTGAAGTTTTATCTGATGCAGGGATTCAACAACTCCGTATTGCTGAAACGGAAAAATATGCACATGTCACCTTTTTTATGAATGGGGGCGAAGAGAAAAAATTTAAAGGCGAAGAATGGTCTTTAATTGCTTCGCCTAAAGTAGCTACTTATGATTTGCAACCAGAGATGTCTGCTCCTGAAGTAACTTCGACGGTAGTGAGTAAAATTAATTCCAAAAAATATGGTGCCATTATTTTGAATTATGCCAATCCAGACATGGTGGGACATACCGGTGTGGAGCCTGCTATTTTAAGTGCGGTCGAGCAAGTTGATAAAGGGATTGGCGAAATCATTGAAGCGATGTCAAAGCAAGATGGAATCGTTTTGATTACGGCGGATCATGGTAACTGTGAACAGATGTATGCCATAGATGATGACGGTAATATTATTTATCAAGCAGACGGCACGCCTAAACCAAGCACAGAACATTCAGATGATCAGCCTGTCCCATTTATTGCTTATGGCCCAGATGAAGTGATCAAAGGTTTAGAAATGCGTGAAGAAGGGGTCTTGGCTGACGTGGCACCCACATTGCTTCAGATGATTGATTTAAAACAACCTGAAGAGATGACCGGAAAAACCATGTTCAAGAATTTTAAACATGATGGAAAACAACGTCCTATTATGTTGATTATTTTAGATGGATGGGGCATTTCTCCACGCGAAGAAGGGAATGCTCCTTTAAAAGGAAAGACTCCTAACATGGATCGTTTGGCAAAAGAATATCCGTCATCTCGATTAATTCCATTTGGAAAAGCAGTTGGATTGCCTGAAGGAACCATGGGAAATTCTGAAGTGGGTCACATGAACATTGGTTCAGGCCGTGTGGTTTTTACTGATTACGAACGGGTTAATGTTTCAATTGAAAAAGGGGATTTTTTCGAAAACCCTGTTTTGCTGGAGGCTGTACGCCATGCTAAAAAGAAGGGTAAAGCCTTACATTTAATGGGGCTTCTTTCTGATATTGGAGTGCATTCTGATTCAAAGCATTTAATTGAACTTTTAGAATTAGCCAAACGTGAAGAGTTAGACAAAGTCTACATCCATGCTTTTATGGATGGTCGTGATTCCGCGCCAGATAGTGGTGTTGGGTTTTTGAAAGAAGTTCAGCAAGGAATTCAAGAAAAAGGGATCGGTGAAATTGTTTCTGCAATAGGTCGTTATTATGCCATGGACCGTGACCAACGTTGGGAACGCGTTCAAGTTGCCTATGACGCACTTGTCTTTGGCAAAGGACAGCTCGTCTGATGCTCATTATCCAGTTTGCTTTCTTCTGGATGATGTTGATGTTAATTGTCTCAGTTCATGAATTTTCTCATGGATGGGTGGCTCATAAAAAAGGGGATAACACCGCACTTCAAGCAGGGCGTCTCACTTTAAACCCTTTGGCCCATATTGATCTTTTTGGCTCGATTATCATGCCAGCCGTTCTTTTCTTTACTACCGGGATGTTCTTTGGGATGGCCAAGCCTGTTCCTGTGAACTTTGCTGCTCTTAATCATCCCAAACAAGATATGATTTGGGTAGGGATTGCAGGGCCTGCTTCAAATATTCTGATGGCTCTGGCCGGTTCTTTTCTGGTTAAAGTCTTTGGATTGGGTGGGGAAGACTTAGTTGGGATGATCTTTCGAATCTTCATCTTAGTCAATATTATCTTAGGGGTATTCAACATGCTCCCGATCCCTCCTTTAGATGGCTCCAGAGTATTGATGGGGCTTCTTCCACGTAAGCAAGCACTTGCAGTGGCTCGGGTAGAACCTTATGGCCTTTTTATTGTGATTGGGCTATTCTTACTAGGCGTTTTGAGCCCAATTGTCTTTGGGACGGTTCATTTTGTTTGGAAGTTTATAGGAATGGAACCTGCTTGGCTTAGGCAGTTTTTTTAAATATTAGAAAGTTTTACTTGAGGATATATGTCTAAAGAACGAATATTAAGCGGTATGCGACCAACTGGAATGTTGCATTTAGGCAACTTGCTGGGGGCCTTAGACAACTGGAAAAAGTATCAAGACCAGATGGAATGTTTCTTTATGGTGGCGGACTGGCACGCCTTGATGAGTGAATATAAGAATCCTAAAGATTTGAAAAAGTTCACGATTGAGTGTGTGAAAGACTGGATTGCTTTTGGACTCGATCCAGAAAAGAGCACGATTTTTATCCAATCTGATGTGAAAGAGCATTTGGAATTAGCGGCTATCTTTGGGGCGTTGACCCCAATTCCATGGTTGGAGCGCAATCCTACTTATAAAGAGCAGCTCCAGGAATTGAAAGATAAAGACATTTTTACCTATGCATTTTTGGGTTATCCAGTCTTGCAGGCGGCTGATATTTTGCTTTATAAAGCCACTAAAGTCCCGGTTGGCAATGACCAGTTGCCTCACTTGGAATTGACTCGTGAGATTGCTCGACGATTTAATTTTCTCTATAAAGATGTTTTTCCAGAGCCACAGCCTATTTTGACGCAAATGTCTCGCTTGATGGGGCTAGACAATCGAAAGATGAGCAAGAGCTATGGGAATATGATTGCTTTGTCTGAAACTGAAGAGCAGATTCAGACAAAGGTTAAAACCATGGTTACAGATCCAGCCCGTGTGCGTTTAAAAGACCCGGGGCATCCAGATGTTTGTAATGTGTTTGCTTATCACCAGATCTTTAATGCTAAGCAAGTAGATGAAGTGCGGGCCTGGTGTGAAGGGGCTACAGTGGGATGCACAGACTGTAAAGCTAAGGTAGCAGATCAGTTGGTAGACCTGCTCAAGCCAGCTCAAGAAATTAGAAAAGAGCTTGATTCAGATGAAAAGAAGATTGAAGAGATCTTAGCCGCTGGGGCTGAAAAAGCCAGAAAAGTAGCTCAAAAAACTATTGAGGAAGTCAAAGGCCTAGTTGGGTTATAATAAACGTTTTAGTTTTAACTTTAATGGATGAAATATGACTGAAGAACAAGCAAATGATTACAAAGTATCGCTAGAGATTTTCGAGGGTCCGCTCGATCTTCTTTTGTATTTGGTTAAAAAAGAAGAAGTCGACATCTTTGAAATCGATACCGTTAAAGTGATTGATCAATATTTAGAATATATTGAATATTTTAAAATGCTTGATTTGGATATTGCAGGTGAGTTTTTGGTGATGGCCTCAACATTGATGTATATCAAATCAAAAATGTTGCTTCCACCTGAAGAACGTCCCATTGATGAAGAGGAAGAAGAAGATCCACGTTTGGAATTAATCAAACAGTTGGTGGAGTATAAAAAATTTAAAGAAGCAGCGACTGACTTAGGTGTGCGAGCATTACATGAAGCCGATCACTTTAGTCGTGAAACAGGTGGGCCGCTTCCGATTGATTTAAAGAGTAAAGAAGTTGAGTCAACTATTTTTGATTTGATTAGTTCGTTTTCTAAAGTGCTTGAGCGAATCAAAATTGAAGATGACTTAAAAGAAATTTTTGAAGAGACCCATACCGTTACAGATAAAATAAAAGTTATCTTAGATACATTTAAAGAGGTGGATGAAATACGTTTTTCTGAGCTCTTTGAAGGGGTTAAAACTAGAAGTGAAGTAGTGGTAACCTTTTTAGCGGTGCTAGAATTAATCCGTTTGAAAAAAGTGGTGGCCACGCAAATTGAATCGTTTGGCGAAGTAACAATGCGCCAAGGTATTGGTTGAGAGGAGTTGACATGGAAGCAGAATCAAAAGAAAAAATAAAACGGATACTTGAAGCCCTTCTTTTTGTGACTTCACGTCCCTTGTCGGCTAAAGAGTTGAGAGACGTGGTAAGTGATGTTGAAGTGATTCCTGAAAAGCAGCTTCTTCCATTATTAGAAGAGTTGGCTCAAGAATATGAAGAGTTGGGTCGAAGTTTTAAATTAGAAGAGACTTCTGAAGGGTTTCAAATTCGAACCCGTTCGGAATATGCGCCTTATTTGTCAAAACTCTATAAAGACCGTCGTACTGAAAAACTATCTCATGCTGTGCTTGAGACGTTAGCTATTATTGCTTATCGTCAGCCAATCACTAAGTCTGAAGTTGAAGGTGTTCGTGGTGTGGATGTGACAGGACCGCTCAAGAAATGTTTGGAACACGAATATGTGGCGATTGTGGGTAAAAAAGAAGTTTTGGGTCGTCCATTTATGTATGGAACTACAAACAAATTCTTAAAACAATTTGGTTTGAAAACATTAGATGAATTGCCTCAAATTGAGGAATTGCGCGAAATGGGAGAGAGTCAAAAAGAGCTCGCTCTAGAACCAAGCGAAGTCAATTCTGAAGAAGAAAAGCCGACTGATGAAAATCAAGTTCCAGAAGAAGTCAATGAGTCGCCAGAAGCTGTTGAAGGCGAAGAAGTGGAAGCATTGAATGACACAGAACTAGAAGATGCGATTCAAGATGATGAAAATAGTGAATTAAAAGAAGAAGCAGATACTGAAGAAGAAGAAATTGAGATTAAAGAAGATGAGCATGCAATCGAAGCATTGGGCGAAGATCCGGAAGAGGAAAAGTGAAATCACTATCGCAATTGCGTCTTAAAATCAACAAACTAGATAAAGAGATCATCCGTTTGATTAATCAACGGGTTGAAGCAGCTCTTGGTATAGGCACGATCAAAAAAGGATCGGGTCGCGAGATCTTTGTGCCTGCACGTGAAAAAGAAGTTTATGACCGAGCTATGAAGTTAAATAGCGGGCCAATATTAGATGATTCGATTCGGGCGATTTACCGTGAGGTGATGTCTGCATCCTTAGCTTTAGAAAAAGATCTGATTGTTGCCTTTTTGGGGCCAGAAGGAACATTTTCAAACCAAGCTTCTGTGGCTAAGTTTGGCAATTCAGTTTCGTACCAACCTTTGCCTAGTATTGATGAAGTCTTTAGAGAAATTGAACGGGGTAAAGCTGATTACGGAGTGGTTCCTATTGAAAACTCTGTGGAAGGATCAATTGGCCAAACATTAGACAACTTTTTAGATTCGCCTTTACAGGTCTGTTCAGAACTCTTTTTTCAGATTCAACATGTTCTTTATTCAAAAAATAAAAACATCTCATCTATTAAGAAGGTTTACTCAAATCCTCAAGTATTTGGGCAATGTCGTTTGTGGTTAAATCAACATTTGCCACAAGCCACGCTTGTCGATACTTCAAGTACTGCTCGTGCCTGTGAAATTGCTTTAAAAGAAAAGAATGTGGCCGCAATTGCCGGTAAGCAAGCTAAAGAGATTTATAAGTTGCCTGCGTTGCGTTCTAATATTCAAGATAGCGCCGGTAATTGCACACGCTTTTTTGTTTTAGGCAAAAAAGAGAGCGACCGAACAGGTAAAGATAAAACATCGATTCTTTTTTCAACCTCAGATAAAGTTGGGGCGTTGTATAAAACCTTGCAACCTTTTGAAAAAAATAAGATCAATCTCAGTAAAATTGAATCTCGTCCTTCGAAAAAGAAAGCATGGGAATATGTTTTCTTTGTTGATTTGGAAGGGCATCCTTCAGATAAGAAGGTTGCTTCAGCACTTAAAGCCGTTGAACGGAAATGCAAATTCTTCAAGGTTTTGGGCGCATACCCTCAAAATCAAATCTTACTGTAAGGACTTCTCATGCCCTTGGACAAGCAGATCAATCCTCAGATTAAGAAAATTCACCCTTATATTCCTGGAAAAACCATCGAGGAAGTGGCGCAACAGAACCGTTTAAAGCCAGCGCAGGTTTTGAAATTAGCTTCAAATGAGAATGTGCTAGGGCCTTCGCCTAAGGCTGTGGCAGCTGTGAAAGAATCTTGTAAGCGCTTACATCTTTATCCTGATGGTTCGGGTAAAGCACTTAAAATAAAAATAGCCCAACAGCTTAAAGTGAAACCGAATCAAGTTCTTTTAGGCAATGGCTCTAATGAGCTTTTAGAGTTTGTCTGCAAAGCTTTTGTGCGACCAGGCGATGAAGTAGTAGTGCCTGAAATTACTTTTTCAATGTACAACGCCTTTGCCACTTTAGCTGGAGCTAAGATCAAAAAAGTCTCTTTAACTGATTATGTTTTGGATACGAATAAGTTATTAAAAGCGGTAAATAAGAAAACAAAAATAGTTTTCTTGTGTAATCCGAACAATCCAACAGGAACGGTGATTTCACACGAATCAATTAAAAAACTGATTCGTGCACTTCCTGAAAAAGTGATTGTTGTTTTAGATGAAGCTTATGGAGATTTTCGTTCTGGAAAAGGAATGGCCCAAAGCCAAGAATTTCTCCGAAGAGAGAATGTACTGTTACTAAGAACGTTTTCAAAAATTTTTGGCTTAGCTTCTTTGCGGATTGGGTATGGCTTAGCCCATCCTAAATTGGCAGATTTATTAAATCGTGTGCGCCAACCTTTTAATGTGAATGGGGTGGCACAAGCAGCTGCTTGTGCTGGTTTTGCAGATAAAAGTCACCAAAGCAAGAGCAAGCAGCTTGTCCGCGCGGGAAAAAAGGTTTTAGAGAAGAAATTAAAGGAACTCAATTTACTTGTGTTGCCTTCAGAGGCTAACTTTGTTTGTGTGCGGGTTGGAAATAGCAAAAAAGTGTCTGAAGCGATGCAAAAAGAGGGTGTGGTCATTCGTCCGCTTGGTTCTTTTGGTTTAAAAGCATTTATTCGCATTACTATTGGCACAGCCGCACAAAATAGGCGTGTGATTAAATCATTAAAGAGAGCATTAAAGAAATGAAACAGGTAGCAGAAACTATTCTTATTGTGGGTGTGGGACTGATCGGTGGATCGCTTGGCAAAGCCATTAAAAAAAGACGTTTGGCCAAACAAGTGATTGGCGTGAGTCGCAAGCAAGCGACTCTGCGAGCGGCTAAAAAAGCTGGTGCCATTGATGTTGGAAGCACTCAACTAGAAAAAATGGTGCCAAAGGCAGACATTATTGTGATTGCAGCACCTTTAGATAAAGTGATTCCTTTAGCAAAGAAAATTGCCAAACTTAAAAAGCCAGATGCTGTGGTGACAGATGTTGGGAGTGTTAAGGGTAAAATTCTTACTAGCTGTGAACCGTTTTTTAACGGAACATTTGTGGGAGGCCATCCCATGGCTGGTTCTGAAAAAACCGGGGTTGCTTTTGCCAAAGAAAAGCTTTTTGAGGATACAGTCTGTATTTTAACCCCGACTAAAAAGACTCAATCAAGTGCCAAAAGGAAAGTGGAACAGCTTTGGAAGGGTGTGGGGGCGAAAGTCAGCCTACTGAGCGCTAAAGAACACGACAATGTAACCGCTTACATAAGTCATCTGCCTCATTTGTTATCTGTGGCCTTAGTTCAATCGTTACCACTCAAGCAACGCAACTACTTAAAGTTTATTGGAACGGGTTTTAAAGATATGTCTCGCTTGGCTGGGGGAGATTCTAAGTTGTGGCTTGAGATTTTGCTGTCTAATAAAAGTGAAGTGCAAAAATCGTTAAACCAAAATATTAAAGAGCTTCAGAAATGGAAGCGACTGCTTGAAACAGAAAATCAACAAGCGGTTTTGTCACAACTTCAACAAGCTCGTTCAACTCGCAGAAAGATAAAATAAGATGTCTCATTCCTTTGTTTCTTCACCCATTAAATCTTTTGCAGGTGATCTGATTGTTCCTGGTGACAAATCGATTTCACATCGTTCTCTATTTTTAACCTCGCTGGGACAGGGAAAAGCAAAAATTTCAAATTTTCTTTCAGGTGAAGATTGTCAAGCAACAGCCCGTGCGTTTCAAGCCATGGGAGTCGACATTACATTTGAGTCACCCACAGAAGTGATTGTCAATGGTAAGGGGAAATATGCCTTAAAAAAACCAGCTGAAGTTTTAGATATGGGTAACTCGGGGACAACCACTCGATTGTTAATGGGTGTGTTAGCAGGGCAGGATTTCAGTGCCGAGCTTAAAGGGGATGCTTCATTATCTTCTCGTCCTATGAAACGAGTTGTGGAACCGTTAACACAAATGGGGGCTAGCTTTTCAGGGCCCACCAATGGAGCACAGCTTCCACTTCAGGTTAATGGGGGCGCTTTAAATGGAATGACTCATCCCTTAAAGGTGGCAAGCGCACAAGTTAAATCATCTCTTTTGTTGGCAGGGCTCTATGCCGATGGGCTGACAACAGTTATTGAACCAAACCAATCAAGAGATCATACCGAACGCATGTTAAAGTACTTAGGTGTTCATGTTGAAACAGAAGACTTGTCATACACGATTGATTCAGATCAAGAACCTAAAAACAAAGATATTTTTGTTCCTGGAGATATTTCTTCTGCTGCTTTTTTTCTAGTTGCTGCAGCGGCCTTTCCTAATTCTAGTTTGCTAATTAAAGATGTAGGACTGAATCCTACTCGGATGGCCATCATAGAAGTGCTTAGAAAAATGGGCGCTCAAATTACTGTTTTGTTAGAACCTAAATCTGAAAAATTTGAACCTTACGGAGATGTTGAGGTTTTTGGTCATCCACTCATAGGAACTGAGATTTCTGGGGCAATGATCCCTTATCTTATTGATGAAATTCCTGTCTTAGCTGTTGCCGCTGCTTTAGCCGATGGAGAGACCGTGATTCGGGATGCGGCTGAACTACGCGTTAAAGAGAGTGATCGAATTAAGGCTGTTGTGACATCGCTTCAAAAATTAGGTGTTCAAGTTGAAGAATTAGAAGATGGAATGGTTATTCAAGGACAGCCCCGGCTTAAAGGGGGCGAAACATTTGAAAGTTATGGCGATCATCGTATCGCCATGTCAATGGCCATAGCAGGGCTTTTTTGTGATAAACCAATCACAATTAAAAATGCGGATTGTATTCAGACCTCATTTCCAAGTTTTGAAGAAAAATTAAAGTTGCTGGTTACTTATGAGTAAACAAAAATTAATTATTGCCATTGATGGTCCCGGTGGTTCAGGAAAAAGCACCTTAGCACGCGGACTTTCAAGTCGTCTTGGATTACTTTATGTCGATACTGGGGCAATGTATCGAGCTTTAACATGGAAAGCGATTCGAAATAAAATAGATTTCACCCAAGAAAAAAAACTAAGCAAAATCGCTAAAGAATCTCATCTAGAACTCAAACCTCCGGAAACAGCAGGTGGAGAGATTAAAGTATTTATTGATGGTCGCGATGTGACTGAAGAAATTCGTTCTCCTTTAATTACCAATCATACTTCAGATGTAGCAAAAGTATCGGGTGTGCGTGGATGCATGGTGGCGCACCAACGCGAAATTGCGGAACATGGAAATGCGGTCTTAGAAGGAAGAGATATTGGAACAGTAGTCTTTCCTGATGCTGATATTAAGTTTTTTCTAAAAGCAGATGTCGAGCAACGTGCCAAACGTCGTCAAAAAGAGTTATCTGAAAAGGGGACAGAGGTCGCCGTTGACAAGATTAAAGAAGATCTTTTAAAGCGAGATGACATTGATTCATCCAGAGAAGATTCTCCTCTAAAACCAGCAGAAGACGCCATTCCTATCGACTCATCAACAATGAGTGTTGAAGAAATGGTTGAAACCGCTCTCAGCCACATTAAAAAGCTATCTTAAGGAAAAACCAAGATGATTATTTTTAGATTCGCACGTTTCCTTTGTTGGGTTTTTGCCAAACTTTATTTGCGTTATGAATCACTTGAACATGACAACATCCCTAAAACAGGGGGAGTGATTATTGCGGCCAATCATGTGAGCTTTCTAGATCCTCCTTTATGTGGAATTGGGATCAAACGTCCTACACACTATTTTGCTCGAAACACTCTCATGAAAAATGCCTTTCTAAAATGGTTTTATAAAGAGTTAAATTGTATTCCTGTGAATCGTGATCAGCTTGATATGAAAACTTTTCGAAGAGTGGTTAAAGAACTTAAAGCAGGAGCCATTGTGATTCTCTTTCCTGAAGGAACCCGAAGTCCGGATGGAGAGCTACAAAAAGGGGAGCCAGGAACAGGAATGATTGTTCAACATGCTAAGGTGCCTGTCGTCCCTTGCTATATTGATGGAGCGGCCGAAGCCATGCCGCGTGGCTCCAAATACCCTCTTCCTAAAAAAGTACGCATCATCTTTGGGCAACCCATGGATTTTTCTGAGATGATTGTCAAAGACAAGCGAGAAGCGTATAAAAGCATCTCCAACCAAATCATGGATGAAATCGCTGAATTAAAGGCTCAAACCTCATAGAGAGACCCTCTATGAAAGATTTGGGTTGATTCAAAGCAAAAAAGAGATTAAAATCTTCTACTTCCAGTGGGAACGGGAGTTACACAGAAATCATAAGGAGTAAAGCGTGAAAGTATTAGTTACAGGTGGTGCAGGGTTTATTGGATCTAATTTTGTCCGTTACGCATTGAGCAATCATACTGATTGGGAAGTGATCAATTTAGACAAATTAACCTATGCCGGAAATTTAGAAAACTTAAAAGATGTTGAGAGCAATCCTAAGTATCGTTTTGTCCAAGGTGACATTGCTGATGAAGAATTAGTTAACAAGCTTTTTTCTGAAGGGATTGACTACTGCCTAAACTTTGCTGCTGAAACCCACGTCGATCGTTCTATTGGAGATCCTAAAGATTTCATCGTGACAGATGTTCAAGGAACATATGCGCTGCTTGAAGCGGCTAAAACACATGGCGTGAAACGCTTTATCCAAATTTCAACAGATGAAGTTTATGGATCGATTCAAGAAGGCTCTTTTGTAGAGACTGACATGCTCACACCACGTAATCCTTACTCTGCCAGTAAAGCAGGAGCAGATCGCTTGGCTTATTCATACCATGCCACATATGGTTTGCCAGTTGTGGTGACACGGGCTTCAAATAACTTTGGTCCCTACCAATATCCTGAAAAATTAATTCCTTTGTTTGTGACCAATGCCGTCGATGATCAAGCATTGCCTTTATATGGAGATGGATTAAATGTGCGTGATTGGTTGTTTGTAGAAGACCATTGCTCTGCCTTAGATTTCTTGTTGACCAATGGGGTTGATGGAGAAATTTATAATGTGGGTGGGGGAAATGAGTGCACCAACATTGAAATCACTAAAAAGGTATTGGCTCAGTTAAAGAAATCAGAAGATTTGATTAAGCCTGTCAAAGACCGCCAAGGTCATGACCGCCGTTATTCACTTGATTGCAGCAAATTGATTGCCATGGGGTGGAAGCCAAGTGGTGGTTTTGATGAGTTGTTAGAAAAAACCATTCATTGGTATGTTGAAAATGAAGACTGGTGGCGCAAGATTAAAAGTGGCGAATACAAAGAATACTATTTAAAACAATACGCCAACAGGTAATTTGAGCGACCTCAAAAAATCAACCCTTCAAAACATTGGTGTTGTCGGCCTGTCTCAGGTCTTTCTGCGTCTACTTTCTCTGACCCGTTATGTGATAGTGGCCCGCTTATTATCACCCGCTGATCTTGGCCTTTTTGCTTTAGCCACAGCCTGGCTGGCTTTATCTAAGCGTCTTGACGGTTTGGGCCTTGAAGCCGCACTTATCCAAAAACAAGACCTTCCTAAAGATTCCTTTTTATATAGTTTTTGGGTCAAATTAAGTTCTGCTCTTTTCTTTTTTCTGCTGATTTGGGTGTCAGCCCCTTTTATTGAAGAGTTTTATCAATTCAATCTCTTTGGATCTGTTTTTCGTGTCTTAGGCTTGGTTTTGATTTTAAACCTTCCAGGTTATCTCTCACGCATTGCATTAACAAAGTCTCTCTATTTTAAAAAAGTAGCTTTTATTCAAGTTCTCGGTGGTTTTGTGAATGTGTTCAGCACAATTACATTTGCTCTCAGTGGATGGGGTGTTTGGGCTTTAGTTGGAGGTGTTTTTATTGGCGAAGCAACCACATCCATGTTGTATTTTCTAGAAAATAAAGAGGATTTTTTAAAAGCATTAAAACTCAAATTAAGTCTTAAAAAAATAAATCATGCCACAAAAGATCTTTTTAAATATGCTCGTCCTATTTTAGGAGCCACTCTAGTTGCTTTTTTAGCCACCCGCCTTGATGATTTAATCGTTGGTAAATTATTAGGGCCTGTGGAACTTGGTTTTTATTCTCTGGCATTTACTTGGGGCAATCTCTCTGTTTCAAGTTTTACCAACGCTCTGAGTCGAGTTTTTTTTCCAACGCTGTCAAAAATTCAAAAAGATTTAGCACGTGTTCGAAAAGGATATTTGCAAGCCTTACAATGGAGCAACATTGTGATTGCTCCCATCTGTTTTGGTTTGATTGCCACAGCTCCTTATTTTATTGAAACACTTTTAGGTCAAAAGTGGTTGCCTGCTGCAACAGCATTACAAATTTTATCCCTTTATGGGTGGTTTCGTGGATTAGGTGGGATAGGGGGAAGTATGCGCAAAGCATTAGGGTATCCTCAAATTCAGTTTAAGTTGGGGGCACTTTTTTTAATCCTGATGTTAATCGGCATCTTCCCTTTGACATATCGCTGGGGGATCAACGGGGCAGCTTGTGCTGTCTTAATACCTTCAATTGTGTGTAATTGCCTAGGTATGATCAATAGCAAAAAGATTTTATCCTTGAAGTGGGGAGAGGTCTTTACTCCACTAGCCATTCCGACTCTTCTGGCGCTTGTAATAGCTCTTATGATGCATTTTATTTGTCAGTGGGCATCTTTTATACCGGCTGTTATAATAGGGGCTCTCCTTTATTTGCTAACTATATGGCTAGTTTATCGGAAAGAGTTGCGCTCTCTTCAACAGACGTTGAAAGCGAAACGAGGAAAGAGTTGAAAAAGTGGCGAGTGCTTCATATCTTTCATCATTATCCTCCAACTGTTTCGGGTTACTCCAAACGTTCACGTGAAATTATTAAGCATACCGCTTTGTTTTCAAGTCAGGTCATAGTCACTCCTCCCATTGACAAAAATAAAATTCCTAAAGAGAGTGTGACTTATTCTGGAAACGGAGAAGAAATCTATCGGTTAAAAAAATCTCCTTTACCACCCATTCGTCATATTGGGCATCGGTTAGTAGAACGTTTGATGTTGGAGCGTTTGATTCGACGTGTTTTTAAAGAACATAAATTTGATTTATTACATGCCCATATGCCTTATCTTTATGCTGAGCCTGTGATGCGATATGCAAAGAAAAAAGGAATAAAAATAATCTACGAAGTGCGAGGCGTTTGGGAAGATTCTGCTGTAGCTGAAAATAAAATAGAAGAAAATTCTTCTAAGTATCAGCGTCGAAAAAAAGGAGAAGAAAGAACGATGGCCTTAGCTGATAAGATAGTGGTTCTTTCCAATCCTCTGGCTAAAGAAATCGAAGAAAGAGGTTTTGAAAAAGAAAAAATTAGCATTGTAGGTAATGCTGTTGATTGTTCTGATTTTCAACCTCAGCGTCATTCCAATCGAATTGAAGTGCTCTATCATCTAAAAGGAAAGTTTGTGATTGGTTATGTCGGAACATTAAGAAAAATGGAAGGGCTTCAAAACATCATTCGTCTAATACCTCAGTTAAAAAAACAAAACATTCCCGTTTCTTTTTTTATTGTTGGCTATGGCGAATATAAAAAAGAATTGCTTAATTTAGTTGATGAGCTTGGTTTAAATGATGATGTGATTTTTGCTGGTGCCATTCCACCTGAGATGATTGATAAATACTATTCAGTCATGGATATCCTTGTTTTTCCACGTTTAAGGCTCCGAGTTACAGAGCTGGTCTCTCCTTTAAAGCCTTTAGAAGCAATGGCTATGGGAAAGCCTATTTTAGCCAGTAATGTAGGAGGATTGACTGATTACTGTATTGACCAAGAAAATGCTCTCTTATTTAACCCTGACGACCCGGCTGAATCGCTTCAAAAACTGACTGAAATGGTTGAGAATAAAGAATTAAGAACTCGATTAAGTGAATCTGCCCGTAAGTGGGTTCAAACCAATAGAGATTGGAAACAACAAGCCCAACATTATCAGCACCTTTATCAAGAATTGGCGCCATAAAAAATGCGACTCCTTTATGTCACTTATCCAGATTATATTTTTACAAGTGGGTTGATTTGGAACCAAGTCTTAGGCCTACTTCAAAAGATATCTGAAAAAAATAAAAATACCTCAGTCACTTTATTGAGTTTTGTTCCTTTTCCTGAATGGATAAAAAGAAAATCTCGCCTTTCTGTTATTGAAAAACAATTTCCAAAGGTTCAGCTCATTGTTTTTCCTGCCTTTTTAAAAAGAAACTGGATTCTTCCTTTGTATCCGTTATTTTATTTTTCTACATTGCTGATTGCTAAGAGAGTTCTTTCGAAAGTGGAGCCAAACATCATTCATACCCGAGGGATTATTGCTGGTTTAATTGCCCATTCGATCCATAAAAAGATTCCTTGGTTGCTTGATATGAGAGGGCTTTTTCCCGAGGAGGGAGTGGAACTTAAGTTTTGGAAAGAGGAGAGTCGTTCCTATAAAGCATGGAAAAGAGTTGAAAAAGGTTTATTAAAGTCTTGTTCTGCAGTCAATTTTGTCTCTGAAAAAATGCAATCCCACTTTCAAGGGCTTTACCCCGTTGAAAAAGGGGTTTTAATCCCTTCAGGAGTCGATACAGAGTGGTTTTCTCCAGCAGCAGGGGGGGCAAAGCTTGATCCACTCACGTTGATTTATTCTGGCAGTACGGGATGGGAAGATCTAGAGAGTTTGAAAAAAATATTTCAACTCTTTCAACAAATTAAACCCAACACCCGTCTTCTTTTTTTATTACCTCATACATTGAAAACAAAAGAACAAGATAAAATTTGTCGATTCTTTGATAAAGAGAGTGTTGAGATTCAGTGGTGTTGGCCTGAGGAAGTTCCTAATAAACTGAGACAAGCACATATTGGTATTTTAACGCGTCAAAGCTCTCTTGTGACTCAAGTGATGTGGCCGATTAAATGTATAGAATATTGGTCAAGCGGCCTCCCTGTAGTGAGTACGCCTGAAGTGACAGCCGTGAACTACTGGATTAAAGAAAAGGGGATGGGATTGCTTCTTTCATTAGAGTCAACTGAAGAAGATCAATGCCAAATCATAGAGTTTTTGTCTCATCTAAAAAACAAAAAAGAAGATGTGATTGAAGTGGCTAGAGAAAATTTTGATATCAATAAAACCGTTGAAGCTTACTTATCTGTTTATGAGAAATTAAGCGTATGAAAATATTATTTCTGACTCAAACAACGGATCGAGGCCCTTCGAGTCGAGTTCGTGGCTATCAAATGGCTGAAGCTTTACGTCAGTTGGGAGATGAGGTGACTGTTCTACCTGGAATAAGCGAGCAAAGTTATCACTTGGTCTATGGCACTTCATTTATTCCTTTCAAAGTAGGGGGATATTTTGTTGCTTGGATTAAACGTCTTCTTCAAATAAAGAAGATGAAACAGTTTGATATTGTTGTGATCCAAAAAGAGATCTTTCCCCATTTTTATCCTTTAGTTGAGAAGATTCTCTATCGCTTGAATATCCCTTATGTTTTTGATTTTGATGATGCTTTATTTACTCGAGGGGGACGACCTAATTGGTTGCCTAAAATCCTCAAACGAGCGGCCGGAGTTACAGTAGGTAATGCTTTTCTAGAAGAATATGCCCATCCCTATCAAAAGAACATATTACACCTTCCTTCATGCGTCTCTTTGCCAGAACAGATTGCTTCTTTTAGTGATGAAACAACATGCTTAGGTTGGATTGGAAGCCGGTCTTCATGGAAACACTTTATGATGATTTGGCCAGTACTTAAAAATTTGCTTCGATATAAACACAACATCTCTGTTGCTATCATGGGGGATCGGTTGCCTCAGGCATTGAAAAATGATGCGCAAGGCAGACAAATTGAGTTTATACCTTGGACTCTGGATCAAGAAGAACGATTTTTACAAGGGGTTGACATTGGATTAGCTCCATTGAGTGAATCGGCATGGAGTGAAGGGAAATGTGCGTATAAAACATTGCAATATATGTCTTATGGATTACCTGTAGTGGCTTCTCCAATCGGAGTTCAGAAAGAATTGGTTCAAAATTATTCAAATGGCTTTTTAGCTCAATCAATTAATGATTGGGAAGAGAAGTTAAATCAACTGATTGGAAATAAAAAGTCTTGGAAAAAATTAGGCTTGTCTGGCAGAAAAAAAATAGAAGAAAACTATTCTTTTGATGTTCAAGCTCCTCGGCTCAAACAATTCTTAGAAGAATGCGTCTCTAAAAAATGAAAAAAATAAAGATCGCACACATTATTACTCGAATGATTGTGGGAGGGGCGCAAGAAAACACCTTATTTTCCTGCCGTGAGTTAGCTAAAGACCCTCATTATGAAGTCACTTTGATTACAGGACCTAGTTTAGGCCCTGAAGGGAATTTGCTTGAAACGTTAAATGAAAAAGAATCATTTAACCTCATTCTTTTGCCTTCTTTAAGTCGCGAAATAAACCCTTTTCGTGACCTAGTCGCCTTTTTTCAGCTTTGGAAACTCTGCCGAACAAATCAATTTGATCTTGTGCATACTCATAGCTCTAAAGCTGGAATTCTTGGACGCTGGGCTGCTTTTTTCTCAGGAATAAAACACCGATTTCACACAGTTCACGGATGGGGGTTTCATCCATATCAGTCAAGGTGGTTACGGGCTCTTTATATTTTTTCTGAACAAATAACAGCTTTGATCACGTCAAAATTAATTACGGTTTCAAAAGAAAACAGTGTTAAAGGATTAAAACATCACATTGGAACAAAAAAACAATACACGACAATTTATAGTGGAATCAATGTCAGTCAATTTAAATCACTGACTCAAAAAGAAACTAAATCCTTTAAAGATAAAAACAAAATCCCAAAAGAGAAAATTGTGATTGGAACTGTAGGGCGATTTGTGACTCAGAAAAACCCTATCTTCTTTTTTGAAGTAGCTCAAACACTCCTTGAGAAGAATAAAGATCTTTTTTTCTTAATGGTAGGGGATGGCCCTCAAAAAGAGAGATTAACTGGTTTAATAGAGAAAGAAGGGCTTAACAACGCATTTTTATTGCCAGGCCTACAGAGTAAAATAGAGGCCTGGATTCAAAGCTTAGACATTCTCTTTCTTCCTTCTAAATGGGAGGGATTACCCCGTGTTTTGTTACAAGCCATGGCAGCAGGCAAATGCGTGGTCTGTTCAGATGCCGATGGAATTCGAGAAGTGATTCAAAACAAAGAAAATGGACTCATGGTTAACGGTTTTAATAAAGGAACATGGCAGACTGTTTTAAACAAAGTGATTAGAGACCCTTCTTTAAGAGCAAGCCTTGGAAAAGAGGCAGAAAAAACAGTCACAACTCAATTCAGTGATGATAAAATGATTCAAGACCTTAAAAGGTTGATTCAACAAACCATGGGGGAAAGTTAATGCATTGGGTTTATCTCTATTTTATCGGTATTTCATTAATTGTTTGTTGGATGTTCACTGGCTTTTTTCGACAGCTTGCCCTCGATAGAAAATTTGTGGATAAGCCAAATCCAAAACGAAAAATTCATAAAAAAGCAGTTCCTCTAATGGGCGGATGTGCGATTTGGCTCTCCTTTTTTGGTTTGCTTTGGGCTCATTGGCTTGTTTTTGTTGTTTGGGGAGATAGATTCTCTTTTCTGCCTCAAGCTTTGACTGAGCATCTGCCCGGTGCCTTAGGCCAAGGGAGCAAGATTGCTGTGATTACCTTAGGAGGGTTGGTCATTGCTGGAATGGGACTCTTTGATGATCGTTTTGGACTCACACCCAAAAAGAAGTTTTTATGGCAAATAGGGGTTGGCTTGTTTGTCTCTATTATGGGCATTCGATTGAGTCTTTTTACAGACCATAATCTGCTTCTTATTTTTCTCTCAACTTTTTGGGTTGTGTTACTCACAAATTCTTTTAATTTATTAGATAATATGGATGGTCTTTCTTCTGGAGTGGCTTTGATTGCCTCTGTGATTTTTGCCATTGTTGCGATTGTGACTCAACAATATTTTTTAGCGGTCTCATTATCTCTTTTAGCCGGAACATTAGCAGGGTTTATGATCTGGAATTTTCATCCAGCAAAAATATTTATGGGGGATTGTGGTAGTCAACTCATTGGTTATTTGATTGCTGTCTTTACCATCCTAGAAACATTTTATACACCGGCTTCACAAACAACCTTTGCCGTGGTGATGCCACTTTTGATTTTAGCGGTCCCTTTATATGATACAGGGTCGGTGATTGTGATTCGGTTTTTAAAAGGGGAATCTATTTTTAAAGCAGACACACGCCATTTTTCTCATCGCATTAAAGCGTTGGGTATGTCTGTTTCAGGAACCGTGTTATTTCTTTATTTAGTCACACTTGCTGTTGGTTTATCTGCTCCTTTACTTCCATTTGTTTCTAATCTTGGAGTTTGTTTGATCTTTATTCAAGCTCTTTGTGTGATGAGTGTGATTGCTATTCTCGAATATTTTGGTGAAAAGAGATTGGCTAAAAAATGAGAGAGCAGCTCCACACATCTTTAAAGAAGATCCTCTTTGTTTTTTTCTTGATAACAGCCTTTATTCTTCCTTTTAAATTTGGAATTCCTTATATGGAACAGGAATCGTTCTTATTCCCTTTCTCTGTTTGGGAATGGGGGGTCTTGCCGTATTGGCCTAATGAGTTTTTTACATTGTCTGTCTTGTTTTTAGCATTAGTCTGGTTGTTGACGTTTGCCATCGATCCTAAAAGAGAGCTTATTTGGAATGTTCCTTTAACTTGTTTTAGCCTTTTTATTGCCTGGTCTTTTTTCGGGATGCTTTACTCTGCTTATCCCTATGCTACAAAATTGGTTTCAGAACAGTTTTTGGCCTATTTTTTACTCTTCTTTTTAGCCATCCAACTCTCATTTCGTGATCCTCGGCTTATCAAACAAGTTGTTTTCGTATTGATAGGCTCTTCATTAGTGATTGCATTGCTGGGATTGCATCAGCATTTCTTTAGTCTTCAAGCCACATTAGATTGGTTGCAACAAGGGGGAGCTGGAGAAGAAGCCATCCATCATAATGTTTTGAGTCGACTTAAAGGAGGAAGAGCATTTGGCACATTTATCTATCCCAACTCCTTAGCTGGATTTTTACTTTTATCGATTCCGCTTTCAATTGCTTTAGTTGTTTCGCAAACAAAAAAAGTGCATCAACTTGTTTTAATGGTTATCCCGCTCATTCTTATTCTTTGTTTAGGGGTGACCTTTTCAAAAGGGGCTTTTATAGCAGCTCTTTTTGCTTTTGTGATCTATTTTATTTGGCATAAACGAGAAAAGCATCCCACGGTAAAACACCGCACGTTATGGAATGGAATAGCAGTGGTCTTTTTTGCCTTTGTTTTTTATTACCACGACTTTATCCTTCATCGCCTTGATATGCCTACCTTGAGTTATCGCTTTGACTATTGGATAGCTGGTTTAAAGATGATCTTAAATTATCCTATTGCAGGGAGCGGCCTCGGAACTTACGGGGTTTTGTATCCTCTTTTTAAGTCTGTTGAGGCTCAAGATACCCAGCTAGCACACAATGATTATTTAGAAATAGTTACAGAAACAGGCGCTATTGGATTTATTTTATTGGCGATTGCCTTTATCTATATTTTTATTAAAGGGCTCAAAAATCTTCATCAACAACCTCTTTTAAATCAAGCACTGTTTTGGGGACTCTTTGCCATTGGACTCCATCATTTTGTTGATTTTGATTTATTTGTGGCTGGAATAGGAGGGTGGGAGTTTGTGTTGCTTGGCCTTTTTGCTGCACACGTCATCCCCATCAAAAAAATAGCGTGGCCACGTTTTACTCCTATTCTTTCTTTTGGAGTGATTCTTCTTTTATTTTTTATTCAATCCAATCTATTGGATCAACTTTCAGCAAAGTATGCGTTTGATTTATCTATTCAAAGCACAAAAAACAAAGAGTATTCAAAAGCATTAGAGTTGATTGAGAAAGCAATTGAGAAAGAACCTTTAAATGCCACCTATTCTTTGACAAAGGGAAATCTTTATCTAAAGCTCAATCAGCCACAAAAGGCGATCGAGTCTTTTAAACAAGCGGCAAGCAAAAATAAGCCTTGGGCTGCACCCTATATTTTACAGACTCAGTATCGATTGAAAGAGTGGCAGAAAACCAAGTCTGAAGAGGCTTATTCAGATTTGGTAACTATTTGGAAAAAAGCAGTTAACCGAATGCCAGCTAAAGTAAATGAACGGGTCAAATTGGCTCGTTTCTTGGAAAAAAATGGCCATTTAGAAGAGGCTTTGCTAGAATACCGCGCTGTTTTGAGCAAACTGCCTCATAACAAAGAGATTCAAAATAAATGTCGTGTTTTGGGCCAAGAGCTGTCCAAATACTTTAAAGATCAGGCATAACAAAAGAGACTGAAAAGAATGAGTTTAAAAGTATTAGTTATTCATGGACCTAATTTAAATTTATTGGGAAGCCGAGAAGAAGATATCTATGGCTCAACTGATTTAGATTCCATTAATAAAGAACTTGAAAAGCAAGCCAAAGAAAAAGGTGTGCAGTTAGAAACCTATCAATCCAATCATGAAGGGGAGATTGTTGATAAGATTGGTGAGGCTCAAAAGAAATTTGATGTCTTAATACTCAATCCAGCTGCTTACACACATACAAGCATTGCCATTCGTGACGCTATTTTAGCGATACAAACACCTGTTATTGAAGTTCATTTATCAAACATATATCAACGTGAAGAATTTCGGCACAAATCAATGATTTCTCCTGTAAGCCAAGGCCAGATTTGTGGTTTTGGGCCTAACAGCTATTATTTAGCTTTAGAAGCAGCTTGTGCCACACAACAACTAAAAGGTGAGGGACAATGAATTTAAAAGAAATTAAAGAAATGATCTCATTAATGGATGAACATGAAATATCTGAGTTTCAACTGGAACGAGATGGATTTAAGGTATTGCTTAAAAAAGGGATTTCAGGAAATGTTATTGTCGAAAGAGCCCCTGCTTCTCAACCTGCTGCGGCTCCAGTAGCAGCAGCGGTTCCAGAAACAGTTCCTACAGCAGCTCCAGTAGCAGAAGAAGGGGTTATAGAGATTCTTTCTCCAATGGTAGGTACTTTTTACCGTTCTTCCTCACCAGAGGCGGACCCCCATGTGCAACTCGGAGATTCTGTAACTGAAGATTCTGTAGTTTGTATTCTTGAAGCCATGAAAGTGATGAATGAAATTAAGTCTGAAGTTAAAGGCAAAATCACTGAAGTGCTGGTTGAAAATGGAGAAGCTGTTGAATATGGACAGCCTCTTTTCAAAGTCAAAAAAGATTAATTCTTAAAACCTTCCTACTTCTCAAAAGATCTAAAGGAGAAAGAAATTGTTTCAAAAGATTTTAATAGCTAACCGAGGTGAAATTGCAGTACGGATCATCCGTGCGTGTAAAGAAATGGGAATTCAAACCTTGGCGGTTTATTCCAAAGCAGACCGCGAGTCGTTGCATGTGCTATTGGCTGATGAGGCCATTTGTATTGGTGACTCGCCTTCTTCAGAAAGCTATTTAAAAATTCCAAGTATTATTAGTGCCGCAGAAATTGGCGATGTGGAAGCGATTCACCCAGGCTATGGCTTTTTAGCAGAAAATGCTCACTTTGCTGAGATTTGTGAGAGTTGTAACATTAAATTCATTGGTCCGTCACCTAAATCAATTAAAAGAATGGGAGACAAAAACCAAGCAAAAGCTTTAGCTAAAAAACATAATGTTCCGGTTGTACCTGGTAGTGATGGATTAGTTGAAGACAGGGAAACAGCCTTAAAGATTGCTAAAGAAATTGGATACCCTGTTGTGATTAAAGCCGTTGCTGGAGGGGGCGGGCGTGGAATGCGTGTGGCTCACAATGACATTAGTTTAGCCAATGCATTTTTAACTGCACGAACTGAAGCTGAAACAGCCTTTAATAATAATTCTGTTTATCTAGAAAAGTATGTGGAACAACCACGTCATATTGAGATTCAAATTTTAGCTGATTCATATGGCAACGTGATTCATTTAGGTGAAAGAGATTGCTCTATTCAGCGTCGCCATCAAAAATTAATTGAAGAGTCGCCTTCTCCAATTATTGATGCTCGTATGCGAGCCAAAATGGGGCGAGCAGCTATTAAATTAGCCCAAGCTGCTAAATATGAAGGAGCAGGAACGGTTGAGTTTTTAGTTGATAAAGATAAGAATTTTTATTTTCTTGAAATGAACACACGAATCCAAGTGGAACACCCGGTGACAGAAGAAGTGACTGGAATTGATTTAATCAAACGTCAACTTTGTGTGGCTGCAGGAAAAAAACTTAGAATTGATCAAAAAGATGTGAAGGCTGATGGATGGTCTATGGAATGCCGCGTGAATGCAGAAGATACTGATAAAGGGTTTATGCCCTCAGCAGGTAAAATAACCAAATACCTTCCACCCGGAGGGCCTGGTGTTCGAGTTGATTCTCATGCCTATGCAGGATATACCATTCCTCCTTATTATGACTCAATGGTGGCTAAAGTGATTGTTCATGCACGTAACAGGGAACATGCCATCATGCGTATGAAACGAGCTTTATCTGAATTTCAAATTGAAGGGATTAAAACAACGATCCCTTTACATTTAAAAGTATTGAATGATCCAAAATTCCAAAATGGGAGGGACTATTCAACCCACTATTTGGAACAGATGCTTGAACAAGGGGGCAAATATTGAAAATTGTCCACTCGCTAATTAATGCGGTTTGGGCGGTAGGGTCCTTATTTTTTGGAGGAATGTTAATTTGTGCTTTTTTTAATTTGTTTGAGGCACCTCTTTCCTTAGAAAATGGTGCAACATTTTTGTTTTCAGATCCATGGACGTTGCTCTTTGGATTGTTAAGTGTTTTTATGGGAGGCTTTTTTATTGTGAGTTCTTTACTTGCACTTAGAAAAGAGCAGTACATTGCCTTTGAAAATCCAAGCGGGGAAGTGACTATTTCAGTCGCTGCTGTGGAAGAGTTTGTTTTAAGAACAGCTAAGGCTTTTATTGAAATCAAAGAATTGTACCCATCCATCATCCCTAAAAATGATGGGGTTTCAATTCAAATAAAAGCTGTTTTGTGGTCAGGAGCAAATATCCCTGAAGTGACTGAAAAAGTTCAATTAGAAGTTAAAAAACAAGTCCAATCGATTTTGGGAATTGAAAATATTTCGAGTGTAGAAATAAAAGTAACAAAAATAGAAACAAAGGGAACGGAGTTACCTCCTAAAAAAGATCTCTTTGATGACGAGCAATTTAAATAATAAAAAGGAGTTAGTTAAATGAATATTGGTGTATTAACAGGTGGCGGAGATTGTCCCGGATTAAACCCCGTAATTAATGGTGTGGTGCGTAATGCTTTAAAACAAGGGCACCAAGTAACCGGTGTTTTACGTGGATGGCAAGGAATGATTGAAAAAAGCACGCGCCCATTAGATAGAAATTCTGTTTCAGGAATTCTCCCTCGCGGTGGAACTATTATACACACATCTCGAACCAATCCTTATAAAGATCCTGCTTTAATTGACAAAGTGGTGAAAAATTTTAAAGAAATGGGCTTAGATGCTCTTATTGCCATTGGTGGAGATGATACATTGGGCGTGGCAAACAAACTTTATAAAGATTTCAAACTCCCAACAGTCGGTGTGCCTAAAACCATTGATAATGATTTGTCTGGAACAGATTGTACATTTGGTTTTGATACAGCAATCAATATTGCTACGGATGCGATTGATCGATTGCACTCAACAGCAGAGTCACATGACCGTGTGATGGTGATTGAATTAATGGGACGTCATGCTGGCTGGATTGCTTTAGAAGCTGGTTTAGCAGGTGGGGCTGATATGATTTTAATCCCTGAACAAGAAGCTAAGATTGATGATGTGGTTGCTGTGGTTAAAAAGCGTCATGACATGGGTAAAAACTTTAGCATTATTGTGGTTGCTGAAGGGGCTACTTTAGGGGATGATTTTGCTACAGTCTCTGAAGAAAAAGATGCGTTTGGTCATGTCCGCTTAGGTGGAATTGGAAACACAGTTGCCCGTGAAGTTGAAAAACGGACTGGGTTTGAAACCCGTGTGACTGTTTTAGGCCATGTCCAACGAGGAGGAACCCCAACTGCTTTTGACCGTGTTCTTGGATTGCGTTTTGGTGTGAAAGCAGTTGATTTGGTCATTGAGAAGAACTTTGGTCAAATGGTAGCTAAACGAGGAAATGATATTGTTTCAATTCCATTGGAAGAAGCTGTCGCTAAATTAAAAACAGTCACTCCTGAGTATTATGAAACAGCCAAGATCTTTTTTGGTTAAACAGGCTCTTAGCCCTTTATTTAAAAATGAAAAAAATTATAAAACAATCGATACAAGACAGTATTCAGACAAAAGAAAAATTGCTTTCAGGTGATCTTGTGGATCAAATTGAAAAAGCAGCCCATCTTTTGGTTAAAACTTATAAGAACAAAGGGAAGCTTCTTATTTGTGGAAATGGTGGGAGCGCTGCAGATGCTCAGCATATTGCTGCAGAGCTAATAGGTCGTTTTGAAAAAGAGCGCCCCTCTTTACCTGCAATTGCCTTAACTACGAATACATCTAATTTGACTTGTATTGCCAATGACTATGACTTTGATTCGATTTTTTCCCGTCAAGTTGAAGGCCATTGCCAGCCTCAAGATATTTTAATTGGAATTTCCACGAGTGGAAACTCAGCCAATGTTTTACGTGCCATTGAAAAAGCTAAAGAGGTGGGAGCCACCACAATTGGAATGACAGGTGAGTCTGGCGGAAAAATGAAAGGCAAAGTTGATTTGCTTCTTAACGTTCCATCAGAACATACACCACGTATTCAAGAGTCTCACATCTTAATTGGACATATCTTATGCGATCTTCTAGAAAGAGAGCTCTTTTAACGTCTCAATGAAGTACGAACAAGCGCTTCAAGCTTTATACCAACGAAACGAATTTAGAATTAAGCTTGGTCTTGAAAATATCCAAGCTTTAGTTAAAGACTTAAAAAACCCTCTAAAAAACTATCCTACTATCCATATTGCAGGGACCAATGGAAAAGGTTCTGTCGCTAATTTTATTGCCGCGATTTTAAAAGAACAAGGCTATAAAGTCGGTCTTTATACATCGCCTCACCTAATTGATTTCCGTGAAAGAATACAAATCAATCATAAAAAGATTTCTAAGAAGAATGTTCTAAAAGGATTAGGTGAAATTGAAACAATCATACAACGACGACAAATGAAATATAAGAGCTTTGAACCAACCTACTTTGAAGTGGTGACAGCCTTAGCCTTTAAATACTTTAAGGACCAACGCGTTGACATTGCTATTTTAGAAACAGGTTTGGGGGGGCGACTTGACTCAACCAATATTTGTGATCCGTTGGTCAGTGTGATTACCAACATTGGCCGTGACCACACGCACATCTTAGGAAGCAAGTTAAGTGAGATAGCCTATGAAAAAGCAGGAATTATAAAAAAGGATCGACCACTTGTTCTAGGAGAAAAAAGAACAAAGCAATTAGAGGTATTAAAAAAAGAAGCTAAAAAGAAAAAAACAGCCCCTGTTTTAACTCCCTCCTTTGTTAAAAAGAAAAACAAATCATTGAGCAAAGAGTCGTTTGATTATTTAGGAAAGCAATGGACGTTAAACGATTTAACTTTGAATATGGGGGGAGAGCATCAAGTTGAAAATGCACTCACAGCCATTACAGCATTGGAACAAATTCAAAAAAGTCGTTTTAAAGTTTCTCCTGAATCAATACGTAAGGGATTAAAAAAAACAGTTTGGCCAGGTCGCTTTCATCTATTACAAGAAAACCCACAACTATTTGTTGATGGGGCTCATAATTTAGAAGCTCTCACCATGCTTTCTAAAACATTAAAGCAAAAACAAATTGATCCTATCCTCCTTTTTGGTCTGATGAACGATAAAGAAGCGCTCCCCATGGTAAAAAAAGCAGCTTCTTTAACAAACTCAATCTACTTAGTTCAATCCAATGTACGCAAAGCGCTTTCTGTTCACAAGCTAAAGCAACTCTTTGAAAAGATTGGCTATTCTGGAAAGCTAAAGATTGGTTATACTATTGAAAAGGGATTGCCCTCAGCCTTAAAGCAGGCGCAGAAACAAAACAGAGCTGTTTGTGTGTGTGGATCGCTTTATTTAGTGGGTGAAACTATTCAATGGGTTGGTCAAAAAAATGCCGAATAATAAAACCTGGTTTTTAACACATGCTCACTTGTGGACTCCTAAAGGAATGCGTAAAAATGTTTCCATTCAAATCAGTGGAAAGCAATTTGGAAAGCTGACAACTTCTTCTAAAAAGGGATTGGATGTTTCTTCTCACTACGTGCTACCTGGCTTAATTGACCTTCATGTCAATGGAACAGCAGCGTGTGACCTTTCTAAAGACCCAAAAGAGTCACTCCAGAGATTTTCAAAACAAATGGCTTTAAGAGGGGTGACAACGTATTTACCCACTCTGATATCAACACCACTTAAGAAATTGATTCCTGAGTTAGAACGTCTGAACCAAAGTTGGGATGCAAACTCTTTAGGAGCGACTCCTTTGGGGCTGCATCTTGAAGGGCCTTTTATTGCCACAGAGAGAAAAGGGGCGCATTCAACGCATGCCATTGCTTCTTTATCTGAAGCAAATCTTAAAAAGGTTTTAAATGCTGCTGGTAAACGAATCAAAATGATGACTTTAGCCCCTGAAAAGGATCCAAAGGGAACAGGAGTTCGATTCCTAAAAAAACAGGGGATCTTGCCAGCTATGGGGCATTCTAACGCAACATACAAACAAGCATCTCGGGCTGTTGATTTAGGATATCGATATGCCACACATATATTTAATGCCATGGCACCGTGGCATCATCGCCAGCCTGGATTAGCAGGAGCAGCAATGTTAAACAATCAAGTCTACTGTGAAGCGATTCCAGATGGAAACCATCTCAATTTTTCTATTTTAGACATGCTTTATAAGATTAAAGAAAAAGATAAGTTAATTTTAGCATCTGACGAATGGATAGGATTTAATAAAAATATAAATAAGGATTGGAAGTTGCATTCTGGTGCCATCAGAACAGTCAAAAAAGGGGATCTGGTTGGAAGTGGAACATCGTTGTTAAAGGGGATTCAAAAATGGGCAAAAAGATCAAAAAGAGATTGGACCGCGTTGATTCCCCTTGTTACAATCAACCCTTCACAATATTTAGGCCTTTCAAACAAAATCGGCACGATTGAATGTGGCAAACAAGCTGATTTTGTGGTTGTCACAAAAGATTTGGACGTACGCATGACAGTGGTTAGAGGAGAAGTCGTCTATATCCATCCTCAATTTAGACACAAATTAACCGATCAGACTAATACGAGATAAAACTATGTGCGGCATCGTGGGATGTATCTATAAAAAAGAGCCTGTATTAGATTTTTTAATTGAAGGTTTGGAGCGTTTAGAATACCGGGGATATGATTCTTCTGGTGTGGCTGTGATTGAAAAAGGGGCTCTCTTTACAAGCAAACAAGAGGGCAAACTCAATCAGCTTAAAAAAGCATTAAAAGGGGAAAATTGCTCAAGTTTTATTGGTATCGGACACACGCGTTGGGCCACTCACGGCCGTCCTTCTCAAGCCAATTCTCATCCTCATACCGATATTGATAACGAAATTGCCATTGTCCATAACGGCATTATTGAAAATTTTCAGGAATTAAAATCAGAGTTGATTGAGCAAGGCGTCCAATTTAGTTCTGAAACCGACTCAGAAGTTTTAGCCCATCTCATTCATAACCAATCACAAGCAGGAAAAATTCCCCTTGAAGAAGCAGTCCGTCTTAGCTTAAAAAAAGCTAAAGGAGCTTATGCCATAGCAGTTATTTCAAGTCGAGACCCTGAAAAACTGGTAGGAGCTCGCCTGGGAAGCCCTTTAATTGTTGGGATTGGAAAAAATGGTAACTATTTAGCGAGTGATGTTCCTGCCATTTTAAAACAGACCAATAAAGTGATTTATCCCAATGATGGGGAAATTATTTTGCTTACAGCAGACTCGTATAAAGTTTTTGATTTAGATAAAAAATCAGTCAAACATAAAGTTCATACGATTGAGTGGACCTTGGATCAAGTCACTAAAAATGGCTATGACAAATTTATGCTTAAAGAGATCCACGAGCAGCCCAAGGTCATTGAAGCTATTTTAAAACAACGCAATCCTAAAGGAGAGCAAATCTCCTTTGAAGAATTAAACATTGATGAAGCGGTTTTAAAAGGAATTGAACGTATTTCAATTGTTTCTTGTGGCACAGCTTACCACGCTGGTTTTTTTATTAAATATTTTCTAGAAAATAACACAGACCTTCCTGTTGATATTGATGTTGCGAGCGAGTTTCGCTATAGAAAGCCAAAACTAAATTCCAAAATATTAGTCCTTACCATCAGTCAGTCAGGTGAAACAGCAGATACCTTAGCCAGTCTCCGTTTAGCTAAAAGCAAAGGGTGTCAAATTCTTTCTATTGTGAATGTCATGGGGAGCACGATTGATCGTGAGTCAGATGGAGTGATTTATACCCATGCAGGGCCTGAAATAGGGGTCGCTTCAACAAAGGCATATACCGCGCAGATGACCTGCGGGCTTTTATTTGCCCTTTACCTTGCTCAGTTACGCAAAGAAATGGACTCAAAATCAATTAAAGCAATGTTAAAGGAAGCACATAAATTACCTGAAATGATTCAAACTGTTTTAAAGCAAGAAAAGCATATTGCTGAAATTGCTTCACAACATGCTTATGCTGAAAGTGCCCTTTATTTAGGACGAGGGTTTAACTTTCCAAGTGCTCTGGAAGGGGCATTAAAAAATAAAGAGATTTCATACATGCATGCTGAAGGGCATGCTGCGGGTGAAATGAAACATGGGCCGATTGCTCTGATTGATCACAAACTACCTGTATTTTGTATTTGCCCGGATGGGGATTCCTATGAGAAGATGGTTTCTAATGTTAAAGAAGTAGAAGCGCGTAAGGGATTGATTATTTCTATCTTAACAGAAGGGGATAAAAACCTTGAATCCATCTCAAAAGAGACTATTTTTATTCCAAAAATAAAAGAAGATCTAACACCGTTATTAGTCGCAATTCCGTTACAGCTTTTGGCTTTTTATATCGCAGAAACCAAGGGGTGTGATATTGATCAACCACGAAATTTAGCCAAAAGTGTGACTGTCGAATGAAAAAACTAACTCTACTTTTTATTACTTTAACTCTATTGATACAGCCCAAGTTAGTTCTAGCAGAACTTTCAGCTCAAGACCTTTATATAAACGCCTATGCTGGTCTTGAAAGAATCGAAGCCAATCCAAGCAATCTTTCTAAAGAAGAATTTGAACAAATACAAGAAGCAGCATTAAACACCCTTCATAAATTACGTGGAAAATTTCCTGATTGGGAGTCAGAAACAGTCCTTATCCTAAAAAAATCTCTAGAATTAAAAGAATGGACAGAAGTGGTTGTTAAAAAAGAAGATATTGTTAAAGAGCAGCCTGCAAGTACATTTGATGAAGAGAGCTTTTATCAAGCAAAGTTAGAGCAAAATCGCCTTCAAGCATTACTTTATTTAGCTGAGCAAAAAAATCAAGCTTTGAGCCAAGAGGTTCAATCAAAATCAACCAGAATCACTAAGCTTAAAGAAGAACAACGCGTGGCACCTTTAGCGTCGCAGACCTCTTTAAATAACTTTCCCTCTATTGTGAAAAAAGACCAAGCAGACAACCCAAAAACTAACTTTTTTTTAGGCATGAAATTAATGCAAGAAGGGGCGTTTGACAAAGCAATAGATTCTTTTAAGAAGTCGATAGCTCAAAGCCCTTCAACCCCTGAAATCTATTATTACAAAGGGATTGCATTAGAAAAACTTGGACGAAAATTAGAAGCAATAGAAGAGTATAAAAATGCCTTTTTTCTGAATCAAGATTATTACGAACCGAGTGTTAAACTAGGCTTACACTTGTTTGCTCAAAGACAGTTTGACCAAGCTTTGAAGTACTTTAGTAAAACAGTTGAGTTCCAACCCAAAGAAGCGATCAATCATTATAATTTAGGGGCAACGTATGCCAAATTAAAGCAATTTGCAAATGCTCAAATTTCTTTTGAAAAAGCACTGGTTTTAAATTCAAACTATTTTTTAGCACACCGCTCTTTAGGTAATCTCTTTCTGATTCAAGACAACAAGAAAGAGGGGAAACAGCATCTTGAAATGGCTTTAGCTCTTAATGAGAAAGACTCTGTTATATGGAACACTTTAGGTAATCTCTATTTAGAAAAAGGGGAAATCAAAAAAGCGATTGCTGCTTTAGAAAAATCACTTTCTTTAGAGCAGAGTAATGCATTAGCTTGCAATAATCTGGCTATACTCTATTCTCAGACAGGCAAATATAAATTAGCCATTGAATGGGGTAAAAAAGCGGTTTCATTGTCACCTGAGTTTGCTTTAGCCCATTATAATTTAGGGAGTGCTTGTTACCGGGATCAAAATTACTCTTTAGCTCAAAAGCATTTGAAAGAAGCACTTAACTCGTTTGATCAAACATCTCCTTTTTTACAAAAAGCAAAAAAAATGCTGCGAGCTGCAGAAAAAAAAGTTAAAAAAGAGAATCAAGCTTAATAGGAGAACCTTGTGAGAAAAACTGTACTATTCTTTATTGCACTAGCTTTTTTATGTGGAAATGACCTTAGCTATGGCCAAGAGTTAAAAACTCAACGTCTATTAAATGAAAAACAAAAGCTCTTAGATAATGCTATTGAAGAGATTGTTTACCTTAAAGGTGAGAAAGAAACATTAAAGCTGGAAGCTGATTTCTTTGAGAAAAAGTATCAACATACGATTACAGCTCTTAATTTAATTAGAGAAGGGCGGCATTTTGAAGCGGCTGAAGAGTTAGATAAAATCACTCAACTCGATCCTAGAGACTTGAGTTCTTTAGACGCTGCGGCTGTGCTTTACTCAGAGCTTAAGATTTACGATAAAGCAATCGACTCATTTAAAAAACAAATCCAATTGAATCCTCAAGATGAAAAAATTTATTCTAATATAGGTTTTCTTTTTGCTCAGCAGAGCAATCATGATCAAGCTATTGATTATTATTTGAAAGCACTTTCACTTAATCCTGATTTCCCTGTTACACATTACAACCTTGGATTAACCTATATTCAATTAGGGGAAAGAGGAAAGGCTGTTCAACATTTTAAAACAGCGGCTTCTCTTTTTGAAGAGGGCTCTCAATGGCAAAAGCTTTCTAACGATAAAGCGACTCGCTATTCTGCATTAAAAGCTGGAAACTAATCTTTATTAATCTCTAATATTTTGAGTTTGCGATCGAGACGATTGCGAGAGATTTGTAATATTTTGGCTGCTTTGCTTTTGTTCCAATTTGTTTGAATTAGCACATCTTTAATTTGATTTTTTTCAGCATCTTCTAATGAAACCGCAATCGGTCCGTTTGAAGAGGCGGCTTCACCTGATTTATGGCTGATTTCAGGGGGAAGGTCTTCAGCCACTAAAATCTCTCCATTGCCCAAAACAACGGCACGTTCTAAGGAGTTTTTTAACTCTCGAATATTGCCAGGCCAATCATAATCTTGCATTAATTGGGCTGCTTCATCAGAAACTCCTGTCATTTTTTTACCCACCTGTTGTGAAAGCTTTTCAAGAAAATAGGTTGTGAGAGTCGGAATATCTTCTTTTCTTTCTCTCAGTGGGGGAATAAAGACTTCAATTACTTTTAAGCGGTAGTAAAGATCTTCTCTAAAACGGTGTTCTTTGATCGCTGTTTCAAGATTTTCATTGGTGGCAGCAATCACCCTTAAATCAACTTTAATCGTCTCTTCACCGCCCACACGCTCAAATTCTCGTTCTTGTAAGATACGCAAGAGCCTTAATTGAGTGCTTGGATTCAGTGTGCCAATCTCATCTAGAAAAACAGTGCCACGGTTAGCCATTTCAAAACGTCCCACTTTTCGATTCATAGCACCTGTGAAAGCTCCTTTTTCATGACCAAAGAGTTCACTCTCTAATAAGGTGTCGCTTAGAATAGAGCAAGTAACACAAACAAAAGGGCGATGTAAGCGCTTACTGTTTTGATGGATGAGCTGAGCTAAAAGTTCTTTACCTGTTCCGCTTTCGCCTCGAATCAAAATAGTCGAGTCTGTCGGCGCTGCTTTTTCAACTAACTTCATAATCTTTTTAACAGCAGCACTTCCACCCACAAGTTGCATCTCTTGATGGAGTGATTCTCGAAGCTGTTTGTTTTCCTGATTGAGTTCACCATGCCATTTAGCATTATCAATGGCAATGGCTGCTTGATCTGCAAAGAGTTCTAATAAAGTAGTGTCTTCATCAGTAAACTTGCCTCCGTTTTCTTTATTAATTACCTCGACGACACCAATCACTTTGTTTTTACATTTGAGAGGAACACATAAAATCGATTGAGTATCAAATTCAATAGAGTCACTGATTTCACCTGTAAAGCGAGAATCTTCTTCAACATCTTGAACGCAAAGAGGGCGACCCATTTTAGCCACCCAACCGGCAATGCCTTCACCTAACTTTAATTTGAATTGTTGGACTTCTTGGGCTTTATTTCCTGTAGCAGATTTAAAGTAGAGTTGGTTTGAAGCTTCATCTAAAAGGAGTAAAGAGCTTGCTTCAGTGCGCATGATTTTGTTTGCCACGTTCATGGTTGAATGTAAAACAGTCTCCATATCAAGTGACGAATTTAAGATAGCAGGGAGTTTGAGCAACTCTCTTAATCGCTCAGGGCTAATCTTATCAAAAGCATGTTCAGTTTTTTCCATTGACATTCCTCGCTGCTTCGGCAAACTAGTCTGCGTCTATATGAAGCAATTTGCTCCAAAAGAGAGCATGTTGTAAGATAAGAAAATCTTAACCAAATGTAAAGAGATTCCTTGATTAACAAGAACTTACAGAAAATCAACCCTCTTTGGCACAGAACCTGCTCTTTCTCTATTGAGAGAAGGAGTATGAGATGAAAACAATCTGGTTTATTTGGGTTTTAGTTTTGATGGCGCTCCCAGCACAGGCTGGTGAGAAGAAATCTTCCTATTTTGTGTCCTATAATTCCAGTAATGGTACGACTATTTTACATACCACTGGAGTGGGACAAGAACCAAAGAGATCGTTATCTTCAGTTCAGAAAAGATTGCTTGCTAAAAGAGCGGCTACGGTAAATGGGTATCGAAACTTGCTTCGAGCCAATACCCACTTTCCTGAAGAGAGTCCACAGTTTCCATTTGTGGTTGAAGAGGTTTCTGGTTTTTTAAAGGGAGTTGAAGTGGAGCAAACTCGTTTCTTCTCTGATGGCAGAGTGGAAGTTGATATGCGGGTTCCGTTAACAGGGACAGTCACTTCGTTTGAACAGTTCAAAGAGTTTTTTGTGATTCAATCTATACCGGTTCCTGTCTATGAAGTTAAGACAGAGAAGAAATATATAACTAAGGAAGAATATGAACAATTATTTCGTCAATAATTTAAAGGGAGGCATAAAGATGAAAATGTTACTGAAAGGAGCACTTGTGGCTTTGGTTATGATGTTTGGCTTAACCGCCACTCAAACCAACACATTTGCATTAACAAAAGGACAAGATAAGCTATTGGCTAAGCGAGCTGCTCAAGTCGATGCGTATCGAAAATTAACCGAACTTTTACTTGGATTGAAGATCACCTCATCCACCACAGTCCGTGATTTTGTGGCTGAGTCTGATGAAATCCGAACAAGCTTTGATCAGTTTGTTAAAGGATTAAAAGTAGTGGGACCACCTCGCTATTTTGATGATGGAACATGCGAGGTTGATGTTCAAGCAACCATCGAACAAGTGATGCTTGCGTTGGAAACCATTGTTCGTCGCGATGCGTTTGGGAACAAAACCGTGATTCGAGATATGGTGAAATACAATCGTAAAAAGGTTTTTGTGGCAACAGGAACAGGTGTTCCGCCTTCATTAGCCGGACCAGTTCAAAATGCTCAGCCTACGATTGAATCCCGTCGTGGAAGAACAAGTGGGATACCTGGCTGGGAAAACGTAGGGCCACGTGGACGTTTGATGGCTGAACGTGCGGCAAAAGTTGACGCCTATCGTAACTTAGCAGAAACAGTGAATGGATTTCGCATTTCAGGAAACACAACCGTGCGTGATTTTGTGGCTGAGTCTGATGAGATTCGAACAAGCTTGAATACCTTCTTAAAAGGA
This sequence comes from Actinomycetes bacterium, assembly GCA_029263055.1. Taxonomy (GTDB): domain Bacteria; phylum Auribacterota; class JAJCYG01; order JAJCYG01; family JAJCYG01; genus JAJCYG01. The sequence goes on from JAJCYG010000095.1 coordinate 85,649, forward strand.
GCACGACAAGTTGGACCGGCTCGTTACTTGCCAGATGCGATTGTTGAAATCGAAGTTGAAATAACACTTCAACAAGTGATCAAACATTTGCAAACCTTGCAACAACGTTGGGTGAGACAAGGAAGAAACTTCCGAGTCACAGCCTTTCGAACGACTCGTTTTGAGAGCATTGTCGGGTACTACCCAAAGAAAATCATTACCGCAGTCGGTAACGGAACCGTTCCTGGAAAATATATGGGCCAAGCAACACCCCAACCAAGAACCGTGGTTGCTTCCACGCCTCAATGGGTGACACAAACCGTTCAAGCAACTGGATTTGGTGTTCCTGCAAATGGTCAAGTGGGGACAGAAGCTCGCTTAATGGCTGAAAGAGCCGCAAAGTTAGATGCGATGCGTAATTTGACTGAAAAAGTCTACGGAGTCTCAATTGATTCTGCAACAACCGTGCGAGATTTTGTAACTGAAAGTGACACCATCCAAGCAAAGGTCAAACAACGTTTGGCAGCTGCACGCCAAGTAGGCGAACCTCGTTACTTGCCAGATGGCAGTGTTGAAGTGACAATAGAAATACCCATGTCTGAAATCTATGTTGTTTATAAAGAAATTAGAAGCTACTAAGGAGGCTGAAAATGAAAAAGACTTTACTCGTAATAACAGTGCTCATGGTTGGGG
>JAJCYG010000096.1 GCA_029263055.1 Actinomycetes bacterium
ATGGTTGCTCCAGAAGCAGATCCCTTTTCTAAAGTAGGTGGATTGGGCGATTATCAGTTAGGGCTTCCAACCGCACTTCGAAATGAGGGCCAAAGAGTCACGGTTATTTCTCCACTTTATTTAGTGCATAATGGAGACGAGCGAAGAGATGTGTCAAAGCGTGAGATGTTGATTGAAAAACACAACATTCAAAAAGAAGGTGTGATTGACGTCTATGTGCGTGATCAAAAAATTTCTTTAAATGTTTACACGACAGAGCTCAGCGGTGTGCGCCATTATTTTTTAGATCACCCGACTTATTTTAGAAGTGCTTATGATGATCAGGTTAAAATTTTTCAAGCCATTCTTCTTTCGCGTGGTTCGCTTCAGTTGATGCAAGCGTTGAATATGACGCCTAATATTATTCATACCAATGATTGGCCTGCCTCGCTTGTCTCTACTTATTTAAAGACCGATTCTCAATATAGGAATGATGCTCGTTTTGGTGGAACTAAGACCACGCATGTGATTCATAATAGCGGTGTGGGTTACCAAGGAGAATTTGGAAAAGATGTCTTACCGTATCTTGGTTTATCATCGATACATCATGGTGGATTTATACATCAGTACCCTGAAAGTATGGGGGGAGCGACAGGTATTAATTTAACAGCAGCAGCACTTAGGTATCATGCGGACCATGTTGTGACAGTGAGTAATGGTTTTCGTGATGAAACGCTTACCGAAGAATTTGCTCAGGGAATTGAGCCTTATTTACAAGAGCGCCTTCGAAAAAATCAATATCATGGGATTGTGAATGGGACGGACTTGTCTGATTGGTTGCACAAACTCAATGAAATCGGCGGTAAAGAAAAAGCTAAAGAAGCCCTTCTTTCTAATTTTGATCAAGAGAGCCCTGAACGAAGAGCCTTAGAAGGAATTAAAGATTTGAACTATTGGTTGCGTGTGAAGAATGAGTATCTCCGTATTTTAAAAGGAGAAACGTCCAATCCTCGCTTAGAAAATGTCATGAAACAGATTTTAAGAACAGGTGCTCGATTAACCGTTGATAAAAATGCTCCTGTGATGGGAATGGTGACTCGGATTGTTTGGCAAAAAGGAATTAAACTGACATTAGAAAATATTCGTCAAGCATTAGACCGTAATCCTGAATTAGCTTTTGTCTTTTTAGGGAGTGGGGAGTCGCTTCAAGAAATAGAATTAAAACAACTTGAGTGGGAATATCCAGGCCGTGTCAGTATTACAATTGATTTTGTTCCCTCTCTGGCGGATAAAATTTATTTGGGAGCTGATATGTTTTTAATGCCGTCTAAATATGAGCCATGTGGAATTGCTCAGCTTAATGCCATGGCTGTTGGAACCGTTCCTATTGTTTCAGCAACAGGTGGATTAGATGAGACTGTAAATCAGTTCAATCCTAGAACGGGTGAGGGAGCTGGTGTTAAATTTGAAAATTTTGATGGGGATGGCATCCAATGGGCGATTAACCGATCGGTTGAACTCTATCATGATGAACTTCTCTGGGGACAAATGACCGCAAATGCACGCCGCCGGGCTTTGACTTATACATGGAAAAATTCAGCTCGAGATTATATGAGAATGTGGCGTTGGATTGTTGGGCGTGAAGCAAAGTTAGCCTCAGATAAGGTTAAAAAACCTTCAGCTTTATTATATGAAGACCCACGTCGAGAAGATTTGGAATTAGATGAATGGGACCGAGAAAATTATTATTGGGATGGCTCAACAGAGTTTTGGCGTTCTAAAGTTTTTCCTCAATTAGTGTTAGGAAGTCATGAAGATTTAGAGACTACAGATGGTGCAAAGCTAGACAATCATATTGCTATCCGTATGCGTGCAGGTTGGACTTTATACATTGTTGAAGACTCTAAATGGGCGATTGCTTACATTGAAGAAGCAAAATTACGTGGAGAAGTTCCAACTGTTGGAAACAATCAAATTTATATTTCATCAGATTCGTCTCATTTAAGACCCACTCACTACATTGATCAAACTGCTTTAAAAGGAGCGAGTGACAGTGATCGGTTAAGAGCTTATCAAGAGTATGTTGAAAGTTCGCGTAATGGTGTTTTGAATACTGTGTTAGCTGAAGAAGGGACTATTTTAAATCACTATTGGATTCATGGAAATAGTTCTGAAATTGAACGTTTTGCTCCGCTTGCAGGAGCTAAATCACTCTTTTTTGGCGTGAGCCCAACTCGATTCTTGAAAATGCACCGAGGGGGAGCGCAGCGTACAGGGATTATTCATATTGGACGCGGCTCTGATGAAGAAGGGGGCCATTCATTAGGCCATATTCTAGGTTTCTTAAACCGACTTCAAGGTGAAGACATGACCCCTTCAACAGTGATCATTTCCAATACAGGAGCCCATGGTGATATTAATCCATTAATAAGAATGAGTGAATTAGCCAAGCGGATCCCTGAAGAAGTGTTTCCAGACCATCGTTTAGTCCGTTCATTAGATCAGCCAGCAGGTTTTGATTATTGGGACTTTGTGTTTCAGCGTCTTTTCAAACGTTTTCCAAATGACAAAGTGGTTGTGACTGTGTCGTATAATCAAGGTCCTAGCGGTATTTATAATGAAGACCTTGTGATTCCAGGGATTTTGTTTAAACGAGAAAACCACTATTTAGTGGCTCGTTATTTAGCTGCAAATATTTATAACCGTGCGATTACTGAAGGAGCCCAAAAGGTGGGTATTTCTATTCCAGCAACTTGGTTGCAAGAAAAAATCACACAAGACTTACAAAAAGAATTAGAAGAGTATGAACCTACATTTTCTGATCTAGGAAATTTTGGCGAAAAAATTGATGTGATAGCAGGGGCCATTGAGCCCACTCATTTTTTAGGTGGAGAGGTTCTGCAACCTGTAAAAATGGAAACAGAGAAGGTCTCTATTGGATTTCATGTTAGTGCTTCAGGAATTAATTTAGTGGCTATGAAAAAGGGTGAAGTGGTTCATAAAAAAGGGAATAGTGTGAACCATATTTCAGCAAATAAACGAGGTGGAATCGATTTACAGAGACAAATTTTTAATGTTCTCGGCCTTTTTCTAAATGAGCTTGCAGCAGATCATAATATTTCTAGAGATGAGATTGAATCAATTGGTTTTGCTTTCCCCGGTCCTGTTCACAAAGGAAAAACAATTCGTTGGGTCAATTTTGAAGAGGCTTGGGCCGAAAAAACAGGGCCGATTAGTCGAGATGGTTTTGCCACAAAGTTTGAAAGAGAATATGCTGCTATTAATGCATTAAAAGAACTGATTCCTTCTGAATTTGGCATTGCCCGTGTTGCCTTTGTCAATAGTGCTGATGCGCATGGTTTGGCCGAGATCAAAGCACGTAACGGAACAATGAGTGTCGATGCTGATGCTTCTGAAGATGTGACCCGCGTGGTTTTAAAAATTAGTGATGGAGTCGGGTATGCCAAAATTAAAAATGGAGCGTTAGATGGGCGTCCAAATGAAGGGGGTCACTTAGCGTTACGTATCTCCAATCCAAATGTGCGTTGTGATGGTTGTGGGGTTGCCGGTTGTTTGGAACAGCATATTTCAGTTCGTGGTATTCGTGAACGTGGTTCTATCTTTAACATGGATTGGACCAATGGTGAATTTAGTCTAAAAAATATTTTTAAAGGCGCAGCTCGTATTCAAGAACAATTGCAACATTTTGCTGCATTACAGACACCTCTTGATGAAGATGATGCTTCAGGCGAAGTGGCTGCTTTAAGTCCCATTTCTGTAGATAGATTTTCACGTAAAAATACGGTTATCAGTTATCAAGTTTTAAATGGATTGGCAGACATGTATGCCGATGCGATTGAGCGATTCTTACATATCACAAAAGCAAATCAAGTGATCTTAACAGGTAACTTAGTCTATGAAGATAATGAAGCTGTTTTGTTAAAATTAATTCGCGAAAAATTTAAAGCCAAGTACCAAGACCGTTTTCCTGCTCAAGCCAATAGCAATGACTTTATTGTTTATGGCCAAGCAGACTCAGTCTTCGGAAGTGCAGAAGGTGCGGCTATGGTAGCGACCCAAGCCCTTCCCGTACAACTCCTTGAAGCAACCATTGCTCCAACATCTGATGCTTTAGAAGCAGCCATCTAAATCCCATCCCCTTGAACATCAGTAGTTTATGTGGTATGTTTATTCTATAAGGGGATTTGAAATGCTAAGGAAAACAATCGCTTTTCTTGGAGTGATTTTTCTTTGTTCTGGCAACGGTTCATTGCCGCAACCGATCTTTTTTTTAGCTCCCCAGTCAGGTTTAGCTTCAGATCCGATCACCTCTTTTTCTCAATTAAAAACGGTTTTATTGACCGTTGATCAATTACCAAAAATTAAATCAGATCAATATCAACGGCTTGAACTTTTTAGAGAAATTTTTCGGGCTCCTTCATCCCAAGAGTATGTTGAAAGAACATTGGAATTGTATCAGCAACATCTTAAAGATAATTTAGAGTTACCTTCATTTCCTTATGGAAAAAAGATAATGTTGAATGGTTTTGAATATGAACTTCTTGCACCTGGAATTATTCTTGAGTTGACCTACTTTAAAGCATTTCAATTTAAGGGTGTTTATGCGCGGGATCAAAAAGGCAATATTGTTTTACTTAAGTTAAAAGAAAAAAAAGTTGAATATTATAATCCTAACCCAGAATTTTTTACAATTCGTTCTTATCAAGGAAGCAATATTGAGGGAGGCTCTACAGAATTAAAACTAACACTTGCTTCTAAGGCAACCTTTAAAGACAAAGACGTTGAAGTGATTCAATACGGTGGAGAGTATCTCAATCCAAAATATTTAGATGGCCCACCTGCATCTTCTTTTGATTTTGATCGGGTTCACTTTTCGCACCGAACTTCGCTCGAAAATGTGATTGATCTCTTTCAAAAAGGGTTGCTTCCTAATACTGTGACGGGCCGAGCTGTGGGCGATAATCTTCATGATTCTCAGGTCAGTCTATGGGCAAGAAAAGGTTTCTTTGAAGAACGAAGCCCTGTTGTTTATATCAGTCAACAGAGTGCGCGTGCTAATCGAGTCTACACCAGGGTTCCGAGGGGAAAGCTTTCAGATGATTTAGCTAAGGAAGCCTTGGCAACAAGATTGGTTTCAATAGGAAATGTGATTAATCCTGAGCATATTGTGGTTAACGAAGTTCAAACAAATAGAATTTCTCCAGAAGCTTTTGTGGCCATTGCTCTTTCGATTGAAGAGTATGAAGAGATCTTCCCTTTAATGGAAAAAGGTTTTATTCCCTTGGTTCCTGTTTATAATCGCGAAACAGGAGCGTTAATGAATCAAAACTATCTGGAACAACGTTCTAAAGATTTTGTGTATAAAGTTGAAGAACCAAGTGTCACCGTAAATCAAAATCAATTAACAGTCGACTTGACACTTTACTCTGGTGATTGGGAGTCTGAAGATATTGTGGCTCACCATGGTTTAGATGTACCCGTAAGATATGGATTGTTAGATGATGAAGGGATGACATGGTCTGATGCTGATTCAGACTTAATGCCTAAATCGATTCAGGTTTTAGGACGAACCCCTCATAGTGGTTATCGAATTCGAATCGTTTATACCTTGCCAGAAACAAATTCACGAGAAATTGATTTTGCCTTACAGCTTAAAACAAATAGAGGACAGTTGTTTTGGGTTAAAGATGGCAAAAGAAACTTTTTAGTGCCATTGCCAGAGTCTGTTTCTTTATTTAATCGCTCTGCCGCTGTAGAATCCTCGCTTTAAAAACCCTTCTTTTTTGGTATACTATTGTGTCTTTTAAGAAAGGGGCTTTTCATGGTTAAGGCATTTTTATCTTTAGTTTTTAGTTTGGTTCTTTTTTCGAGTTCTGTTTTTGCAGCAGAGCCTATTTTTGATTACACGCCTTGGCACCAAGTGCTAAAAAAATATGTGACAGAGGATAAAGGGTTTGTTAAGTATGATCAGCTGAGTGCTTATCCTGAAGACTTGGATGCTTTTTTAAGTGATGCGCGGATAGTGAGTCCCAAGACCCGTCCTGAATTATTTGAAACACGTAATGAACAGTTAGTTTTTTGGCTTCAAGTCTATAATGGATTAGCCATGAAAAATGTATTGAACTTTCCGGGTCTTAAAAAAACATCAGACAAAAAGTTACGTTTTTTTGTTTTTTCTAAATTTGAAGTGGGTGAGGAAGAGTATTCTTTAAGGTCTCTTGAAAATGATGTGATACGTGCAGAATTTAATGATGCCCGCATCCACTTTTTCTTAAATTGTGCCTCTTATAGTTGTCCTAAGTTGTATCGTGAGCCATTGCGTGCCGATCAATTAGATGAACAGCTAGACCGATTTTCTAAAAACTTTTTAAACAGTGAGCAGCACGTTCGATTTGACGCTAAAAAAGGTGTTCTTTACCTTTCCATGATTTTAAAGTGGTACCAAGTTGACTTTATTAATGCGATGAAAGATGTGGCAGGCAAAAAAGATGACAAGGTCATTGCTTTTGTGAACAAATACCGTGATCAACCAATCCCACGCAACCAAATCAAAAAGATCAAATACATCCCTTACAACTGGACTGTAAACGACGTTAAAAACTTATAAAAGTAAACGCCGGTACCGGGTACCGGCGTTTACTTTTATAAGCTCGCGTCAAAGTCGTCGTTAGAATCATGGAAATAGGAATGTCCAACAGTAGCAAGTTCTCCTATTCCATCTTCGGGTTCTTCAAGGTCATGATCAGGTTCATCTGAAGGAGGGGCTGGTTTGCCGCCTCTACCGCCACCCCCATCGTCATCAAAATTAGGGTTTTTAAACAAGATCATTGAATCAAATTGACGGTATGAGACCCAATGCTTTGCATTAATAATAAAGCGTTGAATACTGCTGACTTCAGAAAGATTGGGGAGTGCGAAATCACCCAGTGATTTTAAGTCAGAGCTAATTGAATCACCTACCCAGCTTCCATCTAATTCCTCTACCTTGCTGACAAAAATGGAAGTGACTTTGTCTGGAGAGAGAAGGTGGCTTAAATATTGTCTGATGCCGCCACTCCTCGATGCTTTACAGAGAGGTGTTAAAAAAAGTATTTTTGCTTGAGGATTTTTCTTTATTGTTTGCATGACTAAAGAGCGAAAAAGGTCTTCATTTGTTGGGCTATTTTGGTCGAAATCTTCAATGACAATGACGTTGGTTTTGTTTTCATTGCTTAATGCTTTGTTTGCTGCATAAACAAGTTTAAACAAAGTGGTGATACGCTCTGCTTTTTCTCGGCTTTGTAATGCTTTAATCAGTTTTGCTTCTTCCTCAGAGCTTAAGGATCCTGTTCGTTGAATCTTTTCTAGAAGCCCTTTGATTTTTGCTCGTTTGTGTTTGGCTATTTGAATAACAATATAAAGAGGGTGTTGGCATTCTTCTAAGGTATGCCACATGAGACTTGCCATCTTGTTTAACGTTAAAATCTCATTTGGTTTTTGATGGTTGAGTCCTAAAAGAACAACTTGTTTTCCTTGGTTAAAGTGACCTGCAATCATTTGTCCCATACCTTTGAGCCCTTTGATAGCAGAGGTTTTGATTGTCATTGCAAGCTGATGATGAAATGTTTCTTGAGGAAACTGTTCCGGCAGTCGAACTGAGAGGGGGTTTGGCTTAGCCCCTCCTTTTTTGATAACAGCTAGCTTTCTAGAGCTTCTTTTTTTCTTGGTTTCTGCCTTACTTTTATTAATAGAAAATCGAATCATTTCTTTAACTTGCCAGTCCCAGACCAAACTGTCGAATTCTTCGAGAGAACCAAACAGTTTGTTCAAAAGAGTGGGTAGTAGGAGCGTCCATTTTTTCTCTCTCTCCTCTACTGATAGAGACCAATAATAGGCTCGAGCTGCTAAAACTAAGAGTGCGGGATGTAAAAAACGAGCTAAAGGGTTTTTTGTTTCGAAAAAACTTTTTTCTAACGCAACCCGATTCTGTTCAGCATTGCCAATGAGATAGTCTTCCCAAGAGAGAGTTCCTCCTCTAAAAAAGTAGACGCTATTTGCTGCTAATAACTTTTTAAGTTTTGATATAAGGCGAAAAAAGTATTTTAATTCATCATTATTTAATTTTATTAAGTCTGGATAGCGGCTCATTTTTGCAATGGCGCTATAGGCTTTGCTTCTGCTTAAGTCTTTTCTTGGAAAGACTTCAAATTGGCTGTCATCTTTTTCTCGAAGAGTTTCGCCTATGTAAATCCACCGAGAGAAACTGTTCTTTTTTGATGTGGGTGCAAGGGTTGATGTTTGAGTGCTTCTGGTTTGACTCCAGGGTGTTGATAGAAGGGTGACTAAGAGGAGTGTGCTGCAAGCTCGTCTAAACAAAAGAGTGTTAAAAATCATAAAACAACATCCAAGTAGCAGTACAAATTAAAAAATTAAATCAGATTGTTTCTAGCTTTGGAGCCAGAGTGAGTGTTGGTTCTTCACAGCTCGTGCCACAAGCTGCTTGGATTTCGTTCATTTTACCCACACCATTCTCCCATGTAAACTCGATGCACGAATCGCAAATGCCTTCTGTTTGGCTTTTATCGTGTGTCACTAAAATTAAAGTATGTGCTTTTTTTAGAGAAACAAATAGGTTTTCGATCAATTCTGTGGAACGAGGATCGAGTGCTGAAGTTGGTTCGTCTAATAAAATGATTTCAGGCCTGAGTGCCAACACGCGAGCAATTGACAAGCGTTGTTTTTGTCCCACAGATAAAAGATGAGCACGATCTTTCAAACGATCTTTCACTTCATCCCAAAGCGCAGCTTCTCTAAGAGACATTTCTAAAATTTCAGGGAAATCTTTTTTCTTTTCAGGGGCCATCCGTTTAATGCCAAATAAAACATTTTTTTCAATCGAACCTGGAAAAATAACAGGGGCTTGAAAGACCATGCCAATTTTTTTACGGATGTTTTCAACATTGGTTCGAGGCGAAAGAATATTTTTATTGCGGTACCAAATTTCACCTTCAACTCGGAGTTCGGGTTGAAGGTCTGTTAATCGATTAATACATTTTAAGAGCGTGCTTTTCCCTACGCCAGAGGGGCCCATTAATGAGTGAATGGTATTAGGAACCACATCAAAGCTAACAGGACTGAGCAGTTGCTTTTTCTTTGCAAAGACTGAGACATTTCTAAGTGAAATTAATACGTTATTATTCATCGTTTTTTGCCTTTTGGTGAACAATCATTCTAGCTGGAAGTGCTAAAAAACTTAAGGTAAAAACAATCCCAATTAAGACTAAGGCAGCTCCCCACCCATTGGTGAGGGCTTGAGGGTTATAAGAGTCTTGAGCTAGCACAAAAAGATGATAGGGGAGTGACAAAACAGGGCTCTGTGATACTCCTGTTGGAAGTGTAGCTCCAGCAAAGACAGTGGCTGTAAAAAGAATTGGGGCGGTTTCTCCAATGGCTCGAGCGAGCCCCAAAAAGAGCCCTGTGAAATAGCCTCCCAAACTTTGTGGAATAATAACAGACCAGGCTACTTTTTCACCATTAAAGCCCATAGCATAAGCAGCTTCTTTGTGAAGAGAGGGGATCTCTTTGATCCGTTCAATGATTGCAACTGTTACAGTAGGCAAACTCACAAGTGCTAAAAGAATGCCCCCTGCTAACCATGATTTCCCCCATCCTAAAAACTTTACAAAAAGAAAAAAACCAAAGATGCCAAAAATAATCGAAGGGAATCCATTTAATGAATAAATAAAAACAGACATTAATCGTTTTCGTTTTCCGCTTTTGAGAAAAAAGGAATGTATAAGGGCGTAACCATATGCAAGAGGAGAGACGAAAATAGTTGTTCCAAAACCAAGAATTAATGTTCCTAAAATCTGATACAAAATGCCTCCTGCGCTTCCTGCCTCTTTTGTGGGAGTGGAGAGAAATTCCCAGCTGAGGGCACTGAATCCGCGTGAAAAAACATAGCTGATCACTCCAACCAACAGAAGAAAGGTCAGCAAGGTGCAGACAAAACAAACAATGGGTAGCAATCTATTTAATAATTTATCTAGCATTAAAATGGCTCTACCTTTCAGGGGCTTGGAAAATTAATAACTCTCCGATAATATAAGCAACTAAAGCCATGGAGAGTAAAACAAGGGCTGCACCACAAATAGCGCCCCAGTGGAGAGGGTCGCCATAAGCTAAGTTCACTTCAGACCCGCCCAATTTGCTGGTTAATGTTTGTCCTGCCTCAACAAGTGGTTTGAGAGAAAAGAGGGTTTTAGGTAATCGGTTATCTGCGCGGCCAATCACCAAGAACACAGCAATGGTTTCGCCTAAAGCTCTTCCTAAAGCAAGTAAACCACTGCTGATCAGACCTGTTTTAGCTGAGGGCAAAAGCGTGTAGATAATGGCCTGCACTTTGGTTAGCCCCATAGCCCGAGAGGCTTCTCTGTAACGTCGAGGAACTCCTTGAAGCGCATCTTCACTTAAGCTGACCAGGGTGGGTAAAATCATGATGGCAAGTAAAATACCCGCTGTTAAAAGAGTGTCTCCGCTTTGCAAGGAAAAAGTTTGCCTGATCCAGCCCCGGAGAACTAAAACACCTAGTAGGCCATACACCACTGAAGGGACTCCAGCTAAAAGTTCAACAAGTACTTTCAGAAAGAGGCGAGCTTTGCCTCCTGAGTATTCTGAGATGTAGATGGCAGTTCCTAGTCCAATGGGAGCCGCAATGCCAAGAGCTAAAATCGAAACCCAGACTGTGCCAAAGACCATCGCTAAAAGTCCAAAGGATTCGTTACGGTAATACCATAATTTTCTTGAAAAGAAAGAGGCCCCTTCTGATTTCCAAATCGGCAAGCTTTCAGTAAAAAGAAAGATTACAATAGCTGAAAAGAAAATAAGGCATAAAAATGAAAAGAAAAAAGAGGCTTTTCGAATCATAGAATTAAAATTCGTTTAAAGACATGTATCCATGCTTTTTCACAAGCTGTTGTCCTTCGTCACTCAGAACATAATTAATAAAATCTTTATTGATTCCTTCAGGCGTTTTATTTGTGATTAAATTTAAAGGACGAACTAGGGGATAAAGTCTCTCTTTAATATTTTTTTTGGTAGGGTAAATAACAGAGCCATCGTCGAGCTTGATCCCTAATGCCACAATGCTGCCCCCTTCTTGAGCCCAGCTTGCTGAAAGTTGTGTGATCGAACCAGGTGTTGTCCCTACCTTGGTTCGGGCTTCTTCATTGCCACCTACTTCTGCATGGCTCACAGGCGGAACCAATTTGATTTTAGTGTAAACCCATTTAGCAAAGACTTCCCATGTTCCGCGTCCTGGTTCTTTGTTGTAAAAAAAGATGGCTTGGTCTTTACCTCCGACCTCTTTCCAATTCGTAATCTTTTTTTCATAGATTGCTTTTACTTCTTCTTTGCTTAAAGCTTTAACGCCTCCTTCAACAACATCTTTATTCACCACTAAAGCTAATGCATCTGTCCCAATTTGAGTGACAACAAAATCAATTTTAGGATAGCGCTTGCGATCTTTTTCAGATAATGGTTTAGAGATCATGCCAATGTCTATTAAGTGATCGCCAATAGAAGATATGCCTCCAGAAGAGCCTCCTTGGGTGTCGACATAAATGGGGCGCTGCCATCTTTGTGACAATATTTCCGCAGCTTCAGTAACAACAGGGTTGACTGTGGTGGAACCATTAATACGCAAAGGTTTTTCTGCAGCAAAACTTTTTCCTAAAAGAGTGAGGATTAAAAGGAGAGAAAAGACCCAATACTTTTTAAACATAAATTTTCCTTTCGTCTTGAAGCAGTTAAGGTTGCGAATATATCAAATCAAAATAGCCGCTGTCAACAAATGTCGCTTGAGTTTTATTTTCCCATATAGGGATTTACCTACTTGACAAATATGGGAAAAGTGTTATATTGCTTAAAGGAGGATAGATGATGTTAAAAAGCAATATTCACATTTCTGATGATTTTGCTGAAGTTTCAACCAAAAGTGTGGATGAAAGACAGAGAGTTAGTCTTGGAGATGAATTAAAAGGTTTTAAACGAGTTCAACTCTTTAAAAACAGATCAGGCGAAATCTTGATCCGCCCTCTTGTTGAAGTTCCTGCATCAGAAGCTTGGCTCTACAAAAACAAAAAAGCTTCTACCTCTGTGAAGAAAGGCTTAGAAGAGGCTGCAGCTGGCAAGGTCTCAAAACTAAACCTTAAAGATCTTTAGTTAAAGGATTTCCGCTTTGTTTGAGATATTCCAAACCCAAGAAGCCGAACGTCAATTGGTTCATCTAAAAAATAATAAAACTTATCAAAAGCGATATAAAGCTGTTGAAAAGACTCTTAAGCTTTTGGCTAAAAATCCCCGGCATCCCAGTCTTCAAACCCATGAATTTACCAGTCTCGAAGGCCCAAAAAATGAAAAGGTTTTTGAAGCTTATGCGGAACAAAAAACAGCTGCAGCCTATCGGGTCTTTTGGTATTACGGGCCTAAAAGAAAACAAATTACGATTTTAACAATAACACCTCATCCTTAGAGAAGGGGTCATATTGATCAGAATGAAAAACAAATTAGTTGTTTAGCAGTTGTTTGAGTCTGTTTAAGTCTGTGGTAGGGAGATTGCAGACATAATTTTGACAAACATAGGCGGTTGTTTGATTATTTTCTGCTGTTTGGTCTTTAGCAAAAGGGATTAAGGCTACGAATGCTTTTTCTTCCTTAGAATCAGTTGGGCGTAAGGCGAGAACTTTATTCGGTAAAAAGTCTGAATAAATAAGCTCAACCATTTCTGTGGTCTGTTTGGAATCTGATCCTTGCGCTAAAATAATTTCTTGAGTCGGGCCGATCGCAAAATCATAGGCAATTAAAAGTTGAGGATAGCCACTTGGAAAAGTTTTTATTTTGGTCGCAAACGTTTCAAAAGTTGCTTCTGCTTTTTGTTCGTATTCTCGGTTTACAGTTAAGCGACCGATACGAAGCAGGTCTAAAAGCGCAAGTGAATTTCCTGAAGGAATGGCGCCATCATAAATTTCTTTTGTGCGTGTGATTAAAACTTCAGCATCATCTGATGTTAAAAAGAAACCGCCATTTTCTTCATCTAAGAAAAGGTCAACCATTTGTTTGGTGAGTTCGTTGGCTGCTTCTAAGTACTTAAGATCAAAACAAACTTGGTAAAGGTCTAAGAGGCCATGAATAAAAAAAGCATAGTCCTCTAAGAAACCATTGATTCCGGCGTTTCCTTCTCGAGAGCGGTGAAGGAGTCTTCCTTCTTTAGTGCGCATTTTATCTAAGATAAAATCAGCTGCTTTTTGAGCGTGTTCAATGTACTTGGGTCGGTCTAACACTTGCCCGGCAAAAGCAAATGTTGAAATCATGAGCCCATTCCAGTCAGTCATTACTTTATCATCAAGGTAAGGGCGCGGGCGTTTTTCTCGATGCGTAAACAACTTTTGTTTGATTTCTAGTAAAAGCTGTTCGGTCTCTTGCTCTTTTTGTTTAAATTTTTTGGCAATCTCTTTTTTAGAATGAGCTAAATAAAGGACGTTCTTGTTGCGCAGTTCACCATGTGCCCCTGTTCCTGCATTTCCATTTGCTTCAATCCCAAAAGCATATTCCGCAACAGCCGCATCTTTTTTACCGAGTACCTCTTCTAATTCTTTTAATTCAAAAACAAAAAAAGTTCCTTCGACTTTATTGTTGAGTTCCTCATGGGTAAGGGCGCTGTCCGCATCTTCAGCTGAATAAAAACCCCCTTCAGGGGCCGTCATATCTCGTATGACATAAGTTAAAATTTCATTCACAACGCGGGCATAGTTGGGGTCTTTGGTGATTTGATAGGCCTCTAAATAAGCTTTGCCATTAATGGCTTGGTCATAGAGCATTTTTTCAAAGTGGGGGACATGCCAGTTTTGATCTGTGGAGTAGCGATGAAACCCACCACCTAAGTGGTCGTAGATTCCTCCTTTGGCCATTTCATCTAAAGTTCTAGTTACCATGGTTAAGGCTTCTTCATTGTTTGTTCGTTTGTAATAACGGAGTAAAAACGACATGGAGTGAGCGCGTGGAAATTTAGGCGCTGTTTCAAAACCTCCTCGGCTTGAATCAAAGGCATTTTGATAGTTTTTAAATGCTTCATCTAAAACGGTTTTATTGAGTTCTCCCTTTTCAACCACAAGCTGGCTTTGTTCCACTGCATTGGTTAATTGTTCCGCTGCTTTAAGTGCATCTTGAGGCCGATCTTTCCAAATCTTGATAATGTGATTTAAGATTTGTGTGAAACTCGGCCGGCCATAAGCAGCTTCGGGTGGGTAATAGGTGCCCCCATAAAAAGGTTTACGATCCGGGGTTAAAAAAACAGACATGGGCCAACCCCCTTGACCTGTCATGGACATCACAGCTTGCATATAAATTTGATCCACATCGGGTCGCTCTTCTCGATCGACTTTAATGTTAATAAACTCTTGGTTCATTAACTCAGCCACTTGAGCATTTGAAAACGATTCATGTTCCATGACATGGCACCA
>JAJCYG010000097.1 GCA_029263055.1 Actinomycetes bacterium
AGGGTTGGCCGGTTTGGGAGTGCTTGTAAGCAACACTAACATTTATCTGGTGAGAGGGGGCGTTCAATTATCAGCAGCCATCGCGATACCGACCGGCACATACGCGCATATATTACTATGCAAAGTCAGTGGAACTTATTATTTATTTGTGGACGGTGCACAAAAAATATCAACAACGGTGTCAAACTTGACAACATCAACGCTAGGGCTAGGATATAGCGCCGATGTTTTTTATTCGGAATACTCAGGCAAGGTCGACGAGTTCACATATCTTAAAGGCGTGGGACTTTATGACGCAGACTTTACACCATCAACGGAGCCTTACTTATGATACGAATGAGAAGACAATATAATACAACCCCCGAATCAAAGTTGATAAAATTAAATGAAGATGTTAAGCTGCTTAAAAGTTTAGAAGTTGAACGCAGTAAAAAGGAGGCAATACAAGATGAGCGGAGGAATGTTGAAGCTGTTAATACAAAGCGCGGGACTGTGTGAAGAAGATATTGAAGAAATAGCGGTCGTCGGTAAAGAAGTATCTCAGCTACCGATAAAGCTAAATCGTATCGAAAGCAAACTTGACGCAATCATATCACATTTAGATATTGATTATGTTGAACCCGATCAAGATGAGCAATTATTAATAGGTGAACAAAATGGCGAATGAAGAAAACGAGCAGCAACCTGTTATAGAAAACCCGCTTGACGAAGTTGCGACAACGGCGGCAATAGCTGAAGATGCCGCCAACATCGCTAACGAGCGAGTAACCGAAGTGCAAGAAGTAGTAGCAGAAGAAGTGGCAACCATTAAGGAAGATATCAACACAACCAAGGAAGGAGTAGAGACATGGCAAAATCAATTGGCGGCAACGTTGAAGGAATTACAAACGGACCAAAGCAACCAAATGGTAGCGGTGCAAACACTGACCAACTCGATGGGAACGTTAGCGGAAAAAATGGCAAGCCTATCACAACCAACCCAACAACAGGCACAACCGACAACCCCCACGACCCCGGAACCATCGGTGGAGGAGCAACCAACCGAGGAAACAAAGCAACCGCCGAAACAACCAGCGGAGGAACAAGAAAAACCGTCGGCGCAAAGCAAACGAAAAGCAAGTCGACGAAGCTGGATTTAAACAAAGCCAGTTTAAAAAATCTTAGTAGCCAGATTGTCGGCGTTCACAAGATAGCCGGTATTTTAACGGGAACCGGCGAATTATGCGAGATCACCGATGACCAAGCCGAAGCGATGACCGAAGCGGTCACGGCTGTTATGGCTCAGCATAAAATTAAGCCTAATCCAAAAGCCGTGGCTTGGGTTAACTTAGTTTCTATCATGGGTGTTATTTACACACCTAAGATTTTGCTTTACCGCGATGCTAAAAAGATGATGAGGGCTAAGCAAATGCAGCAGGTTAACCCCCATCAAATGCCCACACAGCCACCGCCTACAAACGGTGGCGCGCCGCATCTTAAATTTGTATAAGGGGGTGATATGCATTTAGCTAAAATGGTATCAAACGCTTTAGCTCTTGCAATCATCGCGTCATTAATTATGTCCGCTTGCTCGTCGTCTTTAAAAACGGTTGAGCACGCGGACAAAACTTTTACAGCCGCGATTGTCAATGACGTTCGCGGTGTTGTAAAAAATGACGTGATGACTGCTATCGAGATTGAAGCTGTCGATTTAGCTTTTGACAAGTTGAACTCGTTTTATAAAAAGTGGGTTAATCCTGTCGCTAGCCAAATGATGAGCGATGCTGACATGTTAAAATTCAACAGCGAGTTTGCAGCCGTTGTTATTAACTATCACATCGTTGACAAGTTGGTGGCGCGTGATTATGAAAAGTACAGCTTGCAAGATAGAATCATCTTGCTTGACGCTAGAAGCCGAGCGGCGTTAATAATGAATGATATTAACGATATCAATTCTGATTATCGCAAAGCCCAAAGAGCGGCCAAAGCTTTGGAATATGTTAAAGCCGCTATGAAGGTATTGGTAGCTTTATAATGGACATAATTCCAAACAAAGGGGAGCGTGCCGTTATTGTTGGTCAAACGGGAAGCGGTAAAACTCGCGCGGCTGTGTGGCTAATGCAACAAATTGAGCTAGCTCCCGTTTATATTTTGGATACCAAAGGGGAACCAGCTTTTAACGCGATAGCCCAAGGCGATGAAACATTAACCATATACAACAACGGGTCGGCGTTTGTTAAGTCATTGGATGCTAAACAACAGCCTACTTATTCCATTGTACGCCCCACGCCTGATGAAATGAGCGAGCCTTTAGAAATGGATGCTATTTTAATGAGTATCTATAATCGAAACAAGGCTTGTGTCATTTATATTGATGAGGCGTATCAATGGCATGTAAACGGTAGATGTGGCGCTGGGCTAATCGCTTTGTTAACTCGTGGTAGATCAAAAGGGATGACGACGTTATTATCTACACAAAGACCGGCGTGGATTTCACGATTTTGTTTTTCTGAAGCGCAAAAGTTTTATGTGTTTAGATTGAGTGACAACAGAGATTTAAAAACCATTGCGGAATTTATCCCTACATTTAGTGATAATAAGGTTGTCACCCCCTATCACTGGTGGTATTATGATGCTTCACAAGAAGAACCGTTTTATTTTTCCCCGGTGCCTATAGATAAAAGCCCGGTTTTGTTAACTACTAATAGGTGGATATAATTATGATAGATCTTAATGTAACCAACTTTATCACCATCGGACTAATCGCTATGGTGTTTGCGTGGGCTTATAACTCGTTTCTAAAGCCCACTGTTCAAGCCGCGGTGAGCTAATATGATTAATACTGCTTTGTTGAAGCCGAGTAACATTGTGATAATCGGCGTGACCGCGCTACTTTTCGCAATGATTGTTGATATGATTTCTGATAAATTAAGGGGCTAAAAATGGCTGGAACTAATGATCTACAAGCGAATTTGCAAATGCGTCAAATGCTTCTGGCTTCGGCCATTAGAGGTTCTAAGAAAATTGGTACATTCACTGAATCATCATCACCCGAAGGCGCTACAACCCGCGTGAAGTTATTTAACGTTGGCGTTGTTACCAAGTTGCGTTTGCTGGTAACTGCCAATGTTACTATTGGAACGGCGACAGCAACCTTGTCACCAAAAGCTCCTTGGAACGCTATCAAGCAGATTCGCTTAACAGATTTCGAGGGTACTGATCGTGTCAATTTGACGGGTTTTCAATTATGGCAAATTAACTCAGTTCGTAAGCGCGCGCCAGCGTTTATTAACAACCAAGGTTTAAGCGCCGTTACTACTACACCGGTCACACCGACGGCGGTTGGAACGGCCGATATTAAATTTTACATCGAAGTACCTTTAGCATTTGACGCGGAATCTGATTTGCGCGGCGCTATTTTGGCGCAAACCGCGCTAGGGGAAATGTTCCTTAATATTTCATGGAACGATGATTTCTTAGCTAACGGTTCTGATGACGCAGTTTATAACGGGGCTGGTACATCGACATGCGTGGTTAATAGCATATCGACCGACGTGTATCAGGATTATTTAATGCCACAGGTTATTGGTGATCGTACCCCGTTACCTTTAGTTGACCTGATAACCGTTTATGAATTAAATGGTAATCAGAAAGTAACCGACAACTTGGCAAACGGTCAACAACATTTGGTTAGTTATCCAAACGTTCGTAATGTTATCGGCGCGTATGTTAACTGGATGAATAACGGAATCATGAGTAACGCGATATCCGATTTCAAACTGATCGCTAACGGTAATAACATTTTGCGTGAAAACAACCTTGAATCCCAACTTGCAGACCAGCGCAACTGGATTAACGGCGATCTAAAAACAGGCGGGTTCTTTATGCAGCATCGTGCGCGCCCAATTGAGACGAGCCAATTCGGGAATATCCAATGGGGATTAACTTTGAACG
>JAJCYG010000098.1 GCA_029263055.1 Actinomycetes bacterium
ACGGATCCTTCTTGCTCATGGCATGCCCTTTGGTGGTGAGGTCAATCTGACTGCTCCGGCCGTCAAATGGCGAGGGCGTGCGCTCCAAAAAACCCTTTTTGACAAGACCATTAACAGTCTGAGAAGCGGTGCCGCGCGTCGTGACGTGATAGTCGGCGAACGCCGAAAGCGTACGCGAGATCAGGTTTGCCTTTGAGAAATATCTGAGCGCGATCCACTGTGCACTCGTCAGACCACGTGAATAGCGATCAACGTAACCTAGCCGCGCCAGATACGCGATTATCTCTGCTACAAATGTGGCGTTTTTCTCATTTTTGTTCGCCATGAGTAAAAGCATATCGAACGGGATGCAGAATAGAAGATGCAGGACTTTGATTTTATGGATTTTATAGTTTTGGTTCGAAACCAAACAGACGTTCGGCGTCAGACTATTATTAAGCAATTAAATCAAGTTTTTAGGATATTTGTTTCGTTCCGAAACTAATAATGCAGGTGCCATTAAGGAATTGTTGGGCAATTAAGATTGTAACATTGCAGGACTACAACCGTGAGTTTAGACAAGGATTGTATTCCGCAGCCTAACCGTCACGGGCATCATTGGCCTTTTGCAACGGTAAAGTGGTTTCTGTGGAAAAATTCTTGAAGGATAGCGTGGCAGATGAGGTTCAGTCGTGTGATACGGCGGTGAAGTGCGTCAAATGGGCGCTGCCGACAGAGGCTCAAGGATGATGTCGCTCTCAAATTCCAGTCCCGCCGGTAATACGGCGCTCTCAATTTCGCCGGACCATCACGATTGCGCCTGGCATTTTCAGGCGTGAATTAAAGCGATGGCCGAACAGAAGACACACTCTCATCAGGCAGAAGGGCTCCGCTTGCTGGCGCTACTGTCTGTTTCGATATTTGCTGCCGAACTGATCATCATGTTCGTTTTGCAGCATTCCGAACTCCATAGCCCGATAGTCGTGAGTGTCATTGACGCTTCTCTTTTGACACTCATTCTGTTCCCTGTGCTGTTTTTCTTCGTGTTCAGAAATCTCATTAAACAGAACAAGATTTTGAATGCCGCGCAAAGCGCTTTGCATGCATCCCATGTCAATCTGGAGGAACGTGTTGAAGAGCGCACCAGTGAGATCCAGCTGCTTAATGAGCGTTTGAAGGAGAAAAACGAGTGCTTCGATGCGGCACTGGCCAACATGTCCCAGGGCCTGTGCATGTTCGATGGCGATCAACACCTGGTAGTCTTCAACGAGCGCTATGCGTCAATTTACGGCTTATCATCCGAGATCACGCGACCCGGCACAACGCTCCGCCAGATCCTGGACGACCGGATCGCAAAGGGCATCTTCGGGGAGGCAGACCCGGAGGAGTATATCAATGAACGCATTGCATGGGTCACCAACAGAAATCGTTCCAGCAAGATACAGCACCTGAGCGATGGGCGTTCCATCCAGATTACCCACCAGCCGATGTCCGATGGTGGTTGGCTGGACACCCATGAAGACGTAACGGACATCACAAAGGCGCAGCTTATCGTCCAGCGGCAAAAGGAAGAGCTGGACCAGATCCTGCGCAACGTCCCCCGTGCCGTTATAACGACTGACGGTGCCGGTATCATCAGGACCTTCAACCCGGCCGCCGAATTGACTTTCGGTCACACGGCAGCCGAGGCCATCGGCCGGAATGTATCGCTCCTGATGCCGGAACAGGACAGAAATAGCCATGACCGCTACATCCGCTCATACGTGGATACGGGGGTGAGTAAATTCATCGACGTCGGACCGCGACGGCTTACGGGACGCCACAAGGATGGCACCGAATTTCCCATGGAGCTTGCTCTTGGTGTGGTTGGACTGGGCGAGCAGGCGGGATTCATTGGCGTAGCCAAAGACATAAGCGAGGAGCTGAAGGCGGAAACCCGGCTCATCGAACACCGCGATCTGCTCCAGAAGGAGGTCGATCTGGCGACGGCGGAACTCAAAACCAAGGCGGAAGAGCTGGAACACTCCCTCGTCAAAGAGAAAATGTTGAACGAGCAGCAGCGCCAGTTTATTTCCACGGCAAGCCACGAATTCCGCACACCCCTGGCGATCATCGACACATCTGTGCAGCGCATGCTCCGCCATAAGGGCCACATAGCACCGAACGATCTGGAGGCCAGGGGCAAGAAGATACGGTCGGCCGTCAAAACCATGACCGCCCTGATGGAAAGTACATTATCTGCTGCCCGGATGGATGCCGGAAAACTGGAAATTCAAGTCGCGGAGTGTGACTTGCGCGGCATTGTCCTGGACATCTGTGTCCGCCAGCTCGAACTCAACGAAGAGCAAAGGATCGTCTGCGATCTGAAAGATCTTCCTGATGGCATTGCCGGGGATGGCGCATTGCTGGATCAGGTGTTCACGAACCTCCTGTCAAATTCCGTGAAATACTCACCGGATGGCCCGGACATAACGGTGAGGGGCTGGCGCGAGGGGAAAGATGCGCTCGTCTCCATCGCGGATCGTGGCATTGGTCTCGATGAGCAAGACTTACCCCGGTTATTTGAACGATTCTTCCGCGCCCAGACATCGATGGGCATTCCCGGTACCGGCATTGGTCTTGCCCTGGTGAAGACCCTTGTGGAACTCCACGGCGGTTCGATAAGCGTCGAAAGCAAGAAGGGCGAAGGGAGCACTTTCACTGTCCGGTTACCGATTGCGGGACCGCCGGTACCGGAATTCGAACAGGAGCCGAAACAGGGACAGATAATCACCAGCGCAGCGTAGTTGGCTGCCAGACTGAACGGAGAACTTTTATGGGAACAATTCTGTACATCGAAGACGAGCCTGATCTGCGCAACGACATTGCCGAAGAGCTGACCGATGCGGGTCATAAGGTGTTGATGGCCAAGGACGGGTGCGAAGGGCTGAAAATGATCGTGACCCACGAGCCCGATCTTGTGGTCAGCGACATCAACATGCCATGCAAAAACGGTCGGGAACTGCTGGCGGAACTGAAGGAAATGCCTTCGGAGTTCAATAGGCCGCCGTTCCTGTTCCTGACAGCCCTGTTTGATGAAAAAGACAAGGCCAAGGGCCTGGAACTCGGTGCTGTCGACTATCTGGTGAAACCGATTGACCTGGATGACCTGATATCAAAAGTAGGGATGTGGCTGCGATAGGACCGGGGCTGTAATATCAGCAAGCAAATACAGATTGCAGTGCAGCCCTCCTCCGCGAGACAATCGCCTAGCAGGCCGGAGTACCAGCAGATGATGGTCGCAGCAGTCTAAAAGACGCGTTGCTGGATGCAGATCCGGGCGAGCAGCATAATTCCATGTAAACGTGTTGCATCTGGCACTGCTC